>NZ_JYFN01000060.1 GCF_000948395.1 Frankia torreyi | reverse complement strand
CTTCCCGCCCGAGGTGAACGACCAGCGGGCGTTCGCGGTGAACCTGACGGCCTGCCGGCTGTCCCGTTTCGACTTGTACCGGGGTGGCCCCATCCTCGGGCGCTTGCCTTTCAACCCGTCGAAGAAGTTCCGGTATGCCGTGTCGAGGTCGCGCAGTGACTGTTGCAGAACGACGGCCGACACCTCGGCGAGCCACGCCCGTTCCGGCGTCCACTTCGCCTCGGTGATCAGCATCTTCGACAGGTCGCCCGACTTCGGGAACGGCAGCCCCGCCGCGCGCGCCGTCTCTCGGGTGCTGAGCGCGTCGTTGTACACCACGCGCGCGCAGCCGAACGCCCGCGCCAGCGCGANCCGCTGACCGACNCTCGGATACAAGCGGAAGCTGTACCGGAGCTGCACGATCACAGTCGTGCCATTGGTCTATGACGACAGATCNGGGTATCCGCGCTGGCAGGCACTGCGTTTTCGTCCTGCACGCCCACTTGGTTTTCGTGACCAAGTACCGGCATCGGGTCTTCGACGACCGGCACCTGACCCACCTGGAAGAGATCATGCGGGCGGTGTGCGCCGACTTCGAGGTTGAACTGATCCACTTCCCGCCGAAAATCGCCCTGTCGAAGCTCGTCAACAGCCTGAAAGGCGTGTCGTCCCGTCGGATGCGCCAGGAGTTCCCCGACCTGGCCCGGNACTACTGGCGGGCGAACCGGCTCTGGTCAGGCTCCTACTTCGCCGGGTCTGTCGGTGGCGCGCCGCTGGACGTGCTCCGCCGGTACATCGAGGAACAGACCCGTCCGGTTTAGAGCACGCTCAGGCCGCGAGACGGCCTTCCCGCGCGGGCCTTCACCCCCGNCCTGAAGGCCGGAGCACTGGCCCGCAACCCGGTAGCCGTCCTCGTCGAGGTAGCCGACGTCGCCGGTGGTCGACCAGGTGGGGTGATCGGGGTGGCGGGCGGCGGCGGTCTTCGCCGGATCGTTGTGGTATTCGAACGCGGGGACGTCCCGCTCGAAGAAGATCGTGCCGACCTGGCCCGTGGGCAGCTCGGCGCCGTCGTCGCCGCAGATCCGGACGATCCCCATCCCGGGGCGGCCGACCGAGCCTGGCTTGCGTAGCCATTCCTCGGTCGTGATGAACGTGGCGCCGGCCTTCTCCGTCGACGAGTAGTACTCGTAGATGATCGACCCCCACCAGTCGATCATCGCGCGTTTCACCTCGGGCGGGCAGGGCGCCGCCGCGTGGACGGCGACCCGGTGGCTGGACAGGTCGTACTTCTCCCGGACAGCCGGGGCGAGTTTGAGCATGCGGACGAACATCGTCGGCACCCACTGGCTGTGGGTGATGCGGTGGTGCTCGATCGCGGCGAGTGCGCCCTCGGCGTCGAAGCGGTCCATCAGCACGACCGTCCCGCCGTGTCGGTGCACCCAGCCGCCGAACCGCAGCGGTGCGGCGTGGTAGATCGGTGCGGGCGAGAGGTAGACGGTGTCGGGGCCGAAGTCGTACATCGACCCGAACAGGGTGACCAGCGGGTCGCCGGGTTCGTGGACCTCGCGCTCGGGCAGGTCGTCCCGGATCCCCTTGGGCCGGCCGGTGGTGCCGGACGAGTACAGCATGTCCGTGCCGCACGGCTGGTGGGGCAGCGGGCCGGGAGGCACCGAGGCCAGCGCCTCGTCGTACGAACCATACGTACTCGATGCACCCGCGTCCGCGCCGTAGACCAGCCGGATCCCGACCTGGGGGGTCGCCTCGACGATCTGTTCGGCCACGTCGAGCAGGGCGGCCGAGACGACGAGGCCGCGCGCGCCGCAGTCGTCGATGATGTAGGCGATCTCGTCCGCGACGAGGTGCCGGTTGACGGCAGTGATGTACAGGCCCGATCGAAGCGCTGCCCAGAAGACCTCGAAGGCCCGCGGGTCGTTGTCGGTGAGCAGGGCGAGATGATCCTCGCGGCGCAGACCAACCTCGTGCAGGCGGCGGGCGAGCCGGCTCGAGGCGTCCTCCAGCTCGCCATAGGTGAGCACGGCACCCGTGCCGGCGACGATCACGGCCGGCTTGTGGGGAGACTGCTCGGCGAACACCCCCGGGTACATGCGCTCTCCCTGATGCCGATGCGGCGTAGCCGTTCGAGCGGATCCGAATGTGACAGCCATCACAATATTGACGCCGTCACGTTACGTCCACAGACTTCGACACATCGGCGCCAGGCTCGACCCCCGAACCGGGCCTCGCCAACCGGGTTGACTTCGAGTGCGCTCTCATCGTTACGGTCGGCTGCGGGGCGACGATCCCTGCTTGTCCGGAGCCCGCGATGTCCGTTGCCTCCATCCGGACAGGCAGTGCGGGGAGGTCGCGGCCGCGCGGGATCGGCGACGACACATGCAGGGTCACGCGACACATGCAGGGTCAGCGACGACAGTGCAGGAGGCTCATCCATGCGGTACCGCAAGCTCGCCCGGACCGGCGTCGAGGTCAGCACCCAGTGCCTGGGCGCCATGATGTTCGGCGCCTTCGGCAACACCGACCACGACGAGTGCGAACGCATCATCAACCACGCGCTCGACGCGGGCATCAACTTCGTCGACACCGCCGACGTCTACTCGCAGGGCGAGAGCGAGCAGATCGTCGGCAAGGCCATCAAGGGCCGCCGCGACGACATCGTCCTGGCCACCAAGTGCTTCACCCCGATGGGCGACGAGCGCAACCACCGCGGCGGCTCCCGGCGCTGGATCATTCGCGCCGTCGAGGACAGCCTGCGCCGGCTCGACACCGACTACATCGACCTCTACCAGGTGCACCGGCACGACTGGGACGTCGATCTGGAGGAGACCCTCGGCGCCCTGACCGACCTCGTCCGCCAGGGCAAGGTCCGTTACCTGGGCTCGTCGTCGTACCCCGCCGACTGGATCGTCGAGGCGCAGTGGGCCGCGCGCCGCCGCAACAGCGAGCGGTTCGTCTGCGAGCAGCCGCAGTACTCGATCTTCGCCCGGTCGATCGAGGAGGCGGTGCTGCCCGCGACGCTGCGCCACGACGTGGGCGTCATCCCGTGGAGCCCGCTGGCCGGCGGCTGGCTGACCGGCAAGTACCGCCGCGACGCCGAGATCCCGTCGGGCTCGCGTTTCGGGTCGGAGGGGGTCTTCGCCCGCCGCCGCGGCGGTGCCGGGCTGGATGAGGACCCGAGCACGCCGGCCCGCTACGACGCGGTGGAGGGGCTCGCCACCATCGCCGAGCAGGCCGGGATCTCGCTGACCCACCTGGCGCTGGCGTTCGTGGACAGCCATCCGGCGGTGACGTCGACGATCATCGGGCCGAAGACGTTGGCCCAGCTCGACGACGTGCTCGCCGGCGCCGACGTCACCCTCGACGCGACCACGCTCGACGCGATCGACAAGGTCGTCCCGCCGGGCACCGACGTCGCCGGCATCGAGCACTACAGCGGCAACCCCTCGCTGCGCCCCGCCTCCCGCCGCCGTGCCGGCTGACCTCACGCCGCTGTAACGACCCCACGTTCCTTGCCCTTTTGGAGAGACAAACGGACGCCGAAGCCTCCAGAAGGGCAAGGAAGGCGGACTCCTGACCCGCCCTGGCCGGCCGACGAGCATCGGCGGCGCGCCGGGACCGACCCGTCCTCACTAAGATCGAGACCGGCGCCGTCGGCGTCGCATCGACCACGTGAGGGAGCCCGCGCGATGAACGGTTCCGATCTTCTCGCCGATGCCTTCGGGCGGATCCAGGACGAGGTGCGCGACGCCGTCGCCGGGCTCGACGCGCACCAACTCGCCGACCGCGTCGACGGGACGTCCAACTCCATCGGCTGGCTGGTGTGGCACCTGACCCGGGTTCAGGACGACCACGTCGCCGATGTCGCCGGGCTCGAGCAGGTCTGGACCGCGGGCGGCTTCGCGGACCGGTTCGCGCTGGCGCTGCCCGTCGCGTCGATCGGCTACGGGCACACGACCGAGGAGGTCGACGCGGTCCGGGTTGCCGATCCGGCGCTGCTCGTCGGCTACCACCAGGCCGTCCACGACCAGACCGTCCGCTACCTCGCCACGCTCACCGGCGGCGACTTCGACCGCGTGGTGGACGAACGGTGGGAACCACCCGTCACCCTTGGGGTCCGCCTGATCAGCGTCGTTTCAGACGACCTCCAGCATGTCGGCCAGGCGGCGTTTCTGCGGGGCATCATCGAGCGACGGCAGTCGTGACGGCGCCGGGACGGGCCACCGGCCGACCGGACGTTTCGTCACCTCGGCCGGGAACCCATCGCATAGTCGGCAAAAGGTAGGCGTCGTGCCCCATCGTTTCGTTGCCGGCGACGGTCAGCTCATCGTGCTCGACGTCTGGCGGCCCACCGAGGCCTTCCACCAGTTCTTCATCGACCCGCCCGCGCTCGACATCCTCATGCGGGACGCCGGAGTCGTCGACCCGCCCGAGATCCCCTTCTGGCAACCGACCGAGGGCGCCCCCGAAGCACCCTGAGCCACCCGGCACCCTCCCCGCGCCTGCCGGCAGCGCTGGGAGGATGACGGTCGTGCCCGACACCGGATCACGCCCCGTTCCCGATCCACGCCCCGCCGCCGCCGCGCTTCCGGCTTCGCCGCCGGAGGACGGGATCGCCCTCGCAACTGCCCGGGACGAGGACGCGGACCAGATCGTCAAGCTGCAGTATCTCTGCTACCAGTCCGAGGCCGAGCTGTACGGCGACTACTCCATCGCGCCGCTGACGGAGACTGTCGCCGAGCTGCGCGGCATCCTCGCTGCAGGCGGGGACGGGCGGAGCGACGGCGCGACGGTCGTCCTCGTCGCGCGGCGCGGCTGGGAGGTGGTGGCGGCGGTGCGCGGGCGGCTCGACGGCGACATCTGCCGGGTCGGCCGGCTCGTCACCCATCCGCGGCTGCGCCGCCGGGGGCTCGCCAGCCGGCTGCTCGCCGAGATCGAACTCCGCCATCCCACCGCCGCCCGCTTCGAGTTGTTCACGGGCGCCCGCAGTGTCGACAACATCCGCCTCTACACTCGCCGCGGGTACCGGGAGACCGGGCGGGCCGTCGACGGCGGCATCGAGATGATGTTCCTTGCGAAGCCGGCCGGGACGCCCGCCTGAGCAGGCGGGCCGCCAGAAGCTTGGATCGTCAAGAGCCCGGACCGTCGGGGGCTCGAGCCGTCAGGCGCGGGGCTCGAGCCGTCAGGAGAGCGGGGGCTCGGGCCGTCAGGGGTTGCGGGTGCGCAGGAGGGTGCGCAGCTCCGCGTTCCAGTCGATGCCCTCGCCCTCCCGGCCCGCCGGCACCTTCTCCTCGATCTCCGCGAGGAACCGGGTGACGATCGAGCGGGGCAGTTCGAGGTCGGCGTGCCCGGACGGGCTGGACAGGGAGACGGTGACGACCGCTCGCCCCTCCGACCGGGTCGGCCGGATCCGCACGTCACCGGTGCCGGTGGGGCCCTGCGTCCCCTCCGCCAGCAGCGTGCGCGCGAAGATCCAGGTGATGGACTCCCGGCCGGGGCGCAGGATCAGCTCCACCGCGAACGGATCTGCCGGGTCGTAACGCAGGGTGCCCGCCACGGAGGCGCGCGCACCGTCCTCCGTGACGAAGTCGGCGGACAGATCGCGCACCACGACTTGCGCGGGCGTCGAACTGTGACGGAGCATCGCTGCCTCCCAACACGGTCGGATCCGACCCTGTTAGCATCGCTGCTGCCACGCTCCGGATCGGCCGCCCGAAGGCCCCTGTGTACAGGCGGAACAACCCGACACCCACGGGCCGATCAGCACAAGCGCGCGCGAAACGGCGGGCGGCCCGCGGCGCTCGGACGCCAGCCCGGGNGGNGAGGCGCCCAGGAGGCGGAGCGCGGCAGGGGCCCCGCCCTGAGGGCCGTTTCCCGGGTCAGCCCCAGGTGGTGAGGTTGCGGCTGAGGCCACCGACCGGCGCGCCGATCACCTCCCGGCTGATCCCCCGTGTGTCCAGGACGATGGCGCCGGAGGGTCGGATCCGACCGAGCTCGCCGTCCGGGTCGCCGTCTGGGTCGCCGTCGGTGCCGCCGCCGGAAGCACCGGGGGCGCCGGCGCGGTCGCCGCCGGGGGCGTCCTCGGCGCCGGCATCGCCATCGGCACCGCGGCGGGCGGCGCCGGGGACGATGGGTGGATCGCCGTCCCGGTCGGTGGGCCGGCGCAGCGGCAGGGCCGCGCCGCGTGGGGCCGCCCGCCCGCCCCGCAGCACGATCACCCCACGCAGCACCTCGTCGACGAGGACGTCGGCATCGGCCGACGCGGCGGCCGGCGCCGTGACCACTGCCCGCAGAAGCCAGCGCGGCCCGTCGAAGCCGAGCACGCGCACCAGCCAGGCCTCCCCGCGAGCTCCCGCCCCCGCGCCGGACGCCGCCGCCCCACCAGATGCCGCCGCCCCACCAGATGCCGTCTCCGCACCAGGTGCCGTCTCCGCATCGGGTGCCGTCTCCGCATCGGGCGCAGTCTCCGCGCTGGGGGCCGTCTCCGCACCGGGCGCCGTCTCGGCCGTGAGTCGAAGCTCCGCCCCGCAGTCGCCGACGGTTTCCACGACCGGCCCGCAGGTCCTCGGCCCCATCCAGGGGACGAGGTCCGCGAGCAGCTCGGCGGGCGATGCGCGCAGCTCGGCGCGTGTCCCCTCCCACAGACCCTGGCTCTTCGGCGCGGCGTACGCGGCGAGCGTCATCGCCGCCCGACCGGCGCTCACCTCGACCGCGACGCCACGGCCGGTGCCCGGATCCGCTCGTAGGTCGACGGCGACGCCGGCCGGCACGGGGACGATGAGCGAGCCCAGATCGAGCCGGCGAACCCGGTCGTTCGGCGCGTCGGCGAGGTCGTAGGGCCCGGGGGTCGGCTCGCGGTGGCCGGCGGGGACGCCCGCGGGATAGTCCGATCGGGCATCGGCGGCGGCGCCGAGCCGGTTGCGGCCGAACCTTCCGAACATCCCGACCGCCCTCTCCACCTGGCAACCCGTCCAGGATCGCCGATCTCCCGGCCGGTGTCGACGCGGACCGGCATGTGGGGAACGCTCGTGTGACCTCAAGCCGGTGTGTACCCGTTGGGTAGACCGAGGGTAGGTTCGGGGAGGTGAGCGGAGTTCGACAGCCCCGGCCGGCGCCGCCGGCGACGACCCGCGTGCGGCCGCCCACCCCAGGGTGTGGCCCGGGCGGACGGTCAGCGGCGCGCGCCCCTCATCCGGGCCGGCAGTCGCCCGCGTGGGTGATCTACCCGGACGGCCCGCGCCCGCCTCGTCGAGCCGCATGATCGGCGCCGCCGGCACGTCCACGACCGTGATCACGGCCTCCGCTCCACTGAGCGACATCGGGCACTGGGCCCGCGGCAGCGGCCTGGAGGTCGTGCTGCTGGTGACGGGGGCGGTGCTGCTCACCCGGTTGGCAACCTGGCTCGGCGACCGCGTCACCAGCCGGATCGACGTGCCCGCCACCGGGACGGACCGAGTGGTGCGCACGGAGGCGGCCAAGCACCGGCACGCCGTCGCCCAGGTCGTCACCTGGGTCGTGCTCGTCATCGTCTACTGCCTGACGGCGGTGCTGGTACTGCAGCGCTTCGGCGTGCCCCTGACCGGCTTCGTCGCGCCGGCGACGATCGTCGGTGTCGCCCTCGGCTTCGGTGCGCAGCGGGTCGTGCAGGACATCCTCGCCGGGTTCTTCATCATCGCCGAACGCCAGTACGGGTTCGGTGACCTGGTCCGCCTGCTCGTCGCCGGCGGTCCGCCGGCCGGGTCGACCGGCACGGTGGAGGAGGTCACGCTGCGCATCACCCGGATCCGGACGACCAGCGGCGAGGTGGTCACCACGTCCAACGGGCAGATCGTCCAGGTGATCAACCTGTCCCGGGACTGGGCCCGTGCGATCGTCGACGTGCCCATCCCGGCGACCGCGGACCTCACCACCGTCAGCGACCTGCTCAACCGGGTCGGCGCCGAGGCCTACGCGGACGAGACCCTGCACGCCCTGCTCCTCGACGCCCCGACCGTGATGGGCGTGGAGAGCATGGACCTCGACGAGTTCAAGATCAGGGTCGTGGCCCGCACCCAGCCGGGCCGGCAGTTCGAGGTGGGCCGGACGCTGCGAGCGCGCATCGGCACCGCCCTGCTGCGGGAGGGCATCATCGTGCCCACCGATCTCGACACCGCCGCCCCCACCTCTTCGTGACCCGCCCCAGCCTCATGACCCGCCCCAGCCTCATGACCCGCGGCGGCCCCACGGCGCGCCCCGATCCGATCAGGCGGTGCCGAGCTTGACAACGCTGTCCTCGCTGCGGCCGGTCCAGTTCCTGCAGTCGATCCACATGCGCCGCTCCACCATCGCCCTGGTGGTGTTCTTCCTGCTGACCGTCGCGCTGTACCTGCTGGTCCGCCCGACGCCCGAGCGCGTCGTGCAGAGCCGCCGCTCGGCGCAGACCACGCAGTCGACCGTGACCGGCGGGTCGGACGGCAGCGGCGTGGCGAGGACGCCCAAGCCGCATCGCGCCACCGCGACGCCGACCGGCTCCGTGACGCCCACGCCGACCCCGACACCCACCGCCACCGGGGATCCGGCGGCCACGGCGATCCCCACCGCGCCGTCGACCCCCCTCTCCCCGACCGCGACCGCTGACACCGGCTCGGGCCTGCGATCGGACGGCACCACGGCGACGCCGGGCGCCACCGTGCCGGCACCCACCGCCACTCTCGGCCTCGGCTCGTCGGGCACGACCACCCAGCCGTAACCCGACCCCATCCGTAGTCGCACGACGTCAGACTATGGAAAGACCACGCATGGCCACCCGAAAGTGGGATATGGACCGTTCGGTTGGGTAGAGACCGGCCATGACCACACCGCCCACCCCCGCATCGCCCGAGGGCGGTGCCCAGCGACCTGTGCCGAGCCCTCCAGGCACGCCGGTGTCGACGACCGAGCCGATTCCCGCCACCCAGCCGCCGACCGGCGCGCCGCCGCCGGCCGCCGCGTTCCCGGTGCCGCCCGAGCCCGGCGCCGCCCCGTACGGCCAGGCGCCCCCGCCCGGCGCGGCGCCCGGGCAGTACCCGCCGCCGACCGCCGCGCCCGCCGCGCCCGCCGCGCCCGGCTCGCCGACCTCGCCGGCGACCGCGCCAGGATCATCGCCCCCGCCGACCCCCTCGCCGGGTGCGGGACGGCGGTCGGATCCGAGGCGGGGCGGGCGCGCCGAGCGGACGCACATCCCGGTGACCCGCACCAGCCGCGTCTGGACGACGCTGGTGCTGTTCGCGCTCGTCCTCATCCTTCTACTGATCTTCATCCTGCAGAACCAGGACGATGTGAAGCTGTCGTTCCTCGGGGCGCACGGGTCGATCCCGCTCGCCGTCGCGATGCTGTTCTCGGCGGTCGCCGGCGCGCTTCTCGTCGCGATCCCCGGCGTCGGCCGCATGATCCAGCTCCGCAAGGTGGCCCGGCGCGGCACGGCGGCCGTGCGGGCCGGCTCGGCCGGCGTGACCGGCTCGAACGGCGTGACCGGCTCGAACGGCGTGACCGGCTCGAACGGCGTGACCGGCTCGAACGATCGACCGGTCACCGCGGATCCGCCGGCCGGCAGGGCCGCCAAGAGGCTGCTGCACCGCTCGGCCCGGTGACCGACGCGCGATGAGAGGGCGCCAGGGGAACGACCGGGACACCGGCCAGCGTGCCGCCGCCGCACCGGACCCCGGTGCCGGTGACGAGGTCGGCGGTCCGTCCGCGATCGGGACCGGCTCGGAGGCCAGAACCGGACAGGCACCGGGAACGGTGCTGGTGCCGGACCAGGCGGTGCTGCGGGATCAGGCGGTGGCGGCCGTGCGGGCGGCCGACGAGTCGGGGCAGGTCACCGAGCTGCCCCGGCGCTCCTGGTTCGGGGTGTTGCGCCGCACGGTCCGCGAGTTCATGGACGACGACCTCCCCGATCGGGCCGCCGCGCTGACCTACTACGCGGTGCTCGCCGTCTTCCCCGCGCTGCTCGTGCTGGTGTCGTTGGTCGGACTACTGGGCAGGTCGACGACGGACCGCCTGCTCGACAACATCGAGCAGCTCACGCCCGGCGCCGCACGCGACATCCTGCGCAACGCCGTGACCGGGCTACGCGACAGCGCCGGGTCCGGCGGGGTCGTCGCGATCCTCGGCCTGGCCGGCGCGCTGTGGTCCGCCTCGGGATACATCGCCGCGTTCATCCGCGCCGCGAACGCCGTCTACGACATGCCGGAGGGCCGACCCGTCTGGAAGATCGCCCCGCTGCGCCTGCTCATCACGATCACCCTGGTGGTGCTGCTCGCGGTCAGCTCGGTGATCGTCGTGTTCAGCGGGGCGCTCGCCGAACAGGCCGGCACCGCGATCGGCCTGGGCCACGAGGCGATCACCGCCTGGTCGTTCGCGAAGTGGCCGGTCCTCGTGCTGATCGTCACGGCCATGATCGCGCTGTTGTACTGGAGCACGCCCAACGTGCGACCGCACGGCTTTCGCTGGCTGACCCCGGGCAGCGTGCTGGCCGTCGTGATCTGGCTGATCGCGTCGGGGGCGTTCGCCGTCTACGTGGCCACGTTCGGGTCGTACAACAAGACCTACGGGACGCTCGCCGGCGTCATCGTGTTTCTGGTGTGGCTGTGGCTGTCGAACCTGGCGATCCTGCTCGGCCTGGAGTTCGACGCCGAGATCGCCCGGGCGCGGGCGATCGCCGCGGGCCTCGACGAGGGCGTCGAACCGTACGTGGAACCACGCGACACCCGCGCCTGGCCGCGCCCGCGCCGACGAGTCGCCCGGAACTGACGGGGCACGGCCGGGCGAGAGCCGACGGCAGACGCGGCGCGAGCAGCGGGCCGGCAGCGACGGGCTACCGGAGAGGCGACGGGCTACCGGAGGACCGCCTACGGGACGACCGTCACCGGCCACAGGCCGCTGCGGACCAGTCGGCTCGCCAGGGAGCCGATGAGCCGGTGCCCGGCGCTCTCGGACGCGCCGACGACGACCATGTCAGCCTGCACCTCGGTGGCGCTCCGCTTGATCCCGTCGAAGGGGTCACCGGCGCGCACGAGGAACCGGATGGGCACGCCGAGCTCCTCGGAGCGTTCCTGGATCGACGAGCGCACCTCGTCGGCGATCGAGTCGATGACCTGTTGGACCGCCTCCCCGGCCGGGGCCGGAGACAGCGCCGCCCAGACCGACGGCGACGCCACGTACACGACCACGAGCCGGGACGTCTGCCGCCGGGCGAGACCCGCGGCGAACGCCGCCGCGCGCATCGCCGTGCGAGAGCCGTCCACGCCGGCGAGGATCGCCCGCGGGCCATCCGTGCCGAGCTCGAACCGCCCCGGTTGCCAGGCCGGCCCGAAGTCCTCGACCGTCATCACCGATGGCCCCATCTCAGCGCTCACACCCGCAGTCTTTCGCACCCGACCCGTGTCTGAACACCGGCCGGGCGCCGAAAGCGCGCGGGCCGGCTGGTCGGCGTCCGCTGCAGGACCGCCTCAGGTGCAGGACCGCCTCAGGTGCAGGACTGGTGGTAGGGCATCGACGCGAACGCGTCGGCCCACTCCCCCTGCGTGATCCGGTTCGTCGGGTCGGCGCAGGCGGCGCGGGCGAGCCGGCCCGGGTCGGCCTCCCACAGCCGCAGCGTGCCGTCGTACCCGGCGGACAGCACGACGCCGGTGCCGGCGACGAACGTGACCGTGCTGATCGGGCGGGTGTGCCCGTGCCACTGGGTCAGCGTGACCGGTGCGGCGGGGTCGGTGACGTCGAACAGGCGCACCGTCTCGTCGTCGCCACCGGACGCCACGAGCGCGGGGGCGGCGCCACGGGCCACGCTTGAGACCCCGCCGAGCTGCCCGGCGACGGTCGCCTGCGGGACGGGATGCCCGGAGTCGCGCACGTCCCACAGGCGGACGGTCGCGTCGACGCCGCCGGTGACGAGCAGGCCACCGTCACCGCTGAAGGTCACGGCGCGCACCGCGCGGCTGTGCCCGCGCAGGACCGCGCCCGGCGTGGGGTGGGCCGCATCCCGGATGTCCCACAGGCGCACCGTGCCGTCCTCCCCGGCGAGGGCCAAGGTCCGGCCGGCGGGGGCGAACGCGACGGCGTAGACCCCGCCGGTGGACGTGTCGGCGCGGGAGCGCTGCGTCGGGTTGGCGGGGTCGGTGACGTCCCACAGCGCGAGGACGCCGTCGGCCCCGGCGGAGGCGAGGGTGTTGCTGTCCGGGCTGAAGGCGACGGTGCGCACGGTGTCGGTGTGCAGGCTGGCGACGGACCAGCGGCGGATGTGGGCCGGGTCGTGCACGTTCCACAGCCGCACCGCGCCGTCGGTGCCGCCGGAGGCGAGCAGGTCTCCACCGCCGTTGAAGGCCAGCGCCCCGATCCAGCCGGTGCTCCGCACCGAGCCGAGCCGGACGAGTCTGGTCCGCTCGGAGACCTCCCACAGGGTGATGACGCCGTCCGTCCCGCCGGTGGCGATCCGGCTCCCGTCCGGGCTGACCGCCGCCGACAGCACGGCGCCGGGCCCGGCGTCGACGGTGGTGGGGGCGACGTCGGCGCCGAACAGGGCGATCATCGCGCTGCGGGTGGCCGGCGAACTCGGCGCGGCGGTGTAGGCGGCGAGGGCCAGGCGGCGGGCAAGCCCACTGTCGTCGTCCTGGAGCGTGATCGCGCGGGTGGCGACCGAGTCGGGCACGTTCGACGCGGCCGACCCGTTCCCGCCGCGGCCGACGAGGACCACGATCAGGCCCGCGGCGACGGCGATGACCGCCACCGCCGCCACGATCAGCCACGGCCGCCCCGAGCGACGCCGCCCACGCGCGGACGCCGGTGCCGCGTCCTCGGCGCCCGCACCGGACGCACCGTCGGCTGGCCAGCCCGCGACGTCCCCACCGCCGGCCCCGGCTCTTGCCCCGGATCCAGCCTCGAGCCCGGATGCGGCCCCGAGCCCGGATGCGGCCCCGAGCCCGGATGCGGCCCTGGCCGCGGGCGCGGGGCCGGGGTCCGGCGCTGGAGTTCGGGCGACGCCGGCCGGCGTGTGGCCGGCCGCGTCGCCCGCCAGGCGCTCGCCCACGCCGCCGCGGGACTCGGCCTCGGTCCAGACTGTGACCAGGCCGTCGGTGGCGTCCGGCGAGCTCGCCCGCCATCGCTCGGCCGGCTGCCAGACGGGATGCTGACCTGACGGGGACGCCTCCCCGACCGGCCCGGACGGTGCGGGCCCGGCGGTCGCGGCCGGCGGGCCAGACCGGCCGCTGCGATCGCCCCGGTCCGCGGGCGGCAGGGAGCCGGAGAGGTCGGCGCGCGCCGGCGTCGGCGGGAAGTCGGGCGGCGGCCCGACGGGCTGATGATCCGTGATGGGGGTGAGGGGGGTGAGGGGGCCCGCGGCGGCCGGGGTGGGGGGCGGCTGGGTGCCCCGTGGGGTGGTGTTCAGCGGCCGGATGAGCGCGGTCACCTCGGACAGCGACAGCGGCGGCTGCGGCACCGCGACCGGCGCGTCGGCCCGCAGGTCGAGCAGCCGGGCGTAGAGCTCCTCGGCGCGCGGCCGGTCCGCGGCGACCTTGCGCATCGCCTCCTCGACGAGCGGGCGCAGGCTGTCCTCGAACCCGTCGAGCATGGGCGGATCGTTCACGGTCCGGAACAGCAGCCCGGGCGTCGGGCCGCTGCCGAACGGGTAGCGACCGGTCCCGGCGTAGATGAGGACACCGCCCCAGGCGAAGACGTCCGCCGCCGAGGTGACCTGCTCGCCCTTGGCCTGCTCGGGCGCCATGAAGGCCGGCGTCCCGAGCTGGCGGTCCCCGCCGTGGTCGAGATCGAGCCTGGTGGCGGTGTCCAGGGCGCGGGCGATGCCGAAGTCGATGACCTTGGGGCCGAGCCGGGACAGCACGATGTTGGACGGCTTGAGGTCGCGGTGCACGATGCCGGCCCGGTGGATGGCCATCAGGGCGGTCGTCATGCTTACCGCGAGCTGGTGCAGCTCCGCCGTGCTCAGCGGGCCGCGCCCCACCACCGCCTCGGCGAGCGTCGGACCGTCGACGAACTCGGTGATCAGGTAGGGCTGCTCGGCGGTGATGTCGACGTCGAGGACCGCGGCGGTGCAGAACCGGGCCACCCGGCGGGCGTTGTCGGCCTCCTGCTTCAGCCGCGCCCGGAACTCGGCGAGACGGGCGAGGTCCGGGCGGATCAGCTTGACGGCCACCTGCCCGCCGGTGGGGTTCACCCCCAGGTAGACCGTGCCCATGCCGCCCGCCCCGAGCCGACGCAGCAGGCGGTAGGGGCCGACCTGGGTCGGCTCCCCGGACCCGGGCCCGCCACGGCGGTCGTGCGCGCCGTCGGCGGTGGCGCCGTGACCGGATGGGTGGGACATCGGTGCGTCACTCCCGCCCTGGTCGGAGGAAGCCGGCCAACGCTCGGCCGGCGGCTAGCGGCGCTGCGCCCTGGCCCGGCGCCGCCCCCGAGCCGCGAGCTGGTAGTGCACGGCCAGGAAGGACAGCGCGAGGAACAGCGGCAGCAGGACCGACGGCGCCGTCGCGCTGGTGTCCGCGGAGACGAGCACCATGTCGATGCCGGCGTCGAGGTCCTTGCCGCAGTCCGCCCTGACCGGGCGGTAACCCGGCCGGAAGCTGGCGAACTGGACGACAGTCTCGAAGGTACCGGCCTGGTCGGCGACGGCCCGCCCGACGAGTTCGCCGCTGGCCGTGAGCACGGCCGGCGCCCCGGGTCGGCAGCCGGCGCCCCGGGCGAACAGGGTGTCCCCCGCGGTGACGACGGTTCGGTCGAACAACAGCTCCCCGGGTTGCGCCTCCCGCGCCACCGGGGTGCCGACGGGCGGTTCCGGTGCCCCGGCGGGAAGCACCGGGGTGCACTTTCCGAGCACGCGGACCGTGCCCTTGGCGCAGCGCGGCGGCGCCGGGACGGCGCACTGCTCGTCGAGGGGCACCGCGACGCCCCCCGGGCACAGCCGCCGCCCGGCCGGGCAGTCCAGCGTCGCCGCCCGCACCGAGCCGTCCCAGCAGACGACCGGGACCGGCGGTGACGGCGTCGGCGCCGGGCACGCCTCGCCCACCGGCACGCCGACCGGCGAGCCGGCACAGAACCGCTGCGGCAGCGGGCACTGGTCGGCGGTGTCCCGCACCGACCCGTCCGGGCAGGTGACCGAGGCGTGCGGCGACGGCGAACCGCTGGTCGGCGTGGGCGCGGCCTGGTCGGTCCGGGTGGCGGTCGGCGACGGGCAGGGCGTGGCGGCGGCCGCTGCCAGGCCGCGGGGGCGAGCCGGGGCCGTGCTCGCGCAGAGCGGCCGCTTGTCGCAACCCGGCGCCGGCGACGATCCGGTCGGGCAGGGGGTCGAGCACGGATCGGCGGACGGCTCTATGTCGACGATGACCGGGGCCGCGGGCGCGGTCGCCGGGCCGCAGGTCGGCGGCGGCGGCGCGTGGCAGTTGCCGGCGGGGACGTCGCGGGACGGCGAGGGGCAGAGCGGCGGGGAGGTGGGTTCGCAGTTCCCGTCCGGGCCGGGGCTGGCGCCGGTCGGGCACACCGGCGGAGACGTCGGGCAGGCACCGGCACCGGCCTGCGCCGGGCAGGCCGTGGGCGTGCGCGTGCAGTTCCCGCCGGCGGCGACGGTCGTCCCGCTCGGGCAGGCGGAGGGCGTGTTCGTCGGGCCGGTAGGGCTGGGCGTGTCCGAGGGCCCCGGGCCGCTCGGCGACGGGGAGCCCTCGCCGTCGGGTGTCTGCGGCGCGGGCGCCGGAGTCGTCGGCCTGGGCGGGGGCTGCGGCGCGGGATCCGTGGTCGGAGACCCCGAGGTCGCGCCGCCGGAACTCGGCGGCGTGCCACCCGACTGGGACGTGCCACCCGACGAGCCGCCGGTGGAAACGCCTCCGGACCCGCCGGAACCCGGCACAGCACCGGAACCCGACACAGCACCAGAACCCGACACAGCGGCGGAACCCGACGAATCGGCGGAATCCGTCGCGGCTGCCGAATCCTGCGCGCCGGCGGAATGAGGCGGGGCGTCGGTAGCCGTCGCGGCGGCGTTCACATCCGCCAGCCGGGGTGGCCCGGCCAGGCCGCCGGACACCCCCACTCCCACACAAAGGAGCAGAACACCGAGAAAGACGGTCGGCACGACGCCGCGCCGGGACCGCCTCATGAGCCGGTCAGCCGATCGATGGCCAGACACCAGTGCGCCCCCCCGGGTGCGACCGGCAACACGTTGAGGCCGGCCCGTCCCCACGACCCGCGAAAACACGTGATGCACGTTTGGCGGAAGTCCCACCATACGACGATCGTTAGAATAACAGCCGACCGGCCGCGCATCCCGGTCGCGGGGGGAAGTAGTGACAATCGCAATGCCGGCCGGGCGGTCGGTTCGGGAAAGAATTCTTAGCACTGTTTGCCTGGCGGCGTGCCTCGGTTGGCTCATGTTGTCCTCGGCACCCGCTGCCCGTGCGGCGCCGGGGGGTGGCGTGGAGCTGGCCGTGACCGTCGACGGCCAGCCGCTCGGTCGGGGCGATCTCGTCCTCGACGCCGGCGCGGTAGCCCGAGTGGTGGTCGGCGTGCAGAACCTGAGCCGGTCGGACGTGGACGTCGACTCGGTGCGGCTGAGCGGCGCCGTGCTGGGCCTGACCTTCTTCGACTACGACACCCGCGTCCGCACGACGGTGCCGGCCCGCGGCTCGGCGAACTGGACGGTCGATCTCGACATCCGGGACCTGGACGGGCGGGCCACCGGGCTGATGCCAGTCGAGGTGGCGCTGCGGGACACCGATCTGCACACCGTCGCGAAGGCGACCGGAACCGCGAGCGTGCACGGCTCGCTGCTGTCCATCTACGGACTGTTCGGACTCGGCCTGCTGGTCCTGATGGGGCTGCTGTGGGCGGTCGCGCTGCTCCCGCTCGGCCGGCACGCCGCGCCGGCCACCTGGTGGCAGCGGGGGCTGCGGTTCCTGCCCGCCGGCTGCGCGGTCGGGTTGTTCGGCGTCTTCGCCCTCTCCGCGACCCGCCTGCTGTCGCCCACCACCGCCGTCGACGTCTCGCTGACCATCATCTCGGCCGCCGCCTGCTTCGCGGTCGGAGCCCTGCTTCCACGGCTGACCGCCGCCCGTCCCGGCTGACCCCCGCCCGGCTGACCACCGCCCGTCCCGCCGGCCCCGCCCCGTCCCGCCCGTCCCGCCGGCCGACGGGGCGTGTCGCTCATTGACGACATCACAACCTAGCGCCACCATCCAACTCCAAAGGGTAGTTGCGCGGTGGAGAACGCCAGGTCCTCCGTCGGGCGGACTGAGAAGGCGGGCCGCATGCCGAACGACCGCAGGACATTCATCCGCCTGGCCGCGCTGGCCGGCGCCACCGCTCCACTCGCACTCGGCGCGGTCACGCCCGTCGCGGCAGCAACGGGCGACGCCGCGACCGGGAACGCGCCGGCCGCGGTGCCGCTACCCCGTTCCCCGCTCGGGCGGCCGCCGGTGCTCGTCCCCGGCCCCAATTCCTACAGCGCGGGCCGGCTCAGGGCCGGGAACGCCGCCGGGCTGCTCGCCGGTAGCTGGGACGACTCCCCGTACAGCGCCATCGGCGGCATCTGGCGCGACGGGACCGTGCATTTCCTCGACGGCAGCAACGATCCGGCGGCCGTGAACGAAGCCGGCGTCGTCGTCGGCGACGTGGTGAGCCACTACGACCGCCAGGCGTTCCGTTGGTTCAACGGGAACTACCAGCGTCTGGGGTTCCTCGGCGGCACCAACACCATCGGCGGTTATCGCAGCAGCGCGAACGCCGTCAACCGCAGCGGGGCCGTCGTCGGTTACAGCAGCACCGACAGCGGCGCGCAGCACGCCGCCCTGTGGTGGGACCCCCGGCCGCAGGACCTCGGCACCCTCGGCGGCCCGTCGAGCGAAGCCGTCGACGTGAACGCCGCGGGCCACATCGTCGGCTCCAGCGCGACCGCCGCCGGACAGTCGCACGCCGTCGTCTGGTTCGGGGGGGCCATCCACGACCTCGGCACCCTTGGCGGCTCGTCGAGCACCGCCGTCGCCGTCAACGAGCGCGGGCAGATCGTCGGCCACAGCGAGACCGCGGATGGCCACCGCCGCGCCGCGCTGTGGGACCGGGGCCGCGCGATCGACCTCGGCACCCTGCCCGGCGACACCACCTCCAGTGCAGTGGCGATCAACAACGCCGGGCAGGTGCTCGTCAGCTCGTACGGGACGACGAACGGCGCCTTCCTCTGGCAGGCCGGGCGCCGCACCCCGCTGCGGGTGGCCGGCGGCGCCGTCGAACCGGTCGACCTGAACGACCGGGGGGTCGCCTGCGGCACGGTGACGGCGTCCGCCGACGGCACCACGCGCGCGTTCCGCTGGCAGGCCGGCCGGCTCACCCAGCTCGCCACCCTCGGCGGCTCCTACGGCAACGCGTGGGCCGTCACCCCCACCGGGATCATCGTCGGCTCGTCCCGCTCGGCGAGCTCTCCGGTCCCGCAGGCGGTGTTCTGGCCCGCCCCCGGCCGCTGAACCCACACCGGGTCAAAGAGTCAGCCGGGGAGCCGGCCGAGGAGGCCTGGAAAGCGCCGTCAGGCAGCCGGTTCGGCCAACACCAGGAGATATTCAAACTCGTAACGGCCCGGACCGCCGAGCGGGCCGAGATACTCGCCGGCGGCGAATCGCAGCAGGTCGTCGTCGAGCGCGGCGAGGAGTTTCGGATCCGTGCCGAGACGTTCGTAGGTCTCGACCACCGGGGCGAAACACGCCCGGTAGAGCGCGCACCATTCCGCCGGCGAGCCGGCGAAGTCCAGGCGGGCGGTGCGGCGGTGCGTTTCCAGTCGGGTGACCCGATCACCGAACAGGGCGCGCACGTGGTCCGGATCGCCCCACTCGGTCGGCGCCGGCGCACCCTGCGCACGGGTGGGGGCGTGCCGCTCCAGCAACGCGAACAGCCGTCCCATCGCCCCGCCAGCGGTCCAGTTCGCCAACGCCACCGTGCCGCCCGGGCGGCACACCCGCACCAGCTCCCGCGCCGTCGCCGCCNGGTCGGGCGCGAACATGGCGCCGATGCAGGACAGCACCACGTCGAAGTCGTCGTCGGCGAAGGGCAGCAGCTCCGCGTCCGCCTCCAGCCATTCCAGGCTGATGCCGCGCTCGGCCGCCGCCTGCCGGCCCCGCTCGATCAGCGTGGGAGTGAGGTCGGAGGCGGTCACGTCCGCGCCCAGCTCCGCGGCCGCGATGGCCGCGTTGCCACTGCCGGCGGCGACGTCGAGCACCCGGTTGACGGGGGCGACCCCCGCGGCCCGGACCAGGTCGCCGCCGAGACCGACGAGCAGGCGGGCGATCACCGAGTAGTCCCCACGGGCCCAGGTTCGGCCGTCCGGGGCGGGCTGGCCCGGTGCCTGCGCCGCAGCGTTCGCGGCGCTTGCCGGCCGCCCGACCAGCGTGTGCGAGTCGAGATCGTCAACAGTCATGATCTTCCTTTCCCCGGCACGGGTTCACGGATTCCACCGGGCCGATCCACCCCACCACGAAAGAAACCCCAGGTGGATCGCCGATAAACAGCACGGAGCACCCAGGAAGGGCACACCGCACTCGGCTCCGAGGCCACTGAATATCCTCGGAAGCCGACGGGAACTATTCTTGGTGATCGGCCGGTGACACGCCAGCGATACGCATAACCGGCAGAATTGAAGCGGTCACCGCCCGGCAATGCGGCGGATGCGGTATAAGCCCGGCCGGACGGGCGGGGGCGACGGTCACCCGGTTTCGACGCCGCCGGTACGGCGCGCCCCAGGCCGGCGGATCAGCCAGGATGTCGGACGGGGCGTCTGGCCCCCGGCAACCGCCGGCACCGACCAGCACAACGGAGGATCAGCATGAGCGAGTCCGGCGACGTCGCCGTCCAGACCCGGCCCGACCACGTCGCGGTCGTCGAGATCCGCCGGCCGCCGCACAACTACTTCGACGTGCACCTCATCGAGGAGCTCGCCGACACCTACGACAAGCTCGCGGCCGGGTCCGAGGTCCGCGCGATCGTCCTCGCGGCGCAGGGCAAGCACTTCTGCGCGGGCGCCGACTTCGCCGGCACCAGCACGGCGGCGGCGGTCTCGGCCGAGGAGGGGGCGCCGGCTCTCTACCGGGCGGCGCTGCGCCTGTTCACCGCCCCGATCCCGGTGGTGGCGGCGGTGCAGGGCAGCGCGATCGGCGGCGGGGTGGGGCTCGCGGTGTCCGCGGACTTCCGGGTGGCGAGCCCCGAGACCCGGTTCGTGGCGAACTTCTCCCGGCTCGGCCTGCACCAGGGCTTCGGCCTGTCGGTGACGCTGCCGGCGGTCGTCGGCCGGCAGAAGGCGCTGGACCTGCTCTACACCGGCCGCCGGGTCGGCGGGCAGGAGGCGTTCGAGATCGGCCTGGCCGACCGCCTCGCTCCGGCGGAGGGGCTGCGCGACGCGGCGATCGCGTTCGCCGCCGAGATCGCCGCAGCCGCGCCCCTGGCGGTGCGCAGCATCCGGCAGACGATGTGGGCGGACCTCGTGCCCGCGATCCAGGCCGCCACCGCGCGCGAGGCGTCCGAGCAGGCCATCCTGCGGGCCACCACCGACTTCACCGAGGGCGTGCGGGCCACCACCGAGCGCCGCGACCCCCGCTTCACCGGCCGCTGAGCCCGCGCCCCGGGCCGGGAGAGTCAGCGGATTCTCCCGGCCCGGGCCAGGCGAACACGGTCTCCACGACAGGTCCTCCGGCTGACGTGGCCGGCGGAGGTAGTGGGTGCCGGGCCCGACGGAACCCGCGGTGCCATCGCGGTTGACGGGCTTGCCAGGCGCGGATGTATACCGAGTATGATACTGGGTATTCTCCGACGGGACGGGTGCTCATGAGCGTGCGACATGCCCTGCTGGCCCTGCTGAGCGAGGGCCCGAAGTACGGACTGCAACTGCGTCAGGAGTTCGAGGCACGCACCGGCGAGGTCTGGCCGCTCAATGTCGGCCAGGTCTACACGACCATGCAGCGGCTGGAGCGCGACGGCCTGGTCGCCTCCGACGACGGTGAGGAACCTGGCCCGCAGAAGAGCTTCCGGATCACTCCCGAGGGCGGCGCGGAGCTCGCGGCCTGGCTCGCCACGCCGCCCGCCGCCGACGTGCCACCCCGCGACGAGCTGGTCATCAAGGTGCTGGTGGCGACGCGGTTGCCCGGCGTGGATGTCATCCAGCTCCTCCAGACGCACCGGCGGCACCTGATCGAGACGATGAGCCGCTACACCCGCCTGAAGGAGGACGCAGCCGAGGACGACCTGGGGCTGCTCCTGGTCACCGACGCCGAGATCTTCCGGCTGGAGGCGTTCGTCCGCTGGTTGGACACCGCACAGGCCCGCCTGCGTCACCGACCGCCGCCGGCCGCCGACCCGGCACCCACGCCGGCATCCACCCTGGCGCCCACCCCGGCATCCACCCGGACGCGGCGGGGCGCGAGGGCCGGCCGATGACACCCGTACTCGAACTGCGCGCCGTGACGAAGGTGTACGGCTCGGGAGCGGTCGCGGTGCACGCGCTGACCGGCGTCGATCTGTCGGTGAACGCCGGGGAGATGGTCGCGGTCATGGGCCCCAGCGGATCGGGCAAATCCACCCTGCTGACCATCGCGGGCAGCCTGGAGCAGCCGACGACGGGCGACGTCCTGGTCGAGGGCACCCCCCTGGCGGGCATGTCAGCGGCCGACCGGGCCCGGCTGCGGCGCCGGCACGTCGGCTTCGTCTTCCAGGACTTCAACCTGCTGCCCGGGCTCACCGCCACCGAGAACATCTCGCTGCCGCTCGAGCTGGACGGCGTCAGGGCGAGGGCAGCGACCGCGGCGGCGCGGCGGGCCCTGGACGAACTGGGACTGGCGGATCGCGCTGGCGCCTACCCGGACGAGCTCTCGGGCGGGCAGCGCCAGCGGATCGCCATCGGCCGCGCCCTGGTCGGTGAACGCCGGCTGCTACTGGCCGACGAGCCGAGCGGGGCGCTGGACACCCAGGCCGGCGAGAGCGTCATGCGGCTGCTGCGCGACGCCTGCAAGCGCGGGGCGGCCGCCGTGCTGGCCACCCACGACGCCCAGCTCGCCGCGTGGGCGGACCGCGTGGTGTTCGTCCGGGACGGAGTGGCGGTGGACCAGTCCCGCCCGCCGGCCGGCCCGGAGTCGCTCCTGGCCGCCGGCACGGAGCCATCGCGATGACGGTCGCGGCACCCCTACGGCCGGTGGCCCGCGCCGAGGGCGGGCTGCCCGCCCGCCGGGCGATGGTGCGGTGGGCCTGGCGGATGCTACGCCGAGAGTGGCGGTCGCAGATACTGGTGACCCTCCTGCTCCTCGTGGCGGTGGCCGTGGCCGTCTGCGGCGGCACCGCCCTCTACCACGCACCCCCGCCCGCCGATCCCACCCTCGGCACGGCCCGCGACGTCTGGGTGCTCAACGGGCAGGACCCACCGGCGATGACCGCCGACATCACCGCGCTGCGCAGGGCCTACGGGACCGTCGACATGGTCGGCCACACCCCGGAACGGGCCCCGGGGCTCGCCCGGCCGGTCGACTACCGGGCGCAGCCGCTCGGCGGAACCCACACCGGGCACCTGCTCGCCATCCATCGCGGTCGGTATCCGTCCGGGGCGACCGAGGCCGCGGTCACCACCGGCACCGCCAAGCTCCTCGGCCTGCGGCTCGGCGGTTCGATCGCCCTCGACGGCCACCCCCGGACGATCGTCGGCATCGCCGAGAACCCCAGCGACCTGACGGACGACTTCGTCCTCGTGGCGCCCGCCGGGGGGCCGCCGCCGCGGTCGGTGTCGGTGTTCGGGGACCGGCACGGCCGCGAGGGCCCACGGCTGACCACCGTGAGCCAGCGGCTGGGGCAGGGGGGCAACACCGACCAGGTCGTCATCACCGCCCTGGTCCTGGCCGCCACCACCGTCCTGCTCCTGCTGGTCGCGTTCGTCGCCGCCGCGGGCTTCGCCGTCCTCGCCCGGCGCAGACTCCGCCAGCTCGGCATGCTTGCCGCGATCGGTGCCACCGCCCGGCAGGTACGGCTCGTGGTCACCGCCACCGGTCTGCTCGTGGGCACGGTCGCGGCCGGGGTCGGGGCCACGGTCGGGCTGCTGTTCTGGCCTCTGGCCGCCGGCCGGCTGGAGCCCACGATCGGGCACCGGATCGACCGGTTCGACCTTCCCTGGCCGCTGATCGCCGCGATCGTGGTGCTGGCGATGGCGATGTCGGCCGCCGCGGCCTGGTGGCCGGCCTGGGCCGTCTCCCGCCTCCCGGTCACGCTCGCGCTCTCCGGCCGGCCGCCGGCGCCCAGATCCACGCACCGACCGGCGGCGCTCGCCGCGGTCGGTCTGGCCGTGGGGTTGGGCTGCCTGGCGACGAGCGACCGGCGGAACCCGATCCTGATCGTCGTGGGCACGGTGGCCACGGCGCTGGCGATCCTGTTCGCGGGCCCGCCCGCGATCAGGCTGCTCGCGGCAGCCGGCGCACGGACCCCCGTCGCCGCCCGGCTGGCCCTGCGCGACCTGGCCCGACACCCGGCGAGATCCGGCGCGGCGGTGGCCGCGATCAGCCTGGCGCTGGCCATCCCGGTCGCCGCCGTCGTCGTCGCGACAGCCGCCCAGGCGACCCCGGCGACCGGGAACCTGAGCGATCGCCAGGTGCTGGTCCGCATCCCGCAGCCCGGCGACCCGCCGGCGCTCGTTCCGATCAGCTCCGCGAGCCGGCTGCGGGAACTGGCCGACCGGGTCGGCGAGATGGCGGCCGCCCTCCCGGCCTCGACGGTGCTCCCGCTGGACCTGGCCTACGACCCGGCGGCGCCACCGGAGCTCAGCCCCACGACCGGTCAACCCGTCCGGCACGCCCAGGAACTCGGCAGCGCCAGGGGCGACAGCGAGTTCGCGATGGCCCCGGCCTACGTCGCCAGTCCGGCACTCCTGCGGCTCGCCGGCGCCGATCCGGCCGCGATCCCCAGGTCGGTCGACGTGGTCACCGGCCAAGCGCGGAGTCTGGTCATGTTCGCGCCGACCAGGACCCGCGACCTGGAGCATCCCCCCACCGTCCGGGTTCCCGGACCCCGGTACACCTCGCTCCCGGACACGCTGCTGACCGTCGGCGGACTGGCCCGCCGCCAGCTGGTGCCGGTCCGGGCCGGCTGGCTCATCGAGTCCGGGCAGCACCTCACCGGCCCGCAGGTGGCCGCGGCCCGCCGCATCGCCGCCCGGGCCGGCCTGACCATCGAATCCCGGGACGGCCAGGCCGCCGTGCAGACGGTCCGGGCGAGCGCCACGGCGGGCGGGTTGGTCCTCGCGCTCGCGGTCCTGGCCATGACCGTCGGCCTGATCCGCAGCGAAGGCGCCGCCGATCTGCGCACCCTGACGGCCACCGGGGCGGACGCCGGGATCAGGCGGACCCTGACCGCGGCCACGGCGGGCGGGCTCGCCCTGCTCGGCGTGCTGCTTGGCACCTTCGGCGCCGGTCTTGGCCTGGTCGCGGTGTATCGGAGCGATCTGGCGGCCTTCGGCCACGTGCCGGCGATCTACCCGCTGATCTTCCTCGTCGGAGTCCCGTCGGCGGCCACGGCCGCCGGCTGGCTACTCGCCGGCCGGGAACCGGCATCGATCGCGCGCCGGATGCCGCAGTGACCCGGCCCGACCCGGACCGACCCGGCCCGACCCGACCTGCGCCGGGCGGTCCGGTTCACGCACGGGCGGCGGTCGCGGGTGGCGGGGAACGGTTGTCGACGATGTCGCCGGTGGCGAGGTGGCAGCCGCGTTCGAGCAGGCGGCGTGCCGTCGACCTGGTGTCGACACCGTCGGCGATCACCTCGATCCCCAGGTCGATCACGGTGGCGAGGAAGGCGTCGGTGAGGATGCGCAGCCGGTCCGGGGTCGACCGGTCGACCCACAGCGCCGTGTAGGCGGGGTGCAGGGTGATCATGTCGACGGGCAGCAGCCGCAGGCTGTCCACGGTGGTGTCCGCCGAGCCGACCTCGGCCAGGGAGATCCGCACGCCCGCGCGGTGCAGCCGGGTGAGGACCTCAGCGGTGGTGTCGGGGTCGCGGTCCCGGCTCGTTCCGCGGATGTCGAGGACGAGCGCACCGGCCGGCAGCCCCGCGTCGGCCAACGCCGAGGAGATCTCCGCCGGCAGACCCTCGTGGCTGGCCCGCTCGGCGAGCAGCGGCACGTGCACCGCTGCCGGTCGCGCACCGGACGGCGTCCGGCGGGCGACCCACGCCAGGGCGTGGCGCAGCAGGAACCGGTCGAGGGCCGGCCCGACACCGGCCGTGTCGCCCAGGACGGCCAGCCGCTGCGGACGGAACACGCCCAGCCGGGGGTGGTGCCATTCCAACCGGGCCTGGTAGGCGGGCACCTCGTCGGTCGCCAGGTCCACGACGGGCCGCAGGCAGACGCCGAGCCGGCCGCCGCTCGGGTCGTCGCGGGCGGCCGCGGCGAGGGCGGCCTGCAGGGCGGGGATCGTGTCCGGCGCGCCGAGGTCGGCGTCGTACACCGTGAGAAGTCCGCTCTTGCCGGACTTGGCCGAGTACATCGCCAGGTCCGCGCGATGCAGCAGGGTCTCGGCGGTGATCGCGGTGTCGGCGGGGCCGACGACGACGAGCCCGAAACTGGCTGCGACGGCGTAGGTGGTGTCGGCGAGCCGGACCGGAAGGCGGACCGCCTCCGCGAGCCGGTGCCCGATCACCACCGGGTCCTCGGCGTCGCCCGCCGGGGCGGATTCGAGCAGGATGGCGAACTCGTCCCCGCCGAAGCGGGCCACGGTGTCGGTGGCCCGAACGGTCGCGGTGAGCCGGCGGGCGGTGACGCGCAGCAGCTCGTCGCCGGCCGCGTGCCCGAGCGCGTCGTTGACCTGCTTGAAGTCGTCGAGATCGCAGAAGACCACGGCGACCGGGTGCGGCACCCGGGCATAGCGGGCCAGGGTCTGGTCGAGCCGGTCGGCGAACAGCGCCCGGTTGGCCAGGCCCGTCAGCGGATCGTGGAAGGCCAGCCGGCGCAGCTCCCCCTGGTTGTCCTCCAACCGCTCCAGCAGCCGCACGTTGTCGGCCATCGTCGTCATCTGCCGGAGGAGGGCCAGCACGAGCAGGCACAGCAACGCCCAGATCTCCTCCTGCCCGGCCAGATCGGTCCCCACCACCCGCACGACCGCGACGGCGCCCGCGACGAGCAGCGGCAGGTAGGGCAGCATGACGTGCCACCAGCGCCGCCGGTACTGCGTGGCGGTCCACTGCGCCGCCGGGACGACGGCGAGGGGCGGCTGCGCCGGCGGCAACAGCGCGGCGAGGCCCACCAGCAGCGGGCCGGTCACGAAGCCCAGGTCCAGGATGCGCGGAAGGTCGGCGAGGTCCCGGGTCGTCGCGTACAGGTAGATCATGATGGCCAGTGCGAAGACCATCAGCCCCGAGCCCAGCAGGCTGAGGCCGAGCAGGGACCGCGGCCGGCGGAACGTGGCGATCAGGATGATCGTCACGGCGGTGACAAGCGCGGCGGCGGTCACGACGAGGGCGGGCAGGATGTCGTAGACGGGATGATCGCCCTCCTTGATGCCGTTCTCCAGCACCGTCACCCAGGCGAGCAACGCGACGGCACCGGTCACGATGACGCTGTCGAGCACCGTGATCAGGTACCAGCGCCGCTGCCGAGCGGTCCCGCGCGCGAGCGAGTCGAACGGATCGGTCGGGTAGCGCAGCACTCCGGCCAGGCCANACAGCCACGGCACCAGCAGCGCCAGCATGGGCAGGGTGATGTGCGGCACGGGTTGTCCGCCATGGACGACGTCGTGCAGCGAGGCGAGCGCCGTGCCCGACAGCGCCAGCACCATCACGCCGACGAGCACGCGCCAGGTGCGTTCCGCGCCCTCGCTCCGGGCTGCGGTCACGAAGCAGGCCAACGTGCCGGACGTCGTCGATGCCAGCGCGGCGGCCCGCACCATGATCAACGCTGCCCGGGCGGGCAGCGTCAGCGTGGCCAGCGCCACCGCGACGGCGACCACGGCGACACCCAGCGCCGTCCGCCGCCACCACCGGGCGACGGGTGGCCCCCCGAATCCGGGCGGGCGGGCCCGCGCGGGCGCGCGCGCTTCATCCCCCATCTGAACGTCACCGTCCAACCCGGCCGAGCGCGGCGTCACCGCGGCGGTCCGCCCCTCGGCCCCCCGATACCTATGCCCGTCCGGCGGCCCAGATCCGACCGAACCACCCCGACCGCTGCTGAGCGTGACCCCCGGTCCGGGGTCCGGCCTGGACAACCAGGCGGGACCACGGCGCTCCCGGGGCCCGGACCTCACCCGTCGCGCAGCACCGCGGCGAGCCGGTCGACCGCGGCGACGAGACCCTCGCCCGGGGTGCGGCTGTAGGTCAGGCGCAGGTGCGGGGCGACGGCTTCGCCCACGGTGTAGGCGCTGCCGGGGCCGACGGCGACGCCCGCCCGCCGGGCGGCCGCGGTGACGAGCCGATCGTCGGCGCCGGGCGGCAGCGGCAGCCAGACGTGCACACCTCCGCTGGGCGGCTGCGGCGGGTCGCAGGCGGGCAGGGCCCGCGCGATCGCGGCGAGCAACGCCGCCCGGCGGGCCAGCAGCACCCGGCGCAGCGACGCCAGGTGCCGGCGCCAGCCCGGGGTGCTGAGCAGCTCCACCGCGGTCTGCTGGAGCACCGGGGCGACGAACAGGTCGTCGGTGATCCGCACCCGGGCCAGCCGGGCCGCGACCGGGCCGCGGGCGGTGACCGCCGCGATCCGCAGGCCCGGCGACACGCTCTTCGACAGCGACAGCACGTGCACGACGTGGCCGTCCAGGTCGGCGGCGGCCAGCGGGGGCGGGCTGACCGCGGTGAGATCCAGCGGCGCCACCCAGTCGTCCTCGACGCAGAACGCCCGGTGGTCCCGCAGGGCGGCGAGCACCGCCGGCCGGCGGTCCGGGGCGAGCACCGCCCCGGTGGGGTTGGCGTGCCGTGGTTGGAGGTAGACCAGGCGGGCCCCGCTGCGGCCGAGAACGTCGGCAAGATCGTCCGGGCGCACCCCGGCGGCGTCCGCCGGCACCGGGACCGGGACGAGCCCGGCGGCCCGCGCGGCGGCCAGCGCCCCCGGGTAGGTGGTGTGCTCGACCGCGAGGGCCTCGCCGGGCCGACCGAGAGCACGGAAGACCAGCGCGAGCGCCGCCTGCCCGCCGCTGGTGACGAGCACGTCGGATGCGGTGTGGGAGGGACTGACCAGGCCGGCGATCAGCCCGCGCAGGTCGGGCAGGCCGGCGACCGGGGTGCGATCCCAGGCGCCGGGCCGGCGCGCGGCGCGGGCGGCCGCCGCCGCGAGCAGGCCCACCGGCTGGGCCGCCGGATCCAGGTAGGCCGAGGCGAGGTCGAGCACGCCGTCGGGGACGGGCGAGTAGAGGTCTGTCATGTCGTGCGGCAGGTCGTCGCGGGCTCCGAGCACGGCGGTCTGCCAGCTCAGGTCGGTCGACCGCGACGCCGGCGGCTCGGCGACGACGCTGCCGCGACCGGGCGTGGTGACAAGCAGCCCGCGGGCGGCGACCGCCGCGAGGGCCCGCTGCACGGTCAGCGCGCTCGCCCGGTGCCGGCGCTGGAGCTCCCGGGTGCTCGGCAACGCCGAGCCCGCGGGCAGGCGGGCACACAGCGCGGTCAGCTCGTCGACGATCCCCGCCTGCCCTCCCCCGCGGCCCGGCTCTCCCACACGGCTGCCCGGCCCGGCCGCTGACCCGTCAGCGCTTCCGCCGATATCCTCGTACATGAAAGCTAAGGAAAGCGCATTCGTCGGGAGCGGGGAAGCGCGGGGGCTGGTGTCGGGCGCCGCGGGGGTGGTGGCGTTCAGCCTCACGCTGGTCGCGACCCGGGCCGCGGAGCCCGCCTTCGGGGCGCTCACCGTCGGCGCCGGGCGCGCCGTGCTGGCCGCCGGCCTCGCGGCGGCCCTGCTGCGCCGCCGTGGCCTGCCCCTGCGCCCCCCGGACGGGCGGGGCGCGACGATCGTCATCGCAGCGACCGTGGTCGTCGGGTTCCCACTGCTGACCTCGTGGGCGCTCGCGGACGTCCCGGTCGCGCACGCCGCCGTCGTGGTGGGCCTGGCGCCGGCGGCGACGGCCGGCTTCGCGGTGGTGCTGGCCGGGGAGCGGCCGACCCCGCCCTACTGGGCGGCCCTGGGCGTCGGGCTCGCCGCGGTGCTGGCCTTCGCGGCGGTCCAGGGTGCGGGCCGGCCGCGGCTGGCCGACCTGCTGGTGCTCGCCGCGGTGGCGCTCGTCGGCCTCGGTTATGCCGCGGGCGGGGTGCTCTCGCGGCGCTTCGACGGCGCGGCGGTGATCTGCTGGGCGCTGCTGGCGGCGCTGCCGGTCACGGTGCCGCTGACCGCGATCGGCCTCACCGTGCATCCGCCGCGCCAGGTGACAGCCGGCGCTGCGGCTGGTCTGGGTTACGTCAGCGTGGTGAGCATGTTCCTCGGCTTCGTCGTCTGGTACCGGGGGCTCGCCCTCGGCGGGGTGGCGCGGGTCGGGCGGCTCCAGCTCGCCCAACCGGTGCTGACGCTGATCTGGGCGGCGCTGCTGCTCGGTGAACCGCTGACACCGCTCGGCGTCGGGACGGCGGTGATCGTCATCGCCTCGGTCGTCCTCGGCCGCCGGGCTCCTCTACGCCCGCACCAGCCCGACGGAGTTCCCCGCCGGGCATGATCGACGGGGCTCCCCGCGGGCATGACCCGGGTCACCTGCTTCGGTGCGGAACGGGACCGAGGGCGGCGCGCCAGGCCGCCGCGGCGCGCCCGCCGAACAGCCGGTGGGCGCCGCCCGGTCCGCGGTGCCCACCGAGGGTGGGGGCGCATTTGCCGCCCGAGCCGCCAGCCGATATGCAGGAATGTTTACCCGCGGCCAATCAGGCCGACTCGGCACCCGGAATGCGGCCGTCACAGCGGCCTCCGCGCGCATCCGCGCATCTCCGGGGCCCGGGACACAGCATGTGTCCGCAGGACGGATCGGCATCACCGCACCCCCACACCGGTATTTCGGCCGGGCCGATGGCACCGACCGGGGCGGCGGCCATCACCGATTGATGAGACGCATCACGCATTCACCCGGCCGAGGCGCCCACCGCCCGCGGGCCGGACCATCCCGACGCCGCACCGCGCCGCGAGCTACACCCCGAAAGGCGTAGCACCGGCGACCGGAATCAGAACACGACGAATCCGTCTTTGTGCTGCCCTATACCTTGTGCTGCTCCTGGCCCGGCCGCCGGCATTGACCGGGCACCGGTCCGACCGCCACCCATGGGCCGGCACTGGGGCCCGAAAGGGTCGGTCCGCCGCACAAAGGCACAGAGATGGTAGGGAATGAGAAGAAGCCTGCGTTCATTCGTCGCGGCGGGTGCCGCGGTCGCCAGCATCGTCGTCGGCGTGACCGCGTGTAGCGGGGGCGGTGGGAACGGCGGGGACATCCTGAGCCAGGCCCGACACGGTGGGGCGGACCCGTGCGCGCCGACGGCGGGCGTCGACCGTGGCAAGATCAGCCTCGGCCTACTGTACTCCGGCTCGCCGTACGACGGCGACCCCAGCGCGCTGTTCCGGGCGGGCGTGGACGCCCGCCTCGGCGAGCAGAACGCGAAGGGCGGGATCTACGGCCGCCGGCTCTCCTACAGCATCGAGGACGACGAGGCGGCCCCCGAACTGAACGCCGTCGGCGGACGCGCCCTGGCGCAGCGCGACAAGGCGCTCGGCCTCCTCCAGTTCAGCGTGGCGGCCTCCGGATCGGCGCACCTGCTGGAGTCCGCCGGGGTGCCCGTTGTCGACGGGCAGATCACCGATCCGTCGGTGGTGCTCCGCTCGAACGTGTTCAGCTACTCCCGGCCGACGGTGGAGGAACCCACCTCCAGCGGCTGGGGCGAGTTCCTCGCCAACCGAGGCGCGCACCGCGCGGTCACGGTCTCCCTCGAGCTGTCCTCGGCCACCCGGTCGATGGCCGACGCCGCCCGCAGGAGCGTGCTCGCCGCCGGCCTGAAGGTCGCGGACAACCTGCAGGTGCCCAGCGGGCCCTTCGACGCCGACCGGTTCGCCGACGAGGTCCGGGACTCCGGCGCCGACAGCCTCATCGCCTTCGTCCCGGCGCCGAACTTCTACCAGATCGTCGCCGCGGTGCAGGACGCCGGCGTCGACCTCAAGGCGATCCTCGGCAACCCGACCAGCTACGACCGCAGCCAGCTCGCCCGGTTCGGGGACTCCGCAGCGGGGGCGTACGCGTTCCTCGACTACACGCCGTTCGAGGTCAGCACCCCGGCGCACCGGCGGTTCCTCGCCGCGATGGCCGCCTACGCCCCGCAGGCCGCCGCGCTGCCGGACGGCACGGCGCTGATCGGCTGGATCAGCGCCGACCTGCTGCTGCGCGGGATCACCGCCGCCGGCGCCTGCCCGACCCGCGCGGGCGTGCTCGCCGGCCTGCGCAGCCAGACCCGCTTCGACGCCGACGGGCTGCTGCCGGCGCCGATCAACCTGAGCAAGGGCGTGGCCAACATCGCGCCCTGCTACGACTACGTCCAGGTCACCCAGGACGGTAAGAAGTTCGTCCCGGTGCCCGGCAAGCCGCGCTGCGGGCGGATCCTGCGGGCCGGGTGACCCCGCGAGCCCGATGACCCTGCGATCCCGATGACCGCACGAGCCCGATGACCCCGCGGGCCGGGTGACCACGCCCGCGCGAACGGCCGGGTTCCCGCCGCCGCCCTCAGGTCAGGCCGACGGCGGGAACCCGGCGCGCCGCGGCATCACCCCGCGGTCAGCAGGTCGGGCAGCCACCGGTCATGCGGTCGGCCACGTACCCCAGTAGTAGAAGCCGGGGTGCCATTCCTTGGGATGCCAGACCTTGGGGAAGTAGTGGTGGTGCCACCAGTAACCGGGAATCCAGTATCCGGGTTCCCAGTATCCGGGGTGGAAGATACGGTGCTGCCCCTTGTGTTCCTTGGGGCCTTCGTGCGGCTTTTCCACCGCCTTCGGAGGCGGCGGCGCGGGTGTGGTGGCGGCCGGACTTGGGCCTGCCGGTGACGGCGTGGCCGCGCCGGCGGGCGCGGCCACCAGGAATGCGGCGAAGGCAAGGACGACAGCCAGGACCAGAGATCTGCAACGCTTGATGATTTTCATGGCCATCCCTTCGGCAGATGCGCCGTCACGACACCCCGACCGTTCGGATCTCCCGTCGGGAAGCTCTCCCCGGCGCGCCTGCTGAATACCCTCGCCACGCTCCGCACAACCGTCGGTACGCCACGTCGTCGTCACTACGTGAACCGCGTTGTCCGGCGTTTGAAACCCTGCTTGTGCCCTGCGCCTGGATCGGCACATCCGAAATCGGGAAAGGGCGGTTTTTCCTGTGTTGCCCCGTCCGCGCGGGGCGGCTCGTCAGGACACGGCACGTCAGGACACGGCACGACCGAGGTGGCCGGCCAGCCGGCGGTAGGCGTCCGCGTCGGCAGGCACCTCGACCACCGGGCCGAAGGGCATCTCCTCGCGCCCCTCGATCGGTACGGCCCGCCGGGCGATCTCCAGCGAGATGACGGCGAGTTCGGGATCGAGCTCGCCGGTGCGGCCCGTCGCGACCGCCAGATCCCAGGCGTGCATCGTCAGCTCCTGGGTGTAGGCCGCCGCGGCGACCCGGCCGGGCAGCACCGCCCAGGGCAACTGCAGCGGCCGGTCGAGCAGGGTGTCGTCGGACCAGACCGCGCGCAGGTCGGCGGCGGACTTCGCGTAGCGCTCCGCCCAGCCGTCCAACGGCACCCCGGTTGTCACCAGAGGCAGCTCCCGGGGGTCGCCACCCCGACCCGCGACCGCGATCCGCGCGACCACGGTGAACAGGTGCCCGACCAGGGTGGTGACGTCGAACTCGGAACAGGGGGTCGGTAGCGCGATCTGGTCCGGCTCGACGGCGGCGACGAGCCGCCCCGCCTGGTCGAGGGCGCGGTCGAGCAGCGGGCGCGGGTCATCCAGCGGGTTCATGCGGGTGCTCCTTCGGTCGTCGCGGCGTGATCGAAGGCGACGGTAGCCACCGAACAGGTCACCTCCTGTCCTGTTCACGCTGTCCTGTTCACGGCCGCGGGCCACCCCGCCAGACCAGCCCGGCACCGGCACCGGCACCGGCCCGATGCCGCGCACCGCGGCCGGCCTACGGTGATCGGGTGCGAGCGAGTCGGCTGATCGCCATCATCATGCTGCTGCAGGCGCACGAGCGGCTCACCGCCGCGCAGATCGCCGGGCGGCTCGGCGTCAGCGATCGGACGGTCCGCCGGGACCTCGACGTCCTCGGCGAACTCGGGGTGCCGCTGTACTCCGAGCGGGGACACGGCGGTGGGTGGCGGCTGGTCCACGGCTGGCGCAGCGACCTGTCGGGGCTCACCGCCGACGAGGCGCACGGACTGTTCCTGGTCGCGGGTCCGGCGGCGCGTCCCGGGCTCGGGCTGGAGCCCGCGGTGGACTCGGCGCTGCGCAAGCTGCTGGCGGCCCTGCCGGCGGCGACCCGCCCGGACGCCGAGGCCGTCACCGCCACCCTGCTCGTCGACCCGGGCCGCTGGGGTGGCCCCGCAGTGACACCGCCCGCCCAGCTCGCGACGCTGGCCGGCATCCTGCGGGCGGGCCGCCGCGCCCGAGTCCGCTACGCCGGCCGGTCCGACCGCGCGGCCGGCACGCCCGCCCGCGACCGGGACGTCGACCCCTACGGCCTGGTGCAGAAGGGCGACGTCTGGTACCTCGTCGCCGGGACGGACGCCGGCCCGCGCACCCTGCGGGTCTCCCGCATCGAGTCGGTCGCCGAACTCGACGAGCCCGCGGACCGGCCCGCCGACCTCGACCTGCCGGCCCTGTGGGCACAGTCGCGCCGCGCGGTCGAGGAACGGATGTGGGCCTACCGGGTCCGGTTGCGCGCCGACCCCGCGATCGTCCCGATCCTGCTCGGCGTGCTCAGCGCCCGCGGCCGCATCGAACCGCCGGCCGGGTCGTCCCCCACCGGTGAGAGCACCGCCACCGGTGAGAGCACCGCCGCCGGCACCGAGCTTGTCCCGGTCGACTCGGCCAACCCGGTCGACTCGGCCAACCCGGTCGACTCGGCCAACCCGGTCGACTCGGCCGACCCGCTTGGCGCCGTGGGCGGCACCGCCGGCTGGACGGCGCTGTGCGCCTCGTTCCCGAGCGCGGCCGTCGCCGCGGCCGACCTCGCCGGGTTCGGCGCGCGGGTCATCGTCGACGAGCCGCCCGGCCAACCCGACGGCGTCGCCGCGCACCTACGGCGCATCGCAACCGAACTGCTCGCGCGATACTCGCACCCGGCTCCGCGGACGGCACCGAACTCCGACACGGCACCGAACCTCGAAGCCGACGATCGTCAGGAGACCACACCGTGACCCAGACCGGCACCGAGGCTCAGACCGGCACCAAGACCCCGGCCAGCACCGAGACCGGGGCCGGCACCGAGACCGGTCCGGCCGGCATGGCCCCAAGCCAGGGCGGACCCGATTTCGCCGGGCTGCCGCCGCGCAGCCGTCTGGTCGCCGAAGCGCTGCACGCGGCCGGGGCGGAGCAGTCCGCGCGGGCTATCCGCGAGCTGCCCGACTCGGCGCGGACGGCGGCGGAAGCGGCCGCGGCGGTCGGCTGCGAGGTGGGCGCGATCGCCAACAGCCTGGTGTTCGTCACGGAGGCCGCGCGGCCGGTGCTGGTGCTGACCAGCGGCGGCCACCGCGTCGACACCGGCGCGCTGGCCGCCCGGCTCGGGGTGGCAGCCCTGTCCCGGGCCAGCGCCGCCCAGGTGCGGGAGGCGACCGGACAGGCCATCGGCGGGGTCGCCCCGTTGGGTCATCCGGCACCGCTGCGCACCGTCGTCGACGTGACGCTCGCGGACCATCCCCGGATCTGGGCCGCCGCGGGCACCCCGCACACCGTCTTCCCGACGACCTACGAGGAGCTCGTCCGGGTCACCGGTGGCACCCCGCTGTCCGTGACGGCCTGAGAGCCGCCGCCGGCGGCGGCGCGGGCGGCGTTCACGACATCTGCAGGGCGGCCGGCGACTCGGGCAGGATCTGCCCGCCGTCGACCACCAGCGCCTGCCCGGTGATGTAGGAGGCCTCGTCCGAGGCGAGGAACAGCGCCGCGTGACCGATCTCGTCGACCTCGCCGAGCCGGCGCATCGGGATCGCGGCCTCCATCGAGTTCAGATAGTCCGCGCCCAGCTCGTCGAGCCCCTCGGTGCGGACGTTGCCCGGGAGCACCGCGTTCACGGTGACCCGATCCCGGGCGAGCTCCACCGCGGCGGTGCGCATAAACCCGAGGATCGCCGCCTTGGACGCCCCGTAGTGCGACCAGCCGGGATAGCCGGTGATCGGCCCGGTGATCGACGAGGTGAGAATCACCCGGCCGCGGCCGGAGGCGACCAGCGCCGGTAGGAACGCCTGCACGGTGAGGATGGCGCCCTTGACGTTCGTCCCCAGCACCTCGTCGATGTCGGCCTCCGTCATCGTCGCCAGCGGCGCGGACGGGAAGATCCCGGCGTTGGCGCAGACGACGTCCACCCCGCCGTGCCGCTCGGCGACGGTCCGGGCCAGCCGCGCGTTGTCCTCGGCGCTGGCCGCGTCGGCGAGCACGAAGCTGACGGTGCCCTCGCCGAGCTCGTCGAGCTCCTGGGCCGTGGTGGCCGCGGCGACGACGTCCCGGCCGCTGAGCACGACGTTCGCCCCCGCCGTCGCGAAAACCCTGGCGATGCCCTTGCCGATCCCCTTGCTCCCGCCGGTGACCACAACGGTCCGACCCGCGACCGAGGTGAACATGTGGCACGTCCTTTCGTCGATGCGGGGTGATGTCCGCATAGTCCCCGGCGGGCGGGACGTTCAAGCGGCCCGACTTACCCTCCGTCCCGACTCCTCGTCCGGTCCGGCTCGCCGTCGGCGCCAGCGCACCATCAGGCCCGGCCGCAGTCAGCCGGCGAGCAGGCGCCCGGTCAGGTAGGCCTCGGCGAGATCGCAGCTCTCGCGGGCGTACGCCGGGATGCTGGGCACCGCGTCGGAATGCGGGTGGGTGCCGAGCCACGCGACGAGCAGCAACCGACGCAGCAGCACGAAGGTCGGGATCATCGCGACGTCCGCGGCGGTCAGCGGCAGCCGCCGCTGGTAGGCGGCGAGCCACGCGGCGACGAGATCACCAGCGGAGTCGAGGTGCTCGATGAACGACAGCGACGCCGCGAGATCCCACAGGTACCACCCGAAGCCGCAGTCGTCGAAGTCGATGACGCAGACTTCGTCCGCCTTCGCCGCGCCCGCCGCGGCGATGGTTCCGGCGCCGTCGGGGACGAGGAGGTTCGCCATGCGCATGTCCGCGTGGATGAGCCCGAACCGGTCCGGCCCCCTGCCGAAGGCCGACAGCCGTCCCTCGGCGACGGTGGCGGCCCGGCCCAGCAGTTCCACCGCCTCGCGCGCGGCGGCACCCCGCGATCCCAGCACGGCGGCACCCCGCGATCCCGGATCGTCCACGCCCGCTGCTGCATCCGCGCCGATGACGACGGCCTCGCCCAACGCGGTATGCAGGCCGGACGTCCAGCTCCCCCACCGGGCGGCGGGGCCGAGGGTGCTCTCCCACGTCCAGGCGAAGCGGGCGAACGACGGTGGGCGGGCCCAGCTTCGGGCGTGCCGATGCAGCCGCGCGGTGATATCGCCGAGCTGGGTGAACGCCCCTCGCAGCGCGGCCGGTTCCAGCGCCTCGGGCGAGCGGCCGTCAACCCATTCGAACAGCACGGCATGCCGCTCGGCGCCGCCGTCTGCGTCGCCTCCACCACCCGCACCACCACCTGCGCCACCGCCCGCGCCATCACTCGGGGTGCCCTGTGGTCGGGCGGTCGCGGTCGCCACGGAGGCGCCGGTGCGGGTCGGGACGACGGGCGGGGTCCGCACGACCCCGTCGCCGCGCAGGGCGCTCACCCAGGCGAGCTCGCCGTGGATCTCGGCGAGGCTGTGGTAGCCGGGGCGGTGCAGGCGCAGCGCCCAGCGACGCCCGCCGGCGAAGTCGTCCACCCGGTAGGTGATGTTCTCCGAGATGTGTAGCAGGGTGGCCTTCGGCGCCGGGCCAAGATCGTAGGCGGCAAGCACCTCGTCGACGGTCTCGTCCAGCCCGATGAGCCCCTCCACCGAGGTTGCGCTCATCGCACCGCCCACCGACCCGCCTGCGCTGCCCCCGCCGCGCCGGGCGCAGCGGCGCCCGCGTTCCTGTTCCAGTCCTCCGGCACGGGGAGCACCGTAATACGGCTCGATCGTCCGTCCGGGCAAAGATACGTACCGTTACGCGAGCGAGTGTGCCGGCGAGCGACATGCGTCGGCGAGCCTCAGAGTGCGTCGGCGAGCCTCAGAGTGCGTCGGCGAGCGGAGTGCGTCGGCGAGCGGGCAGCGCCGGGGACGGGAGGTGGCCGCGTTGGCCTACCGGGCGACGTTGCGCGGCGAGCGGCATGTGTTCGCCGATCTGGCGACCCTGTTCGCGAAGGCGAACGAGATGAAGTCCGGCGACGAGCTCGCCGGAATCGCCGCCGGGTCGGCGCGCGAGCGGGTCGCGGCGAAGCTCGCGCTCGCCGACGTCACGCTCGGCGAGATCATCGCCGCGCCGCTGATCGACGACGCGGTCACCGACCTGATCCTGCGCGGCCACGACCCCGCGTTGTTCGCCCCGCTGGTCTCGCTCACCGTGGGTGAGTTCCGCGAGCTCGTGCTGTCGCCGTCGTTCCCGGCGCGCTGGCGCGATGACGGCCTGGCCCGCGCGATCACCCCCGAGATCGCCGCCGCTACCGCGAAGATCATGAGCGACAAGGACCTGATCTGCGCGGCGAAGCCGCTGCGGACGGTCACCCGCTGCCGCAACACGATCGGCGAGGCGGGCGTCCTCGGCGTGCGGGTGCAGCCGAACCATCCCGCCGACGACCTGGAGGGCATCCTGCTGTCGGTGCTCGACGGCCTGCTACACGGCTGCGGCGACGCCGTGCTCGGCGTGAACCCGGCGCGCGAGTCGGTCGAGCAGGTCGGGACGATCCTGCGCGGCCTCGGCGCTCTGGTCGACGCGTTGGCGCTGCCGACGCAGACGTGCGTGCTCGCGCACCTCACCACCCAGCTAGCCGCGCTGGCCGCGGGGGCCCCCGTCGACCTGCTGTTCCAGTCGGTCGCCGGCACGGAGGCGGCGAACAGGAGCTTCGGGATCACCCTGGACCTGCTCGCCGAGGGCCGCGAGACCGTGCTCGCGCACCATCGCCAGGACCGGCCGGGCGACTTCGTCGGCGAGCAGGTCATGTACTTCGAGACCGGGCAGGGCAGCGCGCTGTCCGCCGACGCCCACCACGGCGTCGACCAGCTCACCTGCGAGGCACGGGCGCACGGGGTGGCGCGGGCGTTCGACCCGTTCCTCGTCAACTCGGTGGTCGGTTTCATCGGCCCGGAGTACCTCGCCGACGCCCGCCAGATCACCCGCGCCGGCCTGGAGGACCATTTCGTCGGCAAGCTGCTGGGCCTGCCGATGGGCTGCGACGTCTGCTACACCAACCACGTCGACGCCGACCAGAACACCAACGACGACCTGCTCGTCCTGCTCGTCGCGGCCGGCTGCACGTTCGTGATGGGCGTCCCGAGCGCCGACGACGTCATGCTCGGCTACCAGTCGACGAGCTACCACGACGCCGCCGGCATGCGGGAGCTGTTCAACCTGCAGGCGACGCCGGAGTTCACCGCCTGGCTCACCGACCGCGGCCTGCTTGTCGACGGCCACCTCGCCGACCCCACCGGCCCCGTGGCCGCCCTGCTCACCGCCGGTCTCGACGGCGCCCTCGCCACCCTCCCCACTCCACCCGCCGTCCCCTCGGGCCCGACCCGATGACCCCCGGCCACGCCCCCGACCCCGACCCCGCCTCCGTCACGCCGGCCGACGCCATCCCACCTGCCGGCACCGCATCCCCCGACCGGACCAGGCCGGGCCGGGAACCCGAGGCGTCGACGGTGGTGCCGGTGGATCTCGCGGCGCTGGCCGAGCGGGTCCGGGCAGTGACGCCGGCGCGAGTGTTCGTCGGCCGGACCGGTACGTCTTACCGAACGGCGAACCTGCTGGCACTGCGGGCCGATCACGCCGCGGCCCGCGACGCCGTCGACGCCGAACTGGACCTCACCGGCCCCGCGCTGACCACGACGACCGAGCGGTACGGCCTGTTCGCCGTGGGATCGGCCGCCGCCGACCGCGCCCAGTACCTGCGCCGGCCGGACCTGGGCCGGCGGCTGTCCGACGAGGGGCGCGCGCAGGTCGCCGCCCGCTGTCCGCCCGGCGCGGATCTCCAGGTCGTGATCGGCGACGGCCTGTCCGCGGCGGCGGTGGACGCCCAGGTCCCGACGCTGCTGCCCGCGCTGCTCACCGCGGCGGCCGAGGCAGGCTGGTCGACCGGCCAGCCGTTCGCGGTGCGCCAGTGCCGCGTCGGCATCATGAACGACATCGGCGACCTGCTGCGCCCCACGGTGATCGTGCTGCTGATCGGCGAGCGCCCCGGCCTCGCCACCGCCGAGAGCCTTTCCGCCTACCTGGCCCACCGCCCCCGCTCGGGCCACACCGACGCCGACCGCAACCTCCTGTCCAACATCCACCGCCGCGGCCTCCCGCCGGCGAAGGCGGTTGAGCGCATCACCGGCCTGATCGATGCGATGCGCACGTTAGGCATCAGCGGCGTCTCGATCAAGGAACCGACCGCCATACGGACCCTCCCCACCACCGCGCCGCCCGAAGCGGATCCAACCTCCAGCACCTGAGACGGCTGTGATGCGCAGCGCGCCATGAGGGCTGGACGTCTGCCACTGAACCGCGATCGCGGGTACCCCGGAAGATCGAGTGATGTGATCACGCCCTATCGTGAAGCCATCCGGAAAAATGCGAACGGGGGCGGTTCGATGGGCGAGCGGGTCCAGGTCTCGATGTTCCTGAGCTGGTGCCACAGCGACGCCGACGCCAAGCAGGCGCTGCTCGGCCAGCTACACCTCGATGGCCTGGCCGGGGTGCGGGCCGAATGGTGGGAGGACTCGCACCTGCAGATCGGTGAGGACTGGCGTCGGCAGACGCTCGACCAACTCGCCAAGTGCGACTACGGGCTGCTGTTACTGAGCCCCGGCTTCTTCGCCAGCCGCTTCATCCTGGACGTGGAGCTCCCCCGGCTGCTCGGACCGGACGTCGACAAGGTCCTGCCGGTGATGTTGAAGCGGGTCCCGATCGACGGCTCGTGGGACCTGCACGGGGTCGACACCCGGCACATCTTCACCTCCAAGGGGCGCTGCTTCACCGAGACCCGCGGACCGAGCCGGGAGAGGTTCGCATTGGATCTAGCGACCGAGATCCGGCGTCGCGTGCTGAGCGACGCAGCCTGATGCGGCTGCCCGGTCGGGCGGTGCTGCGGCACCTGGATCGACTCGCCGACGATCTCACGCCCCGGCAGTTGGCTCGGCTGCGGGCGTTGGCCGACCTGATCGGCGACGACGGGCGAATCCCGATGCCGCAGGCGTTGGACGTCGCCACACCCGGCGGCGGTGATGTGAAGGCGCAGGACACCTTCCGCAAGTTCCGGGCCGCCCTCGACGAGGCGGCGTCCGCAGCCGGGGTAGACCTGCGGCTGGTCAGCGACCGACGTAAGGCTCCGCCGGCCGACCGGTTCTGCTGGTTCGAGGGCGCCGACGTCACCGGCGAGGAGTTGGCCGAGCGTTCCCAGCGAGAGGCGAGGCGACGAACCGGCGACGAGCCGGTGGCGGCGTCGGTATCCGAGGTGCTCCAACCGGTCGTCCACGTAGAGACGGCTCCGCAGGCGTCCAAGGCGCTCCGCAGGCGGGAACGGCTGTTCATAGAGCTGCTGACCGAGCAGGTCGCCGCGCTCCCCGGCTACAGAGTCACCAGCCCACTCGACATCCCGCTCGGCGTCAACGTCGGGGCTGAGCGGCAACGGCTGCGCGAGGCGGCCGACGTGGTGGTGGAGCTCGACAGCGCCGCCGCCCGGAGGTATGCCCCGCGGGGCGCGACCGCTCGTCGGCCGCTCCGATTCGCCCTGGAGGGCGTCGTTCCGCGAGCGTCCGTCACCGGGAACGCCGCACTGTGTGCCGACCGACCGTTCAGCCAGTGCCGGGATCGCGTCGCCCGGCTGCATTTCGTCACGACGGTCCTGGCGATGGTCGACGACCGCCTTCGGGAACCCCTTCCGGCCAGGCAGGAGCCATGGCCCAGTGCCGAAGCGCCGGCGTGGGCGCGTTACGAGCCGGCGGCAACGGGCCGCACCGGCACCCATGCCTGGGACCGCTCCGGCCGAGAGGCATGGGCCCGGAAGATGATGAGCCGGCGGCCCCTGGACGTGACGCCAGTGCCCCCCGTGGCCGGTGAGACCTCGCTCGCCGCGGGAAGCCCCGGCGACCCGATGCCGCGGCACCTGGGCGAACCGACGAGGGCGGTGGCCCGCCTGCTGAGCTGGGCGGTCGACGAGTCGCCGGGCGCCCGTCACCTGTGCACGCTGCTCGGCGACGTCGGGATGGGCAAAACCACCACCGTCAAGCTGTTTACCGAGGCGCTGCTGGACCGCCGCCGGCAGCACGGCCCCGCGGTGCCGCTGCCGATCCTGCTCGATCTGCGGGATCTGCCGCCAGCGGTGGCACGGGAGGGAGCCAGTCTCACGAGGATCGTGCAGGCGCTGCTGGACGCCGGCAGCGCCAGCGCCAGCGCCGGCCCGTCGGCCGCGCAGGTGCTGGACATGGTGGCCGAAGGCGGCTGCGTGCTGATCTTCGATGGACTCGATGAGGTGCTGGTGCACCTGGAGCCGCACGCCGGCCAGATGTTCACCCGGATGTTGTGGCGCGCCACTGAGGACACCTGGCAGTCTCGGACGGCCGACCGGCGGGGAGCCCGGCCGAGCCGGCTGCTGCTGTCCTGCCGGACCCACTACTTCCGGTCCGTCCGGCACGAGACCACACACTTCAATGGCCAGCACCGCGACGGTCCGGATGGCGCCGATTATCTGGCCCTGTTGATGCTGCCGTTCGGCGAGGATCAGGTACGCGCGTATCTCTCGGCGAACGAGCCCGGCGCCGATGCCGACCGGCTGCTGGAGCTGCTCGACAGCGTGCACAACCTGCGGGAGATCGCCGAGCGCCCGCTGACCCTACGGATGGTTGCCGAGCAACTGAGAACGGTGGAGCAGGCGAAGCTCGACGGCCGCACCGTGCGCTCGGTGGACCTGTACGCGTCGTTCGTCGCGCAGTGGCTGGAACGCGACGACGGCAAGCACTCGTTACTCCCGGCGCACAAGCAGCTCCTGATGGAGGACCTTGCTGCGCGGCTGTGGCGCTCCGGACGGGCGACGTGGCAGGTGGACGAGGTCGAGCAGTGGCTGTTGGAGTTCCTCGCCGGCCGGCCAGACCTGGAGCTGCACTACCCGGCGCGGGCCCCGGACCTGTGGAAGGAGGACCTGCGCACGGCGACGTTCCTGGTACGCCGCGACGACGAGACGTTCGGTTTCGCGCACACGTCGCTGCGCGAGTACTTCCTCGCCCGCCATCTCGCCCGGGCCTTGGAGCTGCCCGCGGAGCAGGCTCGGGCCGGCTGGCAGTTGCCGGTGCCGAGCCCCGAGACGCTCGACTTCCTCGGCCAGTGGCTGGCGGGACGTGGCGAGGCGCAGCGCGGGCGGTGCATGAAGGCATTGGCCTCGATGGCCGCACAGGCCCCAGGCGGGCGGGCCGATGCGGCGGCAGTGCTGGCGTTCGCGTACTGCCTGGCGGCGACCCGGGTGGGCCATCCGAGCCACGCCCCGTCGGGATCCGTCCTCACCGGCGCCGGTCTGGCCGGCTGGCAGATCGACGGTGGCGGCGGGCGGCTTGACCTGCGCGGGGTGTCTCTGGCCGGGGCCAGGCTGACCGACGCCGTGGTGCGCGACGTAGACCTGTCGGGGGCCGACCTGTCCGATGCGGACCTGACCCGCGCTGAGGTGCACGACAGCAGCCTGGACGGGGCCGATCTCCGCCGCGCCGAGCTCACGGGAACGATGTTCCGTGGCTGCGATCTCACCGGCGCACGCTGGAGCGGCTCCCACGCATATGCCACTCAGGCGCTGCTGTGCCGCCCGGTCGACGGTGCCCGCCGCCGAGGCTGGCTGGTGGCACCGAACGCGACCACGCGGCAAGCCGGCGTCCGCATATTGTCCTTCACCGGCCACACCGACTGGCTGACCGGCGGCGCCTGGAGCCCCGACGGCACCCGCGTCCTCACCACGGGCCACGATGACACCGCGCGCATCTGGAACGCCAGCACCGGCCACCATCAGCTCACCCTCACCGGCCACACCCACTGGCTGACCGGCGGCGCCTGGAGCCCCGACGGCA
>NZ_JYFN01000059.1 GCF_000948395.1 Frankia torreyi | reverse complement strand
GCGGTCAACGCACCCCACCTCGTCGCCCTCGTCCGCGCCGGCGCCGTCTTCGAAGCCGGCCAGCTCGTCGAACGACCCACCACCACACCCGTCAACCAAGCCGCCTAACGATCACCATCCACAGGTCTTGACAATTCCTCGTGATAACGACCCGCATGACGGCTTCCTTCCGCCGGAGGCAGACCGCGGTCGGACGGAGGCTAGTACGTCAGGGAACCAGTCGCCACGGTGATACCACCGGCTCACGCGGTTATGGACCACGGGTACAGACACCGGCTGGCTACCGGGAATTCAGGACAGCCGCCAGTTGCGCGCGCGAACGCAGGCCCAGCTTGGCGTAGACATTTCCCAGGTGGTATTCGACCGTGCGAACGCTCAGTACCAGTTCGTCCGCGATCTTCTGGTTCGACAACCCGTCGCCGGCCAGGCGCGCCACGTCCGACTCCCGCCGGGTCAGACCACGCACCCGGCCCGGCAGCATGAGGACCGGCGTTGGTGTGGAGGTTGGGGTTGGGGTTGGTGACCTGACCCGAGGCATGGCGTCCATGCACGCGGCCAGCGCGGTCTCGCAGGAGGTCAGGTACGGCGTGGCGCGCAGCGAGGCGAAAATGTCCCGGGCGGAGGCGAGGACCTGTGCCGCCTCGCCGAGCCGACGCGCCCGGCTCAGAAAACGACCATGGGTGAGATCGAGTAGTGCCCGGTCGAACGGCAGGCGCACGCTGAGAGTCGTCGCCACCGCGCGTTCGTATGCCCCCATGGCGGCTCCGGCCCGCCCACTCGCCCATTCGATCGCGACCCGCGCCCGCGCCGCGGCGAACCCGGTCAGGCTCATGCCCCGTTGGGAGACCGACCGCTCGAGGGGGGCGAGTATCTTCTCGGCCTCGTCGATGCGACCGACACAGGCCAGCGACTCGGCGTAGAACACCCTCCAGGGAAGACTGACGGGTTGGACCGGGTCGTCCGCCGGATGCGCGACGAACCATTCCAGCTCGTCGACAACACGAGTGTGCGCGCCGAGGGCATGCGCGACGCGGGCTCGCGCGATGCGCACAAACTCCTCGGCACGGCCGCCGGTCAGCGCGACACGCAGGTGCTCGACTCGAGCCACATGCACGCCGGCCGCCTCGGGGTCGCGCGCCGCGAGCGGTTGGATCATGGCGAGCAGGCACCACAACGCCAGCCACGCCTGGCCGGTCTCGACGGCCGCCGCCGCGGCGGTCTCGGCGTGCGCAAGCGCGTCATCCCAGTCACCCAGGCAGAACTCGACCAGGGCCAGATGCGCCAGTGCCACCAGTCCGACCGGCGCCGCCGGGTCATCACCGTTGTGCGCCTCCGCCGCGGCCCGCAGAATCGTCCGGGCCTGGGCCATCTCGTCGGTGGACGCCTTGTACACCCCCCGGACCAGCAGCGCCAACTCCCGTTGATGTTCGCCAGCCGCAGCGTCGCGTTCGACGGACTCGGCAACGGCCCGCGCGTCCGCGAGGCGTCCCGACCACAGGTAGGCGGTCAACGCCAGATAGGGAAGGCTGCTGGGCTGGCCGCCGCTGGACCCGCCGGCCAACTGTCGAGCGAGCAAGGCCCGGCGGGCCCACGACGCGCCCGACCGGAATGATCCGTAGCTCAGACCGACGATCAGTAACGCCTCGCAGACCGCGCTCGCCATGGCGGGGTCGCGTGCGGTCGCGGTCCGGACGTCGGTGGCGTCCGAGGACTCGGCCTGGGGTAAGGAGCGGGATCGGACCTGGGGCCGGGACCCGGCTCGAGGCGCGGTCAGTTCCGCCCAGGCCCGCAGGAGCCTCGCCTCACCGGCGACGTAGTCGCCGCGAACCAGCGCGAGCCGCCCGTGGAGATAGTGGTATCGGGCGCCGTCGGCGAGCGGTTCCGTGTCCTCGAGCTGGGCCACCGCGCGCGCGGCGTCTCCAGCGTGGAGCGTGGCGTCAAGCGCGTCGACGAAGCGTCTCTCTCGGGTTGGGCGATGAGACGTGAGGCGAGCGGCATCAAGGAGCAGATCGCCGACGGCCGCCCACCGCCCTCGGGAGGCTTCCTGCCCAGCGGCCTCCACCAGGTCACCAGCGAGAGCGTCGTCGGTCAGCGGCGACGCGGCCACCCGGTGCCGAAGCGTGTCACGCGGATCGTCAACGATGTCGGCGGCGCCGCGGTGCAGGGCACAGCGACGGATGGGACCGAGGTCATGGTAGACAGCCGCTCGGATCAGTGGGTGCGCGAAGGCGATACGTCGGCCGAGCGGGCCGTGGCGTTCGGCGAGCAGCCCGGAGGCGACCGCCGGTTCGAGCGCGGCCAGGCCATCGGCGCCGTCCCCGCTGACGTCGTCGATCTCGGCGAGCCTGAGCGCCGCGGCCAACGAGCAGACCTGTCCCAACACGGAAGCGGCGACGACGAGCCGCCGCGTCGGCTCGGGGCAGGAGGTAAGGCGCGCGAGCACCACCAGCCCGAATGATCGGGGCGCCGGTAGCGGTCCGTCGTCGTCGGCGCGCAGCACGTCCTCTGGCAACTCCTCGAGCAACGCCCGGGCGTGCAGCGGGTTGCCGACCGTGGCCTCCTGCAGCCGCTCGGCCGCGCGCGCCGACAGCGGAACCGCCCGAACAGCCCGACAGAGGTGACCAAGATCCACCGCGGGCAGTCCGGACAGACGCAACCAGACAGCGCTGTCCACCAGCACCCGACGCAGTCCGTCGGCGAGCGCGGCGTTCTGACCACTCCGCATTGTCAACAGACACAGGACCTTCTCGCGCCGCAGGCGGCGTAACGCGAAAGCCAGCGCCCGCTGCGACGCGACGTCGGCCCACGCGACGTCATCAACGACAAGGACCAACACCCGATCGGCAGCGCCACCGTTCGCGAGCGCGGCCCCACCGTCCGCGAGCGCGGCGGCAAGCGCGGCACCGACCCTGGCCGAAGCCTGGAACGACTCCGCGCCGCGGGACAGGCCAGCGAGCCCCGCGAGAGACGGCGGCACGCGCTCGGGCGGTATCCCGGCGACGAACTGCTCGATGACGCCGAAGGGGACCGATCTCTCGGCCTCGTCAGCGCCCGCCAGCAGCGTGACCTCCTCGCTCAGGCCCGCGACGAACCGGCGTGCCAGGGCGGTCTTACCGATGCCGGCATCGCCGTCGATAACGACCAGACCCAGCCGACCTGTTCGTGTCTCGGCAAGCAGGGCGGCCAGAACCGCCAGTTCACGGTCCCTGCCGACGAGGTGATTCATCCCGTCACAACCCCTGTTTTCCGGCACGACGAGGGTCACTTCGGTAAATAGTTCCAAAAATTGGTGAAGTACTCAACGAACACCCCCTTCAGAATGCGCGCGGTGACGCCGGAAACAAAGATACTCGGGGCATTCCGCGCCACGCGCGGTCCACCCGTGGAATTCGACCGTGGACATGGCCGCCAACGAATCGATCGTATCCGTCCACGCGCCGCCGGCCACCGATTTTCAGGCACATCCCACCTCGGCCGAAGCACCCCCCGCGCCGATACCGGTCACTGAGCCGGGCCGTTGACCGGACGGCGGCCCGACTGGTCAGGCCAGACAGGGGTCCGCCATGATGATTGACCGAATCACGCTGTCAGGGACGTCGGTCGAGACGAGGTCGTTGAGGTCGGGTGTTCCGGCCGCACTGCCCGACTCGACCTCCCACCGGCCGTCCGCCTGCTTGCGGTAGACGACATCTCGTTGATCAATCTTCTGGTTGCCGAGTATGTCGCGTTCACAACGGCCGACGTCCCACCGCATCGTCAGCGTCTCGCCCGGCTTCTTTGCGGCAGCGACGTCGCGGATCTTCTTGCGCCAGACACCGAAGTTGAACCGGCCATCAAGGCCGACCGCCTTGTCGGCCGAATTGCCCGGGTCGAGGAACCACGCTCCGAGGTCGTAGAGGATTCCGTGTCCGCTCGGGCTGTCGAACGGCACGTAGCCCTCCTTGGCCGCCTGGTCCTTGATCCGCTTTTCGACGGCGCGGCCGTGTGCCCACCCGACGATGGGAAGCGCAATACTCAGCACGCCGCCGACAAGGCCGCCGATGCCGCCGCCGCCTCTCTTGGGCGTCGGCGTGGGCGAGGCTTCGGGGGCGAGCGCGGGCTCCGGGGCCACCGCCGGTTTCGGTGTGGGTGTGGGTGTGGGTTCGAGGGCCGCCGACTTCGGAGCGGCGGCGGGCGCCGGCTCGGCCACGGGCTTGGCCGCGGGCTTGGCCGCGGGACCGGATTTCGTTGCCGGACTGGGCTCGGGCGCGGGGCCGGACTCGGCCGCCGAGGGGGCGGCCGACGGTTCGCCGACGGCGGGAGAGCCCGCCGCGGGGGTCGGGCCCAGGGTCACACCGCGCACGAGCCGCGCGGAGGTCGCCGGCCGATTGCCCTGGAACGCGCTGGTGGAGGATGTCTTCGGGCTGGCCGTGGTGCCCGGCACCGTCATCGACTCGCGTGCGGGAACGTAGATTTCCAGGCGTTCGACCCCGAACTCGTGGGCCGCCTTCGTCAGCGCTGTGTCGCACTCAGGACAGGGAACCTGGTCGACGGCGACCATCATGGTCCCGCCCGCTGTCTGGGCGCCGGGCTTGACGCTGCCCCTGAGCGCCCCGATCGCGCCCTGCTCGCCGTGCGGCGTCGACCTGCTCGTGTAGGCACCAAGGCCGACGGCGACCTGGTTTCCCCTGGCGTCGACAATCTGGATCGCCGCATAGGTCCGATAGCCATAGCCCGTCGGCTTGCCGACCAGGTTCGGATCGATCGACACCGGCCCCGTCGTGCTGGTGCCGAATCCGCGCTGCGCGAGCATGGTGTCCATCAGCTCGTCAGGAGTGAGGGGCGGAAGGCCACCAGTCGGACCGCTCGGGCCGCCGGGCGCGAGCGCGACCCCACGGGCTGTTCCCTGGGCCCGGTCGGCCGGATGGCTGGCCGCCTGGCCCTTGCTGACCCGGTCGGCCTGGAGATCCGCCGCCGTCTCGTGAGACGCGGCGGCGTCCAGCGCCGGCGCCGGCCCGCCGAGCCGTTGCTGAACGACGTGGGCGAGCTCGTGCGCGATCAGGTGGTCGCCCGCCACGGTTCCCGGAACGTAGCGACCGGCGGCGAAGGAAATCTGCTCGCCGTGGGTGAAGGCGGCCGCGCCGAGCGCGCTCGCCGTTCGCGCGGCCGCGGCGTCAGTGTGCACCCGCACGCCGCTGAGATCCGTAGCGAAGCCCGCTTCCATTCGACGTCGGGTTGCCTCGTCCAACGCGTTGCCGGACGACGGTGTCGCCACGGCCAGGTCGGTGGCCGCGGCCTGGCCGAGGGTGAAGGAGCGCCGCGCGTGGACACGCGCCAGGGCTGGACGAGGCCGCCCAGCGGTCGCGGTCCGCGGCACCGATGGTGCCCGCTCACGAGTCATCAGGGGCCTCCCCTACCGATGGCGTCATCGCGGTGCCCGGCCACCGGTCAAACCCGGGTGACAGACCACAGTCCACGCGGCGGAATGCGGCAACCGTACTCCCGCCGCAAATCCAGCGCCGGCCATTTCTCACCGACGCCGCAGTCGGGTCGACGACATAGCCGGGTCGACTCTCGGGTGGTTCCCATTCAGAGCAGGGCGTTCTGCATCGCGAACAGCGCCGCCGCGCCACGGGTCGACACACCAATCCTGGGGTAAGAGCGTGTCTTGCGTGGACCTCCGGATATAGATTCGATCATGGATGTGTTGGCGAGCAGCCTCGCCGGGCGGCTGGTCCCGAGTGATCTGTGGGAGCTGGCGAAGTCGTTTTTGCCCCGGTTCGAGACGCGCCGGCAGGGTGGGGGGACGCCGGTGGAAGCAGGCGACGCGATACGGGCGATCGGCCCGCTCTCGTCTTCACGTAGCGGGCATGAAGCTCACCGTCAGCCGCGTCGGCCGAAGTTCTCGCCGAAGAAGGTCCCGACTCCGATTGCCGCGATGACGTACAGCGCGCCGGGCGGCGTGACGCCGATCAGACCGCCGAGGATGGTCAGCGCCACCACGGCGAGCACAGCACCCACGACAAAGCCGAGGACGGTCTTGAGGCGGTCGAAGGACGACGAACCTGACGGGGAACCGGGTACCGACGGGGAACCGGGTACCGACGGGGAACCGGGTACCGACGGGGAACTGGGTACCGACGGGGAGGGGGGTTTCGGCCGGGACACCGGCGGGGTGGAGATCTTCGGCCGCTCGTGGGTTCCGGCCCGGAACGGCTCCGGCGGCGTCGGCTTGACCGCCGGACCAGTGGTCGCCGACGGGGCCGCGTCGGCGCTGGCCGCGCCCGGCTTGGACGTGATCACAGGCTTGGGAGCGATCATCCGACGGGCGGTCAACGTCGCGCCCCGCACCACCGCCAGGTCGGGCTCGTCGACCTTGAGCACCCGGCGCCCGGACCGTCGGGCCAGTTCCCGCCCGACCAGCGGGCTCATCGAACTGCCGCCGACCGGCGCTACCGCGTCGACGTCGCGCCAGCCCAGACCCAGGTCGGCCAGCAGGCCCTCGCAGGTGTCGATCGTCTCCCGGACGTACCGGCCGGCGATTTCGTCCACGCGGTAGCGCGTCAGCTCAACCATGGTCGGCGGCTTTGTCTGCCCGACCAGTTCCGTGACCGACTTCCGGGTGGACAGCTCCCGCTTCAGCCGTTCGGCCCGGTCCCGCAGGTCGAGCCGTTGCCGTAGGACATCCAACGCGTCCGACGCGAGGAGCTCCTTGATCGGCGGGTAGGTGACGGCGAGGTGGGCGAGCAGGTCACGGTCGATGTCGCTCCCGCCGACGTCGAGGCCCTTGGTCCCCAGCGCCTCCCGGGTGCCGTCCGCCTGCTGCTCGACGACCGCGCAGTCGAACGTCCCACCGCCGAAGTCGTAGACGAGGATCCTTCCCGGCCCGCTGAAGTCGTCGGTACCGAAGGCGTGCTCGGCCCCGGCCACCGGCTCGGGAACCAGTCGCAGGACGGCGGGGTCGAAGCCGGCCGCGCCCGCCGCGTCCAACATCAGCCGCCGCCGCTGGTGCTCCCACGACACCGGCACGGTGATGCAGACCCGCTTCACCTTGCCCGGTACCTTCTCCGCGGCCAGGTGACGCAGATGCCGCAGCACCTCGCTGACCAGCTCGACGTTGGTCAGCTCCTGGTCGCCGAGCCGCTTCGGCGTGCGGTCCGCGATGTCGCCCTTGAACCCGTCCCGGTAGGCCTCGATACGGGTGTGGCGCATCCGCCGGGCCCGCTCGCCGACCGCTATCGTGCCGTCCGGGCCAAGGAAGACCGCCGTCGGCATGGAGACGCGGCTGCGGTCGGCCGGGTCCTGGATGGTCACCACATCGCCGCCCGGCCGACCAACCATGATCGCCGAAGTCGACATCCCGAAGTCGATCCCGTACACCAGTGCCACAGCTCATCCCGTTGCGAGTCATGAAGCATGAGTGAGCCTTCGTCTCGCAGCCACCGTCGATGTGGTGGCGCTCCCGGTCTGACCGGCCGCAGCCGTGCCGGGTTCCCGTTTCACAGCCACCTGCCGCGCGAACGCGGTCTTACGGTCGGCTCCGCGGGCGTTTTTCGTCTCCACCGCACTGGCGGCGACGAGGTGTTTGAGGTTGATCGCGGCGTTGGTGTCGCGGTCGAGGACCAGCCGGCAGGACTGGCAGTGGAACATGCGGTCCGACAGCGTCAGGCTTGGGTTTCGCCAGCCACAGCCGGAACAGGTCTTCGACGACGGGTACCAGCGGTCCGCGACGACGAGGGTCGAGCCGTACCAGCCGGTCTTGTAAGCGAGCTGACGGCGGATCTCGGCGAACCCGGCGGTCGCGACGGCCTTCGCGAGCCGGCGGTTGCGGACCATCCCGGCCACGTGGAGATCCTCGATCACGATCACGTCGTGGGACCGGGCGAGCCGGGTCGTGAGCTTGTGCAGGCCATCGCGGCGCTGGTCGGCGATCCGGTTCTGGACGTGGGCGAGCGCGGCGGCGCGCTGGCGGCGGCCGGCGGAGCTGGGCTTCGACCGGGCGTAGGCCCGCGACGCCCGGCGCAGTTTCCGTTCGGCCCGCTGGTAGTGCTTCGGGTTGGCCACGCTCTGTCCGGTCGACAGGACGGCGAGGGTCTTCACTCCCAGGTCGACCCCGACCGGGCCGCCCGTGCGCTGCCGCCAGGACGGCCGGGCGGGGATCTCGCGTTCGACCTCAACGGTGAACGAGACGAACCAGCGGGCGGCCGTGCGGGACACGGTCGCGCCGAGCAGCCGCGCCCGCCCGTCGGCCAGCCGGGACGCGAGCGCGGCCATCGGCTCGTAGACGTTGACCCGGCCGATCCGGGGCAGCTTCACGGACGTCTCGCTGGCTGGGCCGTAGGCGCCGGTCGTGTAACGGAACGAGTCGCGGCCCTTCCCGCGCTTTTTGAACCGGGGGAAGCCGACCTGTCGGCCCTTCCGTTTCCCTTTCCGGGAGTCGGTGACGTTCTTCAGCCCACGGGCAAGTTGGTCGAGGCCGGCGGAGAACGCCTCCTTCGAGCACTCGCCCCACCACGGGGCGACGTCGTTCTTCGCCGCGTTCCAGGCGAGGCGCAGCGCGGGCAGCGTCCACGGGACCGGGGTGAGCAGATCGCCGGTCAGGCCGTAGGACTGCTCGGCGGTGCGCTGCGACAGCGCGGCCTTCACCCGGGCCAGACCCCAGTTGTAGGCAAACCGAGCCGCCCCGGCGTGCCGGCGCAGGCCGGCGAGCTGGACCTGGTTCGGGTCAAGAGCGAACCGGTACGCCTGCAACGCCTTCACGCCGGGCCGTCTCTCGTCGCCTCAGCGACCGCACGCTGGGCCCGGTTCGCGGCGGCACGACGGCCGTACAGCCGGGCGCACATCGAGGTAAGGATCTCGGTCATGTCCCGGACCAGATCGTCATCGACCTCGGCCGGGTCGACCACCAGCAGCTCGCGGCCGTTCGCCGCAAGCGCGGCCTCAACATACTCGGCACCGAACCGGGCGAACCGGTCGCGATGCTCCACGACGATCGTGGACACGCCCGGGTCACGCAGCAGGGCGAGGAACTTCCTCCGGTGGCCGTTCAGCGCCGAACCCNCCTCGGTGACCNCCCGGTCGACAGGAAGACCCCGCCCTGTAGCCCAAGCGGTGACCCGGGCGACCTGCCGGTCCAGGTCCGGTTTCTGGTCAGCGGACGACACCCGGGCGTACACGGCGGCCAGCCCGGCCGGCCGTTCGGCGGCATCAGGCTCTACAAGGATCAGCCGGCCCACTCGGCGGGCCGGTACCGGCAGCTTGCCTTCCCGGAACCAGCGGTACGCGGTGACGTGGTGCACGCCCTCACGCTCAGCCCACTGCTTCAAGTTCACTCATGCATCATACTGCGCACTCAAACCGCAGCAGTTGGCACCCCCGTCGTGCGCCGTGTTCTTGTCGTCCGTTGGCGCCGGCCGCGACGGTCGGCGCAGGTGTCCGGCCGCCGCGCGCAGGCCGTCCAGCCGGGCCCGGAGCGTCTCGTAGCCGGCTTGGCGTTGCTCGAGTTCGGCCTGTCGCCGGNCCAGGTCGCGTTCGGACCGCTTCTTGTTCTCGCGTAGCCGCCCGACCGACTGGTTCAGCGACTCCCGGGCGAGCGTGACCTGCTGGTTGAGCTCCTGGCGGACCACATGGGTGATGTCGGTCAGGGCCTCGTCGAACGTGCGCAGGGCCCGCTCGCGGTTGGTCCGGACGGTCTGGTCGAGGTGAGACCGGAGCTGGGAACGCCGCTCCTGCGCCGCCCGCTCATCGTCGGCCTGCACGGTCTCCCGGTAGCCGGCGACCGAACCGGAGATCAGGCCGAACAGCGCGCCGAGGGCTCCTCCGATGACGGTGCCGATGCCCGGCATCACGGCCGTGCCGACAAGCGCTCCGCCCACCGCGCCGCCGGTGTAGAACATCCGCCCGGCCTGGACGGCCCGCGACGCCTTCCGCAGCCCGGTCGAACCGGCCGACACGGTCAGGTGCGGGGCCGACACCCGGGCCGTGAACCCGCTGCCGGACGCCGCCGGCGCGGTCAGGGTCAGCGCCGTCCGCGTGGCGAAATCGGCGCAGACATACTCAGCCAGCCGCATCAGGTCGCCGTTGGCCGCGTTCACCGCGTCGACCATCGTCGCGCTGACGCTGCCGACCAGCGCGTCCGGGTCGGCGTCGGCCTTGACCGCATCGTGGATCTGGGTCCGGATCGCCTCGAAGTCCTCGTCGAGCCGGCGGCGCACCGGCCGGGACTCGGTGCGCAACGCGTGGGCGAGCTCCTCCCGCCAGCCGGCGGTGTCCGACTGGAGTCGCCGGGCCTGCTCGGTCGCCGCGACCAGCTCTGCCTCGATCTTCTTGGGCTCACCACCGGCAGCCAGCGCGGCCAGCTCGTTGGCGACCGGAGCCGCACCCAGCGCCAGCGCGCTGTCGAGGGCGTCCAGGGCCCAGCCGAGCTGGGCCGCCCCACAGCCCGCCGCCAGACCGCCCCAGAGCTCGGCTTCCAGCTCGGGGAAGCCGGACTCGGCGACCAGCTCGGCCGTCAGCTCCTCGTCCGGCTCGGCGGTGGCCTGCTGCCGGCGGGCCGACGACAGCGCGACCACCAGCAGCTCGTCCGCGTCGAGCCCGGTCCGGCCCGCGACCCGCCTACGCGCCTCGTCGACGATCGCCGTGGCCGACACCACTTTGTCGATCATGGTCACGGCAACGACGACCACCGGCGACCGCTCCAGTGCGTCAGACAGAAAGTCGAGCTCCCGGCTGGACAGCGGCGCCATGGCCGAGGTCACGAACAGGATGGCGTCGGCGTTGGGGAGGAACGCGTAGGTGGCGGCGGTGTGCTCGGCGTTCATGCTGCCTATGCCGGGCGTGTCGACCAGCACCAGCCCGGTCTCCAGGGACGGGATCGGAGCCGTGATCTCGACCAGCTCGACCTGCCGCTGGTTGCCCGGGTTCGCCTGCTCGGTGACGAACTCCCGCACCTCGGCCAAGGTCAGGTCAACCCGCCGCGAAGGCCGGTCCGGCTTGGTCGCGTCCCGTAGCCAGGCGACGGCGGACTCCCGCTCCCCCCAGGCCAGGGTCATCACGGCACAGGTCGTCACGTCGACGTCGACCGGGAACAGTCGCGGTCGCTCCAGCAGAGCATTGAGCAGGCTGGACTTCCCCCGCCGGAACTCGCCGCAGACGACGACCCGGTAACGCCCGGCGGCCAGCCGGTCCCGCCCAGCGGTGAGCATCTCCCTGGCCGCCGCGGACAGGTCACCGCCGACCACGTCCAGCAGTTCCGGGAAGAAGGCCAGCACCCGGTCCCGGAGCTGGTCGAAATCGCTGTCGGTCACGCGGGCTCGTTCCCCTCAGGCGCGGCGTAGACGACCACCTGCTGGGGGCGGACGATCTGGTCGCGCCACAGGTAGCCGGGTCGAACGGTCTCGGCGATGCGGCCCTGGTGTCCGGCATCCGGCGCCGGCCGGGACGCGACGGCCTCGTGCCGGGCCGGATCAAACGGTCCCTCGTCGGCGACCCAGGTCACCTCGCAGTGGCTGATCATGGTGCCGACCCGCTGGGTGATCCAGCGGGCGAACGCGGCCGCGGCCGCGGGGTCGGCGATCGCCTCGTCATCGGTCAGGTCGACCAGGTTGTCGGCCACGGCAATCAGGTCGTGGACGACGACCGGCGGCCCGGCGTCGTCGATCGCGGCCAGCAGGTCTGCCAGGCGGTCGCGGTCGGCGGCCAAGCGGTCGCGGTCGGCGGCCAGACGGTCGCGGTCGGCGGCCAGCTCCGCGTAGGCGGCGGCACCGGCTTTCGACTCGGCCCGGGCCGCAGTCAGGTCGGCCACCAACCCGTCGGCCCGGCTCCGCAGGTCCCGCAGCTCGTGCCACGGTGACAGCACTCGACGGGTACTCACCCGACCACCACCTCACCATCGGACCTCGGCCGGGCTGCGCCGTGGGCCAGCCGTTCGTAGCTGCGCAGGACGGTCCGCGCCGCCCGGACCGTCTCCCGGTCCAGCAACGGATCGGCGCTGCGGCCCGCCCACCACCGGATCCGGGCCGTGGCCGCAGCGAGTTGGTCGGCCGCAGACGCGGCCGGGTCCAGACCCAGCCGGGCGGTCGGCTCCTGCCCGTACTCGCCGGTGACCCGCAGCAGCTCGTCGCGCTCGACCGACGAAAGATCCAGTTCCTGGGCGTAGAGCGCGGACAGGACCGAGAGCTCGGCGAAACTGTGGTCGTTGGATCGCAGGTTCTCCACTCGCCCGGCCAGGGCATCGACCGCAGCCGGCACCGGGCGCCCAGCCTGGCGCGCCTCGCGGCGCAGCCGCACGATCGCGTTCTCCAGGTCCCGCAGGCCGCCGTCCATCTTGATCAAGGTTGCCCGGTTACCGAAATGGTCGACGATCAGGGAACGCAGCCGCTCGACGCCGCTGTCGGCCAACAGCCGTTGCCGCACCTCGGCCTCGCCCAGCCCGTCCCGCAGGTAGCCGCAGGCCCGGTGGATCCCCCAGGCACCGAGCCGCAGGATCAGGTCCCGCCGCTGCTCCACCGGCACCCGGATGCCGGGCAGGGATTCGCGGGTGGCGAAGAACGCGGTGTCGCCGAGCCGCAGGGCCAGCCTTTTCGGGTCAGCGGCGGCCAGGTCGGCCAGCACGTCGAACGATGCGGCCGGCAGGGTCTGCGCCCCCTCGGCCACCAGCCCGGCCACCGGCACGATCGCAAAGAACAACCGGGCCAGCGCCGAGCGCTGGCCCAGCCGGGCGGCGATCTGGCTGGCCGCCGCCATCGGGTCGTAGGTCATCGGGTTGTGGTCACCCGGCAGGTCCGGCTGCGGTGGCCAGTACTCGTCGCACCGCGACAGCACGCCGAACGCCTTGAGCGCAGTGACCGTCGCCGCCGAACCGGACCCGACGAACTCGGTGACGACCCGCAGGTCCCGTTCGTGCGGGCTGCGCGCGAACAGGAAAAGCACGGCGTCCGCCCGGTTCACCTCGGCCGCGCTGTCGGCGTGCATGCCGGCCTCGGTCCGGCCGATCGTGGCCAGCGTCTCGGCCCGCCGCTGCGCCTCGGGGTCTCCGTACGTGCCCAGCGCGTCGTGGGTGTTCGCAGCGTCGACCCCGTCGACACTGCCCAGGCCGGGCGTGTCGACCAGGCGGAAGGTCCGCAGCAGCCGGTGCGGGAGCCCGAGTTCGACCGACCGGATCGCCCTCAGATCGGCCAGCCGCTCCGGGTCACGCACCGTCCACCGGTGCAGGTCGGCCGGGTCGACCTCGACCGAGCGGCCGTCCTGGTACCGAACGACGGCCGCCGGCTCGTCCGAGTAGACCAGCTCATTCACGTTGAAGGTCAGCTCGAGCTGGCCGGTCGCCGCGACCGTCTCTCCGAGCAGCGCGTTGACCAGGGTCGACTTCCCGCGTTTGAGCTGGCCTGCGACAGCGACCCGCATCGGCTGGTCCAGCCGCTCCTGAGCCTGGCGCAGGCAGCGGGCCACCGGCTCAGCGTCGTCCAGCCCGGCCAGCCGGTCCGCGTTGTCTGCGAAGAATCGGCCGCCGCCCGGGCTGCTGGCGTCACCGTCAGAAGTCTTCATCGCCCAGGCCGTCAAAGTGGTCGTCGCACGCGTCGTCGTTGTGGGCGTCGTCGTTGTGGGCGTCGTCGTCGTGGTCCGGCTCGAGCTCGGCCGGGTCCTCGCCGTGCAGGTAGTCGTCGTGTGTCTCGTACACATAGCCCAGCGCGTCCTGGTCGGGGTCGGTGACCGTCACCCCGTCGTCGAACTCGACGTCGTCCAGATCGCTCATGTGGCCGCCCTCCGCGCCCTTGATGTCGTGTGGCCCGACCACCCCCCGGTCAGCCGGGCCGGGCAAGACCGTAACCAGGACAGCGGTTCCCGGAGCCGCAGTTCATCGGCATGATGAGTACCGGTTGTCCCGTCCTGTCCTTCCAGGACAGCCGGAACGGGAGGAATCGCCGACGTCACTGAGCGGACGGACGACGCTGGGGGAAGTCCGCAGCCCACCGAGGAACGGAAGCGATGTCGCACACGGGGGAAACATCGCCGGAGGACCCGGACGGGGTCTCCAGCTACCAGGATCTGCACGAAGCGATCACCGGCCTGTGGGGGCGGTCCAACGACCGGTCGGTCGAGTCACGGACCGGCCTGTCCAAGACCACCATCAACGACCTGCGCAACCGGCGCCGTCGGCTCACCGAACACTCGGTGACCCGCATCGTCGAGGCCTTCGACCCGGCCCGACGCACGGCCTGGTTGGCCGCCTGGCACCGGCTACAGCGCACGGCCGGGCTGGGACCGGAGCCCGCAGCCGGGCCGGCCGGAGCCGAAACGGGAACCGCACCCGAACGCGAGACCGGCCGGAGCCCGGACGAGACGCCGGCGACGGTCGTCGCGGACCCGTCACCCGCCGATCCGGCCGAGCCCGACCCGGCGTGGCCTGGCGAGAGGCAGCCCGGAGAGAGGCGACCTGGCGAGAGGCAGCCCGACAAGGGGCAGCCCGGAGAGAGGCGGCCCGGAGAGGGGCGGCCGGCGCGACCGACCCGGACGCTGATCGGCGCGGCGATCGGCCTGCTCGGGGTGGGTCTCGGCGCCGGCATCGGCCTGGGCGCGCTGCTGTTCGGCGGCGGCACCGCCCCGACCGCCACGCCGGCCCCGCCCACCGCGGCTGGCCCACACGGCTGCTACAACCTGCCACTCAAGACGACAGCGACCGTTGTCGACCAGCGGGGCTCCGACCAGTACGGCGTGCGGGTCTCCGATGCCTCCTACACCTACTACGCCTCCTGGAACCCGTCGTTGGAGGTAGGCGGCCGGCTGTCGGCACCGGTGCCGGCCGGCAAGGAACTCGTCGGCGCCGGCTGGGCCGATCCCGGCACGACCGACTCGACGCCCCGGCACAACCCGGGCAACGGCCGCTACTACCCCGGGGACGTGCTCACGGTCTCCGACCAGCTCTGCTTTCGCGGGCCGCGCGGCGTCGTGGGCTACCCCGGCTATCCCGGGATCACGACCCGGATCTCCGTGATGCTGGTCGACAAGGGCGGGGCGACGGTGCTGGCCCGCGACGCCGAACGGCTCGACGGATTCACCGACCGCGACCTGGCTATCCGCGGGGCCGACATCATCGGCTACTTCGACGTCCCGTCGGCGCCGATGACGCCGCCGGACAGCTGATCCGCCGGCCGGGCCCACACCGAGCCACGCTGGCCCGGCCCCTGACTGCCGCCTCCTGCTGGTAAGTGGCACCCTGCCCCGCGGACGAAGATCGAAAATAGCTGAAACCGCTGTCTCACAATGGTTCTCAAGCGAGAAATGATCGCCGGAAATCGGTCGAAATCGCCCAGAAGTGGAACCGCTCCGGGTACCGACCGGGTACCCGGAGGGCCTTCCCGCTTGATCACTGGGGGCGGACGGAGGTTACTCTGCGTGCGGCTGCCCGCAAGGTCCACCCCGGACTGGATGGTTACTCTTCCTACCCGTCTGCGGACCCAGCCGTCTCGGCAAGCGGTGACACACACGCAGGGCCTCTCCAGCGGACTGGCCGGGGTGCGCATCGACGTCGACCGGCTCACCCGGATCTCGGGCGAGGTTGCCGACCCGGCGATCGCTGGCGCGCTCGACGCCGCGCTGGAGCTGCTCCGCGACGCCGGCGCGGCGATCTGATCTTACCGCGGGCGGGATTTCGGCCCGCTCATGGCCCGCTCGACGAGGATGGGGCGGCCCCCGCTGCCGGTGGCTTCGCGACCAGGTGGAGATCGCCCTTCCGACGCTGGATGCGCCAGCCCTCGGGCGTCCGGGACAGTCGGTCCAGGTGCCGCCCGAGTAGAGATATCCCCAGTCCGCCGTCGGGGCGCCGTTCCACCACCGTCCACATGACCTCCGCCGTCGCGGTATCACCGGCGAGGATCACGTCGGGGCTGGAAATGATGTGGAACGAGGTGCCGAGCCCGGCCGTGAGGGTCCGGGCCATGAGTTCCTGGATGGCCTCGGGTCCCTTGGCCCGCCCCATCGGTCCCAGGAGGACCTCACCGTCCTCGGCGAACAGGGCCGCCAACCGCTCCCAGTTGCCCTGATCAAGATGCCGGCCGTAATCGACGAATAATTGATGGATCGCATCGCGGTCCTCGAGCCGTTGAAGACGGTCCTCAAGACTTTCCATGGTCACCTCGCACTGTCGAAACGTCTGAGCAGCGCTGACCATCATCAGCGTCGCACCGCCGGGTGGTTTCGGTCGAGCAGCTCATCGACGACCTGTGTCCGGAGCAGCCCCCGGCCCGGGCGGCGGCCACGGTGCCGGTCTTCGTCTCCCGGCTGCGCCGGCCATCGGACCAGAGCGTCCCGACTCGTCACACGCCCGGCACGATGCGCATGTCACGAACGGCGCCGCCGTCGAGGACGGCCAGGGCCTTCTGGTAGGCGGGGCTGTCGTGTGCGGTCCGGGCAGCCTCGACCGAATCGAACTCGATAAGCACGGTGCGGGTCTTCTCCCCGGCCTCGTACGTCTGCTCGGGAAGACCCCGGGCTACGAAGGTGCCGCCGGCCGCACGCAGCGCCGGGCCGGCCAGCTCGGCGTACGCCGCGACCTTGCTCTCATCGACGATCTCCTTGTAGATACTGATCCAATAGGCAGTCATGACACCATCGTGCCCGAGGACGGCGCACAGACGGGTCTCAGCCCCAGGACGATCGGGCCAAGGACAGGCCCTGGAGCCTGGGTGAGGCCGTCGATGATGCGCTGACGCACCGGGGAACGCCCGATGCCCCGGCAGGAGAAAGCGGCACCGCCCTGAAGGGCGACGCCGCTTCTGCTGATCTTGCTAATTCGGCTGCCTCACCGAGCACTGCCCTGGCGGGCCAAGGTTCGAGTAAGGCTGTCGTGGTGGACCTAACGCACCACAATAAGAACCGTTTGATCTTAGTTCAGGGTCCCGAGATCACCATCCGCCCGGTCTCCACGCGACTTCCGACCAGGGGCGATGCCCGGTGATCGCTCAGCCGGCAACATCATCCAGAGAGTCGAACACACGTTCCGCACGCCTGGCGGGTCCGGAGGATCCGGTCCGCCGAGTGACCACGATCGTGAGATCGTCGTCGGGCTGAAGCCGCTTGACGCCGACGTCAGCGTGACTCCGGAGAGCCAGTCGGCGAGTATGGATCGACAGCCGGCGTCCTGCGCGCCGCGCCGGCCGGAGGTGGCGTCACCCCGGGGCGACGCCGGTCAATCGCACCTGGGGTACGGCCATGGGCCGTTCAGGTAGTCAAACATGGCGTTCCAGCTGTAGTACGAGCTCGCCGTGTCGGATGGGCACGCTATGTAGCTGTACATGAAACCACTCGGGTCACTGTAGTCGGAGCGATTGGTGAAGAGTGTGCTATGGAAGACCAAGAACACCATCGTCACGTCGCCGCTGACGTCCCAGTACACGGCTTTCGGCCCTTGGCCGTCCATGATGCCGGCATCTGGCAGGTCCGCGAGAGCCGGCCATATGTCAGTCACACCCAGAGGACTGGCCCAGGGCCCCATGGGCAGCATATCTCCGCTGCTCGCATCGAGCAGGACGACCCGGTTTCCCGCGATGAACAGGTAGGAGTCGCCGAAGGCCGTGGCACAGGAGATGCCGTTGGCCCACTGCTCTTTCTCTTCCTCGCCGAACTCTCCGCTGTCGATCCGGCTGAGCCCCCTCCAGGTATCCGTCAATTTCGACGGCGACCAGGTGACCGAGGTTCCGTTACCGTCCGTTCGCACACAGTAGGTGTCGTTGAACAGCCACCACATCCCGGTGCGGGGGACGAAGGTGCAGGTATCCAGCCCACTGTCAAACTGCTTGTAGTCCTTGAGGCAGGACCATCCATAGGTGCCCCTGAAATCCTCCGGGTTGGTGTGCATGGAGTTCCCGTCATACCCCGTGGAGAAGTAGACCGACGACACGGACTCGTCCGGATTCGAATTGGTGGCAGTGAAAGTCCAACGGTTCTTGTAGAGGTTGATGGAGTTCACGGTCCACCACCGCAGGCCGTTCACGGGGTCCGGAGGGTTCCATCCTCCCGGCGGGACGTAGCCCTCGTCCGGCACCGGCATCACGGCAGGATCGGGAATCCACCCCTCCAGTTTGACCCTTCCGTCCGACACCTGGTCCGAAACCGCCTTGATCGACTCCACCTCGACATCAATATACGCCTTAACCGCCTCGAAGAGCGGCGCGAGCTCCTCGAGCCCCTCCATGGCCGCTTTCAGGAACTGATCGAAGAGCTTGTCCATGCCGCCGATCCAGACAACCGCCTGCTTGCTCAGATGAATGGCATAATAGAGGCCACTCACTTCGCAGTAGACGTCTCCGCTGATGTCGGCCTTGCCGATGTTGGTCGCCCCGGTGTGCGAGCGGTGCGTGAGCGTTCCGCCAGCCGGTTGAGGGGGAAGCAGCAAGGTGACTCCTCCTGTCAGGACCCGTCGGCCAAAGAGTAGGAGAGCAAGCGGCTCGGCGATGGGCGTTCGAGACCTTATGTCCATCTAGGTGATGGGATGCTCCGGTCTGGTATGGAATCAGCGCCCGCTATTCCTCAACGCGCACGAACCGAGCGGCACGTCGCAGGCCCTGCTGGGCACGAGTAGGCACGTATCGAGCAGCGGGGAGACATCTTGTTCAGCCATCAGCCATCAGCCTTCTGGCGGGCGGCTTCCAGCGCCGCCTGGGACTCGTCGGGGCTGACGTCACAGAGGCCGAGATGCTCGGTATCGGCACTGTTTACCCAGATCAGAGGCCATCCGCTCTGTGCGGCGGACCATGCGTGGGCACAGTCAGGCCGAAGCCTCCGGGCTCCGACCGTCCCGCCGTCGATCCCCTACCGCGTCACCTGCGACCTCAAGATTGTCTCCGAGCTCCTTGGCCACGCCTCCGTCCACTTCACCGGTGACGTCTGCACCTCGGTCTTTGCTGATGCTGATCGGGCCGCCGCGAGGGCCGCGGCCGAGAATATCTGGTCGGGCTGACGTTCCTGTTCGCGTTCGGGAACGCGGCGACGCTCGGTATCCGTCTCGGGATGCCAACCTACGTCGCGTCCCTCGTAACCCCGGCGGTCGACCTCTCGGTCGTGGCGCTTCTGATCGGCACGCGATTCGACATTCGCGGATGCGCTGCCTCGATTCGCTGGATCGCAGGCCGTCGGCGCTGCAATGATTTCGCGCCTGGAGGGTGTGAGTGCAGCATGGCAGCGGGCCATCCGGTCGGTCTGGCTTTTCGGGATGCATCGTTCCCCGTCCTGGGCGCACCGGCAAGGCCGGACATCGGCCATAGGACCATCCGAGCGCCAATCGGGCCAGACTGGCCGCGGGTTCCGGGCGAGCGGACGTCCCCGACCTGGTATCCAGGCCGGGGCGCTCGTGGTCTCGGGCGGGTCAGCCGGCCGTCGGCACCGGCACGGTCTCAACGACCACGGCGTACAGGCCCTGGCCGACAGGGCTCCAGTCGCTGACGTGGCGGACTTCAAGGGTCGAGAGTAGGTTGTCGGTGGCCTCGCCGAGAGCGGGGAAGCCAGCCGCCTGATCGGCGGCGTAGCTGCCCGGCGTGAGGTAGATCGCGTCGAGGTGGCCGATGATGGCGCCTACCTTGTCGGCCTCACCGCGGACGATGCGGACCTCGCGGGTGTCAGCGTCGACATGCACGTAGGTGTTCGTGTCGGTCAAGGGTGCCTCCTTGGGGGTGGCAGAGATCGGTTCGGTTCGTGCAGGAGTCAGCCTTGCGCAGCGACGTAGACCCGTGCCACGCGCCCCCCGAGGTGTTAGGCCTCGGGGGCATACGGCCTCTCGCGGTCATCTCGCGAGGCCAACTCCAAACCGATGGTGGCCAAATCCGGGTCTCGCCGCAGTTGCGGATACGTTCAGCGGTAGATGCCATAGGTGCCGATCCGCAGCCAGATGATGTGTGGGTCAGCGCGGTTGGGGACTCCCGTGCCGTACTTCCGAAGTGCTCGGCCGTCGCGCGCCCAGCGGAGGTCAAACACGCCGTCTTCGCTGGGTCGCGATGGGGATGGGGGACGCTGGCGGGCAATCAGTGCCTTCAGCGGCGCCACGGGCGAGGGGAGCACCGCGGTAGACACCGGCGGACTATGCGTGCGTCGTCGCCCAGCAAGGCCTACGCGGGCCCCGAACGGGGACGATGCTCGGTGATCGTGCCGATCAGAACATTGTCCACGGAGGAGAGCAAGCGTTCCGAACGCCTGGCGGTCCGGGCACTTCCGGGCCGCCAGGTGACCGTGATCGTGGTCAGTGCGGCTGGTCGAGTTGGCTGGCGACGAGCGGGAACTCCGCCTTGAGGAGCATGGTCAGTTGCTCCTGAAGTTCGCGCAGCGCGGTCGTGGCGATGCGCCACACAATGGACCAGTCGACCTCGAAGTATGTATGCACGGCGATGTTACGAAAGTCCGTGACGGACCGCCCCGGCACGCCCGGCCAGCGCGCGCGGATCTCGGGCGAGACTCGCCCCGCCGCCTCACCGATCACCAGGAGCTTCTGCAGAACGGCGCTCTGGATCAGGTCGCTCGCTGCGAACGCGGTCTCGTCGACGTCCCGGACGAACGTCGTCGCGGCGGCCGCGGCTTCGATCATGTCGACGAGGTACAGCTCATCACGCCGCATAGAGGACCCGAGCCTCCGCGAGCACCCGATCGCGGATAACCCACTTCAGCCGGGACTTGGGCACCAGGTCGACGCGGCGACTGACGATCATTTCGAGCTCGTCTCGGAGATCAACGATCTCGAAGCCAAGCGTCGAGTCAGGCGCCAGCACGTACAGCAGGTCGACGTCCGAGGATTCGGTTCCGCAATCGCGTTCGAGTTGTCTTGGCCCGGCATCGCTGTGATGGATCAGCCCGTCATCGACACGGCGTCGGGCGTCATCGCGCCGCCACAGCGCCATCTTCAACGGTTCATGCGCGTGTCCACACTGATTTTTGTCTCACTCCCGTGTTTACCTTCCGGCAGATTGTTGCCCCACGTCATGGTCCGCTGACCAGTACGGCTGAAGGGGTTGGACTATCCGTTGTGTGCTTCAAGCTCGGTCGCCAGCGTCTGTTGGGTGGCCGCCCACGACGCCAGGAGCGCTAAATTGTCAGCGGTCGGTGTGCCCGCGGGTGCGGTGTAGACGTTGAGGTGCAGGCCGGGTTCGGCGGGCAGTTCCAGGGACTCGACGTCCAAGTCGAGCTGGCCCACGATCGGATGGCGCACACGCTTGCGGCCGGACCGGTGCAGCCGCACGTCCTGAGATGCCCACCGCTGCCGAAATAGCTCACTGCACGTTGACAGTTCGCCGACCAGGGCGATCAGCTCCTCGTCGTGCGGATTGCGACCGGCTTCCATGCGTAGCTTCGCGGCCACGTCACCGGCAATTTGGTCGTAGTCGACAAAGAAATCTCTGGCCGCCTCGGGGCTTAGATAGACGAACCGCGCTGTGTTCGCGGGCCGTCGCGGGTCGGCCAGCACCGGTGAATACAGCGCGCGAGCGAGTTGATTCATGGCGAGCACGTCATAACGGCCGTTACCGATCCAGGCCGGCGCATCGGAGATCGCGTCGAGCACCTGCTGCAGCGTCGAGCGCACCGTCACGGCATGCCTACGCCGGCGTGGGCCGCTGGGCGCCCTGGATTGGCGCGCGAGGTGGAACAGGTGGTCGCGCTCGGCCTCGTCGAGTTGCAAGGCAGAGGCCAACGCGTCGAGCACGCCATCGGAGGCACCGGCGAGGCTGCCGCGCTCCATGCGCACGTAGTAGTCGACCGATACCCCCGCCAGTAGCGCTACCTCCTCGCGGCGCAGACCTTTGACCCGACGGTTACTGCCGTAGGCGGGCAGGCCCGCCTGCTCGGGTGCGATGTGGGCGCGACGCGAGCTGAGAAACTCCCGGATCTCGGTGCGCAGATCCATCGTGGCCATCCCCTCGCCGTAAGCCCGTCCCGCAGTTTAAGGGGTACCCGATGCGGTCGTCGCGATGCCGCCGTCTACGGGGATGATGGTGCCCGTGAGGTAGGACCCAGCCCGGCTAGCGAGAAACACGGCGATACCCGCCATGTCGTCGTCGCGGCCGAGCCGGCGCAAAGGGGCCGCCGCCGCGATCGTGTCGCCGATGGCATCGAGCGTGGACGCCATCATCTGCGACGGGAACACTCCCGGTGCTACCGCGTTCACCGTGACGTGCTGTGGGCCCAGCTCTCTGGCAAGCACTCTGGTGAGTTGATGGAGTGCCGCTTTGCTGCTGGCGTACGAGTAGTTGGGCGACTGGGCGACGTGGATGGCGGCGATACTGCCGATGTTGATGATCCGCGCGGGATCATCGGCGGTGCCCGCCCTGCGAAGCGCGGGGAGCAGCGCCTGCACCAGCCAGAACGGCGACTTGAGGTTGAGGTCGATCACTGCGTCCCAGGCCTCGTCCGGGAACGTCGCCAGCGGCTCGCGCCACATCGCTCCCGCGTTGTTGACAAGGATGTCCAGGCGTTCCGAGTCGACTTTGACAAGATCGGCGAGGCGCTGACACTCGTCGTGCCTGGACAGGTCGGCGGAGATTGCTTGAACGTCACCGAATTCGGACAGTAGATGCTGTGCCTCCGCGCACGTGTCTGCCTTGCGTGAGCTGATGACGACGCGGGCGCCCGCCTGGAGAAAGCCGCGCGCTATCATCATCCCAATGCCCCTGGTGCCGCCAGTGACAAGGGCGTACTTCCCACTCAGATCGAAAAGTTCCGGGTGAGCGGTGAATTGGTTGTCCGCCATTGGTCTCCGTCCCATCTGTCGTGGAAGAATGCGCCGACACGGTCGCGCATTCGGGGCAGCTGAATTGAACTGATGGGGGTAAAGCTGCAGGGCGTGTCCATGGAGTGTTGTCGGCGCTTTCGACTCAACCAGGTTGACAGGCGTTTTGGACGTCTGGGAGACCCTGGTGATACAGGTACTGTGAGAGCCCCCCTTGCCTGGTGCGCTGACTCACCTCAGTGATCGGAGCCGACTGCGGGGCGGCGGCGGACGGCGGTCTCGCCTTATACATCGACCTACGCACAATCGGGTCGGCAAGCGGCTTGCTCGAATAGTCGCATTCGCCAACGAGAGCGGGCAGTTCGATCCGAGCACCCCATAAGGACCTCGCACCCAGGGGGTGGTGCTCTTCGGGATCATCCACCTGGTTCGGATAAGTCGGTGACGTCGTCGTTGCCGATGCCGTGGATGCGCCTGGCGAAGGCGGTGATGGGCGTGTCGGGTCGGACCAACCAGGTACTCTCCCAGGCCAGGGTCATCACGGCAGAGGTCGTCACGTCGACATCTCCACATGATCTTGATTGGCGGTGGCCCGCCAGCACGCAGCTCGGCGAGTCGGGGTACGCGTGAGCTGGCCAGGTCCGGCCACCGGCTCGGGGGGTGCCGGCGACCGGACGACCCCACTCTCCCTCGTGTTGGAACGTGGGAAGTTCCCTCGGACATGAAGGTCTACTTCACGGCTTGATGGGCCCGTGACCTGCGCAGACAGACGTCTCACGCCCGAGATCTTCGGGTTCGACGGGGAACTGGAAGTATCCGTCGGGCCGGCTCGGACAGAGAGGCGTTCGATGTCCGTAGCTGGGCTGTTACTGGTGGTCTATTCTCGATGCGCAGCGACGCTGGACTCCGGAGAGCAGGGGAAGAAGCCTTCCGCGCCATGGGACTGGAACTCGCCCAGGCCACGGGCTCCACACGCGCCGACACCCTGCTCGACGGTATGGCGGGAGCGCTCGCGGGAAACAATCGGGTGCTGGAGGTCGGCCAGTTCCTGGCCCTACCTGCCAAGATGGTGCGAGACAGGGATGTCGGCTAACTAGCGAGTAGGGCGGGTAGGGAGCGCAAGCCAGATGGACATGGGGCTGACAGCGGTTCGTCGACGCCGACCAGCGTCTCGTCGGTGCCCAGTCCGATGGTGAGGTAGCGCGGGCCGCCCAGCCTCACCGTGGCCAGGACGGGGAATCTGGTCCGTGCCTCGGCAGGCCAGCCCGGGGGGTTCGGGGGGTCGTCCCCCCGGAAGGCATTGCGGCCCGCCGGGAAGCCGATCGAAGATCGGCGACCACGGCGGGCCAACTCGGGGGGTTCGGGGGGTCGTCCCCCCGGAAAAATCGCGGCCCGCCGGGAAGCTGGACGAAGTCCAGCGACCACGGCGGGCCAGCTCGTGGAGGTGGCGGGAATCGAACCCGCGTCCTCCGGCACCGACACAGGGCTTCTCCGGGCGGAGCCTGCTACTTGTTTCTCAGCCCCGTCGGACTCACAGGCAAGCCGACGTAGGCTCAGTCGCTGTTTGATTTTCCGGCTGGCCCCGCGACCGGGTCAGTCGGTGATCCTCCTAGCGACGTCAGGTCCTGGGCCGGAGGCTCTCCCAGGCTGACGCTTGCCTAGTACTTAAGCCGCGAGGGCGAAAGTGGCAAGGGGCTGCTTCTTGTTGGCAGCTATTTTTTTGAACGGATCGTTAACGAGATAACCGTTCATCCTCGGCCCGCTTCCCCTGCCTCGACGTCCGAAGTCGAAACCGATCACCCCCAGGTACGGTTGTCTTGCCTGACGCTCCATGCTACCGCAGGACGCTGGCGACCGGGGTCCTGCGCCGCAGCCGGCGGACGCCGCCCGGGTCGACGACGGCCGGCGGCTCCCCGGCCGGGCAGACGCGGAATCGATGTGCGGCGGCGGGCATGTCGGACCCCCCGTGGTAGTTGTACGAGCAACGGCATCCCGTCCGCCAGCCCCGGGGAGACCACTGTGGAGATCAAGGAACTGGGACATCTCGTCCTCTACGTCCGCAACATCGAGCGTTCGGTCGCGTTCTACCGGGACGTCCTCGGCTGGCGGCAGGTGTTCCCCGCCCCGGCGGACTCCGCCGGCAACCCGCTGCGCGTGCCCGCGGCGGCCTTCTCCTCCGGCCGCACGCATCACGAACTGCTGCTCATCGAGGTCGGCGAGGACGCGGCGGCGGTGCCGGCCGGCCGCCGGATCGGGCTCTACCACTTCGGGCTGAAGGTCGGCGACAGCGACGACGAGCTGCGCGAGGTCCTGGCCCGCATCCGGCAGGCGGGCGTCGACATCGTCGGGGCGTCGGATCACACGATCACCCACAGCCTCTACATCCTCGACCCGGACGGCAACGAGATCGAGCTCTACGTCGACGTGCCGGGCGTCGACTGGCAGTCGGAGCCGCACCTGATCGCCGCCCCGATCCGTCCCCTGCGCCTGTAACGGCACCCGCCGCCGGCACCGCACCACGCCCCGCCCGGCCGGCGGTGGCGGTGCCGGGCGACTCGAGGTCGGGGTGACACTGTGCCGATGACGCCGTCGACCGCGCGCGACCGGCGACAGGTGGCGCTGCTGTTGGCATTGGCGAGCCTGACGGGGCTGGTCGACGCGACCAGCTTTCTCGGGCTCGGCCGGGTGTTCGTGGCGAACATGACCGGCAACGTCGTGCTCCTCGCGTTCGCACTGGCGGGAGCGCCCGGATTGTCCGCGGACCTGTCCGCGCTCGCGTTGGCCGGCTTCCTGACCGGCGCGGTCCTCGCGGGGCGGGCAGGCACGGCCCCGGCGCTGCGCCGTGGACGCGGGGCTCGGTGGCTGACGGTCGCCCTGGCCATCCAGACCGGGTTGATCATCGCGGCGCTGATCGCCGCCTCACTCACCAGCGAGGGCAGGGCGGACCGGCCTTACGGGATCATCGCGCCGCTGGCCGCCGCGATGGGCCTGCAGCACGCGACGGCGCGGCGGGTGGCGGTCCCGGAGGTACCGACCAATGTGCTGACCACCACCCTTACGGGGCTGGTCATCGACTCACGGCTGGCCGGCGGCCCCGGCTTCCACGCTCCGCGCCGGCTGGCCGCGCCCCTGGCCATGTTCACCGGTGCACTGGTCGGCAGCGCCCTTCTGCTGCACGTCGACCGGGTCGTGCCACTCGCCCTGGCCGCCGCCATCGCCGCCGGCTGCCTCACCGCTGCGGCCACGGGTCGGCTCACCGCGCCGTGAGCCGGCAAACCGCGCACAAGCCTCGGCACGAGGCTGCAGGCGAGCGACGACGGACAGGGCCGGCTACGGGTCTGGTTCATCCGATGAGGGACGGGCGCGGCAGGGGACGGGCATCAGGAAACCAGTGCGTGCAGAGGAAGGCCCAGGGCTCGTCGCGCAGCCTGGTCATCACCAGGGTGATGGCCGGACCGCCGGCGACCAGATCGCGGCGGCGGGGCAGCAGGCGGCGGCGCAGTTCGTCGACGTCGCCCGCGAGCCCACGACGACGGATCTCCAACGACCCGATCCCGCGCCCGCGTAGCTCGCCGGCGAGCCGGCGGACGTCGAACGGCAGGCTCGCGCAGATCTGCAGCAACCGGGCGAACGGGCTGGCGACGGGCGTATCCGAGCTGAGAAAGGCGATCATCGGGTCGATCTGCCAGGCGCCGAGCCGGCGCGCGAGCTCACCTACCAGGCCGGCCCGGGTGACGGCCGGACTCGGGTCGTAGAGGTACTGCCCAGGGGCGGCGACCGGGCCGCCGGGCTCCGCCGGGTCCGGGATGCCCACCAGGCTGACCGGCCGCCCCTCAGGCGACGCGGGGTGAAGCACGGTCGCGCGGCGCTCGGTCGTGGCCAGCGCCGGGGAGAACAGCACGGCCTCCTTGAGGTCGCGGCCGTCGGCGACGAACTCGATCTCCCAGCCGGGCGGGACCTGGTCGGTCGCGAGGCCCGGGGCCGCCTTCACCGCCACGGCCGCGACCCGGTCGGCGAGGGCGAAGCACCAGGGCAGCGGCGGCTCGCTGGCCCGCGAGGCCAGCCGGCGGTCCCCGGTACGCCGGGCCGGGTCGACGAAGACCCCGTCATAACCGGTCAGGTCTGCGTCGCGGACGTCGGCGAGCAGCGTGTCGACTCGGTGCGCCCCGTGGGCGGCGACGTTCAGCGCGGCCATCCGCAGGTGTACCGGGTCCCGGTCGACGAGCAGGATCTCCCGCCCCGGTGCCAGGGCGAGGGCGTCCCCGCCGATCCCGGTGCACAGGTCCGCCAGGCGACGCCGGCCGGCGAACCGCGCCGCCCGGTGTTCGGCCGCAGCCTGGGAGGACGCCTGCTCCAGCCCGGCTCGGGTGAAGAACATCTCCTCGGCGCGGGCGAACTTGGCCGCCGCCCGATGCCGCAGCTCCGCCTGGGTGAAGGCGGCGGCGACCAGCTCGGCGGGCACACCCTCGGCCCGCAGCCGCGCGCCGACGGCGAGTTCCCGCGCCGCGCTCCCGCTCCCGCTCCCGCTCCCGCCGGTGTACACCGCGGCCGCGGCGGCGAGCACCGCACCGCCGTCGGCGGTCAGCAGGGCGTCGAGCTGGGCCAGGCGCTCGGGATCGGCGCCGGTCAGCGGTAGCGGCCCTTGACGCGGCGGCCCATCTCCCGGCTGATCTCCCGGGTGGCGTCCCGCTCGGCGAGGGCGTGCCGCTTGTCGTAGGACTTGCGGCCGCGGGCCAGGGCGATCTCGATCTTGGCGCGGCCGTCCTTCCAGTACAGGCTCAGCGGCACGAGGGTGAGGCCGCCCTCCTGGGTCTGGCCGATCAGCTTCTCGATCTCGGCCCGGTGCAGCAGCATCTTGCGCTTGCGCCGCGGGGCATGGTTCGTCCAGGTGCCCTCGGTGTACTCGGGGATGTGCACGTTGTGCAGCCAGATCTCGCCGTCGCTGACCTGGGCGAAGCCGTCGACCAGGGAGGCCCGCCCGGCCCGCAGCGCCTTGACCTCGGTGCCGCGCAGCACGAGCCCGGCCTCGTACGTGTCGAGGATGTCGTAGTCATGCCGGGCACGCTTGTTCTGCGCGATCGACTTGCGCCCCGTCTCCTTCGGCACCGTCTGCGACCCTCTTCCCACTTGCCACACGTTCGCGGAACGCTTCCGAACCTACGTCCTGGCGGCGCCCCCACGCCCGAACGGCCTTGGCCGGGCAGCCATCCACCATTGTATCGATCATGCGGCGGCGGCTCAGACGCGCAGGTGGCGGCGCAGCGCGATCGATGCCATCAGCGCGGCGGCCAGCACGCCGGCGGCGAGGACCACGACCGCCGACTCCCAGACCGCGGACCAGCCGAACAGCGGGAACATCGTCTGCCGCGCGAACTGGCCGTCCACCAGGAAGACCTTCGCCGCGACCAGCACGCCGGCGGCGAGCAGCCCACCGGCCAGTCCCGCGACCGCGCTCTCCAGCACGAACGGCGCCCGGATCGTCCCGTTCGACGCCCCGACCAGCTTCATGATCGCTGTCTCCCGGCGGCGGCCGTGCGCGGAGATCCGGATCATCGTGTAGATCAACGCGAACGAGGCGAGCGCCTGCACGGCGGCCAGGGTGAAGGCGCCGACGGTGAAGGCGTCGAGGAAACGGTAGAGCGGATCGAGCAGGGCGCGCTGGTCCCGGACCGCCTCCACCCCGTCGAGCCCGGTGTAGGTGACGACGATGTCGCGCGACGCCCGGGGATCGGCCAGGGTCAGCCGCAGGGCCGCGGGCAGGTCCTCGGGCCCGACCCCGGCGACGACGTCGGGCGAGCCCCGGAAGTCCCGGCGGAACCGCTCGTACACCTGCTTCTTCGTCTCGTAGTGGACGCCGACGATCAGCGGGTCGCGGCGCATCTCCGCCTCCAGCTCGGAACGTTCGGCGGGGGTGATGCCGTCGGAGAGGTCGACGACGACCTCGATCTGGTCGAGCAGGAAGCCGTCGATGGTGTGCACCTGGGCCCGCAGCAGCAGGCCCGCGCCGAGCATCGCCAGGCAGATGGTCACCGTGACGATCACCGCCCCGGTCATCGCGAGGTTGCGGCGCAGTCCCGTCCACAGCAACGAGGCCAGCGGGCCCGGACGCATCAGCCGACCGGGCCGGTGCGCGTCAGCAGCGGTACAGACGGCGGCGGTACGGACGGCGGCGGTACGGACGGCGGCAGGGGCTGCGGCACGGTCTGGTCGTAGCGGCCGCCGGCCTCGTCGCGGATCAGCGCGCCGTCGCCGAGTTCGAGCACCCGGCGCCGCATCGCGTCGACCAGGGACGCGTTGTGGGTGGCCATGACGACGGTCGTGCCGGCGCGGTGGACGGCGTCGAGCAGGCTCATGATCTCGATGCTGGTAGCCGGGTCGAGGTTTCCGGTCGGCTCGTCGGCCAGCAGCACCCGTGGCCGACCGACGAACGCCCGGGCGATCGCGACCCGTTGCTGCTCGCCCCCGGACAGCTCGTCGGGATAGCGGTCCGCCTTCTCCCCCAGCCCGACCAGATCCAGCACCTCGGGGACGACGCTGCGCACGACATGTCGGGGACGCCCGACCACGTCGAGGGCGAACGCGACATTGGCCGCCACCGTCCGGTTCGGCAGCAGCCGGAAGTCCTGGAACACGCAGCCGACGATCCGGCGCAACTGCGGAACCCGCCGATCCGGAATCCGGGCGACGTCCCGGCCGGCGACGATGACCTGCCCGCTGGTCGCGCGATCCTCGCGCAGCAGCAGCCGCAGCAGCGTCGACTTGCCCGATCCGGACGGTCCCACCAGGAACACGAACTCCCCGGCGCCGATCTCGGCGCTGACGTCGATCAGAGCGGGCCGGGCGCCGTTGGGGTACCACTTGCTCACCGAGCTCAGGACGATCACCACACCATCCTCACGTCGAGCATCAGGTCGCATACATTCTGCGACAGAGATGGTAGGACGTAGCCGGAGCCGGCCGGCGCGGCACGCGAGGGCGAGCCGCTTCGGCCCGGATCCCCGCCGGGCTGGCGCACCGCCGGCCGCACGCGGCAAGCCGCACCGCGTAAGCCCCTGGCGGCGCCAGACCGCGAACCGAGCCAGACCGCGAAGCGGTGCGCCGTGTGGTAGCGGATACCCAATGCCCGCCGGCAGGGCGAAGGGGCGCCCGCGGGCGTACCGTAAGAGGGAGTCGATCGTCCGGATCCCGTTCCGGCGACCGGGCGGGGAACGACCGGCGCGGCGCCGGGCCGGACCCCGGGAGGGATCTACGACGATCCCTCGGATCCGCGGTCGACGTGCCGCGGCGGGAAGCGGGAAGGAGGCGGCATGGGCAGCGAAGATCTGGTCTGCGCGAGCTGCTCGGGTCTGGTGATCGAGGGCCGGTGCCCCACCTGCCGCGCGTCGCGCGAGTACCTGCGCCGGAACTCCGTCACGATCTCCCCGCAGCTCATCCTCGCGATCCTCGCGATCATCATGATGCTCACGGCCCTGGCCGTCCGCCACGCCACCTGAGCCCCGCTCGGGCCACGACGCCCACCTTCCGGCCTTCGCGCGTCATCGCCCGGGCGCGTGCAAGCCGGGCACTCAAGCACCCCGACGATCGTTGGCAGTCGAGAAAGTCCGGGTGTGAAATCCGCCGATGCCCGGTTCCTGCCGGTCCTGGAGCGTCGATGTCCGCACCTGTGCTCGCTGGGCGCCTTGGGCGGGCCGGACCGCGCCGCGAAGGCCGGGAACGAATCCGCCGGCTGATCCTGCTCACCACGGCACTCGCCGTGGTCGGGGTCGGGGTGGTCGCGTGCGGCGGTGGATCCGAGCCCGCCGCCGGCGCGGCCGCCTCCACACAGGCAACCGCGGGTCCGGTGACCGGGGAGGCGGCGAGCCCGCGTTCGGGGGCAACCCGGCCGGGCGCCTCGGAAGCGGGGGCGGCTGGGGCAGGGACGGCCGCGCCGGGGCTGCGCACCGTGGTCACGGGGCTCGCCGCGCCATGGGACGTCGCCTTCCTGCCGTCCGGCGAGGCTCTGATCAGCGAACGCGACAGCGGGCGGATCATTCGGCTGCCGGCGGGCGGCGGGCGGGCGACCGAGGTGGCGAGGCTGCCTGGCGTGGTCCACCGCGGCGAGTCGGGGCTGCTGGGGCTCGCGGTCTCCCCGAGCTTCGCGACCGACCGGCTCGTGTACGCCTACTACACCTCGGCCACCGACAACCGGATCGTGCGCTTCCGGCTGTCCGGGGACCGCGCCGAGGCGCCCACCCCGATCCTCACCGGGCTCGCCGACGCCGCGGTCCACAACGGCGGCCGGATCCGCTTCGGACCCGACGGCCTGCTCTATGCCGGAGTCGGTGACGCCGGGGTGCGCTCGCGCGCGCAGGACCGGTCGAGCCTCAACGGCAAGATCCTGCGGATGCGCCCCGACGGCGGCGTCCCGCCGGGCAATCCGTTCCCCAGCTCCCTCGTCTACAGCCTCGGCCACCGCAACGTCCAGGGCCTGGCCTGGGACTCCGCCGGCCGCCTGTGGGCGTCCGAGTTCGGCCAGGACAGGCTCGACGAGATCAACCTGATCGTCCCGGGCGGGAACTACGGCTGGCCCGGCGTCGAGGGCACCGGCGACACCGACGGCGGCCGGTTGCGCAACCCGCTGGCCACCTGGACCACCGCGGAGGCGTCCCCGAGCGGGATCGCGATCCGCGGCGACACCCTCTACGTGGCGGCGCTGCGCGGGCAGCGGCTGTGGGAACTCGACCTGGCCGGGACGGCCGTGCGAGGCCGGCCGCGGGCGCTGTTCACCGGCGAGCTGGGCCGGCTGCGCGCCGCGGTGGCCGCCCCGGACGGCTCGGTGTGGCTGCTCACCAACAACACCGACGGCCGCGGCGCCCCGAAGCCGGGCGACGACCGCATCGTCGCCCTGCGCTAGCCGCCCGCGGCCTCGCCGAGCGGGCGGTCCCGGCACGCGTGGGCTACGGGGCCACGGGTCAGTGGGGCCACGGGTCAGTGGGCACCGAACAGCTCCAGGTAGCGCTTCGAGGATTGTGGGTTCAGGTCCGGTTTGTACAGCGATGACAGGACGTTCGCCGGCTCGGAGGTGTTGAAGTAGGCCTCGTAGGCCAGGTTCGCCGCATTCGCCATGAACGTTTCGTGCATCTTGCTGATGTAGAAGGGGTTGTCCTTCCCGCCGCCGTTCGACCAGGCCACCCCCCACTCCGGGACGGCGAACTTCTTGCCGTGATCATGGGCGAACTTGATCACCGTGCACAGTCCGGACCGCTGGTGGCACTGTCGGCCCCAGCTCGCCTCGTTGATCGACGGGGGATAGAAGTCGTACGCGTCGATGCTGACGACGTCGACGTACTGGTCGCCGGGATAGGCATCCCACACGTCCTGCCCGCTGCCGGGCAGCGTGTCGGCGTGGGCGTTCATGTTCCAGTCGATTCTGACTTTCGGCGCGGTCGACCGGATCGCGGTCACCGTTCGACGGAAGCATGTCTTCCAGGTCTCGACGTCGCGCACGTGCCAGTAGTTGAAGGCGCCGTTGAACTCCCAGCCGAGGCGGACATAGGCGTCGCCCCGGCCGAACTTCGTCAGCGTGGCGCCGAAGGTGCGCCAGTTGGCGTCATAGGCGCCACTGGCGCAGGTGGCCTCGTCGCCGTCCTCGGGGAACGGCGGTTGCGCGATCGACAGTGCGCCGGGGAACTTGTCCTCGGTGAAGGCGGCCGTCGGCCAGTCCGCCGAGACGAGGTTGTACCAGTCCTTACGGCTGGTGAAGACGACCGCAACCCCGATCTCGCGGCCGGTGAACGTACCCCAGGCGTTCACGTCGGTCGGGTAGTTGCCGTTGGTGCCGGACACCCAGTGCNCCCCCGCCGGCGCCGGCTCCGGCGAGCGGGAACAGGCCCCGAGCCCCGCGGCCAGCAGCCCGATGACCAGCAGCAGCAACAGTGGCAGCAACCGCAACCGCGACCGTGGCAGCAGCGGCGAGCGGAGGTGGCCGCCGCGCCCGGGGAGCTGCCGGCCCGCCGACGCCGCCCGCCGCTGCGCGCGGAGGATCCGGGAGCAGGGATCCGCTGCTCGCCGGGCGAACATCACCTGGATGATCATCCGACGGCCTCCCGTGAGGTCCCCAAGACCGAACACCCCCTCGATCGGCAGCGGCCTACATTCTCCCGACCGCGCCTCGGCAATGCGCCATCGAAAAGTCGACCCTAACGTAAGGGTGGATTTTGGTCTTTCCGGGCCCTTGGTGCTCGCCCCTGCGCGGCGGAACGCCGAACTCGGACAGGCACTGCTCCCGTCGCGATGCCGACCGGCACGCTGGCCGAGGAGGCGGTCAGCTCCGCTCGTCAGCCGGCTGGTCCGGGGCACGCCGGGCAGCCCTGGCGCCGGCGATCTGGTCGCGCAGGCGTACCACGTCCCCGATGACGATGACGGCGGGCGAGCCGAGGTCGGCCTCCGCGGCCAGCTCGGCGATGTCCGACAGCACGCCGGTGAGGACGACCTCGTCGGCGGTGCCCCCGGCGTGGATGACCGCGGTCGGCGTGTCCGGGCGCCGGCCGCGCTTGACCAGCTCCCGGGTGANCCCCGCCAGCGCCGCCACACCCATCAGCACCACGACCGTCCCCGGCCCCGTGGCCAGCGCGTCCCAGTCGACGGTGGAGCCGGGATGGGAGGGGTCGACGTGCCCGCTGACGATGGACACGTCCTGGGTGATGCCACGGTGGGTGACCGGGATGCCGGCGAGCGCCGGGACGGCGACCGCGCTCGTCACCCCGGGGACGATCTCGCACGGCAGCCCGGCCGCGGCGCAGGCCAGGGCCTCCTCGCCGCCGCGACCGAAGACGAACGGGTCGCCACCCTTGAGCCGCACGACACCGAGCCCGCGCCGGCCACGGTCGACGATCACCGCGTTGATCTCGTCCTGGGTCAGGTTGTGGCCGTGCGGCGCCTTGCCCGCGTCGATGATCTCGACGCCGGAGCGGGTCTCGGCCAGCAGCTCGCGGGGAGCGAGGCGGTCGACCACCACGACGTCCGCGATCCGCAGCAGGCGCAGTCCGCGCACGGTGATGAGATCCGCCCGGCCGGGCCCGCCGCCGACGAGCGCCACCCAACCCCCGGAGGGTCTGTCCACGCCGGTCACCTCCGTCGCTGTTGCCCTACCGGGCCTGTCCCGCTGCCGGCGCGCGAGTCCCGGCCGCGACGACTCTCCCAGTGTGCGGCCTGACCAGCCCGTTCGGGGCGGATCGCGCCTTCCGTGCGGACGTGCTCAGGCGATGCGCCGGGCGGTGCCCGCCGGGCCGACCAGGACGCGACCGGCCCGCACCTCGACCGGATGGACCGGGATGCGCACTCCTTCGGCGTCCAGACATTCGCCCGTGACCAGGTCGAACGCCTGCTTGTGCAGCGGAGAGAAGACGACCGCGCGCGCACCGCGGGAGCCGACGAGACCGCGGCAGAGCACGTTGGCCCGGGAGATCGGGTCGGTGTTGCCGACCGCGACGACCGGCCCGTCGCTGAGTCGGAACACGGCGACCTGCGCGCCGTCGACGAGCGCGCCGGCCCCCCGGTCCGGGGTGAGGTCCTCCAGGGCACAGACATCGGTCCAGTTCACGCTGACCTCCAGGTGATCTCGGCGGGGTCCGGCAGGACGAGTGCCGGCGTCGCGGCGGGGGCGGGGGCGGCGGCGGCGACGGACTCGTGCGGGCCAGGCTGGCGCACGACCGGCAGGGTCGTCCCGGCGATCAGCGCGGCCCGCTCACCGTCGCGGGCCGGCCGGGGCTGGCCGCGGTCGAGCACGTGCAGGATGTCCGGGTCGGGCGTGTCGGGGGCGTTGACGAACGAGGTGAACCGGCGCAGCGCCACCGGGTCGGCCAGCGTCGCCTTCCACTCGTCCTGGTAGGTGTCGACGTGGTGGGCCATGGCCGCGTCCAGCTCGGCGCAGATGCCCAGCGCGTCCTCGACGATCACCTCGCGGACGTGCGCCAGGCCGCCGTCGAGGCCCTCCACCCACGGCGCGGTGCGCTGCAGGCGGTCGGCGGTGCGCACGTAGAACATGAGGAACCGGTCGATGTAGCGGACGAGGGTCTCGGTGTCGAGATCGGCGGCGAACAGCTCCGCGTGGCGCGGCCGGTGACCGCCGTTGCCGCCCAGGTAGAGGTTCCAGCCGAGCTCCGTGGCGATCACGCCGACGTCCTTGGAGCGGGCCTCGGCGCATTCGCGGGCACAGCCGGAGACCGCCATCTTGATCTTGTGGGGGGACCGCAGCCCGCGGTAGCGCAGCTCCAGGTCGATGGCGAGGGTGGTGGAGTCCTGCACGCCGTAGCGGCACCAGGTCTCCCCCACGCAGGACTTCACCGTGCGCAGGGACTTGCCGTAGGCGTGCCCGGATTCCAGCCCGGCGTCGGTGAGCCGCTTCCAGATCTTCGGCAGGTCCTCGGCGCGGGCGCCGAGCAGGTCGATGCGCTGACCGCCAGTGATCTTGGTGTAGAGGCGGAAGTCGCGGGCCACCTCGCCGATGAGGATGAGCGCCTCCGGGGTGACCTCGCCGCCGGGCAGCCGGGGGATGACCGAGTACGTCCCGTCCTTCTGCATGTTCGCCAGCATGTGGTCGTTGGTGTCCTGCAGCGCGGCCCGCTCGCCGTCGAGGATGTAGCCGTTGTGGATCGAGGCGAGGATCGACGCGACCACCGGCCGGCAGACCTCGCAGCCGCGGCCCCGCCCGTGCTCGGCGACGAGCTGGGAGAACGTCGTGATCCCGCGGACGCGGACGAGCTCGAACAGCTCGGCTCGGCTGTGGTCGAAGTGCTCGCACAGGGCCGTGGAGACCTCGATGCCGGCGGCGGCGAGCTGCTGGCCGAGGATCGTCCTCAGCATCGGCACGCAGCTTCCGCAGCTCGTGCCCGCGTTCGTGCAGCCCTTGATCCCGGCGACGTCGGTCAGCCCGTTGTCGCTGATCGCCGCGCAGATCTGACCCTGGGTGACGTTGTTGCACGAGCAGATCTGCGCCTCGGCCGGCAGCGTCACCCCGGCGCCGGCACCGGCACCGTCGCCGGCCGGCAGGATCAGCCGCGCCGGGTCGTCCGGAACCGCGCCGACGGCGCCGACCAGCGCCCGCAGGGTGCCGTACTCACCGGCGTCGCCGACGAGGATGCCACCGAGCACGCTGGTCGCGTCGTCGGAGAGCACGAGCTTCTTGTAGACCCCGGTGACCGGGTCCGCGAACGTGATCGGCAGCGCGCCGGGCGTCGTGCCGAAGGCGTCGCCGAAGCTTGCCACGTCCACGCCGAGCAGCTTGAGCTTGGTGGACAGGTCCGCGCCGGTGAAGGTCGCCGCGCCGCCGAGCAGCCGGTCGGCGACGACCTCGGCCATCGCGTAGCCGGGGGCGACCAGCCCGTAGACCCGCCCGCCGGCCGCCGCGCACTCGCCGATCGCGTAGACGTGCTCGTCGCTGGTGCGGCAACCCTCGTCGACGACGACGCCGCCGCGCTCCCCGACGGCCAGTCCGCACCCACGGGCCAGCTCGTCGCGGGGGCGGATGCCCGCGGAGAACACGACGACGTCGGCGTCGAGGCCGGCCAGGCCCTCGGGGTGGCGGCCGAAGACGAGCCGGGCGACCCGACCGGCGGCGTCGGCCTCGATCCGCTCCGTGGCGGTGTCGGTGTGCACGCCGATCCCGAGCCCGGTGATGTGGGCGCGCAGCGTCTGCCCGCCGGCGTCGTCGACCTGCGCGGGCATCAGTCGGGGGGCGAACTCGACGACGTGGGTGGTCAGGCCCAGGCTGCGCAGGGCGTTCGCCGCCTCCAGGCCGAGCAGGCCGCCGCCGATGACCACGCCGGTGCCGGTACGGCTCGACCGCGCCGACGCGCTGATCGCGTCCAGGTCCTCGATGGTGCGGTACACGTGGCAGCCGGCGGCCTCGCACCCGGGAACCGGCGGGACGAACGGGACGGACCCGGTGGCAAGCACCAGGGCGTCGTAACGGTAGGTGTGTCCGGGGGCGGTGCGCACCGTACGGACGGCCCGGTCGACGGCGACGACGGGCTCACCGAGGCGCACCCGCAGCCGGGGATGATCGAGAAAGCCGGCCGCGACCAGGCTCAGGTCGTCCGCCGTCGACCCGGTGAAGTAGGCCGACAGGCCGACCCGGTCGTAGGCCGGCCGCGGCTCCTCGGCCAGGACGGTGACGTCCCAGACCTGCCCGGCGTCCCGTTCCCGCACCGCCTCGCACAGCCGATGGCCGACCATGCCGTGACCGACGACCACCAGCGACCGAGCAGACATCCGCGCATCACCCCTGTCCCAGGTCCGATCCAGGGGCCCGCCGCCCTCGGCGGAACCCGCTACGGTCGCTGACCGTACGAGCGGCGGATGTCGCTGCCGACTCAGGTCCACGTCGGTGCGGAAACAAGGCACGCACCCCCGGCCACAGCCGGATGTGAGACTCTCGGCCCGGCCGGGGTGGCCGTCACGGGACCGGGAACGACGCCGGTTAACCGCGCCGTTGCCTGCGGGTAAGCGCCCGGACATCGGGGTGCCTGATCCTGCCAGGGACCTGAGATCGGCGTGGGTCCACAGGCCAGGAGGTCGTCGTCTTGCCAACCCCCAGTTCCGGACGGTCCGAATCCGGTGATGCGGCGGTGGCGGAGCTGCCTCCGCTGCTCGGGTTCACCGTCGGGATCACCGCGGCCCGGCGCCGCGACGAGCTCGCCAACCTGCTCGAACGGCGCGGCGCCCGGGTGGTGCAGGCGCCGGCGCTGCGCATCGTCCCGCTGGCGGACGACGGACAACTGCTCGCCGCCACCCGGGCCTGCCTCGCCGGGCGCCTCGACGCGGTGATCGCCACGACGGCGATCGGCTTTCGCGGCTGGCTGGAGGCCGCCGAAGGCTGGGGCCTCGGCGGCGGTCTGCGCGATCGGCTGGCACAGGCCCGGCTGTTCACCCGCGGGCCCAAGGTGACCGGCGCGGTCCGGGCGGCGGGGCTGACCGAGTGCTGGTCGCCCCGGTCGGAGTCGGGCGCGGAGCTCATGACCCATCTCCTCGCCACCAACCTCACCGGCCTGCGCATCGCCGTGCAGCTACACGGCGAGCCGCTGCCGGACATGGTCGAGGGGCTGCGCGCTGCCGGAGCGGAGGTGGTCGAGATCCCGGTGTACCGGTGGGAGCCACCCGAGGACCTGCGCCCGGTCCGGCGGATGGTGGAGCTGATCGTCACCGGCGGCGTGTCCGCGGTGACCTTCACCAGCGCGCCGGCCGTGCTGAGCCTGCTGGGGACCGCACGGGAGGCCGGCCGCCTCGACGAGACGCTGGCCGCGCTGCGCGCCGACGTGCTGGCCGCCTGCGTGGGACCGGTGTGTGCCGCGCCGCTCGTCCGGCTGGGGATCCCCGTCGTGACGCCGGAGCGTTACCGCCTGGGAGCGCTCGTGCGCACGCTGGCCGACGAGCTGCCGCGTCGGCGGGTGCGCACCGTCGAGGCTGCCGGGCACGTGCTGCGGGTGCAGGGCACGGCGGTGATCGTCAACGGGGAGCCGGTGATGCTGGCACCGAAGACGGCAGCGGTACTCGACGCGCTCGCCGAGCGTCCCGGTCGGGTGCTCTCCCGCGCGGAGCTGCTGCGCCGCACGGGCACCGCGGGGCTGACGGACGAACACGCGGTGGAGATGACCGTCGCCCGCCTGCGCACGGCGCTCGGCCCGGCCGGCCGCGCGGTGGAGACCGTCATCAAGCGGGGCTACCGGCTAGCGATCGCCTGAGTGGGCTTTTCGCCGTTCACCGGAGGCGGTCGGACGACGTCATCGGAAAACGACGTCATCGGAAAACGACGTGCGCCTCCGCCTGGGCACGTTTCCGCCGCTCCGTTGCCGGATCGGCGGTCAGCCGCCCCGGCCGAGCCGCCAGCGCGCCGCGCGATAGGCCCGCCAGCCGGACCGCAACCCGCGGCGGGCACTCGTGAACGCGTCGCGGTGCCCGAGGGAAACCAGGCGCAGGATGTCGGCCGCCCCGGCCGCCCGGTCCACCACCAGCCGACTGATGCCGAAACGGGACTGGGTCGGCTGATGCAGTCGGTAACCGACCTCGCAGGCCGAATCGAATCCGGCCGCCGCGACCACGTGCCGAACCGACGCGCAGTGGTATCCGAATGGATAGGAGAAACTGTCCGGGCTGCGTCCGGTCTTCTCCTCGATCATGCGCCGGCTGGCAGTCACGTCATAGCGGGCCAGCGCCGTGGGCACCACGTCCAGTTCGAGATGGCGATGACCGTGCGAGCCCAGTTCGATGCCCTCCCCCGCGAGGTCGGCCAGGTCGGCCCAGCCCAGCAACGGGAGATTGCGCTCGCTGTAGCCGTCCAGCCAGGTGGCGCGCCGGCCGGCGTAGGCGGTCGGGATGTAGAGGGTGGCGCCGGCGCCGACCGTCTGCAAGGCCGGCAGGGCCGTCGTCACGAAATCCTCGAAGCCGTCGTCGAAGGTGATGGCCACCTGCCGGCGGTGCGGGTGCGCGAGGGCGTCGGTGAGCCCGGTGAGGTGGTAGCCGCCGGCCGCGAGCGCGCCGAGCTGCTCGGCGAACACGCCCGGCGGGACCTCCCAGCTCCGGAAGTCGGCACTCACGGAGTCACCCACGCTGTGGTACATCAGGACGGGCAGGGGCATCGGGGGCGCCTCGTCCAGCACGCCGGAGGCGGCACCGGGCAGCGCAGTCGCCAGGGTGGTCACCTCGTTCCCGTACCCGCGACGATCGCCGTCACGCCCGGATCGAGCTGGACATTTCCGTGCATATACCTGTGTGCATTCATCTGCAGGGACACAGGCCGTACTCCCTCCGCGACGACGGTGCGCAATCGTGGACGAACAGGTGACACGGGCGAACATCCCATCGAGTGAAGTAGTGCGCGAACCAGCCCAGGAGGCCGAAACTAAAACATCGAACGGTCCGCGAACTACCCGGGACTCTACACGCGCATACCGGGCGTGCCAATGGCATCGGGAGATCCGCCGGAGACGTCACCCGAGGGTGGTCTGCACGGTCCCGACCCACTCGCTACACGGCCCGGATCAGGCCGCCGGACGGGTCACTGCCATTTCACCGGGTGTTCATCGCGGCTACGGTCGCATTCAAAGGCACCCGGTAAATCGGGGGAACACGGATGGGCGATCCCCCGGAAGGCATGACCGACAAACGCGAAAGTTGCCGGCCGGGGCGGCGGATAAGATTTTCGATCGACCGACCCGCGCGGGCCTGGAGAGCAGACGGGAACAGCACCGGCCGTTGGGGCGGGTATTCTCACGCCTGGTTCTCGACGGCCCGGCGCCACCGGATCTCGGCATCGATGAAATCGTCGAGCTCACCGTCGAGCACACCGCCGGTGTTCGAGGTCTCGGTGTCGGTGCGCAGGTCCTTCACGAGCTGGTAGGGATGCAGGACGTAGTTGCGGATCTGCGATCCGAAGGAGACGTCCTGGGGGCCGCCGGTGATGCGCTGCTTCGCCGCGGCCTCCTCGGCGCGGCGGCGCTCCAGGAGCTTCGCCTGCAGCACGATCATCGCGGCGGCCTTGTTCTGAAGCTGGCTGCGCTCGTTCTGGCAGGTGACCACGATGCCGGTGGGCAGGTGGGTGATACGGACCGCCGAGTCGGTCGTGTTGACCCCCTGGCCGCCCGGGCCGGAGGACCGGAAGATGTCGATCCGCAGGTCCTTGTCGTCGATGTCGACGTGGTCGGACAGCTCGACGACCGGGGTCACCTCGACGCCGGCGAAGGAGGTCTGCCGCCGGTTCTGATTGTCGAACGGCGAGATGCGCACGAGCCGGTGCACCCCGTGCTCACTGCGCAGCGTCCCATAGGCATAGGGGGCCTTGACCTGGAAGGTGGCGGACTTCAGGCCCGCCTCCTCGGCCTCGGAGGTATCGAAGACCTCGGTGGGGTAGCCGTGGCGCTCGGCCCAGCGCAGGTACATCCGCAGCAGCATCGCCGTCCAGTCGGCGGCGTCGACGCCGCCGGCACCCGCGGAGAGCTGCACGATCGCATCCCGCTCGTCGAACTCGCCGGACAGCAGGGTGCGCACCTCCAGCGCGGAGATGTCGCCGCTGAGCGCCGGCAGATCGGCCGCGGCCTCGGCGAGCAGGTCGTCGTCGCCGAGATCCGCGGCGGCGGCGATGTCGTCGAGCCGGCGGCGCAGCCCCTCCACGCGGGAGATGTCGCCGCGGGTCGACGACAGGCGCCGGGTGACGACCTGCGCCCGGTCCTGGTCGGACCACAGGTCGGGATCCGCGGCCTGCCGCTCCAGCTCCTCGGCGCGACGGCGCAGCCCCTCCACGTCGAGAACGGACTCGATGCCGCTCAGCGTTGCATCGAGCTGCTTGATCTCCTCGGACAGGTCGACGGCCATGGTGTTCACCTTACCGGCGCCTCCCGCCGACCACGGGCAGGACTGATCTTGACCCGATCCGCGACGGACCGCGGCGGACCACGGCGGCCGGGCCGGCCGTCCCTCGGCGCGGGGCCGATCGGGGCGGCGGGAGATCGTCCGTCTACGAACCAACCGACCGCCGCAGATGGCCGGCGACCGCGGCCAACACCGCCCGCCGCCGTCGCGCCGACACCGGGCAGCGGTCGTGAAAAGCCACATCGATGAAACATGCAAAGGCGTGGCGACATCATCCTGAAACACGGGATGCGGACTCGTGAATATCCGGCCAACCGACACCCGCACCGCGGACAATCCTGACGGTAACCGCACCACCCACCCCGACGGGCCACCGCCGGGACGCTGGTCGATGCCAATCCGCGGAGAGATCTGTCCCACATCGCCGAGCGCACACGACCCCGGGCGTTTGTCGTTCCCGAACGATATCTTTGACCACGGCGCTTCGCCGACGAATGCGCCGGGCATCTGGTTCCGCGGGGCAACGTGGTCCCGCGGGGCAACGTGGTCCCGCGGGGCAACGTGGTCCCGCCAGTCGCCGGGCCGCCACCAGGTCATGGTCAGGAGACCAACGAACACGGACACACGGTTAATGCGGGCCGCCAGGAGGCGGAACAGTCAGTGCCGGGCCGCTTGTCAGGGAAAGCGAGGGAGGCCGCCATGGGAACCCAGCTCAGTCAGCAGACCAACCGGGGTACGCAGTTAGACCTGGCGGTTCACCGTCCCGTCGCGCTTCGCCGGCAGGTAGACGGCGGCGCGATCACCCCCACCCGAGCGCGAAGGGTGCCATCGTGGCCGAAGTTTCGAACCGACGGTCCGTACTGGTCGCCACCGGCCTCGCGGCGGTCGGCTCCATGAGCCTGGGAGCCGACGCCACCGCGGACGCCGCCGGGTTGCACGACGCCTGCGCCGCCGCGCTGAGCGCCGCGGTGGACGCCTACGAGACCACCGATCTCAGCGCGACGGCCGCCGCCCTCGTCCCACTCGAACGCACCACCAGGACGGTGCCTCGCGAGCACCGGCTACGCGGGCGGGCCGCCCTGGACTGGATGCGCCTGCACGCCGCCGTGACGACCGCCGCGGCGGCTGTGGCGTACGACCGCGGCCGGCACGCCGACGCCGCCACCCGGGCGGACCGCGCCGCCGCCCTCGCCCGCGCCGCCGGCGACGGGCCGCTCGCCGCACGGGCACTGGCCCTGCGTGCGCGGATGGTCCGCCCGCACAGCCCGGCGGTCGCCCTGCAGATCGCCGGGGTGGCCGCGCGGATAGCCGGGTTCAGCCCCACCCGCGCGCTCATCGCCGGCAAGGTCGTCACGAGCGCGTGCGCGGCCACCGGCGACACCCCCGGGGTGCGCGACGCGGTCGCCCGCGCCTGGCAGACGATGGAACGCCTCGACGACGACGACTTCGGCTCCCCCGGTTTCGCCCTGGAGACCTACTCCCCGGCGGACCTCGCGCTGGCCTGCGCCGAGGCGCTGACCACCGTGGGCGCCGCAGACGAGGCCACACCGCACCTGGAGCGGGCCGAGACGCTCATCGCCGGCTCCGGCCAGACCGGCATGGTGGTCTCGGTGCGGATGGCGCAGGCCCGCGCCGCGCTCGCCCGGGAGATCCCCGACCGGGACGAGGCCGCCGCCTACGCCGGTCAGGCGGTGACCCTGTCCACCGGTCGGCCGGCGCAGTGGCTGGCCCGGCTCGTGCGCGACGTCTCCGAGCTGGCCGACCTGCGCACCGGGCAGGGCCTGGACGATCTCGTCGACGCCACCACCCCCTGGCTGCACGAAAGCTGGGAGGCCGACCGGGACCTGCAGCGGCCGGCGGCGCGCTTCGGCGTCCCCGGCCCGTCCGGCGTCATGGTGCAGCGGGCTGGCGGACCACCGACTGTGCCTGTGCCCCGGCCCGCACTGTGACCGGCCCGACCCCGAGGTAGCCCACGACCGGCAGGTCGACCAGGCGCGAACCCTCCACCTCCACCGTCGTCGCGTCGACGAGGCTGGAGGTGAGGGTCGTGCGGCCGCTCGGGTCGGACTGCCGCTGGTACTGCTCGACGGTCGCGTTGATGTCCGCGAGCGGAAGCTCCTGGAAGGCGTCCGTCGCCGTGTAGATCGCGTTCTCGTCGATGCGCTGCGCGGCGGCGAGCGCCGCGCCGTCCGCGGCCGAGGCGACCGAACGGCGGGCCAGGTAGACGGCGGACACGTCGGTCACGACGACGACCAGCATCGCGGCGACCATCAGGTAGCCGAGCGTGAGGATGAGAATCGTCCCGCCGTCGGCGCCGCCGGGCCCGGCCTGATCGCCGGTCGCGGCCCCATCACCTGTCGCCGGGTTCCGCCGCAGGTCACCAGGCATGTGCTTCTCCCCGTCCGGGATCGCCGGTCGCCCCACACCGGCGTCCTTCGCCGATTCGCCGCCCGACATCCCGCATTATAGGAGAATGCGCCACGTAGGGATCATGGGGCGCGTATACCTCCCCGGGGACGAAGGATCAAGACCGAGCGGGACGAGATCGAGACCCGGCTGGAACGGGAATGCCAGATCTCCGCCGCGCCGCGGAAATGCCCGCCTGTCGTCACGACCCTCGATGTCGTCCGGGATGTGGATGACGATCCGTCACCACTTCGCGTATCCCCTGGTGCCGGTCCCCTGGTGTCGGTCCCCTGGAGCCGGCTGGCCGGCCGCCGCCGCGACCCAGCACGACGCCTGGGTCGAGAACCGGACAGTCCCGCGATTCGACCGCGGAAACCGGACATACTGGCGACGAGCCGCATCGATCAAGGGAGTGGGTGTGCCATCAGGCAGGCGTGTCGGGATCGGAGCCGCTGCCGTCGTCGGCGTGTTGGCGGTGGTCTTCGGTCTGGTCGTGGGGGCGAGCGCGCTCGGTTCGTTCGCGTCGACGTCGGGCGGGCAGATCGCGGTGGTCCGCAACGGTGGCCCGTTCGACAATCACCGGATCCGCCAGATCATCGATCCCGCCTCGTCATTGACCTACGCCGGCATGTATTCCTCGACGCACAACTATCCGGCACAGCAGCGTTACTACACGATCACGTCCGTTGTCGGTGAGAGCGACCGGGGCACGGTCGATGTCGTGACGACACCGTCGAAGGACGGGGTGAGTATGGGGATCGAGGGAACGTTCTACTTCACTCTCAATCTCGACCACAATGTCCTGCGCCAGTTCGATGACAAGTTCGGCACCCGGAAGTTCCCGCTGGCGAGCAAGGGTGGGAAGCTCTACTACGCCTGGTCGGGCGACGACGGCTGGTCCGCGTTCCTCGGCGCCATCATCCGACCGGTCATCGACAACGACCTTCGCGAGCAGATCAACAACTTCACCTGCGCCGACCTCGTCTCCTCCTGCGCGCTGGTCCAGATGGGCGCGCAACAGCAGGCCGGGGCCTCGACGACGCTCAACGCGGCGTCGAGCAACGGCAACATCCAGGCCGTCCAGAACGCGATCAACAAGTCGCTGGCGACCGACCTCAACGCCAATCTCGGTGGCCCGTTCCTGGAGAACCTGCGATTCACCCTCGCCCGGGTAACCCTGCCGGCGAACGTCCAGGGGGCCGTGAACAGCGCCCAGGCCGCGTTTGCACGGATTGCCGAGGCACAGGCACGAGTCGCCGAGGCGAAAGCCGACGCGGAGGCGAACCGCCAGCGCCAGTCGGGTTATGCACAGTGCCCGGCCTGCGCCAAGATCGATGAGCTCAAGGCGATTCCGCCGAATGTGACGACCTACGCGCCCGGGGCGGAGGTCGCGGTCGCCCCGGGACAATACCAGGAACTTAGGTTCTGATCGTGTAGGTTCGAGGGGTGCCGAGACGCGGTCAGGTGAAGGAGAAGCCCGAGGACCGGTTGGTGGACCGGGTCGGGCTGGGGGTGCTGGCGGCGCAGTTCCCGGACGCGCTGGTCGACCGGGTGGTCACCGAGACCGGTCGTCGCGAGAAGCGGACGCGGGACCTGCCCGCGGCGCTGATGGTCCGGTACGTGGTCGCGTTGGCGTTGTTCCCCTCGGATGGCTACGACGAGGTGATGCGGCAGGTGAAGGTCGCCGACGACTGGCTGGCAGACAGTGCCGGGCCGGTGAAGGTGCCGGCGACCACGGCGATCACGAAGGCGCGGGACCGGCTCGGGGTGGCGC
>NZ_JYFN01000058.1:12757-45144 GCF_000948395.1 Frankia torreyi | reverse complement strand
GATCGCTCTCGACGCGACCGAGTTCCAAGCCGCATAATATCGAAAGAAGCAGAGCGAAACGCGAACCGATCTACACCACTCCACGGGGCACTATCAGATCCGGACACCGCACCCCTACGCCCTGCGCAGCCTGCTGGTCCACCACCAGTGCGGCCGACGCATGCAGGGCACCTGGAACCACGGACATGCTCACTACCGCTGCCGCTACCCGCAGGAATACGCCATCGCCAACCTGATCGACCACCCGCTGTCGGTCTACCTGCGCGAGGACGCGATCCTGCCCGACCTCGACGCCTGGCTGGCCACCGCCTTCGCCCCCCACCACCTCGAAGCCACCCTGGACGCCCTGGCGACCCAGCAGCCCGCGGAGACGTCAGCCGCCACCGACCCGAACCGCAGAAAGATCGCCGCCTGCGACCGCAAGCTCGCCCAGCACCGCGCTGCCCTGGAAGCCGGCGCCGACTCCGCCCTCGTCACCGGCTGGATCAACGAAACCCAGGCCGAACGCGCCGAGGCAGTCGCCGCCCTCGCACGGGCAGGCGACCGGAGACAGAACCCGCCGCCCCGCCTCACCCGCCAAGAGATCAAGAACATCGTCGAAGCCCTCGGCGGGATCGCCACCGTCCTTCGCACGGCAGACCCTACCGACAAGGCCGAGATCTACCAGCAACTGGGACTGCGCCTCAGCTATGACCATGAGACGCGCATCGTGTCCGCCGAAGCCTCACCAAGACCATCGGTGGGCCTAGTGGCCGTGTCCGAGGGGGGACTTGAACCCCCACGCCCGATAAAGGGCACTAGCACCTCAAGCTAGCGCGTCTGCCATTCCGCCACCCGGACAGGTGGTCGCGGGGTGTCTCACCCGCGCACGTCTGCGATGTTACACGGTCAGAGCAGGTGTCTGTCGCTACCCCCGGCCACCGGCAGATCAAGGCAACGGGGGCGTGGAACACGTGCCTGCAGCGCCCTCGGCCCCGCCCCTCCGGCCCCTCTCCCCCGATGGCGACCATGACGCCGCTCCCTGTCGATCCGGCAGCAGCGGCTCTGCCGGTCATCGTCGCCGCCGAGCCTGGGGCCGACACGGGCGAGGCACGAGGCGCTGCGGGGAGGGTCGCCGGACGGGGAGCGACCGGCGGAGTCCGACGCCCTCGGGACGGCGTCGGTCGATCAGAGTCGGCACACCATCGGGCGGGTTCCTCATGGAGGTGAATGGCACTGGGGGCTCGTCCTCTCGACGCGGGTACAGGTGATCGGCGCGGACAAGCGCGCAGGAGGCGGCCGGGGCCACGAGGCCCGGCCACGGCGCCCGGCTCCGGTCCGGCCTGGCCTTGGTCCACCAAACCCCCCAGGTCAGCACGCATGCGGGCGCACCCGGCCCGCCTGCGCACACGCCTCGCCACCGGCTCGCCGGGTCGTGGCCGCCCGCTGCCCGCCGCGACTCGCGGCACCGAGCGAGCGTCGGCTGGCGGCGGTGGACAGCGACTGGCGGCGACTGTCACACGGACGCAGTAGGCATCCTTTGCCATGTGGCAGTTCGTGCCATATGTTCCGAGATGTCAGTTTTGGCGCATCGAGATCTTCGGGTGGTTCGGGGGATGTCCGAGCAGCAGACGGAAAGTCTGCGGGAACGCAAGAAGCGCCGCACGCGCCAGTCGATCATCGACGTGGCGCACGCCCTCTTCCACGACAACGGCTACGACACGACCACGGTCGAGGCGATCGCGGCGGGCGCCGACGTGTCCGTCCGCACCTTCTTCCGGTACTTCGCGAACAAGGAAGAGGTGGCCCTCGCACCGCTGGACGAGATGGGCGAGCTCACCCTGACGGCCCTGCGCCGGCGTCCGGCCGACGAGCCGCCGCTCACCGCCCTGCGCGCCGCGGTCATCGACGCCTGGACGATCATGAGCCCGGACGGCGAGTCGCTGCGGCACTACACCGATCATCTGCTGCCGATCGGCAACGCCTCCGCGCTCGCCGGGGCGGTTCAGAACCGGATCGTCGCCCTGGGCGACCGGTTCGCGCTGGAGTTCGTCGAGGGCGACGACCCCGACGGCCCGCAGCCGCGACGCACGGACCTCGACGCCTCGCTGGCCGCCTTCGCCTTCCTCGCCGCCGTGCAGGTCGCCGTGCGCGCCTGGTGCGCCTCGGACAGCACCGATCCCGCGGATCTCGCCGCCACCGCCCTGATCTGCCTGGACAGCCTCGTCATCGAAAGGAACCCCGCACACCGTGCCTGACCTCGAGCTTCGCGATGTCGACCGCGCGGATGGAACGCACCCCGCCCCGGACCCCGGGCGCACGGACACCCTGTCCCAGGACGCGGCGGACGGCCTGCGGGAGACGGTCCAGCGGGCCGCCGAGCATCTGCTCTCCCTCCAGGACCCGCACGGATGGTGGAAGTTCGACCTCGAGACCAATCCGACGATGGACGCCGAGGACCTCCTCCTGCGGGAGTACCTCGGCATCCGCACCGTCGAGCAGACCGAGGCCACCGCGAAGCACATCCGCTCCCGGCGACTCGACGACGGCTCCTGGCCGACCTATTTCGGCGGCCCCGGGGAGCTGTCCACCACGGTCGAGTGCTACATCGCCCTGCGGCTCGCCGGTGACCCCGCCGACGACGAGCCGCTACGGCGCAGCGCCGCGTGGATCCGCGAGCGTGGCGGCATCCCGGCGACCAGGGTTTTCACCCGGATCTGGCTGGCGCTGTTCGGCTGGTGGCGCTGGGAGGATCTACCGGTCCTGCCGCCCGAGATCATGTTCCTTCCCCCGCGGGCGCCGCTGAGCATCTACTCGTTCGCCTCCTGGGCCCGCCAGACCATCGTCCCGCTGACGATCGTCTCAGCGTTGCGCCCCCGGCGCCCGGCGCCGTTCGACCTGGCCGAGCTGGGCGCCGACGAGGTCCCCGACGCCCAGTCCCCCGACACCGCCCAGTCCCCCGCCGCCCGGCCCCCCGCCGGCGGGCGGACGCTGCGGGACGCCGTGCGGCGCCTGGGAGCCGACCGGCCGAACACGGCGAAGGTCTTCTTCCGGGGGCTGGACGCGACACTGCACCGCTACCACCGCCACCCGGTCGGGCCGCTGCGCCGGCACGCCCTGCGCACCGCGGAACGATGGATCATCGCCCGGCAGGAGGCGGACGGCTGCTTCGGCGGGATCCAGCCGCCCGCCGTCTACTCGATCATCGCGCTGCGCCTGCTCGGCTACGACCTCGACCATCCGGTCCTCGCCGCCGCGCTGCGCTCGCTCGACGCCTACACCCTGCACCGCGAGGACGGCTCCCGCATGGTCGAGGCCTCCCAGTCGCCGATCTGGGACACGGCGTTGGCCGTCCTCGCCCTGGCCGACGCGGGCATCGACGCCCCTGCCGACGTCGACATGACGCCCGCGCTGCCCACCCAGCGGGTCGCGACCGGCGCCCCGGGGCAGCCCGCGACGGTTCCGACAGCGCTGGAACGGGCCGCCGACTGGCTGCTCGGCCAGGAGGTCCAGCACCGCAGAGGTGACTGGGCCGTCGCCCACCCGACCGTCGCGCCGGGCGGTTGGGCGTTCGAGTTCGACAACGACACCTACCCCGACACCGACGACACCGCCGAGGTCGTGCTGGCGCTGCACCGACTGAACCGGCTGCGTCGACTGCGCCACCCGGCGGGCACAAGGGTCGACGCCGCCCTCGAACGGTCCACGACCTGGCTGTTCGCCCTGCAGTCCCGCGATGGCGGATGGGGGGCCTACGACTCCGACAACGCCAGCACCCTCGTCTACCAGATTCCGTTCGCGGACTTCGGTGCCCTGACCGACCCGTCGTCCGCCGACGTCACCGCGCACGTCGTCGAACTGCTCTGCGAGACGGGACGGATCCGCGACCCGCGCACCCTGCGCGGCGTCGACTGGCTGCTGCGCAACCAGGAGGCCGACGGGTCCTGGTACGGCCGCTGGGGCGTCAACTACGTCTACGGCACCGGCTCGGTGCTGCCCGCCCTGCAGGCCGCGGGGCTCCCGCCGACCCACCCGGCGATGCGGGCGGGCGCGCAATGGCTGCTGTCGCGGCAGAACCCCGACGGCGGCTGGGGCGAGGACATCCGCTCCTACGGCGACCCGGCGTGGTCCGGCCGCGGGATCTCCACCCCCTCGCAGACGGCCTGGGCGATGCTCGGCCTGCTCGCCGCCGACCACGGCGGCACCCACGGCAACGCCTCCGCCCACAGCAGCGCCTCCGCCCACGGCAGCGCCTCCGCCCACGCCGACGCCCTGGCCGGCGCGGCCCGCTGGCTCACCGAGCAGCAACGCCCCGACGGCGGCTGGGACGAGGAGATGTTCACCGGCACCGGCTTCCCGGGCTTCTTCTACCTCAACTACCACGGCTACCGGCTGGTGTGGCCCGTCATGGCCCTCGGCCGCTACCTGCACAGCCGCCAGCACCCGTCCGACTGACCTCCCGGACCGCCGGGCGGCCAGCTCCGCACACACCGTCACGTCATCACTAAATGCACACATCTGCTTACCGCCCAGGCGCCCGGGTACGACGAGACCCGATAGCAACGCACTGGTAGGTAGGTGGACAGTCATGCCCCTGGATGTGCAGCCGGATCTCATCGAGATTCTGGACATCGCGGTCGTCGAGGCGACCGTGCGGGATCACCGCATCCGCCGGGCCAACGCGGCCGCCTGCGCCCTGTTCGGCCGGCCCGAGGCCGAGGTCGTCGGCCTGGACTGGGAGAAGATCACCACCCCGGCGGACCATGCCCGCCTCCACGCGCAGATCCGCTTCCGCCAGGCCAGCGGCCGACGCCGGGAACGGATGATGGTCCGCCTGCTGCAGCCGGACGGCGACCTGCGCCACGCCCTGGCCACCATCGTGCTGCGGACCGATCCCGACGGCGAGGAGTACTTCGTCGTCCATCTCCAGGACGTGTCCGAGGAGATCGCCGCCCAGGACCGGCTGCGGCTCATCGTGGAGAACACGCCGGTGTCGATGTTCCTGATCGACCGCGGCGGGCGGGTCCTCGTCAGCGAGGGGACCGTCAGTCCGGAGGCGGCCGCCGGGCTGGCGGAGGCGCGGGCGTCGTCCATCTTCACCTCGTTCGCCTACCTGCCGCAGGCGACGTCGATCATGCGGCGGGCGCTCGACGGGGAGCGCGTCCACCAGGTCCTCGAGGCGTTCGGCCGCCGCCTCGACGTGCACCTCGTGCCCATCCCGGGGCCCGGCGGCCGGGTGGCCTCGGTCGCCGCGGTGGCCAGCGACGTCACCGACCTGCACGTGGCGCTGGCCAGCGTGCGGGCCCGGTCCGCCGAGCAGGCGGTCGTCGCCGACCTGGGCCGCCGCGCCCTGGAGGCGCGCGAGTCGGCCGAGCTGTGGCAGCGGGCGGTCACGGCGCTGGCGGACCATCTCGGCGCCGACCTGGTGCGGGCCTACGGTATCGACGCGGACGGGAAGCGGGTCGGCCCGCTCGCCCGCGAGGATCGGCGCGAACCGGAGGTCCCGACCGGAACGCAGCGGGATCCGCCGCGCTCCGCCGCCGGCTGGGTGACGGTGCCGGTCGGCCGCCCCGATCGACCGCTGGCAATGATCGAACTGCACCGGGCGCCGCTGGGCGAGCAGGAACGCGAGTTCGTCCATGCGGTCACCGCGGTGCTCGGTTCGGCCGCCCTGCGCTTCCGGATGGAAGCCGAGATCCGCCACCGGTCGCTGCATGACGGGCTCACCGGCCTGCCGAACCGCACCGCACTGCTCGACCGCCTCGGCCGGGCACTGCGCCGAGCCGACCACGACGGGCGGCGGGTCGGGGTGCTCTTCGTCGACCTCGACGGCTTCAAGGCGATCAACGACACCCTTGGTCACCAGGCCGGCGACGACCTGCTGCGCACCACGGCCGCCCGGCTGTCCCACGCCGTGCGGCCCGGCGACGTGGCCGGACGCCTCGCCGGCGACGAGTTCGCCGTCCTGTGCGAGGACGTCGACGGCACCGCCGACCTCGAGGCGATCGCCGACCGGGTGGTGACCGCACTCGCGGCACCGGTCCGGCTGTGCGACCGCCCCGTCACGCTGACCGGGAGCGTCGGACTGGCCCTGTCAAACCCGGACCTTGCCGACGCCGAGACCCTGCTGAACGCCGCCGACATCGCCATGTACACGGCGAAGCGCAACGGTCCCGGCCAGCGCCTGGCCTATGCCACCGGGATGCGGACCCCGGTGGCGGCGAGCACGCGTCAGAAGTTGACGCGTGACCAGCTGAAGACGGCCGGGGCCGACGGGTCGATGCTGAGCTTGAGATAGTCGTTCGCCTGGCCGCTGCCATCGACGACGATCCGCGTCACGTTCGGGACCTCAAGGTCCTTCGGTGCCAGCGGATGGATGCCGTAGAGCGGATCCGTGCGGGTGAACGGATGGTCGACCCGGAAGACGTGCGAGTCGCCCTCCAGGAGGAGCACCGGCTTGCCGAAGTGGCCGGCGAGGGTGCCGATCCGCTTCACGATGGCGTCGTAGCCGGTCAGGCCGTCCCCGCCCGCGGCCAGCGCGCTGGTGTCCCACATGTCCGCCTGCAGGAGCAGCGCGACGCCGGCAGCGGGCCCGCGGGGTGGCATCACCGGCGTTATTCGGGCCACGGGGAGTCGAGGATGGTGTCGACGAAGTCGCGGCGGCGGAAGCCGGGCAGGTAGTGCGCGAGGACGTCCGCCTTGACATTGCCGAAGGTGGTGTCCGGCCTGGGCGCGATGCCGTCGGTGAAGGCGCGCAGGATACGACGTTTGAAGTCCGGCCGGGGGTGCAGCTCGGTGATCGCGTCCCGGTCGGCGTCGCTGACGTCGTGGTAGCCGATTCCGAGCACGTCGTACTCCACCCCGGCGGTGAGCAGGGCGACCTCGGGCTCCATGAACTCCGGGATGCCCGGGGTGGTGTGCAGGGCNATGGCCGTCCACACCCGCCGGATGCTGTCCTCGGGCATCCCGTGCCCGTGCAGGAAACGGCGTGCCTCGTCGGCACTGTCCACCTCGAAACGCCGGCCGCTGCGGCGGAACCCCTCGTTGAGACCGAGATCGTGGAACATCGCCGCGACGTAGAGCAGCTCCGGGTCGAAGCTCAGCCCGCGGCGGCGGCCCTGCAGGCCGGCGAAGCAGTAGACCCGCCGCGAGTGGTGGTAGATCAGGTCGTCGGTGGCGTCGCGCACCAGCTCGGTGGCCTGCGCGGCCAGGCTCGTGTCGGGTACGGCAACGCCGGCGAGCGGCACGGTGCTGCTGGTCATGGTGACTCCCCCCGGGTCGATGGCTGACCGTTGTCGGTCGAGCATCGTGGAGGTACCCGGGGCGACGGCCGCAGGAACGGCCCGGGGAGGCGGCCGCAAGGAACGGCCGGGGGACGCGGCCGACGACCGCCGGGACACCAGCGGCGTCAGCCTCTCCCCGCGTCGCCGGGTCAGCTCGCCGGGTCAGCTCGCCGAGTCCGCCAGGACGATGACCGCGCGGCCGAAGATCTTGCCGGCCTCGAGGTCGTCGAACGCCTGCAGGCCGTCGTCGAAGCTGTACCGGCTGAGGTTGGCGGTGATCCGACCGGTCCGGGCCAGCGCCACCAGGTCGTGGAGATCCTGATGGTTCCCGCTGTAGGGGCGGGTGAGCGACGCGCCCCACGGCAGGGAGACCGACGTCTGCGAGGTCTCGAACGAGAAGACCCCGTCGCTGAGGCCCGGCACCCGGATGGCGCCGTAGGGCGCGACGACGGCGCCCGACAGCGCGAGGGTCTGGTTGTTGCCGACCAGATCCAGGACGACGTCGGCACCGTAACCACCGGTGACCGCCAGGACCTTCGCGGCGACCTCGGGATCGTCGGAGCGCAGCGCGTGGTTGACCTTCTCCCGGACGGCGGCGAGCGACGCGTCCCTGATGTCCAGGGCGATGATCTGCGCCGCGGTGAGTTCCCGCAGGAGCGCGACCGCGAACTGCCCAAGGCCGCCGATCCCGATGACCACCGCCGTGGACCCGGGGCCGAGCAGGTCGAGAGTGGCCCTGATGGAGTGGTAGGGCACGAGGCCCGCGTCGGCGAGCACGGCGGCGAAGGCGGGGTCCAGACCATCGGCCGGGACTAGCGCGGAGGCGTTCACGGCAACGTAGTCGGCCATTCCGCCGTTCACGGAGACCCCGGGCGTCGGGGCCGGATGAAGTCGGTTCCCGGTGTTGCGGCAGGCGTTCTCCTGACCGGCGATACACATCCGGCACACGCCGCAGGACCAGACCGGATGCACGATCACCTGGGAACCCGGCGAGAAATGCGGGAAACCGTCGGCGATGTCGACGATCTCACCGGCGATTTCATGGCCCAGAATCGTCCCGTCAGGAATCATCTGTTCAGCCGATTTCCGGACGTGGATATCGGTCTGACACACGCCGGCGGCCGCGACCTTGACGAGGGCCTGACCAGCACCGATGGTGGGCTTCGGGACCTCGACCTGGCGGACGTCCCGCACCCCGGCAAACTGTATTGCGCGCACGAACTTCTCCCTGAGGTATTTCGGCCGCTATTTCCGACCGACGCATGAACGCCGGANAAAACGAGCCGATACACTTATTCTGGGCAGCCAGGACGACTGTACGCCTTCGCCGTGTCGGTGCGCGCCGCGGTGATCACCACGGCGGCGTAGCGCATCGGGAAGACGCCGCCGACCGCGTCGACGGCGGCGCCGAGGCCTGCCAGCAGCCGTGCAAGGGTGGCCGGCGGGAACGTGCTGTGGCCGCCGAAGGTGGGCACCTGGTCCAGCCACTCGTCCCGGGTGTAGGACTGCTCCCGGTCGAACCGCCACTGCTCCGGCTCGCCGAACGCGCCCGACCGGCGGATCCCGTCGGCGGCCCTGGCGAGCAACGTCGAGTAGCCGTCCGGGCCGGGCATCGCCCGGTGGTAGAGCAACGCGTCGGGCAGCACCCGGCGGTAGACGGCGGAGAAGGCCGCCGCCAGGCCGGCCGGCGGCTGGCCCGCGTTCCAGAACACCGCCAGCCGACCGCCGGGCCGCAGCACCTGCGCCGCCCTGCTCGCTCCCGCGACCGGATCCACCCAGTGCCAGGTCTGTCCCGCGATGACCGTGTCGAAGGTGCGGCCGGCGGGATCCCAGGCTTCGAACGCCGCCACCTCGGCCTCGATCCCGCTGCGCCGCGCCCACTGCGCCATCCGCGCATCCACGTCGACCCCGAGCACCCGGCAGCCGGCCGCGCGGAACTGCCGGGCGGCGATGCCGGTCCCGCAGCCGACGTCGAGGAGATCGGGCCCGGTACCGGCCGCCACGATCCGGCGCACCAGGGCCTCGGGGTAGCGGGGGCGGGTCCGGTCGTAACGATCGGGGTCGGCGCCGAACGACTCCGCCATCGGTCGGTGGCGGTGTGGCTCCTGGTCGGAAGGACGCGCCGACCCAGAAGGTAGAGTGGGCATGCGCCCACTCTAATGGGCGCATGCCCACTCGACAATCGCGCCGAGCCCCGTCACGAGCGGTCCACCCCAAACGGCCCGGCGCATGCAGCCCGCCGCACGCAGCCCGCCGCAAGCAGGAGGATGAGACGATGCCGACCGGAGTGGCCCTGCGCGACGTGCGCGAGCAGCTCTTCGACGCGGCCGAACGCGTCCTGCTGCGCGACGGGCCGAACGCGCTGACGAGTCGAGCGGTCACCACCGAGGCGGGCTGCGCCAAGGGCGTCCTGCACCGGCACTTCGCCGACTTCGACGCCTTCCTCGCCGAACTCGTACGCGACCGCGTCGCCCGAATCATCCGGCAGGGCGCCGACCTGCGCGAACGCGCCGGGACCGGCACCGTCGCCAGCAACCTCACGGCCGCGCTGACGGACCTGTTCGGCTCGCTCGCGCTGGCAGTCGTCGGCCTCGTCACCGCCCGCGACGAGCTGCGCGCCGCCCTGCGCCGGACCGGAACGGCCGGCGTCCCCGTCCTGACGGAGGCCACCGCGATGGTCGCCGCCTACCTCGCCGCCGAGCGCGACCTCGGCCGCCTCACCGCGGACGCCGACACCGACACGCTCGCGCTCATGCTGATCGGCGGCGGCCACCTGTTCTTCGCCGGCCGGGACGGCACTCCCCCGGACCCTGACGCCGTCCGCAAGGTCGTGACCACGGCCATCGCCAGCGCCACCCGCTTCAGTTCTCCGGCTGGGGGGGCAGTCGCTGGAGGATGAACGCGACGCGGGAGTCAGGGTCGGTTCTGGGCAGACTGATCAGGCGGTAGCCGTGGCGGGTGTAAGCCTCGGCCATTGCGTCGTGGGTACGGACGGCCTCGTCGAAATCCTGGGTGCGTTCGCGGTCACGCGTGTAGATCTCGGGCCAGGGCGGCGCGAGAAAGACCCGGCGGTGGTAGCGGAACTTCTGCGCGGCGGCGGTCACATGTGCCGGAATCGGCTGGCCGAGCAGCAGATAGTAGCCGACCACGTCGGGGATGCCCCGGTCGAAGAAAACCGTCCCTGCCTGCCGGGTGGCCTCGCGGTGGGAGCACATATCCCACGACAGCATGAGCTCGGCGAACAGCAAAGAATCCGCCTCGTGGCGGGCCTGACCACCAACGGTGATCTGATCCTGGAGAATACGCCTGCCGGCTTCGGGGATGCAGGGGAACCCTCGCCGCTGGAGCTCGTCGACGAGGGTGGTCTTACCGGCTCCGGGGCCGCCGGTGATGACGACGAAGTCGTCGGATGTACTCACGGTGCTTGGATCTCCTTGGGCGGGTGCATGCGAAGGCGGCGGATCCCCTGGTGTGATGCCTGGGAAACCGCCGCACCAGGGGATGTACCTGGCTGGGTCAGCGCGATGACGCCGTTGCCACGCGGGGCATCGGCCAAGCGGTGAGAATGCTGGACGCGACCACGGCGCCGCGCTGTCCGCGGGCGGTACCGGTCAACCGGCAGAGCGCCTCAGCGGCCTACTGGCCGGCGGGCAGAGTCGCGATGTCATCGGCGACGATCGGGTTTCCACGATCATATCCGGAAGGCCGGTACGCGGGCCCCGGTTCCGCGGCGCACCATGATCGCCGACGGCGAGACAGGATCAGGGCACGTGATGCGGTTCCGCGGAACAGCCTGATCGCCGGTGGCGACGCCGGTGGTCGGCAGCCGATCCGGCCGCCCGTCCGGGGTGTATGCCTGCTCCCGCCAGCGCCGGCCGATTCGATCGATGACGAATCCCGATCGGTGCGATCGCGGATAGGCGTTGGACAGCCCAACAAGTTCCCATCATCCTGACAAACATGTCAGGGAATCTGGGTGGGAACGCGGGCGGGCTGGTTGCAGTGCGCGCACGCCGCCCGGCGCGCATGGCCGCCCCGGCGCGGGTGCTCACCCGCCGGCGGTTCGTCGATTACGGGATCCTCGCGTCCGCCTGCTGTCGCCCCTGCTGATCGGGCCCCCTTCCGCCCCTGCCCGTCCGGCCATCCCTGCCCGTCCGGCCATCCCGGTCCGCCCGCCGGCCCCGGCGTACCCTGCCCGGTCCTGGCCCGCACGTCAGCCACGTCACCGACCTCCACCGCCCTCACCCGGGCGATGTCCGACCGTGCGCTCGGCGCCGGGGCGCAGGCCCGGGCCGGCCGGTCCCGCGAAGCACCTCCGCCCTGACCGGGCCGGCGCCCCGGGCCACTGCGACCCGATCCCCTGGTCGGACCTGTTCCAACGCTCCCTGCGCGCGACAGCGCCTCGATCCCGCACGCGACGGCCTTCCGCGTGCCCGGAAGCGATCAGACGGACGAACCACGACGACGACGACCCGCGGGGACGACCACGCCCCGGCTCCGGCCCGACCTCGTACGACAGCTTCGAAAGGACTGGCGCAATGACCAACCCCGCCGCGATCCCCGAGACCGCGTCCCCGCAGGTCGAGTTCATCAGCCTGTCGCACCTCAACCCGTCGACCGAGCTGAACCCGCTGCCGAGCCGCGGCATCGACCTGCCGTACTTCAAGAAGTACGTGCGGGCCCTCGAGGAGTCCGGCTACGACTACACCCTGCTGCCCTACGGCTCGAACAGCGCCGACTCGTTCGTCCTCGCCTCGGCCGTCGGCCAGCTCACCGAACGCCTGCGGCCCATCGTCGCGCTGCGGCCGAACACGACGTTCCCGCTGGTGGCGGCGCAGAAGCTCGCCACCCTCGACCAGCTCACCGAGGGTCGCGCCGTCGTCCACCTCATCTCCGGGGGCAACGACGCCGAGCAGGCCCGCCAGGGCGACTACCTGCCCAAGGACCGCCGCTACGCGCGCACGTCGGAGTTCATCGACCTGCTGCGCCGTGCCTGGACCGAGACCAGCCCATTCAGCCACGAGGGCGAGTTCTACAAGTTCGACGAGTTCGGCCCCGGCTTCGCGCCGTACGGCACCACCATCCCGATCTCGATCGGCGGGCAGTCCGACGCCGCGTTCGGCGTCGGCGGCGCCAAGGCGGACATCTTCAGCTTCTGGGGTGAGCCGCTGGCCGACCTGCGCAAGGAGATCGACCGGGTCAACGGCATCGCCNCCGCGGCCGGCCGCACCGACCGTCCGCGCATCTGGGTGACCTTCCGCCCGATCATCGCCCGGACCGACGAGCTGGCCTGGCGCAAGGCGTTCGACTACGCCGCCCGGATCGAACAGACCTTCAACGCCGGGCCGGCCCGCGCCTTCCTCAAGGGCGCCCCGCAGAACGTCGGCTCGCAGCGCGCCCTCGCGTTCGCCGCGAAGTCCGAGGTCTACGACCGCGCGCTGTGGACCCGCACCGCGGCCGCGACCGGCGGGCTGGGCGCGTCGACCGCGCTGGTGGGCAGCCCGGAGACCGTCGCCGCCGCGATCCTCGACTACGTCGACCAGGGCGCGAGCCTGGTGTCGATCCGCGGCTACGACACCCTCGCGGACGCCGTCGACTACGGCCGCCACGTCCTGCCGCTGGTCCGCCAGGAGATCGCGCACCGGGCGGCCACCGGGCAGCGCGGCGCCCTCCAGGACGCCCACCCCGGCGCCCTCGCCCCCGGCTTCGACGCTGCCGCCCTCGCCGGCGCCCACTGAGGCGACGGGCACGCGACGAGCAGGCGACGAGCAGGCAGCGACGGACGGGCAGGCGATGACCGACCGGCAGGCGATGACGGTGAGGAAAGTGGTTCGACGATGACGGCGGCGGTGGCGGTCGTCCGCGGACGGGTCGACCGCCACCGCGGCCCGGCCCGGGAGCACGGGTGACGCGGGGACGCGACGGGCGGGAGCGGGTCCGAGGCGGGGCCGGGACGTTCTGGGTGGGGCTGCGCACGATGCTGGACGGCTCCGTCGCGCATCCGAGGGCGGCCGTGGTCGGCGCCGTCACCGGCGTCGTCAACGGGGTCACCATGATCTTCTCCGCGGCGGCGATCGGCTGGGCGACGGACCATCTGATCGTCCCCGCCTTTGCCGGCGGCCACGTCGGCCGCGCCACCTGGTGGATGGCCGCGGGCGCGATCCTCGGCGTGTCCACCGTGCGCTGGACGACGATCCTCGTGCGGGGCATCGCCACCGGCCACGTCCAGTACGGCTCGCAGGCCCGCATCCGCCGCGCCGTCGTCCGCCGCTACCTCGAGCTGGATCTGTCGTGGCACCGCCGGCACGCGCCCGGCCGCCTGCTGTCGACCGCCGTGTCCGACGTGGACGCCCTGTGGTCACCGATGGTCGTCTGGTATTTCGCGCTCGGCATGGTCGTCATGCTGGTCGTCGCGATCGGCCAGATGTTCCGTCACGACCTGGCGCTCGGGCTTGTCGGCGTCGCCCTCGTCGGGTCCGTCCTCGGTCTGAACCTGCTGTACCAGCGCCTGCTCGCCGCCCGCGCCCGGGCCGTGCAGGACAGCCGCGGCGAGTTCGCCACCCTCGCCCTGGAGAGCATCGAGGGCGCCCAGGTCGTGCGGACGCTGGGCCTCGCCGACCGCGAACGCGCCCGCGTCGGCGCCGCCGCGGATCGGCTGCGCCGCGCCACCACCTCGATGGGCGCCGTCAGCTCACTGTTCGACCCGATCCTGGAGCTGCTGCCGACCGGCGCGATCCTCGCCGTCCTCGTCGTCGGATCCCGGCGGGTCGCAAGCGGCGACCTCAGCGTCGGCGTGCTCGTCGAGATCGTCTACCTGCTGCTCACCATCTCCATCCCGCTCGCCGTCATCAGCCGCTTCCTGGGCATGCTGCCCCTGTCGGCGGCCGGACGGTCCCGGATCGCCGCTGTCCTCGGCTCCACCGAGACCACCGACTACGGGACCCGTGCCCTGCCCAGTGCGGGCCCGCTGGGGCTGGCCGCGCGGGGTGTCGGGCACGTCCAAGGCGGGCGGCACCTGCTTGCGGACATCGATCTGGAGATCTCCCCCGGCGAGATCGTCGCGCTGGTGGGTGCGACCGGCGCGGGCAAGTCGACCCTGCTGGACCTGCTCGGTCGGCTCGTCGACCCGGCCGAGGGGGTTGTCGAGATCGGCGGGATCCGCGCTCCCGAGCTCGCCCACGGGCAGATCCGCGCGCACCTCGCCGTGGTGTCGCAGACCCCGTGGATGGCCGGCGACAGCATCCGCGCGAACCTGCACCTCGACGGCCACCCCCGCGAGCGTCGCCCCTACTCCGATGCCGAGCTCTGGCGGGCACTCGGCGCCGCCGGGGCCGACACGCTGGTGCGCGACCTGCCCAACGGGTTGGACACCCGGGTCGGCGAGCGCGGCACCCGACTGTCCGGCGGCCAGCGTCAGCGCCTGTGCCTGGCCCGCGCCCTGCTGCGCGCGCCGCGCGCCATCCTGCTCGACGACGCCACCTCCGCCCTCGACCCGGCCGTGGAACGCGAGGTGCTCGCCGCCGTGGCGGGCCTGCGCGGGCACACCACCGTGCTCATCGTCGGCGGACGCCCCAGCTCGGTGCTGGTCGCCGACCGGGTCGCCTTCCTGCGCGCGGGCCGGCTCGTCGCCGTGGGGACCCACGCCGAGCTGCTCGACGCCGAGCCCGACTACCGGCGGATCCTGCAGGCCTACGGAACGGCGGAGGCGATCCATGGCTGACCGCGGCCGCGACGGCCGGCAGCCCACCGAGCCTGAACCCGCCGAGCCTGAGCCCGCCGAGCCTGGGCTCGCCGACCTGGGCTCGGTCGGGGCGCGCGAGCTCGCCCGCCTGGTCCGGTCGACCACCCCCGTGGTGACGGCCGGCCTGCCGCTGACCCTGCTGCTGGCGGTCGTCGCCGGCGCCGGGCGCATCGTGACCGCGTTGACCGTCCAGTACGCCCTCGACCACGGCCTGCTCAGCCCGGACCGCGGCGCGACCGACGTCGTCGCGCACGCCGTGCTCGTCGGCGCGGCGGCCACCGTCGCGGCGATCCTCGCCTCCTGGTGGCTCAACCAGCGGCTCTACCGGCGCACGGAGGCCGCCCTCGCCGAGCTGCGCACGGGCGGCATCGCCCGCATCCACGAGATCGCCCCGGAGACGTTCGCGGGACTCTCCGGTGCCGATCTCGTCACCCGCCTGACCAGCGACTCCGAGGCGGTCACGACCTTCGTCCAGAACGGCGGCGTCCTGCTGCTCGTCAACGTCACCCAGATGATCATCGCTGGGGCCCTCGTGGCGCTCTACTCCTGGCAGCTCGCACTGCCCGTGCTGGGCCTGGCGGCATTGCTGTTCGTCGGCATGCGTCGCCTGCAGATGCTCGTCGCCCGTCGCTACGCCGCCGTGCGCACGAGCGTCTCGGCCCTGCAGTCCACCGTCGGCGAGGCCGTCAGCGGCATCGGGGTCATCCGCTCGACAGGCACCGAGGAGCGGACCCGGCTCGGCCTCGACCGGGCCGTCGAGGCCACCGCGGCGGCCCAGCGCCGCACCCTCGTGCCGCTGCACATCAACACCGCCCTCGGCGAGGTCGCCATCTCGGTCATGACCGTGTTCGTCGTCGTCGCCGGGACCCGCTGGTCGACCGCGCACACCCGGTGGGAACCGGCGCTGCACCTGTCCGCGGGCGAGCTGGTCGCCATGCTCCTGCTCGTCACCTTCTTCGTCCGCCCCCTGCAGGCCCTCGTGCAGAACCTGGGGGAGATCCAGAACGCGGTCGTGGGCTGGCGGCGCGCGCTGGAGATCCTCGCGACGCCGTCGGGCGTGGTCGACGGCGCCGACGCCCGCGAGCTGCCCGCCGGGCCGATCGGGGTCGAGCTGGCCGACGTCGCCGCCGCCTACGGGACGGGCCCGCCGGTCGTGGAGCACCTGACGGTCGCCATCTCCCCCGGCGAGCACGTCGCCGTGGTCGGCGAGACCGGCTCCGGCAAGAGCACCCTCGCCAAGCTGCTGACCCGCCAGATCTCGGCGAGCCGCGGCCTCGTCCTGCTCGGCGGCGTCCCCGTCGGCCGGGTGTCGGAGGCGTCGTTCCAGCGTCGCGTCGCCATCGTCCCGCAGGACCCGTTCCTGTTCGACGCCACCATCGCCGAGAACATCGGCGTCGGGGTGCGCGGCGACTCCGGCCTGCGCGGCGACTCCGGCCTGCGCGGCGACTCCGGCCTGCGCGGCGACTCCGGCGTGCTCGACGAGATCGTCTCCTCGCTCGGCCTGCGCCCGTGGCTCGACACGCTGCCGGACGGCCTCGACACCCGCGTCGGGGTCCGGGGGGAGCGCCTGTCGGCCGGTGAGCGCCAGCTCGTCGCCCTCGCCCGCACCGCGCTGGTCGACCCCGACCTGCTCGTGCTCGACGAGGCGACCAGCGGCGTGGACCCCGCCACCGACGTCCGGATCCAGCGCGCGCTCGCCGTGCTCACGGTCGGGCGCACCACCGTCTCGATCGCCCACCGGATGGTGACGGCCGAACACGCCGACCGCGTCCTCGTCCTCGACCGCGGGCGCCTGGTCCAGAGCGGACGCCACGCCGACCTCGTCGCCGTCCCCGGCCGCTACGCCGAGCTGCACGCCGCCTGGGTCGGGCACGTCGAGCACACCGCCGCCGGCGCCGAACCCCACGAGACCGTTTCCTGGCAGAAGGAGAGCACCCCGTGACAGCCCCCGCGACCGTCACCGCCGCCGTCGACACGGCAGGCACGCCCACGCCACCCCGGCCACGCCGGCTCCGGCTCGGCTTCAACGCGCGGATCGCCTTCCCGACCGGGCAGGCCGGCGCCGCCCTGCGCGACGGCATCGAGCTGTTCCGCGTCGCCGAGCAGCTCGGCTACGACGCCGGCTGGGTCTACCAGCGCCACTTCGACAACTACCTCGCCGCTCCGATGGTGTTCCACGCCGCCGTCGCGCAGCACACCGAGCGCATCGGCCTCGGCACGGCCATCATCGGCGTCCGCTACGAGGATCCCGTGCTGCTGGCCGAGGCCGCCGGCACGGCCGACCTGCTCAGCGCGGGACGGCTACAGCTCGGCCTCGGGACCGGCCAGGGCGGCTTCGACGCCGTCTTCGGCCAGGCGCCGAACGACGGTCGCGCGCAGTCCCAGGACCGGCTCGCGGCGTTCCTGCGCGCCGTGCGCGGCGAGCGGGTCGGCGAGATCACCGACCCCGAGGGGCTGCTCCCCGTGGGCACCGAGCTGTTCGTCCGCCCGACGAGCCCGACCCTGCCNGAGCGCATCTGGTACGGCGGCGGTTCGGTCGCCTCCGCCGAGCGGGTCGGCCGCCAGGGGCTGCGGCTGCTGCTGAGCACCATCCTCAGCGGGCAGATCGACGACTACGGCGCGGAGCTCGCTCGGGCCATCGAGGCCTACCGCGGCGCCCACCCCGGGACGTCGCCGTCGCGCGTCGCCGTCGCGCGCTCGGTGCTGCCCGCCACCACCCCCGAGCTCGCCCGCGTCTACGCGGCCTACGACGCCGAGCGGCGCACCCAGGGGCCCGCCGCCTCCCGGCCGGCGGGGGCATTGGCCCCCGTCGCGGCCCCCACCTCCCGGTTCACGATGAGCCCGGTGCACCACGGCGACCCCGCCGCCGTCGTCGACGAGCTGCTCGCGGATCCGAGCGTCCCGCTCGCCGACGAGCTCATCGCGTTCCTGCCGCCCGCGTTCGGGCTGCGGGAGAACCTGCGGCTGCTCGAGGATCTCGCCGAAACCGTCGCCCCCCACCTCGGCTGGACCCCGGCCNCCCCCGCCACGGCCGGCTGACCATCGTCGGCAAGACCGGGAGCCTGCCGCGGCTCGCCGGGTGGTTCGAGGACTGGCCGCTGCCGCGGGAGCCGTTCGACGTGGTACTCGCCGCGACCGCGTTTCACTGGATCGACCCGGCCGTGCGGGTCGAGAAGGCGGCGGCGGCGCTGTGTCCCGGCGGCGCGCTGGCCACCGTCGCGACCAACCACATAGCCGGTGGCACCGAGCGGTTCTTCGTCGAGGTGCAGAACTGCTACGAGCGCTTCGATCCGACGACCCCGTCGAATCTCCGGCTGCGGACCGCCGACGAGATCGCCGAGGACGACGAGGACGACGAGGAGATCATTCGGTCCGGCCGTTTCGACGAGGCCGTCTTCCTTCGTTACGAGTGGGAGCTGTCCTGCACGGGCGCGGAGTACCTCGACGTCCTGCGCACCTATTCGGGACATCGCGCCCTGGAACCCGCCGCCCGACGCGGGCTGCTGCGCTGTATCGCCGACCTGATCGAGCGTGACTATCGGGGCAGCATCACCAAGCGCTATCTCACGGAGTTGCGGGTGGCGCGCCGCCGGAAGTGACCCCGCGCGGCAGCCGGACGAGCGGAGGATCGCAGGATCGGCCGCCGGGCGGAGGTCTGCGGGCTGCTCGCTCAGCCGAGGACGACGACGCGCCGCGGATGCAGCACGGCGGTGGTCCGCTCGGAGTCCAGGACGCTGAACCGGGCGAAGTCGACGCTGTACCGGTCGGTGATGCGGTGCAGGACGGTCTTGTCCGGGTCGGGCACGAGCTCGACGTCGGCGCGGATCTCCAGGGTGCGTCCCGAGTTGGCGGGGTCGACCAGGAACAGGGTGGCCACCGGGTTCCGGCGCAGGTTCACCAGCTTCCGCCGGGTACTGATCATCGATACCTTGACCGTGGGTCCGTCGGGCAGATACCAGACCGCGGTCGCCTGCGGCCGGCCGTCGGCGCCGATCGTGACGAAGACGGCGGTCAGGGGAGAGTCGAGCAGGTCGCGGTGGGAGGCCGGAAACTCGGCCGTCTCGGGTGTGCTCACCCCTGTATGCCTACCCGCTCGGCCCACCACGTCGGACGGCGGGTCCCGGCCAGCGGGGTCCCTCGGCGGGTTCCTCGGGACTCCGCTCCCCAGATCCGGCGCAGCCCTCGCGCGGGGCTTCCCTCCCCGACGTTCCCGGCGACGCGCCGCCGGCCGATCGGCGGCCATCCGGCCGGCACGCGACCGCCGGGCGGGACGATGCCACATTCAGGCGCGCTCCACACAATATTTATCGGGCATAGGTCTGCCGTATGCACCCATAGTGAATGACCCGGGCGGCCGGCGAACTCGGTCGAATCCGGTCGGCACCGCGCGCGAGGCCGCGGAGATGCACGGTTTGCCAGGCACCTGCGACCCCACTAAGCTGCCATCAAAGCCCCAATAGCGGGCACCCGGACAAGGAATGAGGCGACCTTGATGGCGCGCGAGGTAATTTCACTCATAAATGTGTGGTGCGACAACGTCGGCCGCCACGCCCAGGACAGGGTCGCCGCGACACAGACGGCGGCTCTGGCGTATGACGGAAGGCTCGTCCGGCTGGACCTGTGCGACGAATGCCGCGACGAGGTGGCGTCCGTGCTCGGCGAATACGCGGAATACGGTGAGACGGTCGACGTCGCCCGTAACACCAAGATCGACACGGCGTGGACGGCGGTGGAGCAGAACGACGCCATCACCGCCACGGAGGCCACGGGCGAGGGCCGCCGTCCAACGCCCGTCCGCACGAAGGCCCGTCGCCCCCACCAGAGCACAACCGTCAGCGAGGTCCGCGCATGGCTGCGAGACCACGCCGACGAGCACGGGCTGACCGTGCCGGAACGGGGGCCGCGGCTGTCCAGCGAGCTCAAGGCCGCCTACGACCGGGGGCACGGCTGGGACCAGATCGACGGAGCCTGGCGCCCGGCGCCGCCCGCGGCCGACACAGAGGCTGCGGCTGGTAGGGAAACCGCGGGCACCGAGCACCCCGGCCGGGACTGACCGGCGGTGGTTTCTCCGCCCGGTCTGCCCGCGGCACCCCTGTTCCGCCCTGGACCGGCCGCTACGAGGCGGTCACGATGTCGCCACGCAGCGGGCCGAGAACCGCGGCGATCTTGCCTGCGGCCTCGGCCGGGACGCCGGCGCTGGCGAAGGCCGCGAGCAGGTGGGCCACCACACCGTCGAACTGGGCGTCGGCGACCCCGAGGGAGGCGTGGACCTGGGACATCGCGTCGCCCTGGTAGATCTCGGGACCGCCGAGCGCCGCGCCGATGAACTCCCGCTGGCTCGCCTTGAGGCTGGCCAGGTCCCGGCCCTCGAAGAACCGGACGAGGTCCGGGTCGGCCAGCACCCGGACGTAGAACTCGTCAACCGCGGCCTTCACGGCCTTCGCGCCACCAATATCCTGGTAGATACTCATCAGAGATCTCCCTTTCGCAGGAGTGGCCCGATCCGAGATCGGTGACCACGATTTGCCGCATGGCTGCGCCGCTTACTATCCGACGGGTTCACTGAACCCCAGGAGAATCCCTCGACCCCAGGGCCGGATGGTCACGCGGCGAAGAAGGACGGCAGGCCGAAACGGGTCGCCCGGCTCCTTCCGCCGGTTCGTCGGGACACGCTTCCCCCGCTGGTTACTGCAGGGAACCCCGTCACTGGGCGAACAGGGTGCCGGCGTCGTAGACGAGGAGACCGTCGTCGCGCCGGCGCACGCCGGCGGTCGGGCGGTGCGGGTCGAGGCGGCCGTCGTGGTGCAGGTGGGACACCTGGCCGCAGCGGGCGAGCGTGACGAAGTCGGCGATCATCCGGCGGTGGCAACGCCACCATAGCGTCTCCGCGCACATCACCGCCGTGCGGATCGTCGCCGCCTCGGCGAGCAGCTCATCGACCGCCCCGCCGAATGCGGCCGAGCGCATCCAGGCCGCGTAGCCGGCGAACGACCGGTTCACCAGCGCGACATCCGGGGAGTCCGCCGGGGCCCGGCGCCGGCCGCCCAGGCGTGGCTCCCAGCGGTACCGCACCCCGGCCGCGGGCAGCCACCGCTCGATGTTGCCCCGCGCCACCTGCGGGTTGTGCCGGCTCCCCGGCGCCGACCGCACATCCACCAGCAGCGCGACGCCCGCCTCGCGCAGAAGCCCGGCCAGCCGGTCCGCGGCCAGCGTGCCATGGCCGACGGAGAGCAGCACCGGCACCGGATCCACCCTCCCGGTGTACCCGCCAGGGCGGGGCCTCCGGACGTCGGGATAGCGGATGATGGCGTCGACGCCCCGTCGGTGCGAGCCGGGCATGCCGACAGGGGGCAGGCGGGCCCGTCGACGACGAGAGGTGCAGAAGAACATGGTCGAACAGATGTCGCCAGCGGACGCAGCGGGGTCGGGGGCCTTATCCCCCGTCGGGTTCGTCGGGGCCGGTTCCATGGGGGCACCGATGATCGAACGCCTGCTCGCGGCCGACGTGCCTGTGCACCTGTATGCCCGCCGGGCCGAGGTCCGGGCCAGGTTCGCCGGGCTGGGCGCGGTCGTCGAGCCCTCGCTGGCCGCGGTGGCCGCCGCGGCCGAGGTGCTGATCGTGTGCCCCTTCTCCGCGATCCAGCTCGCCGAGATCGTCGGCGGGCCGGACGGTCTGCTCGCCCACGCCACGCCCGGCTCCGTCGTCGTACAGCACGCCACCGTGCCGACTGCGGCCATCCGACAGCTCGCCGCGGACGCGGCCACGCGCGACGTCACCGTGCTCGACGCCCCGATCAGCGGAACGTCCGCGACCATCCTCGCCGGCCGGCTCACCGTGCTGATCGGCGGGACCGCCGCGGCGGCCGACCGCGTCGAGCCGCTGCTGGCCGCCTACGCCTCGACGATCGTGCGGACCGGCGAGGTCGGCTCCGCCACCACCGTCAAGCTCATCAACAACCTGACCTTCGCGGCGCACGCCCAGACCGCGGCCGCCGCCGTCCAGCTCGGCGAGAAGCTCGGCATCCGCAGCGGCGACCTGCTCACCGCCATCACCGCCTGCAGTGCCGACAGCGCGGTGTTCCGTCACCTGCAGGCCATCGGGGGCGTCGAGGAGTTCCTCGCCATGGCCGGCCCGTACCTGCGCAAGGACGTGGCCGCGGTGGAGGAGGTCACCGCCGCGCTCGGCCTCGACACCGGCATCCTCGGCGAGGTCGTGCAGTCCGGCCCCCTGCCGCTGACCGCCTCCCGCCTGTAGGCCGACCGGCCGACCGGCGGCCATCCTGCGATGGCGCTCAGGCCGGGTGGAAGGTCACCGCGACGGGGCGGGCGCCGCGGGGGTCGTCCGTGCGGCGGGCGAGGTCACGGTCGAAGACCCGCCCGACGGAGTTGCCGGCCAGATCCTCCAGGACCGGGTCGACGACGAGGCGGTGCGGGCCGGGCGCCCAGCCGTGCCGCGGGGCCAGCCGCCACGACCGCTCCTCGGCGCCGACGTCCGCGACGCCGTCGACGGGCCGGCCCTCGGGCCCGACGACGCGCAGGCAGCGGGCGACCAGGCCGTGGTCGAGCGAGCGGCCGAACCCGACCTGAAGCGGTGCGGTGGTGCCGATGGGCGGAACGCGCAGGGTCCAGGCGTGCGGGTCGACGTGGCGGCGTTCGTCGTCGCCGACCTGGTAGCGCCGCTCGGCCCCGGCCCGCAGCCGGCGGCCGCGGGCGTCGCGGAACCCGTCGTCGACCACCAGCCGGAACGGTGCGCCGGACCGCAGCGGGTAGCCAGCCTCGCGGTGCGGGGCGAGACCCCGCTTGATCCGCGCCGGGTCGAGCAGGACGGTGAGCCGGCGCCGGCCGGCGTCCCACAGCTCCTGCTCGGTTGCCAACAGCGCCCCGGCCAGGACGTCGCCGTCATCGTCGACGAGCCGCACGTGGCCCGCCGCCTGGCCCTCGCTCATCGGCGCGCTGAACCAGAGGTAGCCGCGCAGCAGGTTACGTGGCACCGTCGCCGCGCTCGGGTGGATCGCGAGCACCTCGGTGGTGGCCGCGTCGTCGGCGCCGGCGCGGGTCAGCTCGGCCACGACGGCACCGTCGACGGTGACGACGTACGCGGTGCCGTCGAGGAAGGGGAACCGCGGCAGGAAGCAGGTGTCGGGGCCGTCGCGCAGCAGCCGCCCGGCCGTCGGCGGGGCGGTGCCGAGCGCCACGGCGGTGGCCGGGTGGATCCGCACCTGCACAGCCGGCCCCGCCAGCCCGGCCAGTCCGGCCAGTCCGGCCAGTCCGGCCAGCCGGATGCAGTCCGCCCCGCCGTGCCGCGACCACGACACGGCGACCCCGCCACGGTCGGCCACCCCGGTCTACAGAGAGGCGGACTTCAGCGAGCGCAGGTGCCGGCGCCCGTCGGGGTCGGTCTGCAGGGCCAGCACGTGCTCGCCGTCGAGGTTCGCGAGCCTGGTGATGCCCTGCAGATCCGCGGTCTCCCGCGGCACCCCGACCGGCTCGGTGGGCTCGGTCAGCGGGGCCTGGGCGTCGATGTCGCGACGAGCGATCTTGATCAGGCCATGTGAGGTGTTCGCGACGAGCAGGTACTCCTCGCCGCCCTGGACGAAGGAGACCATGTCCAGCGGCTGGTTCATCGCGCCGAGCTCGGCCACGGTGCGCCCGACCACTTTGGTACCCGGGGCCAGCTCGGCCAGCGGGAAGTGCACGACCGGCGTGCAGGTGTAGCTGGCGAGGATGGCGCGGCCGCCGTCGAAGGGCACGAACGTGCGGATCGGCGCCGCCGTCTCCCACTTGCCGTGCGAGACGTGGAAGATCTCCAGATTGTTGCCCGCCGCATCGGCGCCGTCCGTGAACGGGAACGGGATCCGCCGCAGCTTGGAGGAGAACTCCTCGTTGGACAGCCCGGCGACCAGCAGCGCCCCGTCCACATACGCGATGTCGGTGACCGTCGCGGTGCGGATCGGGCGGCGCAGGATGCGGATCGTGCGGGAGCCGACCGTGATCTGTTCGCCCTCGTCGCCGAGGGGCAGGATGACGTCGACGCGCTCGTCGTCGGGGGCCGGGGCGTCGGCGATCGTCACCGACGCGACCGGGACGTCGGTGAGCGGCACGTCGCTGATCGAGGCGTCCGCCCGGTCGATGCGCACCAGCACCGCCTGAGCCTGCTCGCCGTGCCCGCGCTGGACCGACAGATAGATGTTGCCCGAGTCGGGGTGGACGGCGAGGTCGCGGATGGAGATGTCGGCCGCGTCGCCGCCCAGCAGAGAGCCGACCCGCGCGTCGACGTCGGTCAGGTCGAACGGTCCCGACCCGGCCGTGCGGCCGCCCGGGTCGGCGACGTCGACCGCGTAAACGGTCGCCGCCGCGTTGTCGGCGAGGAACAGGATCCCCGCCGGGCCGAAGGTGATCGGGCCCGCCGAGCCGAGCTCCGCCCGGCCGACCCGCAGTCCGTATTCGGTCACGTTGATCTCCTCGATCTCGTCGGGTCGGGATGGGACGTCGGCGCCACCTTCACAACCTTGTCCACCGGCGAACTGTTCCATCGACGTCGTGCTACGGGCGTGCTACGGGCGTACTGCGAGCGTGCTACGGGCGTCAGGCGGCGGTCAGCAGGCGCCGAAGCCAGTTCAGGCGGGCGGCGGCGCACTCCTGGGAGATCCGTGCCTGCGGCGCGAACAGGGTGAAGCCGTGGAAGCCGCCGGGCCAGACGTGCAGCTCCGTCTGCACCCCGGCCCGCAGCAGGCGGGTGGCGTAGTCGATGTCCTCGTCGCGGAACGTCTCGGCGGAGCCGACGTCGACGAACGCCGGCGGCAGGCCGGTCAGGTCGCCGGCCCGCGCCGGCGCCGCGTAGGGGGAGACGTCCGGTCCGCCGGCGCCGTCGCCGAGCAGGGCCGTCCAGCCCGTCCGGTTCGACGTGCCGTCCCAGACCCCGAGCCCGGCCATCTGCGCGGTGGACGCCGTGCCGCCGCGGTCGTCGAGCATCGGGCACATCAGGAGCTGGCCGGCCAGCGCCGGGCCGCCGCGGTCACGGGCGAGCAGCGCGATCGCCGCCGCGAGTCCGCCACCGGCGCTGGTGCCCGCGACAACGACCCGCCCGGAGTCCACGCCCAGCTCGCCGGCATGCGCGGCCGTCCACAGCAGGCCCGCGTAGCAGTCCTCGACCGGCGCCGGGTGCGGGTGCTCCGGAGCCAGCCGGTACTCGACCGAGACGACGACCAGGTGCAGGGCCTCGGCCCAGTCGAGGATCTCCGTCACCCCGGCCCGGTTGTCGCCCATAATCATGCCGCCGCCGTGGACGTGGTAGACGACTGCCGCCGGCGTGCCGGACGCCGTCGGCCGGCAGACCAGCAGCCCGACCTCGGGCGCTCCGGGCGGGCCGGGCACCGAGAGCTCCTGCACCGTGAACGCGCCGTCGCGGTGGAGCTGCTCGTCGGGAACGGACGGCGCCACCGAGGCGGCCCGTAACCGCGGCAGCATTTCGGGGGTGATCGACGGGGTGAGGAACTTCGCGAGCGGCTCGAGGGCCGCGGCCAGCTCCGGGTCGAACGGCGGCGGCGGGCCGACGGTGGCGGCGGCAGGTGCGGCAGGTGCGGCAGGTGCGGCAGGTGCGGCAGGTGACGAGAGCGGTGGATTGCTGACGGTCATAGGTTCTCCTGCTCACCGGATGGGATGCCGGCATCCGAGCCGGCGGGCACAGACGGTCAGGACCACCGTACGCAGTAGGCGCGGCAGGCGCGGCACTTCTGCCACCGCCCGAACTCCGGCTGGCCGGCCGGAGTTCGGGCCCTCACAGGCAGGGGCCGGACGCGGCCGTGGAGTCCGCGAGCCGGGTGAGCAACGCGCGCAGCAGGCTCTGCTCGTCCGGGCTGAACGCGGCGAGCAGCCGGGTCTCGGCCTCGTCGCGGGCCGCGGCGATGCGCGCCTGCAGCCGCCGGCCCGCCACGGTGACCTCGGGAATGCGGGCGCGCCGATCGCGCGGGTCGAGGCGGCGGATGACGAGCTCGTCGCCTTCGAGCCGGTCCAGCAGCGACGTCAGCGTGGTCTTGTCGACGCCGAGCTCCCGGCCGAGCTGGAGCTGGGTGCGGCCGCCCTCGACGCCGAGCGCGGTCAGCACGATCCAGTCGCGCACGCCGGCCAGGCCGTGCCCGCGGGCGACCATGTCGAGCTCCCCCCGCATGCGCGCGGCCGCCCGGTTCAACAGCCAGGTGAGATCCGCGGGCTGCGACTCGGCAGCCCGGCCCACAGCAGGCTCCACCGACGGTTCCACCGGCAGTTTCGCGGAGGGAGGCGACGGCGTGGGCACGGATGTGATCCTAACGGATACCGTCCACGGCAAGACGTTCCCATCTCAGACGTTCCGAGCTCGGAGCATCCGCTACAGTGGCCGCGGCTCCCCACGCCGCACCGCTTTCCACGACGCAAGGAGAAGCCTCATGCCGACCATCGCCATCGTCGGGGCCGGGCCCGGGCTCGGGCTGTCCATCGCGCGCCGCTTCGGCCGGGAGGGCTTCGCCGTCGCGCTGCTGTCCCGCAACCAGGCGACGCTCGACGACCTCGCCGGCCAGCTCACCCGGGACGGCATCACGGCGGCCGGGTTCGCCGCCGATGTCCTCGACCGGCCGTCCCTCGTCGACGCGCTCACCCGCGTCGAGGCGCAGCTCGGCCCGATCGACGTGCTGGAGTACTCCCCCGCGCCGGCCGGGCGGCAGAACGCCCTGAACCCGATCGTCGAGGCACTCGACGTGACGGTGGAAAGCATCCAGCCGGAGATCGAGTACTACGTGTACGGGGCGGTCACCGCGATCCAGCACGTGCTGCCCGGCATGCTCGAACGCGGCACCGGAACGCTGCTGGTCACCACCGGGGCGTCGTCCGCGCTGGTCTTTCCCCGGATGGGCAACATCGGCATCGCGACCGCCGGGCTGCGCAACTGGGTGTTGGCGCTGAACGCCTCCCTCGCCGACAAGGGCGTGTACGCCGCCCACGTGCCGCTCGCGACCTTCATCGGCCGCGGCGGCCCCGAGACCCAGCCGGACACGATCGCCGAGATCTACTGGGAGCTGTACACCAAGCGCGACCAGGCCGAACGGCTCTACTCGACCCTCTGAACCCTGTCCTCCGAGCTCAGCCGAGGGTCCAGCCCGGGCAGTCGACGTAGCGCTCGCCCTTGTCGATGAGGTGCGACGCGGACAGACGNCCGATGNCCGGCCGNCCGCNAAANAANCCCNCCCGCCGCTGTGCCGCATCGGCGACCACGGGACGCGCCGCGCAGGCGAACTGGACTCGCTGGCGGTCCACGGCCCATGCCGCAGCCGGCCGCATCAGGCACGTGTCGCGAAGGCGACCGTCAACCCATCGTCGTTGACGATGGTGCCAGCGCGGCGGCCAGGCGCAGGTGCGCGGCGCCCTCCGGTCCGCCGGCGCTCTGGCGCTGCAGTGTGCGGCCCAGCAGCTGGTGGACGTAGGGATCGTCGGGAGTTTCGTCGACCAGCGCCTCCAGCAGGTGTCGGGCCCGGCCGAGCTGCGCGGAGGCATAGCAGGCGCGGGCGGCGAGCAGACGTACCCCACGGTCGTCGCCGTGCTCGGCCAGCAGCGGGCCGAGCAGCGTGAGCGCGCCGAGCGGATCACGCAGCTCCAGCAACGACTCGGCGTGGCGGTAGCGGCGGACCTCCGCCGGCGTTTCCCGTGCCGGCTCCGCCGCCCGACCGGCGCGCCGCAGGAACTCCGCGATCACCTGGGGAAGCTGCGCCCCGGCCATCGCCCGCTCCCCCACGAGGATCGTCGGAGATGTCGTCACGCCCCGCGCCCTGCCCTCCAGCAGCAGATCCCGGACGGCGTCCCGGCCCGCGTCGCCGGCGAGCAGGCCGGCACCGGCCGGAAAGCCGCTGGCGGCCGCAAGAGCCCCCAGGACCGCGCGGTCGCTGATGTCGGCGGCCTCGACGAAGTGCGCCCGCAGCACCGCCTCGACGACGGCGTCCTGCAACGACGAACCGCCGTGGTCGTAGGCGAGGGAGACGAGGCGATGGGCGTCGGTCGGGTCGACCCGCCAGGCGGCGCCCCACGGCGGCCCCAGCCCGACCTCGGCGGCGACCCGTGCCGCCCGCTCTCCGCCCCCCACGGGCGACGCGTCGGGGACGTACCAGCTCAGCGCGCCGGCCACGACCGGATCACGCAGCGCCTGCGCCAACGGCTCGGCCGCAGCCGGCGCCGTGGGGTCGATCCGAAACGGCCGCCACACCACGTCCACGTCCTCGCCCGACCAGTCGGCCAGCGTCCGCTCGAGGCGGCGCTTGCCGATGTAGGCCCAGGCGCACACCACGTCGGCCCAGATCTCGACTCGCATGGATGGCATGCTAAGCGACAGCCATCGATTAGTCGACAGGTGTCGTACAAGCGACGGCTGTCGTACGGTGATGCGCGTGAACGTCAACGACCCGCGGGCCCGCCGCACCCGGGCCTACCTGCGGTCGGCCTTCCTGGAACTCGCCGCGGAACGCAGCCTGGCAGCCATCACGATCTCCGAGGTCGCCCGGCGCGCGGAGATCAACCGGGCCACCATCTACCTGCACTNCCCCGATCTGGACGCGCTCGCCGCCGACGCGATGGGCGACGCCGTCGCCACCGTCACCCGCCTCGCCGGGCTCTGCCCACTCGACGCCCCGCCCGAGTCGGCCCCGGCCCCACTGGTCGACCTGTTCACCCATATCGCCGAGCACGCACCGCTGTATGCGCGGGCGCTCGGCGCCGAGGGCAATGCGTCGCTCGCGGTCCGTCTACGCGAGGAGCTGGCCGCAGCACTGCTCGCCCGCTTCACCGTCGGCGCCCGGCCCGCGGTCTCGGCCGGCGTGCCGCCCGAGCTGCACGCCGCCTACCTCGCCGGCGCGCTGCTCGGCGTCGTCGCGCAGTGGATCGGCGCGGACCTGCCCGGCTCGGCCGCCGACGCGGCGAACGCGACCTGGCGGCTGATGGCCGCCACCCGACCGGCGACCGCGCCGATCGAGCCGACCGCGCCGACCGCGCCGGCGCCGGCACCTGAGCCGGATGGGGCTGATCGTGCTGTCAGGGGCTGAGCTCGTGGCCGCAGAGGTTCGGCTCCACCACGACGTACCCGTTGCCGGCCGGGTTGGCCTGGACGAAGGAATAGCACGTGGTGGGGCGGGCGGCGCCGGCTCGGAAACTGATCGTGCTGATCAGCCCGTCGGCGTCGTAACTGTTCACCGCGCGCAGTCCGTCGATGAATCCCTGCCGGGTCGGGCAGCTCCCGGCGAGTTGCAGACCGCGCAGGAAGATGTCGGCGCTGATGTAGGAGATCACCGCGATGTCCTGCTCGGGCTGGGCGACCTGCGGAGCGAACTGGCGCATCGCCGCGAGATAGGCGTTGATCCCCGGTCCGCCGATCTCGAAAGGCTTGTAGAACACCGGCACGGAGATTCCCGCCGCCTGCGGACCGACGGCACGCAGCAATGCGTGGTCGTACCCGTTGGCGGACAGGACGACCTTCGGGTTGTGGCCTGCGTTGCGCAGCACGGTCAGGACTGCGACGAGGTCCTTCGGTTCGATGATGCCGACGATGGTGTCCGCGCGGGCGGCGACGATCCGCCGGGCGACCGCCACCGGATCGTCGACGCCCGTGGTGAAGGTGACCGCGCCCAGGACCTGGACGCCGGCCGCCGCCAGGCTGCGCGCGTATGTCGAGGCGGTGGTGGAGATGCCCGCAGACAGCGCGGTCTGCAGGATCACCGCGCGGCTGCCTCCCTGGTCCCGGACGAACCGGCCCTGGGTGTCGACGGCCGAGTCGGTGGCCGTGGTGGCGGCGAACATGTTCCGGTCCTGCGACCAGACCTGCTCCGAGGCCAGGCCCGTCACCGGGACGCCCTGCTGGGCGAGGTAGCCGGCGCTGCCCGACGCCGCGACGGACAGTTCGACGACGCCGAAGACCCGCCGCTGGTCGACGAGGTCGCGCGCGGCGATGCCGTTCGTCAGCGGCGAGCCCTGGTCGTCGCGCCACTGGTAGACGACGCGGCGCCCGTTGACCCCGCCGGCGGCGTTCACCGCCCCGAGCCGCGCGTCGATCCCCGCCCGAGCCGCCTCGAAGATCGGCGAGACCGGCCCCGAGTCCGGGTACAGCACGCCGAGATCGATCCGGTCGTCGCTCACCCCCGGGCTGGCGCAGGCCGCGACCGACGACGTGTCACCCGGTCCGCATCCCACGAGCGTGACCCCCGCAACGGCAAGCGCGGTGACGACCGCCCAGGCGCGCGGGCAGCGGCGGGTGGATGTCCGGTGGCGCGAGAACACGAGAACCCCTGAACGGCCGTCGTGACAGAAGAGGAGGCGACCCGAAAACGCGGTGGAGGGCCTGGCTTGCCACACCAATCACGAGGTGACAATCCGCGGGTCGATCAGAAAGACAGAGACCGGAGCGAACCATACCAAGTCACCGTCATCATGATGCCGCCGCCTGCACACGGCGGGCGCACACTCACCAATCAGGGAGAAGATACGCCAGAAACGTCGAATTCCCGTTCCCCGCCATTCATCCGCCGGCCACCGGGTCGTTCTCCGGCCGCCCCTCCAAGCAGCGGCGGCCTGCAATTCAACCATCCATTGCTTCGGCTGTCCCGACTTTCCGACAACACGTGATCACCGTTACAGCCAGAGCCGTCCGGCCTGGTCGCCGCGCCGCCGTGGACGGCGGATAGCGTCGAGCGGGTGGTCGGAAGCGAGCGGTACGCGGTCCGCGATGAGTATCGGACGCCCGTGGATGTGCTGCTGTTGGTGCTGCGCGAGGGCCGGCTGCTGCTGACTCGGCGGGCAGGCGACATCTACGGCAGCGGGTGGTGGGCGCTGCCCAGCGGACGTCTCGAGCCGGACGAGGACGTGGTGACCGCGGCCGTCCGCGAGCTGGACGAGGAGCTGGGACTCCGGGTCGAGGAGGACGACGTCGTCTTCGTCGGCGTCACCCATGCCCTGCCCCCGGACAGCGGCGCCCGGATCGGCTTCGGCTTCCTCGTCGCCCGGTGGGCGGGTGAACCGACCATCCGGGAGCCCGAGCTGTGTTCGGAGCTGCAGTGGTCCGCGCCCGCCGAGCTGCCGGAGCGGACACTGCCCTACACCAGAGAGATCGTCCGCCTGTATGTGCAGGGCGAGCACTTCTCCCGCCCCGGTTGGCCGCCGAGCACCCCGCCCCGCCCGGCGGGCTGAGAAGCAGACCACCGGCAGCCTGCTCGGCTGCACCTGCAGCGAAGCAGGGACATCCGACATACCGTGGATATGGGTGGTGCAACCTCCAGCGGAGGAGCGGCGATGACGGACGACGCACGGGATCTCGGCACCTCGAAGAACGGACCGGACGGCGCTGTACGGGCCAGCGACGCGGACCGGACGCGCACCGCCGACTGGCTTGCCTGGGCTGCGGGAACCGGGCAGCTCACCCTGGACGAGGCGGATGAGCGGCTGGCCCACGCCTACGCGGCCCGCACCCTCGACGAGCTCGCCTCGCTCACGGCGGACCTGCAGCCCAGGCCGCAACCCGCCGCGCCGCCGGCACAGCGTCCCGGCCTGCGCGATCGACTGCACGGGCTCGACCTGGCCGGTCCGCCGCATGCCGTGATCCCGGTCGCGATCCTCGCCCTTTTCCTCGTTCTGCCGGTCCTGACGCACGGCGCGATGTGGTTCCCCTGGCCCCTCATCATCGTCGGGATGATCGCCGGCAAGGCGCACCACCGCCATCACCACGCACCGGGACCTCACCGACGTCGGGACCACTGAGTATCCCGTCGCTCTGACGGATCCGGCCGCCGAGTGTTCGCCGGAAGATTCCCGCGCATGCGGGGACGACACGCTCGGCAATCTTCCCGCATTCCTGGACGAGGGAAGATCCCTGCGCCTGCGGATACGACGGCCCGGTGCACCGCGATGACTCTGTGGAGCGGAGAAGATCCCCGCGCGTGCGGGACGACCAGATCGTCGCCGGGGAGGGTGGTGATGTCCAGAGAAGATCCCCACGCGTACGGGGACGACTGAAGGGTGACCCGCTTGCCGGAGTGCAGGCCCGGAAGATCCCCGCGCGTACGGGGACGACTCGCTCTGGCGCGACCAGGTCGCGGCGCCCGTGGGAAGATCCCCGCGCATGCGGGGACGACACGACGCCACGTGGGCGGAGGTCGTCGACGCCGGGAAGATCCCCGCGCGTGCGGGGACGACCCCGACGGTGCGGCTCCCATATAGCCCATGTCCGGAAGATCCCCGCGCGTGCGGGGACGACTAGGCGATTCGGGTTCGGATCGTGTCCCGCAGGGGAAGATCCCCGCGCGTGCGGGGACGACCGTTGGACGTACTGGGCACCGCCGTGCACTGGGGGAAGATCCCCGCGCGTGCGGGGACGACACCGC
>NZ_JYFN01000058.1:0-10406 GCF_000948395.1 Frankia torreyi | reverse complement strand
GGGAAGATCCCCGCGCGTGCGGGGACGACGCTTGCTGACCTGGGGGTTTAGCGGCGTTGGCGGGCGAAAAGCATCAGTCCGTCGTAGTCGACGGGGTGGGTGCGGTCGCGGCCGGCGGTGCGGGCGGACCAGCCCTGCTCGTTGGCGGCTGGCTCGATCATGATTGCGTGGCCGTCACCGACGCGGTCAGCGAGGACGGTCCAGAGGCGGTCGCGGACGCGGGCGCTGGGGTTGCCGACGAAGACGCCGGGAGCGATCTCGATCATCCATCGGGTGAGGTGGCCGCGGAGGCCCTCAGCGACGGCGATGAGGACGACGACGGTCACCAGGGCGGGGGTGGCTGGTCGGTGTCGGGGCCGGTGACACCGACGATCGTGGTGTCGTCGGTCCCGTCGGCGAGGTCGATCGCCCAGTTGACCCCGCCGGGGACATGGCCATCGACGTCGTCCCACAGGTGCAGGGCGTCGGCGTCGTCGATGTCCGCGTCCGCGTCGTCGAGGAGAAGGTCCTTGATGTCGTGGATGATGCGGGCCATGAGATGACCGTCGGCGACCCGGTCCCGGAAGGCGGTGCGGATGTCGCGTTCCTCGACCAATCCCGCAGCGGCGAGATCGAACGCCAAGGGAATCGTGTATTCGGCCTTGTACAGGTCGGCGATGTCGAGAACGAACGACGTGGCCGCCCCGGTGTGGACGAAGCCGAGGGCCGGACTCGCTCCGATGCCGACGATGGCCGCATGGCAGATCCCGTACAGGCAGCTATGCCCTGCGGACAGCAGTCGGTTGACGTCGTCGCCGTCGGCGAACGGGTCACCGTGCGTGTAAACCCGCCGGTTCCAGGTGACGCCGGCGCGGGCCGCGTGCGCGCGGTAGATCTTCTTGATTCGGGCGCCTTCCCGGCCTCGTAGCTGCTGCATGGTGGCGGTGCTGACGTCGTCGTCGGGGAACCGCTTGCCGTACATGCGCCGGGCGACGTCGAGGCGTTCCTTCGTCCGGGTGACGAGATATGCCTGCCGCATCAGCAGGCCGGCGCCGCGACTGGCGCCCAGGCCGGCGGCGTACATCCGCACGCCTCGTTCACCGACCCAGCACACGGCGGTTCCGGAGTCCGCGAGCAGGCGGACCGCGCCACTGGTGATACGGGTTCCGGGACCGAGCAGGACGGTCGCGATGAGGGCCGCGGGGACGCGCACCGTGCGTTCCTTATTGACCAGGACGATCGCGTTGTCGGCCCGGTCGACGTGGCTTTTCTCCACGTAGAGGGTCGAGATCCGGTCCTCGACGCGGTGCAGGTCCTGCGGGTCGGACAGCCACCACATGTCAGCCCCCGACCGGCGCGGCGAGCAGGGGCGCGAGGGTGATCAGGCCGCAGCCGTAGGCCTTGGCCGGGCCGACGCCGTGAAGCAGGGTCTCGCGCGCCCGGGCGGGGTCGCTGACGCGGAGAGCGCCCTCGAACGTCGCGGTGTTGAGCACGACCCGCCGGCCGGTCCGCGTCCCGTCGGCCGCCCGCTTGGTGAAGGAAAGCCGTTCGCGGGCGGTGAGCCGCAGCGCCGGTGCGCCGCGGTCCGGGCCAGGATCGGCGTCGGCTGGCTGGCCGAGGGGTTCGCCGTCGAGTTCGGCGGTGGTGAGCAGGGTGAAGCCCCAGCGGTCGACCCGATCGGTGAGCCAGGCGGTCTGGTGCGCGGCGGTGCGGTGGCCGACGCGGACGCCGCGGGGGCGGGGGCCGGCAAGGTGTTCTCGTTGGGCCGGGGAGGGTTTGTCGGGGGTTCGGGTGGCGCTGACGGTGTTGGCACGCAGCCGGAAGCGGAACTCGCGGCCGGCCTGGAGGCGGTCGAGCAGCGGCTGGTAGTCGCGCACGGCGATCTGCGGCTCGTCGGCGTGAATCCAGCCGGCCTGTTCGACGAGGTGCTCCCATGACGGGGTGGACTCGGTGAGGACGAGGACCTCGGCGCGGTGGGACCGGCTGCCACCCCGGGTCGCGTCAGCGTTCTCGACCCTCCACAGGACCCGTTCGGTGACGGGTTGGCGGGACAGGCCGCCGAGGACGGCGGCGTGCAGGCGCTGCGGGTTGTTCAGCAGCGCCTGGGCGCCGGTGCGCAGCGGGTTCAGCCAGATGCGAGACAGATAGGTCATGCCCGGTCACCATCCGAGGAGCGCGAAGGGATCATGCGGCGGGGCAGCGGCGTCGGCGGCGAGGTCGGCGTCGTCCAGGTCGTAGGGGGGCGGGAGGTGGACCCAGGTCTGGCGGATCCGGCGGCTGGTGAATCCGCGCTCGTGCGGGTCGAAGCCGGTGGGCAGGTCGTGGCGGACATCGGGGCCGGCGGGGTCGTCGACGGTGACGGGCAGGTCGACCGCGGCCGGGCGGGGACGCCGGCTGCGGATGAGGGCGTCGCGGTGCTGCGGCCCGGCCTGCCAGGGCACCCGGCCGAGCACGTCGACAACGTCGCCGGGCCACAGGTCGTCACCGCTGTCGGCGGCGAGGAGCAGCGGCTGGGTCGGTGGGCAGGCGCGGCGGCCGAGGGCGAGCGGGTAGGCGGGGTTGCGTAGCGCGTCGGCGAGGGTCGCGAGGACGGGTTCGGGCGCGGCGACGGCAGCGACGAACACCGCGTCCTGTAGGTAGAACCGCTCGGTGAGGTGGGTGTGCTTGGCCGGCGACGTCGGCTTCTGGGCGCCCTTCGCGCTGACGGCGGTCGAGGGCAGCGGGCGGCCGCGGTAGTCGCTGACGGTGTGGTAGTCGCGCAGCAGGGTGCCGGGCTGGTCGGTGCGGACCCCGAGAGTGAGGTCGAGGAGGTCCTCGATCGGGTCGGTGCGGCGGCGGCCCTGCGCGGCCGCGAGCAGTCCGACGATGCCGCTCTTCGTCGGTTCGGCCTGGGTGTCGCGGCGATTGAACATGCTGCGCGTGCCCCAGGACTGCATCGGGGCGGCGAGGCGCAGGGCCAGGCAGTGGCCGGCCCGGGACTCGGTCATCGGGTGACGCCCGCCAACCGCTGGCGGGCAGCGTCCACGACGGTGCTGATCACCTCGTCGAAGGGCCTTGCCGCGCCGAGCACCTCGGTCAGCGTCTGAGCGGTCGCCACGTTGTCGGGCGTGCGGTAGGTGGAGGCGACGAGTTCGGGACGCAGGCCCCACAGCGAGGTGGCGGTGCGCATCTCGGCGCCGAATCGGGCGACGGACCCGGCCAGGATGCCCTGCCGACCGGCCGACACAGGCTGCTCGAAGGCGGAGACGAGGTTGACCGGCTGGTCGGCGCGGACCGCGACGGTGAGCAGGTTCGGCACGGTGCGGTGGGCGAAGGAGTTCTGGTGGCCGGTCGGCATGGAGGTGGTGAACGCCGTGAGGAACACTCGCAGCGCCTCCAGGGTGGCCTCGACGTCGCCGGCCAGGTTCTCGGCGAGCTGGTGCAGGCCGACAGTGGCGAACCGGTAGAGCGTCGCGGACTGGAACTCGACCGTGCCGATCATCCCGGCGCCGGTCTCGCCGCGGGCGTTCTCGTCGTCGACGGCGGTGTAGTAGTCGAACTCGACGTCGACAGCGTGGGTGGACAGAGCGTGCGCGACCTGGGTGGCGGCGTCGACGTTGAGGGTCGCGAGGTCGGCGACCATCCGGCCGAACAGCGCGACGTCGATGGGATGGCCGCTGCCGAGGGTCGTCAGGACCGGGAGGTCCTTCACCGCGTCGGCCAGCTCCTTGTCATCGAGCTCGACCAGGCGCGGGATGTCGTCGGCGACGAGGTCGACGAGCCGCTCAAGCTGGGGACGGCCGAAGAACAGCAAGTAGGCCGTCTCCGCCGCCTTCTTGCCGGCGCTGATCTTCAGACCGCTGAGCAGGCTGGTGGCGATCCGGGTGGCGGACTCGGCGTCGAGCCCGCTGCGAGCGGCGAGCCGGTCGGCGAGCAGCGCGGAGATCCGCTTGGTGCGGGTGCCGAGGCGGTCGGGATCGACGTGTTCGGCGAACGCTGTCCGGGTGGCGCGCTTCCACGCCTGTGAGCTGACCCGGGCACGCTTGACCCCGCCGTAGACCGCCTGCTTCGGGGTACCGGCGTCGTCCCGGTTGAGGTTGGACGGCGGGACGGTCTGCAGGATGTGGACATCGATGTAGCAGCGCATCGGCTGGTGTTTCCTTCGGCTGGGTCAGGATGGTTGGCGTCCGGCGCGCGGGCGCGACACCGGGCAGTGATGCGTACGGGTCAGGACGTGCCGGGCGCGCCGGCGTCAGCGGCGGCGGCACCAGCGGTCTCGCCGCGGCGCGGGCGGAAGAAGTACTGGCTTCCCCAGCGGCGCCGGACCTCGCCGATGCTGCTGGGGTTCTGCCAATCGATCAGGTCGTGCCACAGGGCGGTGTAGTCGAGGCCGATGGTGAGCTGGCGGAACTGCCGAACGAGTCCGCGCAGGTGATAGGCGGCCTCATCCAGGCCGGTGGCAGTGGCGGCGGTGTTGAACCGGCGGTCGACCGCGTCGGGGCTGAAGGAGCCGCTGTCGTGCAGGCGCAGGGCCGCCGTTCCAAGTCCGATGCCGACCTGGTGCGCCGGGACGGACAGTGACTGCTGGTGGATGGCGTAGAGAGTGAGCGCGACGTGCTCCGCCTGCAGGCGGGGGCTGATCTTGCCGTCGGCGGTGAGAGTGGTGTAACAGCGCCACATCTGGGGGGCCTCGCCGGGGGCGCGGCCGACGCCGCGGCGCAGCGCTGCCAGGTCGGCGCCATCGGGTCGGCCGCCGGTGTGGTCGCGTTCCCAGAAGTGCCGACGGGGGGCCGTCCCGGTGGAGGGGGATGGCGCTGTCCCGGGCGATGTCCCGGCTGCCTCGGACATCCGATCTCCTTGTGGTTGTGGCGTCAGGCGGCGGCAAGGTCGCGCCGGTTGTCCGCATCCCGGCCGAGGACGTCGTTGAGGGTGCGGCGCAGAGAGGTCTCGGCGACGGCGAGCCGGGCGCCGAACAGTTCGTCGGGGTGCGGGCCGAGGAACGCGCGCGGGCCGGCGGTGGACAGCAACGGGTCGACCGTCTCCCAGATCACCTGGCGGGCGATGACCTTCCACGCCAGCTCGGCCTTCGCGGCGTCCTGCGGGTGTCGCGCGAGCCCGGCCAGCAGCCGGCGCACGGTCGGGGTGAAGTTGTGCACGAGCATGTCGCCGAGCCGCTGCCCCTTGTCCCACGGCAGCTTCTCCCCCGCCCCGGCGGCTTCCCGCAGGGTGTCGCCGAGCCGGTTGGCGGCGACCCGCAGGCTCTCGGCCTGGTCGGCGACGGCCAGCACGACTCGGCGGACCTCCGAGTCGCGCAGCAGCGCGGTGACCGGCAGCGGGATCTCGTCGACGGTCACCTCGTCGATCACCGCCGACTGGGTGCCGTACTGCACGCCGACCGTGAGCACCCGCAGTGCCAGGTCGGCGGGCAGGATGCCGTCCTCGCGCAGGCCCGCGGCCTGGGACAGCAGCTTCGGTGCGGAGACCTTCTCCCCGGGGGTGGGCACGGTGGCCAGCAGGGCTTCGAATCCGCGCCAGGCCGCGCGCCCCGACTGGTGGCGCACCGGGCGCACCGGCGGCTGGCCGGCCTTGGGCTTGTCGACCTGCCGCCAGGCGGTGTGCGGTTCGAGGTGGTGCACCGAACCCAGGAGCCGATCGCCCGCGGCGAGCACCACCTGCCGCACCGAGATGCCGCCGGGGACGGTCGGGTCCTCCTGCGGGATGAGGCGGATCCGCCGGGACTGCCAGGTCAGCAGGTCTAGCAGGCCGCGGGGCGGCCGGATCATCCAGCGTGGCCCGGCTGGTGCCTCGCTGGCCCACTGCGGCCGGTCGTCGGGGCGTCGGCCGGCGGGCAGGATCGGGAGGTTGAGCATCAGCGTGTGGAACAGCGTCTCGCCCAGGGGGACGACGACGCCGAGCTGACCGAGCGGCCCGGTGTGGTTGCCGGTCGTCTTCCCGCCCTTGACCTGCGGGTCGCCCACCACGCCCGTCTTGATCGCCGCGGTGTCCCAGCAGTGCGCCGCGAGCAGCGCCCGCGCGGCCGCGGCCGGCGAGAGCCGAGGCGGATCGCTCTCGGTCCGGGAACTGAACAACGGGACGCTGTTGCCGGCGGCGAGCCGCGGAACCAGCAAGGACACCGGCCGGGTCTCGTTCTTCGCCGTGTGCAGTCCCGCGACCTGCGCAAACGGCCTTTCGGTGGAGAAGAGGCTGAACTGGTCGGCACGCGCCGTCAGGTATTCGGTAATGCGCTCGCCGTCAAACACGCCGACGTCCCACCGCTGTGCCCAGTCGTCGTCGGTACGCAGCACACCACATGCTTCGAGGAGTACGGGCAGCAGCACCTGACGCAGGATCGCCACGGCCTCCAGCGGATCGTCCAGAGCAAGCCCGTCAATCTCCTGCGCGTGGACAAGCGCATCCCGGATCCCGACCTCGACCCGGACCCCTCGCCGGTCGACCGGAATCCACCCAGCATCGATCAGACTGAAATCATCCACCTGTTTCCCCCGTCCGTCCCAGGCCCCTCGAACCGCATCGCCACCAGAGATGTATCAGGGCCCACCGACAGTTTTCGGACCCGAGTATGTGTGCCCGATCCAGGAACCTCAGTGGCGGGATCCACCCGCGGCCGAGCGCCTTCGACCGCGAGCATGGCGACGCGCCCGATAGCGGTAAAACTCCTTCCAGAGCTCAGTACGATCCTCGGATCGCTGAGGGACGATAGCAGCGAGTATTCCGAGCACCGCCGTCGCCGCCAACGCCACCCACCAGGCGGCGCCGTCGAGTCCAAGAAGCGGAGGGCCCGCGAGCCACAGCGTCGGGGGTAGGGTCCGCGCCTGAAGTCGCACCTGACGCAAAGGGTCACGTTGCGGAACATCATCGATCGCCAGCAACAACCTAGCAGATTGACCTAACTGGGCATCAGCGGACTCTGCAAGCTGGGGAGGCCGCTACAGTGGAGACGCCCAGCCACGCTGGGGTTGCCCTTGGGCGTCCGCCGACCTGGCGTCGTCCCCGCACCCGCGGGGTTCCCGTCAACTGCTGACGTCGTCTGGGCGGGTGACTCAACTTGCAGTCCGAGCCACCTGCCCAGCGACGGATCCCGAACACCAATCACCGGTTGCCAGCCGAGACTACGAGGCCGAGGTTGTTGTCGTAGCGTAGATCGCGGCCGCCGAGGGTGGCGGCGTGCTGGTCGTCGAGGATGAGGGCGCGGGTGCGGCGCAGCCAGGGGTCGCCGCCCCAGCCCGGCAGCGGGGTAAGCGTGGCGCGAGCCGCGGCCGTGAGCTCCGGGACGGCGGGCAGCCGGATCACCGAGCCGACGACCTCCTCCAGCACCGCGTCGTCGGAGACGGCGACCTCGCCGCTCGGGCCGAGCCGTCGGCCGGACAGAGTCAGGTAGCCGCCGGCTGGTGCGCGGCGGACGAGAACGACCTCGATCGACTCCTCGCCGTCCCGCACGACCGCGGCGACCCGCTCCTCGGTCTCGAGCGCGGCGGTCCCGTTGTCGTGCAGACCCGCGAGCGTGGGCAGGCCCAGCCGGTCCTCTCCGGCGAGCAGGAACGCCGAGGCGTTCACCCGGCGGCGGGCCTCGTCGCCCTCCCACGCCGTCCGCGCCGCGGCGAGCGCGTCCGCCCAGCCAGGCGGTCCGAGGGGCGCATCGCCGTAGCCGGTGGCGACGAGTCCGGGAACGTGTTCCGGGATCGACCAACCGGGGCCCTTGGCCGCGTCGGCGACGAGGGCCGCGGCCCGCAGGAGCAGGTGATCCCCGTAGACGGCCCGGCTCCCCCCGGGATAGCGCGGGACGTCCTCGCCGGTGAGCCGCAGCCCGCTGACGATCACCTCCGGCCCGCGCAGGTTCGCCGGCCGATCGGACGATGGGCGTTCGTGCCGGTGCAGCCGGCCGACGCGTTGCAGCAGCAGGTCGACGGGCGCGAGATCGGTGATCAGGACGTCCACGTCGACGTCGAACGACTGCTCGGCCACCTGGGTGGCCACCACGACCAGCCGCCGGGGCCGGGCGGCGGCGCCCGTCCGGCCGGGCGGGCCGAGCCGGTCGACGACCTCGGCGGTGCGGTGGGCCCGTTCGGCGGCGGTGAACCGGGAGTGCAGCAGGACGACGTCCGCGCCGAACGCGGCCGCGAGCTCGGCATAGACGTCCTGGGCGCGCCGGACGGTGTTGCAGACGACGAGGGCGCAGCCGCCGTCACCGACGGCGCGGGTCACCGCCGCGGCGACCGTCCGCGGGTCGAACGCGTCGTCCTCGTCGAGGATCCGCACGTTGACCGGCGTCGACGGGCGCCACGGCTGAGCGGACACGCCGGCGAAATCCGGCTCGCCGCCGCGGGTGAAGACCGCGGTTGTGCTCGGGTAGCCGTCGGGCGTGGGCAGCGCGGCGAGGTCGACGTCGCGGCACTGCAGAGCACCCTGCAGGTAGGCGCGGGCGAGCTGCTCGCGCAACGCCGGGGGCAGCGTCGCCGACAAGACGATCACCGGCACGCCGGAGTCGGCCAGCCAGCGCAGCGCCTCGAACAGGAACTGCGCCATGTACACGTCGTAGGCGTGCACCTCGTCGAGGATGACGACCCGCCCGGCGAGGCCGGCGTGGCGCAGCATGACGTGCTTCGTGCGGGTCGCGGCGTGCAGGAGCTGGTCGACCGTGCCGACCGTGACCGGGGCGAGCAGACCCCGCTTGGCACCGAGGAACCAGTCAGCGGCCGCCGCCGGACCGGCCGGCGGCGCCTCGGATCGCGCCGCGGCGCCCGCCCGGCCCTCGCCGTCCACGCCGAACTCGTCGCCCAGACCGAATGCGTCGCCCATGCCGTAGTCATCGGTCATGCCGAAGTCGTCGAGGTCGTCGTGCACCCCGGCGAAGCTGATCTGACTGCGCAGGGCCGCCCATTCTGGATTGAAACGCGCCCGGCCGTGCAGCAGACCGATCGGCACCTCGACGTCGACCGCGGCGAGCCAGGCACGCACTCGACTGAACATCGGGTCGCTGGTCGCCTGCGTCGGCATTCCGACATAGACGCCGTCCGCGCCGACCTTCGCGGCCAGTACCTCCGCGGCGGCGAACGCGGCCTCCGTCTTGCCCTCACCCATCGGCGCCTCAAGAATCAGCAACCCCGCGCCCGGCATGTCCCGGGCCAGTTCCACCGCCGCAGACTGCGCGGCGCGAGCCGCTTTACCGAACCGGTGCCGGACGAGATCGTGCTGGTCTACGGGCACGAGGTTCGGACGCCGCCAGCCGCCACGTAGTCCCAGTTCTTCCCAGGCTTTCCGGGCGCGGTCCCTGGCGGCAGCCATCGACACTTTCGTCGGATCAGACAGCCCGCCGAAATGCGTGTGATCGCTCGCGATCCAGTCGGCCATGATGATCAGGCCAGACAGGGTGAGCTGGTCCCCGCGGCTCGGTGTCCTCGCCTCCCCCAGACCTGGCAGATCGACACCGAGGTCGGCGGCGACCCGATCGACGAACGCCTGCTGGGCCTGCGGCCAGAGGCCGACGCCATGCGCCACACCAGGGTTGACCAGCCTGTCCCGGCCAGGAATCCGGCCATGATGACCCGCAACCAGCGGCCACACCCAGTTGCACGCCTGCCGGCTCCACCCGACCTGCGGCAGGTACCCACGCAGGATGACCGCACCGGCGCGCGCATGATGCCAACGCCGCCCCTGCTGCGGGCTCACGCTCTTCCAGTCGAAACCCGCCGCTCGGACCCGTGCCGCCAGGCCGTCGTCCTTCATCTGAAAGGCCGGCGTCGCCTTCCCGACGTCATGCAGCCCGCACACCAACGCGAACAATGCCCGCCCCTGCCCGTCGCTGACCGCGTCGAGCCGTTCCCGGATCACCGGCGCCAGATACCGATCCCAGACCAGCTCCCCCACTGCGGCCGTATCCAGCAGATGCCCGAGCAGAAGATGCATCGAACCACCCCCCTTCTCCGCCGACTTCCCCCACACCACTCCCAGCGCCAAACTCTCCACACACACCCCTCTCAAAGATTCCACTCAATCGCATTCCAGAGACAAGCAGAAAACGCCCCAAGACCCATCATCCACAGGATATATTTCCGTGTAGTCAAAAATGACAAGGCACGAAACCTGCGACATACAGAACTCCCGCACTTGCGGGAACAATTACCGGCCGATGGTGTCGAGCACGGAGATGACGGGAAGATCCCCGCGCATGCGGAGACGACGACGCGGGGTGGAGGGCGTGAAGCACGACCCATGGAAGATCCCCGCGCAGGCGGGGACGACACCGAGGTCGACCACTGGGATATGTCCCCGCCCGGAAGATCCCCGCGCGGCGGGGACGACGGGTCGGGACCGGGTCACTCCGTGGGCCGTTCCGGAAGATCCCCGCGCGTGCGAGGACGACCGAGCCGGGTGGCGATACCCAGCCTCCGTGACGGGAAGATCCCCGCGCGTGCGGGGACGACCAGCAT
>NZ_JYFN01000057.1 GCF_000948395.1 Frankia torreyi | reverse complement strand
CCCCCACGCCGAGCGGGTGGTGCTGGTCATGGACAACCTCAATACCCACGGCATCGCCTCGCTCTACGAGGCCTTCGACCCCGCCGTCGCGTTCGCTCTCGCCGGGCGCCTCGAGATCCACCACACCCCCAAACACGGCTCCTGGCTCAACATCGCCGAGATCGAACTGGCCGCACTGACCCGCCAATGCCTCGACCGCCGCATCGACGACCTCGACGTGCTCAACACCGAACTCGCCGCCTGGCAGACAGCCGTCAACACCGACCAGCGCCAAGTCCACTGGCACTTCACCACCGCCGACGCCCGCACCAAACTCCGCCACCTATACCCCAAACATTAGTGGCGACGGTCTACTAGGGCGCCACGGTCGAAGAAGACGACCGCGGCGAGGAAGAAGCCCACCGCCCGGGTGCCGCTGATGCCGGGCTGCGACCGATGCGGCACCCGCGGCCCGCTGACCGTCACCAGCCGCGGTGCGGTCTGCACCGACGGCTACCCGCCGGCCACCCCCTGAAAGGACGAAGCCCATGGCCCTCCCCTCGAAGAAGCAGCTCGAGAACAGCGTGAAGCGGAACAAGACGGCGAGTCTGAGTCGCATCAAGGGTGAGATCGCCGCCGCCCTTGACGCAGGCAAGATCAGCGATGACGCCGTGGCTGTCAACGAGATGGCGATCGAGGTCATCGACAGCGAGTTGGTACGCCGCCGCAAGTAGGCGGCGGCCCCCCTGAACCAGCCCGAAACCGACGGATGCCCCGACCAGCCGGCACCCCCAGCCAAGAAAGGAAAGAAGACCACCGCCGCCGCCCCCACCGCGCGCAGGAAGCCCGCCGCCGCCGCCCCGCCGGCTCCCGCCACGCGGAAGAAGAAGGCCGCGACCACCGCCGCACCGACGGCTCCCGCCGCCCGCAGGGGAAGGAAGGCGGCCGCGTCCCCGACGGTTGTGCACCCGGCGCCGGCGCCCACCGCACCGAAGAAGCCCGCCGCCAAGGCGGACGCCGTCGATCCCGCGAGAAGGCAGCGGATCGCAGCCCAGGTCTGCCAGGACTACCAGGCCGACCGGCTCCAGCCGCACGAGGTCATCGTCAAGGCCAACGGCGAGATTTGGATCGACCGTTGCGGGACGTACCCGGACGCCGTCCCGTTCCAGGTCGGCCGCTGGTCCTAACCGACCCGCCGCAGGCGACACCCGGCCGGCTGCCGGTCGGACGTCAGATGGGCAAGGGCCCGCGGACATCACGTCCGCGGGCCCTTCGCTTTGCCGCCACCGCCATATGGTCATGTTGACCAGAACTGTTGACGGGTTGACCTTCGCGGCGCCGCGAAGGTCAACAGCGGCCCGCAGGTCAGCCGGTCCAGGTCACCCGGAGCGTGTCCGCGACCGCCTTCATCGGCACGTCCATGCCGAGGCCGGTCAAGATGCGGGTGACCGCGTCAAGGTCCACGGTCTCCCGGCCGGACGGCACCATCTCAACCGCCCACGGGCCGTACTCGCCGGGGCCAACAGCCTTCAGCGTCTTCTGCGCCGGGCGGAGTGTCCGGTCGGCTGCCCGCCGCGCCTCGACGCCGGCGTTGTAGGCGACGCACGCCGCTTCGATCGGGGTTGCCGGCTGGTAGGTGTGGGCGGGCTTGAAGCGGGTGCGGGTGATGTTCACGGTGCGGGCCGCAGCGTAGGTGGCGACCGAGTTGGCGCTGATGCCGCCGGCGAGTGGGACCAGGCGGCCTGCGCGGGCGTACCGGCGGACGGTGTCTTCCTTGACGGCCAGTTCGGCGGCTGCGGTGGCGACGGAGATGGTGTGGTCGGAGACGGTCGGGGGGACCGGGGCGACGGTGGTGATGCTGGTGGCGGTGTCTGCGGTGATGGTCATCTTGGCCCCCTGGCGTCCGGTGTTCCGACACCACCTAACTTAGGGTTGCTGTAACCCTAAGTCTTCCGTTTCCGCCCAACAGTCCAACAACTTGGGGATGCGGCATACTCACGTTCTATGAGTGATGACCCCCTACTCGGCTACGCCCAGATCGCCGACCACGCCACCAGCCGCGGGCAGGCCATGAAGGCGCAGACCGTCCGGAACTACCGCCACCGCGGCCTACTCCCCGAACCCGACGACACCACCGTCCCCGACCGGCCCCGCTGGCGGCAGTCCACCATCGACCAGTGGCTCACCGGCAGGCCCGGCCAGGGCAAGCGGACCGACCTGCGACCCAAGCCGGCGGGCAGCGGGGTAAACGACGCTTAGGGCGGTCCGACCTGCGGGTTCCGGGTCTTTCGGGGATGCCCCAGCAGGGGCCCGCCGCACCATCCTCGCCAGCCCGTGAGCCGGCTGAGCCGGGTGAGACGGGCATCCGCCCACTGTGGGCTACACCAGCACCGGCAAGCCCCACGGGTGCCATCCTCGCCGGTCCGATCACTACACCGGACGCCCCACGACAGTGCCGGCCGCCCGCTCACCGCCCAGGGGGTACGCACTCCCGCGTACCCCCCGTTTCCGCAGGTCAGGACGGTTGTAGGCGGGGGTACGCACCGGGCGGGAAGAGAGGGACGTCTATACGAGCCGGCGAAAAAAAGAGACAGCCCGGGGCCGGCTGCGGCACCAGGCGGCCGGCGCGTCAGACCGGCGGGCGGCGGCCGCTGCCAAGAAGAACGGACCAGGCACGGAACCCTGCCCGGCTCACGGCGCTGGTGCCCGCGTGGTGCCCGCGCCGCGCGGCGAAACTTCCGTTTCCGGCCGACTGTCAGCGATCATCGGCGTTCCGAAAGGCGCTGCGGCATAAGGGATTTCGGCTATCCCCGACTGTCCCCGCTCGGCTCCTGCCCGGGTTCAAATCCCGGAGCCTCCGCCCCTCGTCCGCGCGGCCAGCCTCTCAGGCTGGCCCGCTGACCAGATCAGATCAGCCTTCTTGATTGTCCTTACCTCCTCGTCGAGAACTCCTTCCGATGAGGAGCCGCTTCGCCGCGCGACGCGGCTCCACGGTGGCTGGTGAAGCCGGGGGTAGACCCGGTCAGCAGCAGGCAGCCCAGGCGCGTCGGGTCCGACCGGCAGGCTGGCCAGAATTTCCAGGAGCCGTGTGCCCTTCTCGGCGGCAGCGGGCGTTGGGTGGCGATCCTGGGCCGGCCTGTCGCTCCTGCTCGCCGGGCCTCCTACGCGGGACCGAGCCGCAGGGTCGTGATCGCGGCGGAGTCCGTGACCATGGATTCGGCGCCCGCGTCGCCGTACTTGGTGCGGTAGGCGGCGTCGATGTCCGCGCGCTGCTGGGCGGTGCCTTCACCGACGTCCTCGACGGTAACGTCGGCGTCGAGGCCGGGGACGTGGATGCGGGCCCGGCGTGAGGCGAGGGCGTGACCGAACCAGCCGGTGTCGCGCCGGTACCAGGTCCGCACGTACACCTGGTCACCGACGCGGACGACCCAGATCGGCAGCGGCTGTCGCAGGGCCCCGTCGGCGCGCCTGACCGCGATCTCCAGTTCGCGGGCCGCGTCGATCCGCTCCAAGGCGTCCGCGGACCAGGTCAGTTCGTTCATGCCTCGATCGTGCCCTTGCCCCGGCCATGGACCAACACTGTCCGGGTACACCGGCGATACCTCTCGAGTATCGATGGAGCGCCACCCTGGTCGGATGGACACGGGCCACGGTGATCGGGCCGGACTCATGCCGCGCCAACCTGCGCCAGCTGCATCGGCATCCGTCATCGGCATCCGTCAGCCGGCCCGCCGCGGCCAGGCTGCACGACGCCCGGGACTTCGCCGGGCATGTGGATTCGCGGACCGCTCGCCGTCACAACCACGATCGTGGGAACCTGGACCTGCACGGGTCACCTGTTCCGTCCACGCTCCGACCTCAACGGCGCTGAGCTCAGCGGACCCGCCAGCCTGGCCAACCTCAGCCTTGCCGGCGCCCACCTCGCCGGTGCCATGCTCAGCAAGGCGGACCTCACCGGCGCCGTACTGAGCGGGGCGGACCTTTCCGACGCCCGGCTGCGCGACGCGAATCTGAGCGGCGCCTGGCTCGACGAGGCAGACCTCACCAACACCCGGCTCAGTCGAACCGACCTCACCCACGTGGGCGCGCTGTCGCAGGAACAGGTAGACGCCGCCCGCGGGACAGATCGACGCGGTTGCCGACCTGGATTACACGCCCGGCGTCGTGGGGCCGGACGGAGTCACCGCACGAAGAGTGAGCGCCGCACGGCACAACAGCCTGCCTCCCATCTCAATGGACACACCAAATTTTCCCTCGCGAGGGGATCCGGTGCGCCTTTTCTTCTACTTCCTTCAGGGAAGAGCGTAACGTCCCACCCCGGTTTGACTGGGAGCCACATTCGGGGGGAACGGTGGTCTTTTTTCGGCGCGCCTGGCTTTGGTGCCGGCGCCATCCCAAGACCAGCGGGGCGGTCACCGTCCTGCTCGCCTTGTTCATCATCATCGGTGCGACCTCGGATCCGCCCAAGAAGCAGACCGCGTCGATGCGGCCGGCGTCGCTGACGATCGCCACACCGACAGCGACGCCGTCGGCAGTCCCGACGTCATCCGCGGCACCGGTGTTGGCGATGCCTCCCTCGACGACGGCTATTCCGGCCTCGACGACGGCTATTCCGGCGCCTCGGGCGACAGCGGCTTCGGTGGAGCACGCCGCGCCCAGCACACGTAGGGTCACCGCCTCAGGCCCCACCCAGCTCCCGGCCCCACCGCCCGCGACCCGTGCGGCAGCGCCACCAGCCGCGCAACCACCAGCCGCGCAACCACCAACAGCACAAGCACCGGCCGCACAGCCGCCGGCCAACCATCAACCGGCAGCAGCGCCACCCGCCGCAGCTGCCCCGCCGGCCGCGGCTGCTCCCGCCTGTCACCCACTGGCCGCCAGCGGAAACTGCTACAAGCCCGGCCAGATCTGCCGCAATGTCGACCATGGCGTGCAGGGGGTCGCGGGTGACGGCAGGGCAATCGTCTGCGCGGACGACAACGGCTGGCGCTGGGTCGCGGCCTGACGATGTCATCCGGTTGACGGCGGCTGCATCCCGAGACGGAAACTTCATCCCCTTGACGGCAGCCTGCGGTGCCACGCAGGCCGACGGGCCATGGCCGCACGCCGGCCAGGCGGCCGCCCGCCGGCCGCGGCGCCGGTAGCCGGACTGATGGCGGGGCCCGCGGACCTGGCGTCCTCGGGTCCCGTCCCCCTATGCACCGGCGAGTGGCGACTGATCTCGTGACGCATCCCACCACGTCGATCATTTGGCCGGCCGGCACGCTCGGTGCCGATGACCAGGCCGGACCCTCGGACCATCACGGGGGCGCGGATCGGAGGTGGCGTCGGATCCCGTCGCCGCACGCCCCCTCAGGCATCATGGCGCGGTGAGTGTCGGGACCCGCGGACAGATCTCCGCTCGGGGGCCGTATCTGGTGCTCCTCGTGCCCATGCTCCTCGGCATTCTGCTCATGCACGGCGGCCTGTCCGCGCATGCCGGCCATCACGGCCGTCACGGCCACCCGGGCGGACTCTGCGGCTCTGACGGGCTGCTGGTCGCGGCCAGGAGCCGGCCGGGCGCGCCGCACGACGGGACGCCGCACGACGGGGCACCACGCCAGCAGTCCACCCCCGGCCACCCGGGCAGCCTCGAGGGCGCGTCCGCGATCCTGACGCCGGACCCGACCGCTGGTCATCACGGTGGGCACGTCGGCGAGCTGTGCCTGGCGTTCCTTCGCGTGACAGGCATCCTGCTCGTCGCCCTGTTGCTCNCCCGCGCCGTCCGGACGGCCGTCGGCGCACGAGCCCACTCGCGCCCGGCGCTCTTCCGCCCCGAGCGGTCACCACCTGGGGGACTACCTCGCCCCCGCGCGCCCTCACTCGCCCGCCTCTGCGTGCTGCGCGTGTAGACCGACCGTTCCGCCGACGTGGGTTCTCGACGACTCCCGCCCGGCGGACCGGTATTCGGCTGCGCACGCATCCGGAGTCCGCACGCATCTGGACGACGAGGAACTTCAGCATGAGACGACTCATCCTGCTCATCCCGGCGCTTCTCGCCGTGGTCACCGTCGGCGCCTGCGGCAGCGGGAGCAGCACCGGCGCACCTACCAGCACGGCAACGACCACGACGACAGCGGCGACCGGCAGCCACAACGCGGCCGACATCACCTTCGCCCAGAAGATGATCCCCCATCACCGGCAGGCCATCGAGATGGCCGAGCTGGCCCCGTCCCACACACAGAACCCGCAGGTCAGATCCCTCGCGCAGCAGATCCGGGCCGCGCAGGCACCGGAGATCGCGACCATGGCGGATTGGCTCACCGAATGGGGGCAGCCCACCGCTCCCCCGGCCGACGCGGGCGTCTCCGGCCACGGCACGAGTGACCACGGCACCGGTGACCACGGCACGGCCGGCACTGGCATGGGCGATGACGGCATGGGCGATCACGGGATGCAGACCGAGGCGCCGGACGCCGCCATGGAAGGAATGATGTCCAGCGCGGACATGACCGCCCTGAGGAACGCGACCGGACCGGCCTTCGACGAGATGTTTCTCGCCATGATGATCGAGCATCACCAGGGCGCCGTCGCCATGGCGAAGGCCGAGATCCGTGACGGCCGCCATACGCCGGCGAAACACCTTGCCGAGGACATTCAACGCGCTCAGGCGGCCGAGATCGTCAGCATGCAGGACCTGCTTACCAGGATCTGACCGGCCCGGTGCAGGACGGGATGGTGGCTGCGACGCCGGCCACCATCCCGCCGCGCCGAGCCCGCACCCAGTTTCCCTCGAGCCTGCATCGAGCGACGGGCGGCGCCAGCCCACCAGGGAATTCACTACCCCCACGCATCCACTGCTCTCGCCACCACCTTTCACTGCACACCGTTCGACAAAACGGAATCCACCCGTCGGTAGCCGCCCGAGGATCGGAAAGGCACCGCCGCGGCAGCCCTGCTCGGCGCGGGAGACACACCCGCCCGGGGCGGTCCCACGGCACATCACCCGCGCCGTGCGGGTCGAGGACGCGTCCCGCGCCCAACCGACACCACGGTGCGGCAGCCGGAAGGATTCCAACTCCGTGCCCACCGATGACATCGCGGCGGCCGTGTTCGACTCCCTCCCCTCGCCCGTTGCGGTACTCGGCCCGGACGGCACGGTGGCCCGCCTGAACGAGGCATGGCGCCGCAGCGCCGCGACCGGGGTGGCCCTGCTCCCCGTGCGGCCCGGCATGAGCTGGCTGGCGGCCTGCGACCACGCGGCCGAGGCTGCGGCGCGGGCGGCGGGCACCTCTGTGGACCAGGCCCGCTCCTCGCCCGCCGGCCCGGTCGACCTCACCGCGTTCGATCCGGTCACGCCGGTCCGGACCCTGGCGTTTCTCTCGCGGCAGTTGATCGACCGACGGCGGACCTGGGCCCGCATCGAGCTGCCGCAGCCAGCGCCGCGCGGTCACCGCTGGCTTGACGTCCGTCTGAGCGCCCTCATCCGCGGCGACGGGCTGATCGTCGTCGTCGAGGACGTGACCGAACGGCGCCATCGCGAAGAGGACCTCCGCCGTCAGGCCACAACGGATCCGATCACCGGTCTGGCGAACCGGACAGCACTGCGAGCCCTGCTCGCGGCCAGACTCACCCCCAGCGGATCCGGCGCGTCGGACGCCACCAGAGCACGGGCCGGAAGCGCGGCCTCATCCGCACTGACGCCTCCTTCCCCGGAACGGGCCGGGACCGCCGTTCTTTTCCTGGATCTGGACGCATTTCGTCGAATCAACAACTCCTTCGGTTATCCGACCGGTGATGCCGCCCTACGTGCCGTCGCCCGCCGCTTTTCGAGCGTACTCGGCGCCGCCGACGTCCTCGGGCGATGGGATGGCGACGAGTTCGTCGTGCTCGCCGGCTCCGGGGCCGCGCCGGATGTCGCCGACCTCGCCGAGCGGCTGGTGGCGGCCCTCGACGAACCGCTCGACGTGCACGGCCACCGAATCCGGCTGTCGGTAAGCGTGGGGGTCGCCCTGGTGGGCGCAGCTCCGCCCCACTCCGGCGACAACCATCCTGAGCAGCGCGAACAGGGACGCCAGCCGGGAAATCGGGGGGCCGCCGGCGCCCCGACCGAGGACGGGGACGTTCTGGTCGCACGAGCCGGAGCGGAAGTGACCCGCGCCCGCTCCAGGCTACGGGCCGGCCACGACCGCCGATCCCGCTCCGGTCAGTAATTCGGCTTTCCGGTCGTCGAAAGTATAGGTTGACGACCACAAGGCCAAATTCGTATACGCAGCGTCGTCCGATGTCGACGGGGGGCGTTTCGGGTCGTATCTTCGGCCCATGCAGCTCGCATTCACCATTCGCGATTTCCGCACCGGAAAGAACGTCGACGTGCTTCTGCGCGCCGGTGCCGAAACTCCGCTCGGCGTCGTGGCCGACGCGCTGGCGACCGTCGTCCGGCCGCCCCACCCGGGCCGTGCCTCGGCGAGGGCCAGCCCCTCGCTGACCCTCGCCGGCCGTGGCCGCCCGCTCAACCCGAGTCTGCCGCTCGCCCGCTCGCCGTTGACCGAGGGCGCGGTCGTGATCCTCGACGCGCCGCCGGCCCGGCGGGCCACTGGCGCGGGCATGGTCCAGCTGATGATCACTGCTGGTCCCGGCGCCGGCGTCATCCATCCGCTGCCGGTCGGCGAGCACACCATCGGTTCGGCTCCCGGCAGCGCCATCCTGCTTGCCGGCCCTGCCACCACCGATGAACCTGTGCTGACGGTGCGGGTCGCCGCCGATGGAAGCTGTTCGGTCACTCCCGGCCCCGGCGCAAGGATCGTCGGGTGGGACCGAGTGAAGGGCGACGGCTCGATCCTCGCCTCCGTGCACACTCCCAGCACGGCGTTGCGGCTCCTGCGTCCTGCGGCGGTTGCCCCCCNGGCGCTNCCCNCCACCGCCGTTACGGGAAGGCTCGACGTCAACCGGCCGCCTCGGCTGCGCCCACCCCAGCGGGCGGCCGCCTTCGCTCTGCCTGCGGCGCCCGAGGAGCCTCGCCGAACGCCCGTCCCCGTGCTGGCCACGCTCCTCCCCCTGCTCGCCGCCCTGGGCATGGCCGCGGTGCTGCGGACGGTCTACGTCCTGCTGTTCGCCGTCCTCGGACCGCTGAATCTGGCCCTGTCCATGGCGAGCGGGCGTCGGCGGGACCGCCGCGAGTTCCGCGAGGCCACCGCGCGCCATCGACGGCTGCGTGACGAGGTGGAACACGCGGCGCAGGCGGCGCTCGAGACGGAGTGTGCCGAGCGCCACGCTGACCAGCCCGACCCGGCAAGCCTGTTCGCCACGGCCTGGCAGCGGGACTCCGGGCTCTGGCGGCGCCGCCGAGGCGACGCCGACTACCTGCGGCTGCGCGTCGGAATCGCGAACCAGCCGAGCGCGGTCATGATCACCCGCGCCGACCACCCGGCCGACCCGATGCGCGCGGATCTGCCCGCCGTGGTCGCCCTGAGCGAGGACGGCGTCGTCGGGGTCGCGGGCGCCCGGTCCCAGGAACTCGGCTGTTGGCTCCTCGCCCAGGCCGCCGTTCTGCACAGCCCCGAGGAGCTGGCGATCTGCGTGCTGGCCGCCGATGCCGGCCGCGCCGCCAGGTGGCGCTGGCTTCGCTGGTTGCCGCACTGCCGTTCCGCTGCCGCCGACGCGGCGGCATGGTTCGCGGGGGACGCGGCGGGCCGGGTCGCCCGCGTCGCCGAACTCCGGTCCCTGATGCAACGCCGCCAGAGTCTGCCGTCCGACCGCCGCCCCGCCGGCCCCGACATCCTGCTCGTACTGGACGGTGCACGCTCGCTGCGATCCGTTCCCGGCCTGATCCCGGTGCTGCGCGCAGGCCCGGCCGTGGGCATCCACGCGATCTGCCTGGAGTCCGACGTCCGGGATCTCCCGGCCGAATGCCGGGCCGTCGTCGCACCCGATGGCGGCTGTCTCACGGTGCATCGGGATCAGGCGGGGGTGATCAGACACGTCCACCCCGACCTCGTCGGTCCGGCCGGGGACGGCGGCGACGCGCCGTCCGGAGCGGCTCGCTGGTACGAGTCGGTGGCGCGGGCACTCGCGCCGCTTCGCCTGGCGGCGGATGACGACGCCGATCTCCCCGTGGCCGTGAGGCTGTCGGACATCACCGGCGGGGGCCGGCAGGCCGCATCGGCGATCCGGCGGGCATGGTCATTCGCCCCGGGTTCGGGGACCCCGCAGACAAGCCGTCCCGTCCCGGTGGGAGTCGCCGGCGGCGGGACGTTCACTATCGATCTTCCTCGCGACGGCCCACACGGGCTGATCGCGGGCACGACCGGATCGGGCAAGTCGGAGCTGCTGCAGACGATCATCGCTGCACATGCCGTGACCTACCGGCCGGACGAGCTGGTATTCGTGCTCGTCGACTACAAGGGGGGCAGCGCGTTCGCCGAATGCGCCGCCCTGCCGCACACTGTGGGTCTCGTCACGGATCTCGACCCGCACCTGGTACGCCGGGCCCTGATCTCCTTGTCCGCCGAGCTGCACCGACGGGAGGCGCTCCTCGCCCGGTTCGGCGCCAAGGATCTCGATGCCCTGCGTCGTGCGGCGCCGAGTACAGGTCCGGGCGAGCTGACGGTCCCGCCCCGGCTGGTACTCGTCGTCGACGAGTTCGCCACCCTCGCCCGGGAGCTACCCGACTTCGTGACCGGCCTGGTCAGCCTCGCCCAGCGCGGGCGCTCCCTCGGTATTCACCTGCTCCTGGCCACCCAGCGTCCGAGCGGCGTCGTCTCCCCCGAGATCCGGGCGAACACGAACCTGCGCATCGCGCTGCGAGTGACCGATGTGGCCGAAAGTGAGGACGTCGTCGGGTGTCCGGACGCCGCCGCGATCGTCGCCGCCACCCCCGGCCGGGCAGTGGTGCGCACCGGGCCCGAGCGGGTCACGACCGTGCAGACCGCCTGGGTGGGCGGCCCGGCCCACGCGGAGGGTGACGACATCGGCGAGGTCGCGCCGCGCGTGAGCCTGCTGGCGTGGCCCTGGCCGGACGCCCCGGAGTCGGGACCGGGCCGGCCACATCCCGGCGCCGCGTCGCGAGATATCGCACCCGGCGACACCGAGCTGACCGTTCTGGTGCGGGCGGTCCGCGAGGCCGCCGCGGCCATGGGGATCCCCGCCCAGCCGAGTCCCTGGCTTCCACCGTTGCCAGAGCGCATCGACCTCTCCGCCCTACCGGCCGTCACCGGCTCCGACGAGCTGGACACGCACCCGGTGGGTCCGCCGGGGCGCCGTCCCGGGCCCCGCCGGGGCGGGCCCCACCTTCCCGACACGGCGCTCACCCCGGTCGCCATCGGCCTGTCCGACCGCTGTGACCGCCAGTTGCAACAGCCCTTTGCGTTGGACCTGGAGGACGGCGGCCACCTGATGGTCGTCGGCGCGCCACGGTCGGGTCGTTCCACGGTCCTGCGGACCGCCGCGGGCGCGATCGCCGGCGCGATGTCCCCGCACGACGTCCACATCTACGGGCTGGACTACGGCGGCGGCGCGCTGGCCGCCCTGACCAGCCTGCCGCACACCGGCGCACTCGTCGGGCGGGATGATCCCGAGCGGGTCGGACGGATGCTCGCCCGGCTGACCGTCGCCGTCGAGCAACGCCGCCGGCGACTCGCCGCGGACGGGGTGGCGGATCTGCGGGAGGCACGGCGCAGTGTCACCCTGGCCGAAGGCAGTGCCGCGGTCCGCCCGCCCTACCTCGTGCTCCTCGTCGACGGCTTCGAGGCTCTGCTCGCCGCGTCCGAGGACGCCGACGGTGGGGACCTCGTCGAGTGCCTCCTCCGGCTGCTGCGGGAGGGCCCGGCGGCCGGGCTGCGGGTGATCCTCTCCACGGACCGGCGCGGGCTGACCGGCCGGCTGGCCTCCCTCATCGACGAGCGGCTGATCCTGCGGCTGGCCGATCCCGGCGACTACGCGCTGGCCGGCATCTCCGTCGCGGACATGCCCGAGCGGCTGTCTCCCGGGCGGGGAGTCGCGGTCGGAGGCCGATTTCCGACTCCCGTCGAGATCCAGGTCGCCGTGCTCGCCGCGGAAGCGGCCGGCCGGGCGCAGGTGGCGGCATTACGAGCCGTAGGTGCACGGTTGCGGACCGGCGCCGACGCGATCGGACCGGATCGGGGCGGCAACCGCCCCTTCCGCGTCGAAGCGCTCCCGGAGTGCGTCACCAGCGCCCGGATGGCGACCGCCCAGGCTCGCCGGCCCGCCACCGCCCCCCGCCGCTCACCCGCGCCCCGGCTGCGGGCCGCTCTCGGACTCGGCGGGGACGAACTGGACATCGTCGACCTTGACCTTGACGAGGAGCCCGGCTTCGTCGTGGGCGGGCCGCCGCGCTCGGGACGCAGCTCGGCACTGCTCACCATCGCACTGTCACTGCTGGCCGGTGGTGCCTACGTCGTCGCGGTGACACCGCGTCCCTCAGCGCTACGCGCGCTTGCGGGCCATCCGGGTGTTCTGGCCGTGGTGGATTCCGTTCTGGGCCACCTTGCCGAAGCCGGCAGCGTGAGCGGCCCGGGCCGGCCGGTCCTACCTCCCGGGACTGCCCACCTCGGCGGCGTGACCGCGCCCTGGGCCGTCACGCCGGGGAGACGGCCGCCGGTCGTCCTCGTCGACGACGCCGAGCTGATCGGCGAGCACGCGGCCACCGAGCTGGCGAGCTTCTGGCAGCAGGCGCGCGGCACCGGGGGCGCGCTCGTCATCGCCGGCTCGACGGAGGAGCTGGTGCTGCAGTACCGCGGCGTCGTCGTCGACGTCCGTCGTGAGGGGCACGGGCTGCTCCTCGCCCCGAGACGGCCGGGCGACGGAGAGCTCCTCGGCGTCCGGCTCCCCCGGACGAGCCCCGGCCCCGTGCCGGCGGGTCGGGGAGTGCTCATCCGGCGTGGAATCCCGCTGCCCGTCCAGGTCGCCTGCCCACCAGCCACCGTTCCCGTCCTGCTCCACCCCCGACACCAGCCCCACCCTCGACATCCGCTCCAGCCGCGACACAGCGCTAAGGGAATCGCATGAGAAAGGGAATCGCATGAGAACTGTCACGACGCCGGCGGCCCTGCAGGCCGCCGCCCGGATGAGTCAGCTACTGCCCGGCCTGCAGACGACGGCGGTGAACCTCATCGACCACGGCAACACCCTCGCTGACCCGCGCAACTGGGAGGGCCCGAAGGCCCAGGTCTTCCGCGCGCAGATCTGGCCGGAGGTGCAGCACGCGCTCACGGACCTGCACGCCAACCTCACCGAGCTGGCCCGCGGCATCACCGAGATCAACAGGCGGACCGCCGCAGCGGGAAGCTGATCACCGTTCCCGGACCCGCGTCACCCTCGGCCGCCGTTCGCCTGTCGACCGAAATCCCCCTGGAGGACACCGTGACCCCGTCGTCCGACGTCACCGTTCGCAGCACCCCGCAGGCCCTGGCCGCGATCTCGGACCTCGCCTCGATCGTGAACGGACCGCTGCTCACCCACTTCGACGAACTGCGGTCCACCGCGAGAACCCTCACCGACCCGGAGAGCTGGGACGGGCGCGGCGCGACCGAGTTCCGGACGACCGTCTGGCCCGGCTACGAACGCACGCTCACCGAGCTGCACGCCCGACTCGACCAGCTACGCACCCGGCTTGCCGAGATCCAGAACGAGATCCAGAGCGCCGGATGACCGATGCCAGGCCGGCCGGTTCAGGGACCTCGCCAGTTCAGGGACTCGCACCATAAGCTGACGGTCACGCTTTGCATCCTTCTGGACCGTTCCCTCCCGGACCGGCGCTCCCGCGCCACGGACGGCGGCCCTGGAGGCACCGGAATCTGGCCACGCCTCCGCCGATCTGTGTCGTCGCCAGCCAGTCAGACGGGTGCCCGGAAGTCGGGGCCGTCGGGAACGAAGCGGAACGTCGCGGTCACGGCGTCGAACAGGCGGTGCAGCGCGTTGGTCACCGCGATGTTCGGGCTCCGGCATTCAACCTGGGCCACGCGTGGCGCACCCGGCACGGGGATCAGCGTGCGCATGCTCGCGACCAGGGTCGGCTCGATGTCCAATCCACCGCCGGAGGCCAGCACGCCGAGCACGCGGGCGGCCAGGCCGACGGCAGGAAGATCCACGATCTGCACCTTGCGCCAAGTGCCCGACAAGGACGGCAGGGGCTCCTCCTGTAACCCCAACACGAGCGCACTCACCGTGGGGACCGACTCCCCCGGCCCCGCGTCATGACGGAAAGAGGAGACCGACACAGTGGCCGACAGGCCGGCGTCGTCGATGGCCTCCACCATCACGCCGCAGTAGACCGCGCCGCTTGCCGTCGCGCTCCGTGCCGCGTCGCGCAGCACTGCGGACATGACCGCCCGGCGGCCGGCCAGCATCGGCGTGCCGCGACTACGGGCGTGAACGAGAGGATCGATCGAACGCATGGCCGTGCCGGACCTCAGATCCAACGTGAACCAGCTCTCCGGCATCGTGATGGCGAAACGATCCGGAGCTCGCCGGCTCGCCGCCGCGTATCCACTCAAGCCACATCCCTGTACTCGACACGCGCCGATCAATACCGCAGCCGCAGGATGCGGAGATTGCTCAGCGCAAGGTTGAATCCGGACATTTAGCGTTGGATCGGGTACCGAATGCTCATCGTGCGTGAGAGATCCCGGATCTGTCATCCCTACGTTCCCGCTCCGCGATCGCACTGGTACGGTTACACCGGGTTCGTCCCGCTGTCGCCGTCTCGGCGCAGCAGCGTGAGGAGGCCGGATGCCCACTGCGCGCCGCCCGCGTGGGGAGCCCCGGACGTCGCCTGGTAGTCGAGACGGCCGCGCCGCGTTTCCCGTCCGTCGCTCCGGAGGGCCTGTGCGTCCATCGATCCGGGCACCCAGGATCGCGATCTGGTTAATCGTCACAAGAAGGCCAGAAAACTCTCACTTCGCCCCGGGTCGCCGCGCCAGTCGACCTAGCATGAGCGCCACGCGACGTGCCCCGCGGACCGACGCCGCCCCTCGCCCGGCACGCACGTGCGCCCGACCCTGCGCCTGATCGGGGACGAACCATGTCGACCACACCGTTGCCCTCGGCACCATCGCCCTCGCATCCGCCTGACCCCACGGGGACTCCGCCGGCCGCGCCGGAATCCGCACCGCGGCCAGGCACACCGCGGCCGGCTGCGAAGCGGCGGCGCGGCCCGGTCACCAGGGCTGCGGGCGGCCGGGCGGCGGGCGGCGGGCGCGCCACCGGCGGCGAGGCCGTGCCGACCCGGCAGGCAGTGCCGACGGTCCCGCCGGAGGATCGCGCGCGAGAGCGGCTGCAGGCAGCGGGCGCGCTCGCGGCGATTGCCGTGGCTGTCCTCGGCATCCCCGTGATTCTCGCGCTGGTGCTCGGTCCGCCGATCCGGAGCGGTGGCGGGGCGGGCGGGGTCGTCCGGGCGGTCCTTTCCCTGCTGTTCTGGGCGGCGTGGGCGCACTTCATCGCCTGCCTCGTCGCGGAGTGGCGCGCGGAGGTTCGCGGCAGCGGTCTGGCTCCGCGCATTCCCTTCGGCGGCGCCCCGCAGATGCTCGCCCGCCGCCTCGTCGTCACCGCGTTGCTGCTCTCGGGCACCACAGCCTTCGTTGTTCCGGTGACCTATGGCCAGGAGGCGGCCCGCGGACAGCGCCCGGGGCCGGCCGAGATGCCGCGAGGGATTCCTGCGCCAGATCCGCGCCCAGAGCTGGCGCCTCCCCGGGTCGCGGACGGCGCCGACCCGCGGGGCGGCGCCACGAACGGCAGAGACGGCCTCGGCGCCCCCGACCACACGGATACGCCCAACCGTACGGATACACCCGACGGCGCGGGCACGCCCGACGGCGCGGGTCCACCGGCCCAGGCCCCCCGTGGATGGGCCGCTCTGCCCGTCCCGTCAGGCGCGCGCCCCGCCTGGGCCTCCGATCGAGCCTCGCCGCGTGATGGCATCTCGGCTCCTGACGAGCCCCTGGGCGACGGTGGATATGAGCACGCTCCCTATCCCGGCGACCGGTATGCCGGCGTCGACGGCCTGGGTGGAGTCGGCCTGGGTGGAGTCGGCCTGGACAGCGTCACCCCGGACAGCGGCGGCGGCTCGGACGGGGTGCGGACGGCGGAGTTCGCGGGGTCGGTTCCCCCGGCGCAGGAGCCTGTCGCCGGCCAGGACGAGCTGTCGCCGCCCTGGCATGCCGACCGCCCGGAGCTGATCAGTCCGGCCGCGGACCAGCACAGCCGCCTGGTCCTCGGCGAGCGCGTGGTGAAGCTGTACGAGGTGCGCCCGGCGGAGGGGCGTCATCACGACACTCTCTGGGGCATCGCCGAGCGCTTTCTCGGCGATGGGCTGCGGTACCGCGAGATCTTCGATCTGAACGAGGGCCGCACCCAACCGGACGGCCGAACGTTGTCAAAGCCGTCCCTCATCCACGCCGGGTGGGTCCTGCTACTGCCCGCCGACGCCCAGGGCGACGGGCTGCGCGTCCTGCGGATGCCCGAAGGCACCCCCGGTTGGCCGCAGACCTCGGCGGGCGCCGACGGCGACGATGACCTGGACGACCTTTTCGATCACGACAGCTTCGGCGACGCCGCGGACGCCGACGACGCCGTTTTCGACGCCGGGCCCGGCACAGCCGATGACCGGTCCACAGCCGATGACCGGTCCACAGCCGATGACCAGTACGCAGCCGATGACCAGTACGCAGAAGACGACCGGTACGAGGCATCGCGCCTGCCGGCGGTGCCGGATGAACCGGAACAGGCGGCGGGTCAGGTGCTGGCCGCCTCCCTCGCGCCGCCACAGGACTTCCTGGGAGTCGCGGCCGCCAGCCTGCTCGCGGCCGGGGTGATGGTGGCGCTGGCCGGGCGCCGGAGCGGTCCGGCGCAGCCACCCCAGGACGCCACGGAACGAGCGCTGCTGCTCGCCGCGGACACCGAGGCGGCCCGCTTCATCGACCGGTCACTGCGGGTGCTGTCCGCCTCGCTCACGGATCAGGCGCGTCTGCTTCCCGCGGTCTACGCGGCCATCCTCACCGAGGAGGCGCTGATCCTGCACATGGCGCCGGCGCAGGAGGAGCCGCCACCGCCGCCCTGGGCGGTCGGTGAGGTTCCCGGATCCTGGTGGATCGAGCGCACACCGGGACTCCTGGCGGAGGCGAGCGGCGGCTCCTTCGCCCAGCCGGCCCCCGGGGTACCCGCGCCGTTCCCGGCGCTGGTCAGTTTCGGCCACGACGACGCCGGCTCGCGCATTCTCGTCGACCTCGAGGGCGCGCCCGGTGTGATCAGCCTCCTCGGCGACCGCACCATCGCGACGCAGGTGGTGATCGCCGTCGCGCTCGAGCTGGCCACCAACGTCTGGTCGGACGACCTGCGCGTCTGCCTGATCGGTTTTCCCGCCGACGACGACCTCGACGAGCTGCTGACGATCGCTCCGGAACGGCTGTGGACCGCGGTCAGCGTCGCGGAAGCTCTCGACGAGCTGTCCGGTCCCGACGACGAGGATGCGGTCTACGAAGTCGGAGCCGACGGGGACGACTTTCCACTCGAAGCGGGTCAGCGGATCGCCGGCAACCCCGGGGCACTAGCCCCGGACCTGCTCGTCCTCGCGGCGCCGCCGGCCGAGGCCGACACCGCTCGGCTGATGAGAATGGCGCAGGGACGCCGACATGCGGTCGGCGTCCTCACCGTGGGCGACTCCCCGGCCGCCCGGTGGCGGTTCACGGTCGGACCGGATCGCCGGATGTCGCTGGGCGTGCTGGGTGTCGAGGTGTGGGCACAGTCCATCACCGGGCCGGAGTACCGGGCGATCGCGGCCCTGTTCCGCGCGGCCGACGCGACGGCCGTTCCGACTCCCGCCAGACCGGCCGATGACGACCCGCCGCCGCCGGCCACGCCTGCGCCTGCCTCGTCCATCGCGGCCCCGCCGTCGCCGCCGCCCCTACCGCCACGGGCGACGACCGATCCTGCACACGCCGTCGGGGCGGCGCAGGCGGAGCCCGGCGAGGCGGAGCTCGCGCCGGGACACCTCACGCCGGACGACGAGATCACCCGACCGCCGGCCCGAGCCGACTCGGTTCCCGGCGTCCTGCCGTGGACGCCGCAGCTCGCAGCGATCCCACCCCCGACCGGCCCGCAGGCTTCCGCTCCGCCGTCGGCGACGGACGAGGATCGCACCCGGCCGCCGGCGAACGGTCGCCGGGCGCCGCTCGGACCGCCGCCCGTTCCCCTCACCTCCCCGAGCGGTCCGGGGGCGTCCGGACCGACGGCACCATCGGACTCCGCAGCCTCCGGCGCCGAGCCGGCGCCCGGGAGGGCACCGGCATCCGCCCCGGCGCCCACGCCGTACCTGGCAGCACCCGGCGATGCCGGCCCGGACGACACCGACTCCACGCTGCTGTCCCATCCGAGCAGTCCGCTGATCCGGCCGACCGACCTTCCCCGCGTGCCGCCCGTGCTCTACTTCGAGACCCCACGGATGCGGGCCAACCGTGCGGCCCAATCCCAGCCCCAGGCCCCGGCGCACGCCGCTCCGGCCGCAGCGCCGCCCCCACCACCGCTGGCCGCAACAACGCCGGCCGCGACAACGCCGCCCACCACGGCGCCGCCCACCACGGCGCCGCAGCCCGCGGCGCCAGCGCCGGCCGCCGCGATGCCAGGCCTGCCGCCCGGGTCCGCGCGGTTCGCGGTACCTCCTGAGCGGGTACCGACCCCGCCACGCCCAGCGCCTCCACCGCACCCGGCGCCCCCGCCACGCCCGCCGATTCCGCCGCCCAACGAGGTGCCGAGCGGGCGGTATCCCGCCGCCTCGCCGCCCCGGGAACCATCATCGACAGCGCCCGAACCCCCCGGACCGCCACCCGCGCAGACCTCGCGCCCGCAGGCGCCGGCCGCCTATTCCGACGGGGAAACGACCATTCCGCGCGGCCGCATGTGGCCAGCCGGCCTGGTCCCGCCGTCGCCCGGGACGGCCCCACCGTCACCAGCGCCACCGTCACCAGCGCCACCGACCGCGGCGCCACCGACCGTAGCGCCAGAACCGCCACCTGCCATGGGACTCCCGCCCGTGCGTGAGCCGCGGCCCGACGAGCCGATGGCCACGGGGGAGGCCCAGGTCCGCGTCCTGGGGGTGCCCACCGTCGAGGGACCCGGCCGGCAACCGACGGACGACCTCGATCTCCTCACCGACATTGCCGTATACCTTGCCCTGCACCGTGAGGGCGCGCACCGCCGGCTGCTCGCCGAGGAGATCTGGCCCACCGACGCCGAGGCCGACGACATCGCCGTGGACGCGGCGCTGGGGGAGGTCCGTCGCTGGCTGGGAGCCGACGCCGAGGGGCGGCCCCGGCTGTCCGTCGATCCGCAGGGTCGGTGGCGGCTGAGCCCGGACGTGCGCTGTGACTGGGAGCTGTTCGTCGCCTACACCCATCGGGCCGGCATGCCCGGGGGCGACACCGAGGCGGACCTGACGACGGCCCTGCGGATGGTCAGCGGGCCGCTGTGGACGAACCTGCCCGCCGGCCGGTACCGGTGGGCGACCACCGGCCCCATCGCGCGCAGCACCCGGGCCGGCGTCGTCGACGTGGCCCACCGCCTCGCCGAGCTCACGCTGGGCTTCGGCGACACGATGACGGCCATGGCCGCCTGCCGCACCGGCCTACGGGCGGTGCCGGCATCCGAGGTGCTGTGGCGCGACCTGCTGCGTACCGTGTCGGCCCGAGGCGATCGCCGCACGTTGGAGGCGGTGACCACGGAGATGTACCGGACCATCGGCGCCGGTGGGGGACGCCGGGGGGGCCGGGCCGAGGCCGAGACGGATGCGCTGGTCCAGACGTTGCTGCCCGGGTTCAGGCGCGCGCGGAAGTAAGGCGCAGGCGGATCACGGGGTTCCCGGCCTGCCGACGTCGGTTCCCGGCCTGCCAACGTCGGTCTCCGGCCCGCCGGTGTCGGTCGCTGGCGGGCCGGAGACTCGCTCGTCCGCCGCGGGGTCGGCACGGGGAGAGCGCAGCGCGGGCGCGAAGGCGGCGATCGTCGCGAGCAGGAGGAGCACGATCGTCAGGGCACGGTGGAGGCCGACGAGCTCGGCGAGCCCGCCCACGACGGGCGGTCCGGCCAGCCAGCCGGTGTAGCCGACCGTGCTCACCACGGCGATCGAGGTTCCCGCCGACTCGCCGAGCCGGCCGGCGGTGGAGAACACAGCCGGCGCCACGCAGGCGGTGCCGACGCCCAGGGCGCCGAACCCGATCACACCGGCGGCGGAACCGAACGACAGGGTGCCGACCGCGAGCGCGCCCGCGAACCCCACGCCCGCGACCGCCGTGCAGCCTCGCACCGTCCGCGGCGGCCCGTACTGCGCCATCGCGCGATCGCCGACCAGGCGTACGGCGAACATGCACACCGTGAACGCCACGAAACCCGCACCGGCGACCCCGGCGGCCGCCCCCGTCACCTCGGCGAGGTAGACGGCGCTCCAGTCCGCGGCCACCCCCTCGCACAGGAAGCTCCCGAACGAGACGGCGCACAGCGCGGCGAACCGCGCCGACCACCGGCGACGGCCCCGCGCGCGCGACTGCTCGGCCACCGCGGCCGGCGCCGACCACCCGGCCGCGGGTTGCGCCCCCGACCGCTCGCCGGACGCTTCGGCCATCGGCCCCGCCGGGTCCGGCAGCATCCACCAGGTGGCCGGCAGGGCAACGGCCAGGCCGATCCCGCCGAGCACGGCGAACTGGGCGCCGACGGGCACCGCCAGCGCCGCGGCGACGGTACCGATTCCGGCGCCGCTCAGCGCGCCGGCCGTCCAGGCCGCGTGCGCCGTGGCCATGATCGGCCGACCGTAGCCGCGCTCGACCCCGATGGCCTGGGCGTTCGCGGCGATGTCGAGGCCGCTGCTGGTGGCACCCCACAGGAAGAGCAGGGCGAACAGCGACCACTGTCCGGCCACCAGCGGGAACAACGCCCCGACGGCGCAGTAGCTGGGCAGGGCCGCACGCACCACCCGGACGCTGCCGAAACGGGACACCGCGAGGCCGACAAGCCACAGTGTCAGGACGGCACCGACCGGCGCGCCGAGCAGGGCCAACCCGAGCCGCCCGTCACCGAGGCGCAGGTCGGTCTTGATCTGTGGCACCCGCGGCGCCCAGCTCGCGAACACCAGGGCCAGGACGAACAGCGCAATCATGGTCGCCGCCCGAGCTCGGCCCAGGCTCCGACGCCGCGACGGGCCGGTCCCGCCGGTCACGGCCGCACGCCCCATCCGGTCACCCGGTCTCCAGCCGGTCGCCCGCCCGCGGGGTCACCCGGCCGGCTCCGACGCCGCATCGGATACTGGCCGGATGCGGCTGGTCATGCTGTCCGACACGCATCTTCCGGCGCGGGCACGCGCACTGCCCGCCGAGATCTGGACCGCGATCGCGGAGGCGGACGTGGTGCTGCACGCCGGCGACTGGATCAGCCGGGACGCCGTCGACGAGCTCGCGGCGCGGGCGGGACGGCTGATCGGCTGCTACGGCAACAACGACGGCCCGGACGTCCGCGCGGTCCTGCCGGAGGTCGCCCGGGCCACGCTCGGCGGCCTGCGCTTCGTGGTCGTCCACGAGACCGGCCCGGCCCGGGGACGGGAACGTCGGATGGCCGCCGCCTACCCCGAGGCCGACGTGCTGGTCTTCGGTCATTCGCACGTGCCGTGGGACTCGACGGTCGCGCGCGCTGCCGGGCCGGCGAGCGCGGCCGGCCCGGCAGCGCGGACGCCCTCGGCGGCGCCGAGCACGCTGCGCCTGCTCAATCCCGGCTCCCCCACCGACCGTCGCCGCCAGCCCGCGGCCACATACCTGACCGCGGTGGTCGCCCGCGGTCGCCCCGACGACGTCGTCCTGCACCCGCTGCCGACGGCCGGGTGAACCGAGGGAGCGCATGATGGGCAGGTTGATCTACTCGGTGATCACGTCGCTCGACGGCTACGTGGTCGACGCCGACGGACGCTTCGACTGGGCGGTACCCGACGAGGAGGTGCACGCCTTCGTCAACGATCTGGAGCGGACGATCGGCACCTACCTGTACGGGCGCCGCCTGTACGAGGTGATGGCGGCCTGGGAGGCGATGCCCACCGACACCCGCCCTACCGACACCCGCCCCACCGACGGCGATCGGCGTCCCGTCATGCTGGACTACGCGCGGATCTGGCAGGCGGCCGACAAGGTGGTGTACTCGACGACTCTCGACGGCGCGTCCACGTCGCGGACCCGGATCGAGCGGCGGTTCGACCCGGACGTGGTCCGCCGGCTGGTCGCGTCGGCCGACGGCGACGTCTCCATCGGCGGGCCCACCCTCGCCGGCCACGCCATCCGGGCCGGCCTGGTCGACGACTTTCACCTGTTCCTCACGCCGGTTGTGGTCGGCGGGGGCGTGCGCGCGCTGCCGGACGGCGTCCGGGTCCGGCTGGAGCTGCTCGGGGAGCGCCGGTTCGCCAGCGGCGTGGTGCACCTGCACCACCGTGCCACCAGCACCCTCTAGCGACGCGCTCCCTGCAGACGATGACGCGACCGGCCGGGGCTCAGGCCACCGGCGTCGGCGGCGAGGATCCGGCGGGTGGCGCGACGCAGCCGGTCGGCCTGCCGCCGCAGTTCCTCAGCCCTCGCGTCGAGCTCGCGCCGCGCCGCGATCAGGCCCTCCGGCGGCACCGCATCGCCGCCGAGCGCGTCCCGCGGCCGCCCCGGCACGGGCATAGGCACGGAAACGGGCACGGAAACGGGCACGCTCGAACCGGACGGGAGCGCGCCCGGCCCGGCGGCGGCCGCGGTCGCTTCGGTCGGAAGTCCGCTGCCGCGGGCCGGCCCGTCGGCGTCCGCCCAGCCCGTCGGAACCGCGGCACCCGGCATCGGCGAGTGGGCATCGGCGCTCACGGTCCGGCCGTCGAGATCCGTCAGGACGGCGCCGGCGCCGGCCCAGGCAACGCCGGCGCCGGCCAGATCGGCGGCACCGGCGGCATCGGTGGCATCGGCGGCACCGGCGGCGCGCGGCATCGGGCGCCGCCGGTGGGACTCGGGGCTCACGGCCCGGACCGCGGCGACCGCCCGCGCCGGCCGTCGCGGCCGTAGCTGTTCCTCGAAGCGGTCCCGTTCGTCGGCGAGGCTCGCGAGCTCCTCGCCGATGCGGTCCAGGTCGCGCTGTAGTCGCCGGCGCAGGCGTCGTACCGCCGGGCCGCTCGTTCCAGCCTGCCGGCTGCGCCGCAGATCGTGGCGCAGCCGCTCCAGGTCGTGGTGCACCTGCTCCTCCAGCCGGGACAACCGGCCCTGCGCCTGCCGCGCCGCGAGCCGCGAGAGCTGACCGGTGATCAACGGCGAGCGCGCCAGCGCCCGGACGCCGACCGTCATCACGATCAGGCCGAGCAGCTCGCCGGCGATCGCAAGCGGGGTCAGCCGCAGCCCGCCCCCGAGCAGCCCCACACCGATGGCGACGCCGGCGAGCGGCTCGACGCTGACCGACGCCGGCAGCGACGCGGGCAGCGGGGCCATCTCGTAGGCGCTCTGCGCGAGCAACGCACTGATCACTGCCACGGCCGCGACCGCCCAGGGCAGCCAGGACCGGGCCAGGGCGTTGACGCCGTCGGCGGTCAGCAGGTGGCCGGCGGCACTGACGAGCGCAGCCTGCAGCGCGGAGAGCAGGCCCGCGGCGCCGGCCAGCAGCGGCGCGCGCCGCACGGCCGCGAGCCCCCGCGTCCCCCAGACCGCGCCGAACACAATCAGCCCGACGAGGACTCCCGTCAGGACCCAGCCGCCGGAGGTCGCGGTCTCGGAATCGCCCGCGTCCGGGTTGCCGGCGAACACGAACAGGGCGAGCCCGACGGCGGTCGCGGCGGCGGCCAACCAGTCCCGCCGCGGCACCACGCGGCGCGCGAGCAACGCGGCGAGCGGCAGGGCGAACAGGAGCTGGCAGATCTGCAGGGGTTCGACGAGCGCGACGGCGCCGTGGGTCAGCGCGGCCCCGGCCAGCAGGCTACCCAGGGCGCCGATGGCGACGCCGAAGTCCCACAGCGGCCGGCGGACCAGCCACAGCAGCAGCCGCAGCCGCAGAACGTCACCGGGTGGCGCACGGAAGGCCACCCGCTGCTGGATGACGGCGGCCACCCCGAAGCACACGGCGGCTCCCAGGCCGAGCAGATAGGTCGCCACTCCTCCTCGATCCCGCCGTGGTCCCGTCGCGCCCGTCGGCGACGGTCCGTCCGTCGCCTCGTGGCGCCGGCCCCCGGCGTGTGCCCGGCCGCATCGGCGGCCGGTTCCCCACAGGGTGTCATGCCGGTGGCCAGATGGCNGTCAGCGGTCGTTCATCCGTCCCCGTTCGGGCGCCGCAGGCGCTACATCTCACACTGGACGCCGACCGCGACCGCTTCGCGGGCACCCCGGGACAGCGCGCACGCGAACATCGCGGGCGGTATGAAGGGACGGCAGCCCGATGTGACCGGAGCGACAACGCGACCGAGTCACAGAGAAGCGACAGAGACAGGTGGACGATGCCGGTGGACACCCGGACGACCCTCGAGCATGACGATGCCCCGGTCCGGTACGACGTGACCGACCAGGTCGCGACGATCACCTTCGACCGTCCGGACAAGCTGAACGCGCTGACCGTGGCGATGGGCGACCGGCTGTTCGCGCTGCTGCGGCGGGCCGACGCCGACCCCCGGGTCCGGGCCGTGGTGATCACCGGGGCGGGGCGGGCGTTCTCCGCCGGCGCGGACCTCGCCATGCTGGCACACACGCCGGTCGAGGGTCGGGATTCGTTGATCGTCTCGCCGGAGAACGGCCCCGCGATGATCCGCTCGCTGCGCCTTCCGGTGATCGCGGCGATCAACGGTCCGGCGGCCGGGCTGGCGTTCGCGGTCAGCCTGGCGGCCGACGTCCGGTTCGTCGCCGTGGACGCGAAGCTGTCGCTGCCGTTCTCCCGGCTGGGCCTGTACTCGGAGTACGGGTCGGCCTGGCTGCTGCCCCGGTTGATCGGTGCCGGCGCCGCCGCGGACCTGCTGCTGTCCGGCCGCGTCTTCCTCGGCGCCGAGGCGGGCGAGCTGGGCCTCGCCCAGCGGGTCCTGCCCGCCGCCGAGGTGCTGCCAGCCGCCCTGGACTACGCCCGCGACCTGGCCCTGAACTGTTCACCGGACTCGCTGGCGATGATCCGCAGCATGATCGACGACGCCGCCGTCTCGCCCCTGGCGGCGCACTACGCGGCGACCGTGCCGGTGATGCGCGCCGGCCTGCGCGCGTTCGACTTCGACGAGGGCGTCGCCGCCCGTCGGGAGAAGCGCGCCCCGCAGTTCCACGAACGCGTCCCCGGCGACACGGACCGTCCCGCCTCGGCCTGACGGCACCCGACGCGGGCGGCGTCAGCCACCTCCACGCACCGCCAAGATCATCGCCGCCGCCCGCGCTACCGGATCACCTCGGTCCCCCACCCGCACCGCTACCCCGGCGGCCGCCGGGGGGTGACGGGCGCCCCGCGTCGGGGCATCGACCAGACTGGAGACGTCTGGGTACAAGCCGATGCATTGCGACATCAAACCGGCGCGAGGAGGCGTTGCGATGAGCGAGCGGGCAGCGAGCGAGCAGACGGGGAGCGAGCAGACGGGGACGGCCGTGGTGACCGGCGGCGGGACGGGGATCGGCCGGGCGATCGCGCGGGCGCTGGCCGAACGCGGCGACCGGGTCGTCATCGTCGGGCGCCGCCCCGATCGGTTGGAATCCGCGGCCAAGGACATCAACGCCGAGGTCGGCGGGCCGCCCGTCCTGCCCTTCGCCGCCGACGTCACCGATCCCGACCAGGTCGAACGCCTCGCCGGGTTCGTGACCGGCGAGTTCGGCACCCTGGATGTGCTGGTCAACAACGCGGGCGGCACCCACCCCGCGCCGGTGACCTCGCTGCGCGACCTCGCGGCAAGGCACACGACCCTCTACCTGCAGAACGTCGTCAGCGCCCTGCTGGTCACGCAGGCGCTCGGCCCCGCGATCCGGCGGCCGGGCGGGCGCATCATCATGATCAGCTCCAGGTCGGCGCGCAGCGCCGGCGGCGACCCTGGCTACGCCGCCACCAAGGCGGCGCTCAACCGGATCGTCGTCGGCCTCGCCAACGACTACGGCCCCGACGGGGTGACGGTCAACGCGGTCGCCCCCGGTTATGTGCCGGACACCGAGCTGTACTCCGGGGCGATCCCGGCCGAGTGGCACGAACGGATCGTCGCGGGCATCTCGGTGGGCCGCGGCGGGGCGCCCGCCGAGATAGCCACCGTGGTGCGCGACCTCGCCGCGCCGGGTTCGTCGTTCGTCAACGGCACCGTCATCGAGGTCGACGGCGGCCTGCGCCCGAGTACCTGAGCCAGCCCGAGTACCTGAGCCAGCCCGAGTACCTGAGCCAGCCCGAGTACCCCAGTACCTGAGCCACCACGTCGGGTCGGCCCGCGCAGGGCGGGCCCACGGCCGTCCTCGTTCACCCAAATGATCAGGAAGGCGGTCGATCACTCATCGATGGGATGAGCCCCGGTGCTCCGCCGGACGCGAGGCCCGCTCTGTGCTGAGCGGATCTGTGGTGACCCGATCTGTGGTGAGCGGACGGCAGCGCCGGCCGCCGCGGGCCGTCATCGCGCTGCTGGCCTGCCTCCTGCTGGTCGCCGGCTGCCTCGGGCGGAGTCCGGAGCGGGCCGGCGGAGACGGCGCCCGCGGCGCCACGCCCCCGACCCGGGACGCACTCGCCGCGGCCGTCGGGGCCGCGCAGCCGACCTCGTCCCCCGCGCCCTCCGCAACGGCGAGCCCCTCCCCGGGGCCGACGGTCGACGATGCGGAGACGGCGTGGGTGGAGTCGACGCTCGCGCGGATGACGCCCGAACAGCGGATCGGCCAGTTGCTCATGGGCTACGTGTTCGGGACGTCGGCGGATGACCGCGCGCCGAGCGCGCTGGCCGGCAACCGGACGGTCGCGGGCACGGACACGGCCGCCGCCGCCGTGCGCGATCTCGGCCTCGGCGGCGTCGTCCTGTTCGACGCCGGGGGCACCGGGCCGGGCGCGTTACCTGACAACGTCGTCGCCCCCGGCCAGGTCCTCGGCCTCACCGCCGGGCTGCAGGGCGCCGCGGCCATCCCCCTGCTCGTCGCCGCCGACCAGGAGCAGGGACCGGTGATGCGGATCCGCGACGGGGTGACCCTGCTGCCCGACGCGATGGCGCAGGGCGCGAGCGGCCGTGTCGAGGACGCCCGCGACGCCGCCCGGGTGACCGGCACGGACCTGCGCGCGCTCGGGATCAACGTCGACTTCGCCCCCGACGCGGACGTCAACACCAACCCGGCCAACCCGGTGATCGGCGAGCGGTCGTTCGGCGACGACCCGGCCGCGGTCGCCCGCCTCACCGCCGCGGCCGTGAGCGGGTTCGCCTCGGCGGGGGTGGCCGCCGCCCCGAAGCACTTCCCCGGGCATGGCTCGACATCGGTCGACAGCCACCTCGACCTGCCGGTGGTCGCGTCGTCCCGCGAGCGGCTCGACGCCGTCGACCTGGCGCCGTTCCGGGCCGCCGTCGCCGCCGGGGCGCCGATGGTGATGGTCGGGCATCTGCTCGCCACCGCGTTGGACGGCGAGTCCCCGGCGTCGCTGTCCCCGGCGGTGGTGACCTCGCTGCTGCGCCGGGAGCTCGGCTTCGACGGCGTGGTCGTGACCGACGCGCTGAACATGGCGGCGATCACCAAGCGGTACTCGCCCGGCGAGGCCGCCGTGCGCGCCGTGCTCGCCGGCGACGACCTGCTGCTGATGCCACCGCGGCTGGTCGAGGCCCGCGACGGCCTGCTCGCCGCGCTGCGCGGCGGCCGGATCCCGGCCAGCCGCATCGACGACTCGGCGCGGCGCGTGCTACGTCTGAAGTGGCGCCTCGCGCATGCCNCCCCGGCTCCGGCCGGCGACGGACCCGCCGTGGCCGCCCGGGTCGCGTCCCGGTCCGTCACCCTCCTGACGCAGGACTGCGGGATCCTCCCCCTGCGCGCGGGCGCCCCGGTCACGGTCGCCGGCTCGTCCACCGCGGCCGCCCGTCTGCGCGCGGCCCTGGCCGCCCGGGGAGTCGTCGCCCCGGCACCCGGCGCCGCCGGCGGGACCGCCGCGACGCCCCCCGGCACCACCGGCGGATCCGCCGCCACGGGGCCCGGCAGCGCCGGCGGATCCGCCCCGGTGACGATCGTCCTCGCGGGAGGCGCCGGGCCGCCCGCCCGCACCGACCCCGGCACGGTCGTCGTCTCCACCGCCACGCCCTACCACCCGCCGACCGCCGCCGCCGCGTGGCTGGCCGTCTACTCCACCGATCCGGCCTCCATCGCGGCCCTGGCCGCCGTGCTCACCGGCACCGCCCCGCCGCGCGGCCGCCTTCCTGTCACCGCGACCGCCCCCTCGGGTCGTCCCCTCCCCCGCGGCTCCGGCCTCACCACGCTGCGCCCCTGCTGACCCCCGCGCCCCGAGCCGGGCCGGGCGTGGGCGGCGGGGCTGCCGGCGGCAGGCGGGCTAGTGCTTACGGCCGATGGCCCCGTAGGCGCTGACCTGCGCGTCGGTCAGGTCGGCCGGCACGGCGGCGTCGGGCCGCCAGCGGTGCACGGAGACCAGCCCCGGGTCGAGCAGTTCCAGCCCGGCGAACAGCGCCTCGACCTCGGCCCGGGTCCGGGGCCGCAACGGGATGCCACGCGCGCGGTAGGCCTTGGCGCCGGCCTCGATCGTCGGGTCGTGGTCGGGAGTGAGATGGGACAGGACGAGGTAGCTGCCGGCCGGCAGGGCGTCGACGAACCGGCGGACGATGCCGCCCGGGTCGTCGGAGTCGGGCAGGAAGTGGCCCACCGCGAGCAGCGACAGCGCCACCGGCCGGGACAGGTCGAGGGTGTCCGTGACCTCCGGGGCGGTCAGGATCCGCCTGACGTCCCGCACGTCGGCGTCGAGGTAGGCGGTCCGCCCCGCCGGGGTGCCGGTGAGCAGCGCGCGGGCGTGGGTGAGCACGATCGGATCGTTGTCCACATAGACGACCCGCGCGCCCTCGACGGCCTGTTGGGCGATCTCGTGCAGGTTCGGGCTGGTCGGGATCCCCGTGCCGATGTCGAGGAACTGGTCGATGCCGGCCTCGCCGGCCAGGTGGCGCACCGCCCGGGCCATGAACGCCCGGTTGGCACGGGCGGCGATGCTCGCGTTCGGCGCGACAGCCCGGGCCTGCTCGGCGGCCTCCCGATCGGCGGGGAAGTTGTCCTTCCCGCCCAGGTAGTAGTCGTACATCCGAGCCGGGTGAGGCAGGTCCACCCGCAGGTCCACCGGCTTCGGGTCGTCGGCCATGGACCGCCACCACGGCGTCTCCTCCGAGCCCTCGGACCCGTGCGGATCCGTGCCGATCTCCGTGTTCACCACTGCCCTCCACTGCCCTCCACTGCGCTGATCCGCCCCGATCGGCGCCAACGGCCACGGGTGCCCATGCCGACAATAGGAGAGGTTCGTCCCCGGTTCCCGGCGCCCCCGTCCCTCGAGCCGGCCACCCTCAGGAATCGACAGGGCAACAGGAATTGACGGCGCAACGCGATGCCGTCGAATTCCCGCCTGGTAGGGGTCAGCAGTTCCGTCGCCAGCCGGCCGGCTGCGCCGCGGCGCTACGAGACGAGGGCGCCGAAGACGTCGGGGACGGCCTCATCGAGCACGATGCCGGTGGCGATGCGGGTGAGGTGGGCTCGGTCGGCCGCCGGGACCTCGACGACGAGGTCGGCCAGCCGCTGGCTGACCTCGTCGTAGAAGGCGTCGGTGAGCCGCTTGCCGTCCGGGGTGAGGGAGACGGTGATGGCGCGCCGGTCGGTCGCCGACATGGCGCGACGCAGGTAGCCGCGGCGCTCCACCCGCTCGACCAGGCCGGTGACGCTGGACTTGTCCAGCCGCAGCATCACACTGATCTCGCCCATGCCGCGGGACTGGTCCTTGAGCACACACATCAGTTGGGCCTGCGGCACGGACAACCCGTGACCGGCGCAGACGTCGGCGTAGATCGAGTTGACCAGGTAGGACAGCCGCACCAGGGCCACCGGTGTCGTGAACGTCGCGCCCACCGNGGATCTCCCCTCGCGTCGCCGTGCAGACACTGTACCGCCGGCAGTTTGCATTGCCGACCTTATTGATTAGTGATACATACTATACGTGCTACAAACAAAAATGATCGCGATGCGAGCTCGACACCACCCCGTCTGGGGGAATGGACAGTGAGCGGCCTGGACGGGTCCCGACTGGTGTTCGGCGCCGGCGGTGCGGTGAGCGGGCTGTCCGCGTCGCAGACCCTGGACCTCGCCCAGAGCGCCGACGAGCTCGGCTACGACCTGTTCAGCCTGAGCGACCACCTGCACGGTCACAGCCGGACCGTCGAGCCGCTGGCCGCCCTGAGCTGGCTGGCCGGCCAGACCCGCCGCATCGAGCTGGCCACGAACGTCCTCGCGCTGCCCTACCGGCCGCCGGCGGTGGTCGCGAAGACAGCCGAGACGCTGGACCGGCTCTCCGGCGGCCGGTTCGTCCTCGGCCTGGGCGGGGGCGGATATGACGAGGAGTTCCGTGCCTTCGGACTGACCGAACGGACCCCCGGACAGAAGATCACCGGCCAGCGCGAGGCCATCGGGATCATCCGCGGGCTCTGGTCGAGCGAGTCGACCACCGTGCACGGCCGCGAGTTCTCCGTCGACGGCGCCCGCATCGAGCCTCGACCCGACCATCCGATCCCGATCTGGCTCGGATCGTACGGGCCGCGGGCGCTCGCGCTGACCGGTGAGCTCGCCGACGGCTGGCTGCCGTCCGTGGGCCGGATCGGCCTCGAGGGCGCCCGCCGAATGCGCGAGTCCGTGCTGGCGGCCGCCCGCGACGCAGGCCGCGATCCCGCCGCGATCACCTGCGCCTGCAATGTGATCGTGCGCGTCGGGCCGCCGCCGCAGCCGGGCTCGGGCGCGGTGACCGGCGGCGTCCAGGAGGTGATCGACCAGCTCCTGCAGATCGTGGCGGTCGGCTTCACCGCCCTGCTGCTGGCCATCCCGACCGTCGCCGAACAGGAGGTCGTGGCCCACGAGATCATCCCGGCCGTCCGCGCCGAGGTCGCCTCCCGCGGCCTACCGCCCACCCACGTCGGCTGACAACCAGCCGGTCGTCATGGCGCCCAACCCTTCGCGCTCGGGTTGGGCGCAGACGGACGGAATCGCGAGATGCCCATTGCCGAAGAACTAGCATCGCATGTCGTGGTCGCTGTTTGCCGTCGCGGTCAAGGCGAGGCCGCGGATACCCGGGTCGGACCTGTCGGCCTCGCCGGATTCACTCCGAAACGACACGTGCAGAAGCGTGGCGGTGCCTTCGATGGGCCTGGAGAAGCACAGGCCGGCCATGGCGAGTTGATGAGGGTCGTTCGGGGAACCGTCGGCGACCCACTGTTTCCAGCCGGCCGCGCGCAGAGCGTCGTGGTAGAAGTTCGTCACCTCGTCGGCCGTGCCGGGGAAGCGGTAGACACGCTCCGCGTGTGAGCTGCCGGAACTCGCATCGCAGCCGGAGCCCTGCTCTCGCAGACTCGCGGCAGCCGGACGCAGCTCGAGCACGGCGAGGTCGTCCAGCCTTCCGGCGAGCCGCGCGCTCCTGTCCGTACACCCGACCTCCGGTGATGAAGCGAAGAGCCCCGAGCAACCAGCCGCCGAGAACACGCCCAGCAGCGCACAGGCAGTGATCATAACTGTTGTGGTTCGGCCGCGAAACCTCGTCATCACAAAATATCAGTGTAAGCAGCATCCAGCCGGGCAGTACGGTCGGGCAACTACGCGAGGTTCACCCCTCGGACCGTTGCGCGGCCGGCCGCTGGGCGGCCGTACAACCCACGGGTACGGTGCCCACGATGACGTCAGCTATCAATCTCCTCGATTGTCCCAGGAAATTCCCTCACTCGCATTCCGTCCACCACGTGGCCGCGCATCCGCTGGAGCTCGGCGTCGGCAGGAATACCGACAGATCGCAGACCCTCGGGCGTGGTCTGGTGCAGGAAGGATCGGATCCACTCGAGCTCGGCACTGTCGCGCCGTCGCCAGTTCTTCGCGACTGCGGCGCAGGCGCGTTCGAATGCCTCCGGGTGGAGCTCCGCGTGCCGCGCGAGGTAGGTCAACTCCAGATCGATCATGGGCGAGTGCGGATCGGAGCCACGTACCACATCTTTCTCGAGCCGCGCGAGCACGGCGTCGACGGCACGGCTGTCGCCGACCACCGCAAGGGCCTTCAGCGCCGCTTCGCGGGTGGCCGGATCTCGCCGCCGCAGACTCCCCATCAGCCGATCGGTGCAGGAACCGTCCCCCCGCAACGCGAGTACAGTCAATCCGGCCGTTCTCAGATCACGATCCCCGTACTCCGTCAGGTCGGCGACTGCCCGCACCGCCTCCTCGCCCAGCTGTTCCCGGCCGTAGAGCAAAGTAGAAAGACAGCGGTACCTTGCATAGGATCCTATGGCCGGGAGCGCACGCAGCAGAGCTGCCTCGCCCTCCGCGCCCGAGAGGACCAGGAGCCGTGCGGCGGCCGAGGCGAGGTCGGCATGGCGCACCTTCACGAGTTCGACCAACAGGTCACTCGGCGCCTGCAGGCACGACGATGCGGCCATCGCGTCGAGAATGACGACCCTGCGGGTGTCCGACTGTTCATCGGCGAGCCATTTCCCCAGAAGCTCGCACGCTGCGGGCTCCCGGCCCGCGGCGGCCTTTCCCACCTGCCTGGCGAGTCGGTCGAACTCCGCGTCTGTGAGTCGAGCCGAGTAACGCCGTTCGAAGGCAAGGATTGACCGCCCCGCACCACCAACCGTCATAGGCCGGGCTCCGGGGCGAGGATCCCGTGGAGCAGGACGTGCACGATGTCGTCGGCGCTCACGGCGTCTCCGCGCAGCCGGGCGGTCGACCACATCAGCTCCTGCAGAAGTCTCCGCAGGTCGATGGCCGCGAACCGCGGGGAGACGCGCCCGGCGGCGAGGGCCGCCTCAATGGACCGATCCCAGAGCTCGTCATGGGCGACCGCGTTGTCGCGGACCCGGGTGAGCAGCGGCGACTGGGCGACATACGCCCGGTCGCGGTAGTAGATCCGCGCGGCGTCCCGGTGGTGGACGAAGTTGTCGAGCGTCGCCCGGATCATCGCCTCAAGCCGGTCGGCAGGCTCCAGCGGGGCGTCGAGGATGGCGTCGTAGAGGCCGGTGATGTGCGCGTCGCTGCGGGTCAGAATGGCGGCGACGAGTTCGTCCTTCGACGCGAAGTGATGGTAGAGACTGGCGGCCTGTATGCCACAGGCATCGGCGATGACGCGCATCGTCGTGGCCTCGATGCCTCGCTCGGCGAACAGGCGGGCGCTCTCCCGCAGCACCACGTCGCGCTTGTTCACCCGGCCCGCTACCTGGCTCACCTCCGGGCCCGCCCGGGGTACGTGGCCGGCAGGAGGCACCTTTCCGCTCCGGCTAGCAGCCTAACAATCGTTAGGCTACTGTCGTCGGCGAGCCGCCGGCGCGTGCCGGGCGCGCATGTCAGGAGACCGACGCGACTGCCCGTGCGAGGGTGAGGGGAGCCGCGCCGAGGACTGCTGGACACCGGAGGGACGATCATGGCTGCATCGGATGCCCGCGACACGGAGTTAAAGGACGACGGCCGCGTCATCGCCTGGCTGGAGTCCCTGCTCGGCGGCCAGGTCGTGTCGTGGGAGCGGCAGCCGAGATGGCGGCCCATGTGGTTCGTCGACATCGACCGCGGCGGCGCCACCGAACGCGTCGTCGTGCGTGGCGAACGGTCCGACACGTCTCTGATCTTCCCTCTCGAACACGAGATGCTGTTCCAGCGACTTCTCGACGAGCACGGTATCCCGGTCCCGCACGTGCACGGCTGGTGCGACGAACCGCGGTCGTACGCGATGGCCGCCGTCCCCGGCCGACCCGACTTCGCCGACACGACCACCGAGCAGCGCCGCGTGGTGGTCGACGAGTACCTGCAGGCCCTGGCGCGGATGCACCAGCTCCCGGTCGAGCCGTTCAAGGCCGCCGGGGTCATCTCCGGAACGTCGCCGAACGACTCCGCGATGATCGGAGTACGCCGGTTCGAGCAGCACTACCGATCGAGCAAGGTGCGCCCCGACCCGCTGATGGAGTTCGTCCTCGGCTGGCTGCGCCGCCACCCGCTGCCTGCCTCCGACCGCGAGGCCCCCATCGTCTGGGACTCCGGGCAGTTCCACCACGCCGACGGCCACCTCGTGGCCCTCGTCGACGTCGAAATCGGCCACATCGGCGACCCGATGATGGACCTCGCCGCCTGGCGGATGCGCGACACCGTCATCCCCTACGGCGAGTTCACCACGCTGTACGACCGGTACGCCGAGCTGACCAGCCGGCCCGTCGACCTCGCCGCCATCCAGTGGCACCACCTGTTCTTCACCCTCACCAACCAGCTGTCCTTCCACAACCCGCTGGCCCGCCCGACCCTGGACACCGACTACATGACCTACGCCCAGTGGGTCAGCGAGACGAACCTGCACGCCGTCGAGACCCTGGCCGAATACCTGGGCATCGACCTCGAACCCGTCGAGATCCCCGAGCCGGTGTCCTCGCCCGTCTCCACCCCGCACCAGCACCTGTCCCGCTCGCTGCGCTCGATCTCCGTCGAGGATCCGTACGTCACCTACCAGATCCGCATCGCCTTCCGCCTGGCCCGCCACCTCGAACGCGCCGACCAGATCGGCGCGGCCGTCACCGAAGCCGACCGGGAGGACCTCGCCCGGCTCACCGGCCACGCGCCGAAGAACTGGGACGAGTGCGAGACGGCGCTGGAGAACTTCGTCCTCGCCGACGAGGGACGCCACGACGCCGAACTCGTCGTCCTGTTCCACCGGCGCTGGCAGCGCTACAAGGCCCTGATGGGCCCCGCCGGCTCCGCCATGGCCGCCCACCACACGATGCAGCCCTTCGGCCGCTGGCTGGGCTGAACTCATGATGGGTCGGGCGCCCAGCCGCGATGCGCTACGCACCCACACACAGACCGAGTGACGGGTCATGACAGTTCGCCACCCAGGCGTGCGGCGGCTATTCCAGGGCGTGCAGGCGGATGGTCGCGTCACCGCTGGCGCTGGCCAGAAAACGTCCCCGCGGGTCGAACGCCACCGTCCAGATTGCGTCGTCGTGCGTGATGTGCGCCGTGTCGAACCCCCGCGGGTTCTTCCGGTCGTCAAGATCCCAGAGCCGCACTGTGCGGTCGGCGCCGGCGCTGGCAAGGATCTTTCCGTCACGGGAGAACGCCAGCGCCCGCACGGTGTCGTCGTGTCCGGGCAGCGGCTGGCCGAGCGGGCGGGGTTGCGCAGGACGGGTGACGTCCCACAGTCGCACCGAATGGTCCTGCCCTGCGGTCGCCAGGATGGTCCCGTTCGGCGAGAACGCCACCGCGAACAGCGGATTGTCCGGGTCGGCCAGTGGCTGGCGCGGATCCCAGAGTGGCCGAGGAGTGCTCGGGTCGGCGAGGCTCCACAGCTCGACGGCTCCATCCGCTCCCCCGCTGGCCATGATCGGCCGGCCCGGAGTGAAAGCAACCGAGGTCACCGCCGCGCTGTGCGTGGTCAGGGGTCGACCGAGCGCATGAGCGGTCTCCGGGTGGCGCACGTCCCACAGCCGCACGCTGTGATCGTCGCTGCCGCTGACCAGCGTCGTGCCGTCCGGAGAGAACGCGACCGAGAACACCGACTCCGAATGCCCGTGAAGCGTCGGGCCGAGCGGGCGAGCACCACGCACCGGCGCCGCCCAAACTGCCGCGTTCTGCACGTCGGGAAGGTCGGCGGCCTGCCCGGAGCCACCCTGTCTGGTCAGGGCCACAGCGCCAACGGTCGCCCCCAGGGCCACCACGGGCCCCGCCATCAGAAGAACGCCACGCCGCGTCGGCCGGCCGCGGCCGTGCGACGCGCTCGTCGAGCCGGCTCGCACCGCCTCCGGGGAGAACAGCCGGCCGGGGAACGGCACCGGCCCGGAGACCCCGTCGACATTCGCCGGGGCGGCTGTCTGCGCGCCGTCGGGAGGATCGTCCGCATGACCGGACGCCGGCCGCGTGGCGGCGGCGTCGGCTGCCGGTTCACCGTCGGCGCCGGCTTCGGCATCGCGGGCCTTGGCAGCTATGGCGGCGAAGACCTTGTTGGCGGGGTAGACCCGGCTGGCGGCGAGGAGGATCTGGCGCCGTCCGTCAACGACTGCCCCGCAGCCAAGGCGCACGTTGATCTCACGCCAATAGTCCAGCGGACGCTGCGAGGTCCACACCGGTTGCTGCGACCGCTCCAACCCGGCCTGCTCGAGCAGGGACCTGGCGTTTTCCGGAAGGTGGAAAGCACGCGCGAGCTCCCGCACCTCCTGTTCAGTCAACCTGTCCGTCACCATTCCCCCGAGACCAGGCCGTCACGTGGAACGCCCGCGACGGTGGATGCCGCGCACCATCGCCCCTCCCGGACGGACCATGCCCGCCGATCGTACGCGGTCGGAAGATAGGGAAACGACACCTGGCAGCGGGGTTGTCATGCTGCTTTCCCACGAATGTCGTCATCCCTATCCGGACGACATGAGCGACGGGCCGTCCGGATCGCCTCGGCTGGCGGGGCTCGCCGTCGACGCCGAACCGTGGAGCGGGCCCAGGGCGTCGTCATCGGACAACCATCACGTTAGGGATCTTGAAGGGGCCCTGCCGACCGTCTCCAGGCTGATCTTCGCCGGCCTTCCCGGGCCAGCCACTGGCACGGCTCTCGGGCTACCCGTCTCGGATGTCGAGGGGTCGACGGACGCCAGTCCGGTGCGGACGTCCCGGCCGCCGGCGACGTCGCGCCGACACGATCTGGTCCACGGAACTCACTCGAACCATGATTCGATCAGGGTTGGCACGAACGATTTAGAAGGTCGGGACCACCGGGGGCGGGCGGAGCGGCGCGCCGGCGCTGGCACCCACGACGGCGGCTATCGCGCGCTGGCCGTCCGCGAGAGGGTGGCCGCGCAGGTTGCCGCCGTTGCGGCCGAGGTCGTAGATCCACGGATCGCGGCTGCACAGCTCGTGGCCGTTCAGCGCGTCCGCCACGGAGACGTAGGTGGCTTCGCCGGTGGTCGCGGCGACCCGAAGGCGGCCGTCGAGGTAGTCCTGCACCTGGTTCAGATGGGTCAGCTCGGTGGGCGTCAGCCACCCGCAGCGCGTCGTGTCCGCGATGAGCCGCGGAAAGAGCCGCGGATAGCCGACCACGACGACGCGGGCCTGCGGCGCGGCCTTATGGATGGCGGGAATCACCTCCTGCTGAACACGGGCGGCCACGTCGTCGATCTTGCGCTCCTCCTTCTCCGGCTGCTGTACGCACTGCCACACGAAGCAGGTCTCCAGCGTGGAGCTGAATCCGAGGTCGTTTCCACCGATGGTCACGGTCACCACGCCCACCGGCTTATCCCGGTTGATCTTCTCGAGCCGGGACACCTGGGAGGTGGAGTCGAGTCCGCCCGGGTGCTGGCCGCGGAACAGGACATCGTCGATCTCGGCCCCCGAGCAGGCGAGATGACCATTCCCGGCGATGCTGCCGGAGCCGTCGACGCCGAGCAGACGGGGCCACGCCTGCGGGCTGCGGTGGCAGTCATCCTTCGTGGTCGCGGTGCCGTCGTCGAACGGTGGGTTGCCCTCGCCAGAGGAATAGGAGTCGCCGAGGGCGACATAGGTCGTAGGAGCGTGCGTGTCGGTCGCCCAGACGGCGACATGGCCAGGCGCGTACAGGACGAGATTGCCGTCGTTCTGAAGCTCCAGCTGCCCGCCGCGGTGGTCGTCCGTACCCGTACTCCAGATGGCCCGGTGGCCCGGCGCGTAGACGACGAGATTGCCGTCCGGCTGCATCTCCAGCGTGGAGCCGGTATTTCCATCGGTTTCGGTCGACCATCTGGCGACGTGCCCGCGGCCAAACAGGACGGCATTTCCGTCGTCCTGCATCGTGAGTTCCCAGACGCCGTCCGGCGAATGAATGCTCTGCCTCGGCCACAGCGTCTCGCTGCCGGCCAGCGCCGTGGGCGCGGCCGTGGCAGCCGTCGTGGACAGACAGCTGAGCCCCGCCGCCACGGCAGCGACGAGGGCGTACCGGCGCATTCGGCCATGCCGGCGTGTTCTCGCGCTTCTCACGCTTTCCCCCGGCTCCCAGCGGACCCGGCACAGAGTCCGTTGCGGGAAGAATGATAGCAGGCGAGCCAGATCACCCGAAAGGCCGGGTAATACCCGGCGTCCAAGCGGGAAAATCCTGGTCCCTACGGCGTTCGGCCGGGTAGCACGGCGGAATGCTCCAGCCCGAACCGTTCGAATCCCGTGAAGCCGGTCTGGTCGAGCGATCCGGGGCGCACAGCCGCACCATGATCGGTTGCGCGCCGGCGGGGACTGCATACGGAGTGAGCAGTGCGGGCGGTGCGGGCGCAGGCGCGGTCACCGAGTGCTCGTCGAGGGACCGCGCACCGCGCGGTCGGACCGGTCAGAAGGTGGGGGTCGGGGTGGGAAGGACGGTGGCGAGGGCGGCGGCGCGCTTGGGGTCGTGCCGAAGCGCGATCTGGGTCGTGCCGTCCGGGGCCTTGAGGGCGACGCCACGGAGCTCACCGTCCTCGGTGAACTCGATCGCCACCTCCAGCCCGAGCACCCGTAGGTACCACTCGCTGCTGGCGCGGACGTCGCTGATCGGGATCTTCACGTGGTGGATCGGTGCGAGGTCGGGCATGATCCCTCCTTTAGCTAGAGCCGACTCTAGCGAGTTACTGGAGTAGTCTCTAGCGAGTGAGTGATCCCGTCAAGGACAGGCCGAGTCGGGTCAAGAACAGGCCGAGTCGGGCCGAGAAGACCAGGCTGACCAGGCGACGGATCATCGCCGCGGCGGCGGACCTGTTCCTCGACCAGGGCTACGGCGCGACGACGCTCGACCAGGTCGCGGCGCGCGCGGGCGTCGCCGTGCAGACCGTCTACTTCCACTTCGGGAACAAGGCGACGCTGCTCAAGGAAGCGCTCGACGTGGCCGCCGTCGGCGACGACGAGCCGGTCGCGCTACTTGACCGGCCGTGGCTCGAGGAGCTGACCGCCGAGCCCGACCCAGTCCGTGTGATCGAGCTCTGGACGAACGGCAGCCGCGAGATCATGGGGCGGGTGGCGCCGCTGCTCGCCGTAGTTCGCGGCACCGTCGGCACCGATCCGGACCTCGCGGCGCAGTGGGGCGTGAACGAGGGCCAGCGCCGCGTCGCGTTCCGCGCTCTCGCCGACCTGCTCGCCGACCGCGCGGCCCTCCGCCCGGGGCTCACCGTCGAGGACGCCGCCGATCTGGCCTTCCTGATCACCAGCGCCGAGAACTACATCGTCGCCACGGGTACCCTCGGCTGGTCGCCGGAACGCTGGCAGAGCGCCACGGTCACGCTGCTCGTCTGGGAGCTGCTCGGCGCAACGGCCGCCCAGGCCCCCGATAAGGAGTCGTGATGGGCTTCTATGACGACCAGGTGCTGCCCCGCATCGTCGATCTCGTCCTCGGCCGGCCGGTGGCGCAGGCCAGGGCGCGCGTCACGGCCGGGCTGTCCGGCGAGATCCTGGAGATCGGCTTCGGGTCGGGACGCAACATCGCGCACCTTCCAGCGACAGTCACCCGCCTGCTCGCGGTCGAGCCCGCCGCCGTCGGACGCACACTCGCCGCACCCCGCATCGCCGCCGCACCCGTCACGGTCGAGTTCGTCGGCGACGACGGCCAGGCACTGCACCTTCCGGACGCGTCGGCAGGAACGCAACGCCGCCCTAGGGGTCACCGCCGAGTACCTGAACGGCGAGTTCGCCCGACTCGAGGAACTGCGGCGCCGTGCGGCAGGGTGAGGTGTGGGCGCGGGCCGACGCTCCCGCGCACGCGCTGATCGTGTCCGCCGACCTGTACAACAACGCCAACACCGGCCGAGTCGTGGTCTGCCCCGTCGTGCCGGGTGAGCCGCTGCCGTTCGACAACCACGCCGCCGACGTCGGGATCACGGTTCCCGTCTCGGGCACGGTGCTGCCCGAGCTCGTGGCCTGGATGCCGACCTCAGGCCTGTCGCACCGGCTCGGCGCCGTCCCGCCCGAAGCCTGGCAACGCGCCGACCAGGTCCTGCGCCGCCTCCTCGGTCACTGACGCAGGCCAGGCCGCGCCAGTCTCCGCCGCCGACTACCCACAGGGCGATGAGGTGGCCGTCGCGGCCGACGGCTCAGTAGCTGAAGGTCGTCGCGCCGTCGTCGCCGATCCAGTTCCACATCGGGACCGTGCCGTTCAGCTCCGCGCCCTCGATCAGCACGCTGGCGTCGATCTTGCGGGCGTCGACGCAGATCGGGCACACGAAGTAGCGGCCACCGGCGATCCGGTAGCGCTCGACAAGCGACTCCAGCGGTGGGCAGCCAGCACACCCCTCACCCTTCGCGTCGCCGGGCAGGGCGAGCCGGACCGCCTCCTGGGTCAGGAACATGAGCGTCTCCTTGCCGGTCTCCGCGGCGCCGACCGCCACGAGAAACGCGACGGTGACCTTCTCCAGGTCCTCGAGACCCGTGGTCAGGCTGATAACCGCCTTGCTCGCCATCGGCGAACCCTCCTTCAGGAAGAGTCAGAACGAACGTTCGTGTTTACTAGATTAGAGTACGAACGATCGTCTTGCACGTCAACTAGGATGTGGGTCATGGCGGAGAGGGCAGCGCACACACGCCAGCGGCGAGCCGACGGGGAGCGCACCCGCGCCGCGATCCTCGACGCGGCGATGCGGCTGTCGACCGTCGACGGCCTCGAGGGCCTGAGCATCGGCAACCTCGCCAAGGACCTGGGCATGAGCAAGGGCGGCGTCTACGCCCACTTCGACTCCAAGCAGGACCTGCAGCTCGCCACCGTCGACGCGGCCGGCGCCGTCTTCCAGTCGGAGGTCATCGCGCCGGCGGTGGTGGCCGACCCGGGGGTGCCGCAGCTGCTCGCGTTCTGCGACGCCTTCTTCGATCATCTCGAACGGCGGGTCTTCCCCGGCGGGTGCTTCTTCGCGGGCGCCGCGCTGGAGATGGGGACGCACCGCGGACCGGTACAGGAGAAGGTCGCCGAGTTCCACTCCGGATTCGTCCAGCTCATCCGCGACTTCGTGCGAACGGCGATCGGACTTCGGCAACTGCCGCTCGACGAGGACCCGGCGGGGCTCGCCCTGGAGCTCAACGGCACGCTCCTGGCCACCGACGCGAGCTTCGTGATGTACGACGATCCCTCGGTACTGGACCTGGGCCGCCGCGTGGTGCGCCGTCGCCTGGGCCTCACCGAGGCGAGACGAAACGAATCACCAGAGGAAGCCAGTAATCCGCAGTAAGTATTCGGTGACGAGTACCGCATCGCCGCCCGACTACTTCCCCAGAAGATCACCTTGACCACACAAGGCCAGCTCACGGGTCGAAACCCGGCTTCTTACGATCGACCCGGCGGGAGCTGCGAGGTCCGGCATGATCCCTCCTACCGGCACTGCTCGGCGCAACGGCCGCCCAGGCCCCCGATAAGGAGTCGTGATGGGCTTCTATGACGACCAGGTGCTGCCCCGCATCGTCGATCTCGTCCTCGGCCGGCCGGTGGAGAAGGCCAGGGCGCGCGTCACGGCCGGGCTGTCCGGCGAGATCCTGGAGATCGGCTTCGGGTCGGGACGCAACATCGCGCACCTTCCGGCGACAGTCACCCGCCTGCTCGCGGTCGAGCCCGCCGCCGCCGGACGCACACTCGCCGCACCCCGCATCGCCGCCGCACCCGTCACGGTCGAGTTCGTCGGCGACGATGGTCAGGCGCTGCACCTTCCGGACGCGTCGGTCGACCACGTCCTGACCACCTGGACACTGTGCACCATCCCCGACACCGAACGGGCACTACGCGAGATCCATCGCGTGCTGCGGCCCGGCGGCACCCTGCACTTCACCGAGCACGGCCGCTCGCCCCGGCCCACCGTCGCCCACTGGCAGGACCGGCTCACACCCATCTGGAGCAGGATCGCCGGAGGCTGCCGCCTCAACCGCCAGATCGACGACCTGGTCGAGAAGTCCGGACTGGCCCTGCAGTCGGCCAGCACCTATCCGATGCGCGGGACGGCCCAACTCGGCTTCGCCTACGAGGGCATCGCGTCGAAACCGACCTGATGCCCCGAGCGCGGGGCTACGGAGGCGCCGCCCGCGGACGCAAAGACAATGGTCGAGACCCCACAATGCAGAACATCAGCCTCGGCGTTCAGCATCCCAGCAATGCCCGGCGCCCCTACCCGGCGGGCCGGGGGTTTGGGGATAGACCCACGACCGGCGCAGGCGGCACCGATCGTGCGGCCAGGTCAACCGCGGTCCGCTGATGTCGGCCGGTGTTCGCGGGACTGCCGGTGTTCGCGGGACTGGTTGTACCGATGGCCGCACTGCACTGGGCAAACTACGACCTGCCCGACGACGCGGTGGTCGCTCCACACCACGGACCACCGTCTCAGTAAGTCACTAAATAACCACCATCCGTGCGCCACGTGCGTGGACTCCGCTCCGGGCGACAACGGCCCGGCTGGCCGGGACCACTCGGTCCGCCGTCACCGCGCTGGCGGATGCACACGGCACCCACCCCGCCCACCAACCGCCCAGCCGGACGACCCCCGTCCCGCCAAGCGACGACACGGCCGAGCGAAGGCCGAGGTCGCAGCCCGATCCTGAGCTGAGACCAGAGCCGGGCCATGGACCGAGGCCCGGACCGACCAGAGCGAGGACCGAAGCCGAGGCCCGGGCCGGCGGCGAGAGGCGAATGCCGGAGGCGCGTCGGGTATTCCTGACAAAGCCAGCCTTTAGCCGATGGTAACGATTCTCACAGTCCGCCCGCCCCTCTGTTCGTCCGGCCGAGGACGAGTAAGGGTATTAGGGGGAAAGTCCCCGTTTTCGCATCCCGATCTTTCCCCTGGATCCCGCACGCCTAAAATCAGAAGGTATTGATGCGTCAAGGTCCTCTTGCTGGCAGATACGCTGCTTCCGCAGCCATGGTGATATTCGCACTTATTCCCTACCTGGCTCTGTCGGCCGCGCTGGAGCCGTTGGCGCCGATCGTCGCCAAGCAACTGCACATGAGCGCGCAGACGATGAGCATCAGCTCGGGCCTGGGCAACGCGGCCTACGCGCTGGGGACGGTGCTCGCCGTCCAGCTGGGTCTGCACCTGCCGCAACGGCGGATGCTGCTCGTCTACGCGGTCGTGCTCGTCGTCGGATCAGTGCTGACGGCGGCGGCGCAGGACGCCGCCATGTTCATCGTCGGCCACCTGTTGCAGGGCCTGGCCACCAGCATGCTGCTGATCGCTGCGGCCCCTGCGCTGGCGATCGGCTACCCGCGCGAGAAGCTGCGCACCACCGTCATGATCATGAATATGGGTATCTTCGGCGCGGTCGCGCTCGGGCCGTTCATCGGTGGTCTGCAGGCTGANGCCAACGCCTGGCGACCGCTGTTCTGGGTCGTCACCGGGGTCTCGGTGCTGGCGCTGCTGCTGGTCGTGCTCACCTTCGAGGACGCACCGCCGGCGAACCCCGACGCCCCGCGCGACCTGCCGGCGATCGCGCTGTCCGCGGTCGGCAGCCTGGCGGCCTTCCTGGGCGCGTCCGAACTGACCAGCCACAGCTTCCTGGACGTCGAGGTGATCGCGCCGCTGCTCGGCGGGCTGGCACTGATCGTCATTCTCGTCGTCTACCAGTACCGGGCCGCGCAGCCGCTGCTGATGGTCCGGGAGATGCTCACCAGCTCGATCCCGGTCGCGGGCGTGGTGATCGCGCTGTTCGCTGCGGCGGCGTCGGTGTCCGCGACGGGACTGACCGCCGCGGTGCTCGCGGAGAAATACGGCCCGGTGCGCGTCGGGCTGCTCTACCTGCCCGAACTCGGCGGCGCGGTGATCGCCGCGATCGCGTTCGGCTTCGTCATCACCCGGCGTTCCGTGCACTACATGCCGCTCGTGGGCATGGTCCTGCTTGCCGCCGGAATCCTGGTCTTCTGGTTCGCGATGCCGGCGAGCCAGCCGCTGGCGCTGGTCGGCTCGGCACTGACCGGGCTCGCCCTCGGCGCCACGGTCGCTCCGGCGTTGTTCGTGGCCGGTTTCTCCCTGCCGTCCGCCAACCTTCAGCGCGTGTTCGCCCTGGTCGAACTGCTACGTGCGGTCGCCGCCTTCATGATCGCACCGATCTTCGCTCATTTCGCGGCCACGGTGACCGGCGATCTCAACGAGGGAACGAACATCGCCCTGTGGATCGGCCTTGGCCTGGCCCTCGTCGGCGGCGCCATCGGCGTCGCGATCTACGCCCTGAGCGGTGCCCGCCCGCAGGCCCCCGACGTCGACACGTTCCTGGGTGCGCTGCGTCCGGCCTGGTACTCTCCCCCGCTGCTGGCCAGAGTCCGCCGAACCCACCTGGATGATCTGGACCTCGCCCTCCCCGTCCCGGAAAGCGTCGACTGACATGACCTCACCCCACACTGACGCCGTGCAGCCCGATGCCCGAGCTGGCCACACCGGCCTGGTGCTGTTCGCGTATGACGGCAGTGACGTCGCCGGCCACGCCATCCAGTACGCCGCAACGCAGCTTCCGCCCGGACGCGAGGCGCTCATCCTGTGCGCCTGGCAGCCGGCCGATGTCGGATTCACCCCGGTCGGCTCGCAGCATTTCGACGCGAACAGTGCCGCCGAGGTCGAGAAGGCCGCGGCCGACATCGCCGCGCACGGTGCCCACCTCGCGGACGCCGCCGGATTCCGCGCCCAGAGCGCCACCGTCCAGGCGGCACCGACCTGGAAGGGCATCGTCGCCACCGCCACCGAGCGCCAGGCGGAGCTCATCGTTGTCGGCGCCCATCGGCACTCCCGGCTGGCCGGCCACCTGCTCGGCAGCGTGGCCAGCTCCGTCGTCGCCCATGCCCCCGGCGCCGTGCTGGTCGTCCACCAGCGCGACTGATCCAGGCCGGTCAGGCCAGGCAGGTCAGGCCAGGCAGGCTTCCCGCAGCCGCGGATCGGCCTCCGCAGGAAGGCCCCACTTCGGGGTGAGATGACGGCGGACCCGGCTCCGACGTGGTGGTGACCTCGTTTTCGGGGGTTCTGCGCGCTATACAGTGGCTGGCACTCAGCGAGGTCGAGTGCCAATCCTCGGTGCGACGGGTGCCTGCAGAAACGGGAGCACCATCCGCGGTGCCGGGCACCCCATCGATGACTGGTACCTCTCCGCGCAGGCTTGCCCCCCTGAGAGGACCCATCACGCATGGCAAAGATGATCGCCTTCGATGAGGAGGCTCGGCGCGGCCTGGAGCGCGGCATGAACCAGCTGGCCGATGCGGTCAAGGTCACGCTCGGTCCGAAGGGTCGCAACGTCGTTCTGGCGAGCAAGTTCGGTCTCCCCACGATCACCAACGACGGGGTGAGCATCGCCAGAGAGATCGAGCTGGAGAACTCCTACGAACGGATCGGTGCGGAGCTCGTCAAGGAAGTCGCGAAGAAGACCAACGACGTCGCGGGTGACGGCACCACGACCGCGACGATCCTGGCTCAGGCGCTGGTGCGGGAGGGTCTGCGCAACGTGGCCGCCGGCGCGAACCCGCTGGGCCTGAAGAAGGGCATCGAGGTCGCGGTCGAGCGGGTCTCCGAGGAGCTGTCGAAGCAGGCCAAGGAGGTCGAGACCAAGGAGCAGATCGCCTCCACCGCCTCGATCTCGGCCGGTGACTCGGCGATCGGTGGTCTGATCGCCGAGGCGCTGGACAAGGTCGGTAAGGAAGGTGTTGTCACCGTCGAGGAGAGCAACACCTTCGGCCTGGAGCTTGAG
>NZ_JYFN01000056.1 GCF_000948395.1 Frankia torreyi | reverse complement strand
CTCCCCCACAGCACCCTCACCCGACTGTCCTGCGACGCCGAAATCAGCCGCATCATCCTCGACCCCGCCAGCGTCCCCCTCGACATCGGACGATCAACCCGCGTCGTCCCCCCACACCTACGCCGCGCCCTCGCCGCCCGCGACCGAGGCTGCACCTTCCCCGGCTGCGACCGCCCACCCTCCTGGTGCGAAGCACACCACGTCATCCACTGGACACACNGCGGGNTCACCGCCCTNCACAACCTCGTCCTGCTCTGCGGCCACCACCACCGCCAGGTCCACCACGACGGCTGGACCATCCTCTTCACCGACACCGGACACCCCGCCTACATCCCACCCTGGCGCATCGACCCGGCGCAACGCCCACGCCAAAACCCCTACACCCACCCACCCGACCTCCTCACCAGCGTCACCTGACCGGCGGTCGCCCGCGCCGACAGACGGCCGCGAAGACCTGGCGCCATCGCAAGATCTCCGCAGCCATCAGCCGATCACGACTGCCTCCCGAGCACCGGAGGTCTCACTCGTCCCGAGGTGACAGGTCGGCCTTGTCGTCCGGCTGCCCGACAACCCGGACGAGGACGCGGCCGGTGAACGCGCCGCGCAGCAGGTCGACGAAGGCATGCGGCGCGTTCTCGATCCCATCCACGATGGTCTCGTCGAGTCGCAGCCGGCCCGCTGCCAGCCAAGGGCCGATCTCCTGTTCGGCCTCGGCGCGGCGGTCCGCGAAGTCGGCGGTGCGTAGGCCCCGCAGGGTAAGCCGGTTGGCGATGGCATAGCCCAGGTCCAGGGTCGCCTCCTCGCCGTCGGCGCGGCCGGGCCGCGGGCCGTTCTGGCGATCGAGCAGCCCGCACAGCACCGCCCGGCCGTGCGGGCGCAGCAGGCGGACCGCGGCGGCGAGCTGCGCGCCGCCGGTGTTGTCGAAGTAGACGTCGATGCCGTCCGGGGCGAGTGCGCCCAGCCGCTCGAGGACGGGGCCGTCCCGGTGGTCGAAGGCCGCGTCGAAGCCGAGCGTCCCGGTCACGTGGGCGACCTTGGCCGGTGACCCCGCGCTGCCGATGACCCGGCCGGCACCGCGCAGCCGGGCGATCTGACCGGCGAGGCCGCCGACCGCCCCGGCCGCACCGGACACGAAGACGGTGTCGCCGGGACGCAGCTCGCCCGCGACGACCAGCCCAGCCCAGGCGGTCAGCAGCGGCGCCAGATACGCGGTCGGGCTCGGGAGGACGGCGGTGTCGACCCGTCGCAGCGCCGCCGCGTCGGCGACGGCGAACTCCCGCCAGCCGAGCTGGTGACAGACCTCGTCGCCGACGGCGAAATCGGGGTCGGTGCTGGCGACGACCTCACCGAGGGCCGCCCCCGGCACGACGTCGCCGGGCGCGAGCCGGGGCAGCGGCAGGCCAACGTCACCGAGGAACAGTCGGGCGGCGGCGTCGAGGGCGAACAGGGTGGTGCGGACGACGACCTGACCAGGCCGCGCGGTCGGCACCTCGGCCAGCTCCACGCGGAAGTCCTCCGGCGTCGGAAGCCCGGTCGGATGCGCGGCGAGACACACCTGCCGGCCGACGGCCGGCGTCGACGGCACGGGCGGGGAGACCCGCGGCGAAACGGCGGTCGACGGCGAAACGGCGGTCGACGGCGAAGCGACGGTCGACGAGGAGGCAGTGGTGGACGAGGAGGCAGTGGTGGACGAGGAGGCAGTGGTGGACGAGGAGGCAGTGGTGGACGAGGAGGCAGTGGTGGACGAGGAGGCACTCATGCCGGCGACGGTAGGAGTTGCCGTAGGCGTCAAGGTCAAGCCCGCCACGCGGAGAAACTGCCCCGTCTGTCTCCGCCGCCCCCCGTAGAGGGCGGGAGTCCCGGTCGCGTGCATCGACCGCGCACGCCGGGTTTCATCGGGGCGGGGCTTCGGCCGCCTCGCCCAGTTCCCACCGGAGGGAGATCGGACATGACGATTCCGACCGAGGATTCCGCCGCGGGTCCCAACGGGGACTTATCCGGCCGACGCGGTGGCGAGGGTCAACCGCCCGGCGGCCCCCTGACCGACGAACACCGCCGGTTCCTCGCCGCGCATGCGCGTGGCTTCCTGATCGTGACCGGTGCGGACGGCGGGCCGATCGGCTACCCGATGACCGTCCGGTGGTGCGAGGGCACGCTGGAGTTCAACACCTACCGCAGGAGCGCGAAGGTCATCCATCTGCGGCGCGACGGCAGGGTGTGCGTGGTCGTGGTGCCCCGTGACCGGGCCGCCGATCGGCGGGTGCTCAGCGTCTGGGGACGCGTGCAGCCCGGTGAGGGAAGCATCGAGCACTGGATGCACGGCGACGGCGAGGATTCGGCGCCGGGCCTGTCCGCTCCCGCCCGCCCCCTGATGCCCCAGGCCACGCCTTCTCACGCCGCGACTCCGCCTGTCGTGACCCCGCAGCCCGCGACCCCGCACGTCGTGACACCACCCCACGTCGTCGCCAGGGTCCGGGAAAGACTGCTCGACGGCAGACGGATCATCATCCGGGTGACCCCGCTCACGGCCCTGTTCATGCACGCGACGGAAGGACCGGACGATGCCGGCTGAGCGTCGCCGGCGGATCGCGATGGGCGACGAGCAGCTCTCGGCGTTCCTCGACGGTTCCGCGGAGATGGTCGTCGCGTATGTGAACGCGGACGGTTGGCCGGTCGGCACCCTGGCCGGCGCCGAGCGGCACGGGGAGGAGATCACGGTCGAGTTCACCGATCCGACCGGGACCGCCACCGGGATCGGCGTCGGCGAGGCGGTGTGCTGCGTCGCCGAGGAGGGGGTCAGGTACGACGAGATCCGGGGCGCGATCGTGCGCGGCGAGGTGACCGTGGCCGCGACCGTGGCCGGCCGGCACCGTTGGACCGTCCGGGAGCGGCACACCAGCAGCTTCGACTTCGCGGCCCTGGCCGACCCCGGGCCGGGCGACGCCGGCTGATCCTCCCGATGCGTCAATCCAGGGGGCGACGCGTCAGCTCGGGGGCCCATGCGTCCACCCAGGGGCTGGCGCGTCAGCTCGGGGAACGGCGCGTCAGCCCAGGCCGGCCCGGACGATGTCGCCGTCGTGATGGTGGCACTCGTGCAGCGCGCTGCGGGCCACCAGGGCGATCTCGACGACCCGCCCGTCGAGGTCGATCGTCCGGCGCGCCAGGTCCGCGTCGAGCCGCTCCATCGTCTCGCGCAGGCGGGCGACCCGGCGTGCGAACTGGCCGAGGAGATCGTCCAGGTCGCCGTGACGGTAGTCCGCGGCCGCCACCGACGCGTCGGGGTCGACGGCCGGAATCACCGGGGTCTGCTCGGCGGTGGCCCGTTCGATCAGCCAACGATGGAAGGCCATCGCTTCGCGCAGGTGCCCGAGGTACTCGATCGGCGACCAGACCCTCGGTCCCGGGCGGTGCCGCACCACGTCCGGGGGCAGGGCCAGCAGATGCTCGGCGATCCTCGCGGCGACCGGGCCGAGATCGGCGGCGACCTGCCCGACCCCGACGGCGGACGCGTCGAAGTCGCACTCGCTGCACACCTGCTCCACCGTCAACCCCTCCTCGGTCCACGTGCGCTCGGTCCACGTGCGCTCGCTTCAGGAAACCGCCTCGGCACGGCCGAGTTCCACGCAGGTCTCGGCGGCGAGCCGGAACAGGCGCGCGCGGGTGGACAGCGCCTGCTGCCAGTCCCGCGACGCCCAGACCGGACCCGCCAACGAGTCTCCGGCGTAGAGGAGCTGCGCGAACCGCACCCCGCGGAACCGGGCGACCGCAAAAAAGGCGGCGGCTTCCATCTCCACCGTAAGGCAGCCCTCCGCGCGCCGGGCCTCGACCTTGGCCGGCGTCTCCCGGTAGATCGCGTCGGTCGTCCAGGTCTTGCCGCGGACGAACGGCACCCCGTGCCGGGTCAGCACCGCCTCGGCCGCCGCCACTCCGGCGGGATCGGCGCTCACCTCGCGGCTGGGCGGCTGGTAGTGGAACGAGGTTCCCTCGTCACGGACGGCCCGGTCGGGGACGATGACCTGCCCGAGCACATGGGAGTCGACCAGCGACCCCGCCCCGCCGCAGGCCACCAGCGTCCGGGCACCCAGGACGATGGCCTCCTCCATGAATCCCGCGCACAGCGGTGCGCCGATGCCCGGCTGGAACACGGCGATCGGCGTCCCCTCCAGGATCACCTCGTAGACGGGATGCCGGCCGTGCTCGCCGACGAGTTCGGTCAGCACCCGAGCCTGATGGGTCTCCACCAGGGCATCGACGACCTCCCCGAAGAAACACAGCACCGCGAGTTGCGGCAGCCGGACACCCGCCTTCTCCCGGCCCCGGCCCGCGAACGGCCGGACCATGCCCGCGGGAGAGGGATCGAACTCGACCAACGGAAGCGACGCGTTATCCGAGATCTCCACCCGGATCATTCTGGCAGGCCCGTGTATGGCGCGTCGCCGCCCATATCCGTGATCATTCCTGGCGGGATCGCGCCTGATTCGCGCCTCGACACTCGATCCGTCAACCCGATCCGTCAACCCGATACGGTCCGGCGGGCCTCTGAAGGAAGGAGAGGGAAGGAGGTCCGATGGATGAGGAGCGAGACGTCGAGTTCCGGGCGTACTTCGCCAGCCGGCTTCCGGCGCTGCTGCGCCTGGCGTACCTGCTCACCGGGAATGCAGCCGACGCCGAGGACCTGGCCCAGACCGCGCTCGCCCGGGCCTTCGTCGCCTGGGACCGTGTGCGGACCAGCGACGCCCCGGACGCCTACGTCCGGCGCATCCTCATCAACGCTCACAGTCGCCGGTTCCGCCGCCGGCGGGTCGGCGAGACGTTGATGTCCGATGTGCCCGACGGCGTCCCTCATCCCGGCGGGCTGGCCGGGGTCGAGGACCGGGTCGGGCTGGCCGCGGCGTTGGCCGTGCTGCCGACGCGGCAGCGCGCCGTGGTGGTGCTGCGCTACTGCGAGGACCTGCTTGAGGCGCAGGTCGCGGAGATCCTCGGCTGCTCGGTGGGAACGGCGAAGACCCACGCGTCGCGGGGGCTGGCCCGGTTGCGGGCCGACCCCGCGTTGCAGGAGTTCGTGGCGGCGGCGTCCCTGTCGTCCTCGACTCCGGCGGCCTCGACTCCGGCGGCGGCGTCGTCTCCAATCCCGTCTCCACTTCCGACCGCCGCGCCCGAGTCCCGGCCGGCGCGAAGCCGCCAGGAATCTCCGAGCGGCCAGGGCACCCGCGGACGGGAGGGTTTGGCATGAGACATCAGGACGAGGACCCGATGGCGCACGGTCTGCGCGAGGCAGCCCGCAGCGTCGTCGTACGCCCCACGGACGATCTGTGGAGCGGGGTGGAGACGCGGGTGCCGCGGGAACGGCGCCGGCGCCGGGCCAGGCGGATCGTCCCCGCCGCCGTGCTGGTCATCGCGGCGGCGGGCGTCACTACCGGGGTGAGTGCGCTGGGGAACGGCGGTGGGATGTCGGTGACTCCCGCCCAGCTTCCCTCTCCCGCGTCGGTTCCGCATGCGGTGACCCTCACCCCGACCCAGGCCGAGGATGTGATCATGCACTGCGAATACCTGACGCCGGAGCGTCGGCGGTCCGATCCGCTGGAATCCAGGCTGCGGCTGGTGGCCGCCGTCGAGGACGGGACCGGGGTAAGCGTGCTGCTCGCCGCGAGGATCACCGCTCCCGTCCCCGGCCTGGGGCTCGGCACCTACCTGGGGATCTGCACCGTCCCGCGGACCGGCTCCGGGGGCCTGGACCTGGCCGCGGTCAACGGCGGCTCCACCGGACTCATGCCCGATCCGCCCCGCGGCGTGATCGACGTGAACGCCATCAACGTCGCCCCCGTCGCCGGCCGGCCGGCCGCGACGGACCGGCGGAGCCTCGTCGAAACGGCCGGGCGGGTCGGCCCCGCCGTCACCCGCCTGACGGCGACCACCGTCGGCGGGCAGGTCCTCGAGGTGCCGGTGCACGACGGGTACTTCGTGTACCGCACGGTGCGGGACGACACCGGCGCCCCACCCCGCCGCTCGCCGGAATTCGGTCGCATCGGCGGTGACCTGTCCAGGTCCTTTGACGACTGGGCCCAGCCGGACGGCCGCGACCAACGCACCCGGGACTACGACCACTGGTGGCAGGGCCGGCGCATCGTCCTGCGCGCCTTCGACCGCGACGGGAAGCTGCTCGGCGAGGCCTACGGCGGCTGAGCGCAGCGGTCTGGTGACGGTCGCTGCGGCCGTGCAGACGATGCTGCTGTGCAGACGATGCGGCCAGCATCCGTGCGAGGGGGAGCGAGTTCCTGGTTGGCGTACCTCGTTGACGTTCCGAGAGCACCAGAACTATCGGACTGGACGGCGTCTTGCCCGGTGACGGCATCGAGACCGGCGGCCGGAGAGGCATCGCATGATCACACCGCCGATTCCGCGGGCCTGGTCGACGACTCCCAGTCCTCTCGGCTTGGGCCGTCGAAACCGGGTGTGAAGTCGGGGTGCTGCTCCAGCCAGCGGGCCACTCGGCTACGCACCTCCGCGGTGCCCAACGCCTGGTCCTCGGGCAGAAGAAGATGGCGGACCTGGGCACGGGCGCGCATGACCACAGGGTCATCGAGAGCGCAGGCGGCCAGGGCGGCCTTCTCCCGGAGCGGCGCGGTAGAAGCCACCGGCGCGGCGGCCAGGGCGGTGAACCGGGCTTCTCCGGCCCGGTCAGCTTCCACCTGGATGTCGAACCAGGGACGCAGAACCCGCAACGCCCAGCGGTGGTGAGCCGTGGTGAACACCGACGGGTCCGTGGAAACCGACGGGTCCGTGGAAACAGCGTCGGCGTGCTGTGCCACCCACTGCCCGGCCCGCAGAGCCAGCGCCACCCCCTGGCCGAGGGTGGGATTGGTGTGGGTGACCGCGTCCCCGATACCGACCAGCCCGGTGACCACGGGGCCGTCCTGGTCAACCAGAGCCGTCCACCGATTGTCCAGGCCGGCCATCGCATAAACATCCGAGGTCGCCTGGGGGTGCAGCGCCATCCATGCGGCGACCGCGGGGAACCTGCGCGCGACCGCGTCGAACACCTCGGGGTCCCCCAAGGCCCCACGGGTCGGGTCGGTACCAGACAGCGTCAGCGCCACCGCGAAGGTCCCGTTGTCCGAAGGGAACACCCCCGCGGCAGCGAAGGCCGACGCGGAGCCGGCCGGGACCCGCCCAGGATGCTGCGGCCCCTCGGCACGCAGCCGATACCAGCGGCAGAAGTAGGCGATCCCGGTGCGGTGGTTGTCCACCACCGCAGCCCGGCAACCAGCCTCCGCCAGCCACCCGGTCACCGGGGAACGCCGCCCTGCCGCATCCACCACGAGATCGGCCATGCCCACCCCCGACGCCGAGCGCACCCCGATCACCTGGGGAACCTCCGGCCCGTCGGCGAAGACCAGGTTGTCGACGGCTTCGCCGCGGCGCAGCTCGATCCCCGGCTGACGTTCCACCGCGTGGTGCAGGGCGGTCTCCAGCACGATGCGCCGCGTCTGCACCGTCACCAGGTCCTCGTCTCCCGGCCGGGCCGGTGGCCGTTCGGGGAACCAGTCGAGCTCGTTACGCTCACGCGCCCCCATCCGCAGCATCGCCGCGTACACATCCGGCGCCTCAGCGCGCAGCACATCACGGACCGGGGCCAGCAGACCATGCGGCTGGATCGCCTGCGGCACCGCCGGACGCCGCCAGCCGAAAAAATCCTCCTCGAGATCGGTGCCCGGCCGATACCGGTCCCGCTCGAAAAGCGTCACCACATGGCCCCGACGTCCCAGGAACAAGGCGGTGGCCAGGCCACCGATCCCCCCACCGATAATCGCAACCCGCGTCACTGTGGCCCTCCAACCGTGGGGCGGACGAATCGCGCCCCAGGAAGTGCTTACCAGAGTCCCACGAATCCAGCGGAAGAAAACGAATATGGCAAGGTTGTGCGCGGGGTGCGGAGCGCGGGGTGCGGTGGTCGTCGCCGGCAGGCGACGCAGCTTGCTCAGGGCTCGCGGGGGACGGCTGAGGCGGCCGCCCGGCACGTGAACTGGCTCGGGTCTGCCCCCGCCTTGGCGAGCAGCGCGTAGAGGTGTTGCTGATCGTCCGGGGAGAGGCGGGCGAGCGGGGAGCCCGCCGTGAAGGCCTGCACGAGCTGCGCGCGCACTTCGACGCCTCTGCGAGTCAGACTGATGATCTTCTGTCGGCGATCCGTCGGTGCCGGTCGCCGTCGGATCAGGCCGCGCTGTTCCAGTCGGTCCGTCAGGAACGTCACGGTGGACGGGTCACAGTTCAGCGTTGCCGCCAGCGCGCGCATCGAGGGCGGCGGCCCGTCGGGATCCAGCCGCCACAGCGCGCCGGCGAGCGCCTCGGTGAGATCGAGTTCCTTCACCAGGTCCGCGGCAAGCTCGCCGGTCGCGGCCGCGAGGGTGACGACCTGCTTGACGACGGCGTGGATCAACGAGTCGTCGGAATGCCCGCCGGCGTCGCCCACCCGCCGACACTACAGGGACCGTCCAAAACTTGACGACTCCAAGCACCTCTCAGATACTTGGAGTCTCAAACTATTCTCGGCGGTTTCGTCAACACCGTTGATTACGGGAGGATCAGCATGCATCTGACGGTCTTCGGTGGCACCGGACACACCGGGCGACACGTGCTCGACCAAGCGCTGGCGCAGGGCCACACGGTCACCGCGCTCGCCCGTGACCCCCGCGCTCTCGCCGCCCACGAACGCCTGCGGCCGGTGGCCGGTGACGTCCGCGACGCGGATGTCGTGAAGCAGGTCATCGCCGGCAGCGACGCCGTGCTCAGCGCGCTGGGCCAGCGCCGGTGGGGCAGCACGGTCTGCACGGACGGGATGCGCACCATCCTGCCGGCGATGCAGGACCATGGCGTGCGGCGCCTGATCGCCGTCAGCGGCTACGGCGTGGCCGACAGCCGTCACCGCAATCTCTACGTCGCCATCGCCCGGGTCGCGATCAGATCCCTGATGCGCGACAAGGAGGGAATGGAGGAGCTCATCAGGGCGAGCGCTACCACCTGGACCATTGTGCGACCGGCCCTGCTCACCGGTGGTCCGCACACCGGTGACTACCGCACGGGCAGCGACCTGCGCCTGACGATCACCTCCAGGGTCTCCTACGCCGACGTCGCCGACTTCATGCTCGCCAGTCTCACCCGGGACGACCACGCCTGCCGCGCCGTCGCCATCACCTCGTAGCCGGCCGGCAGGAGGGTCGACAATCACGGGGAATTCGCCGCCCCCGGTGAGGACCTGGCCACAGGTACGCCGATGCCCCGAATGCTGACGTCGCGCATTCTCGAAGTGTCCAACGGCGTGCGACGTAGGCTCGGGGCGGAGGTGGTGACCGGTGGCGACCGCGCGGTCCCCGAGTGGCGGGCCGGGCGGCTCGGGCGGCTCGGGTAGGGCGCGCAGCCTGCGGGGGCAGGGTGAGCAGCTTCGCCGGGAGATCCTGACCGCGGTGAACCGCCTGCTGGTGGAGTGGGGCAGCGCCGAGAAACTGACCATGCGCGCGGTCGCCAAGGAGGTCGGGGTCGCGGCACCGAGCATTTACCTGCATTTTCCCGACAAGGCGGGGCTGGTCTGGGCGGCGTTGTCCGACAAGTACGACGACCTGGTCGCGAGCATGGTGCGGGCGGACGCGGCCAGCGACGGCACCGATCCCCGCGAGCCGCTGCGGGCGCAGACGCATGCCTACTGCCGGTTCGCGCTGAACAACCCCGGGCACTACCGGCTCATGTTCGAGGTGCCGCAGCCGACGGTCGAGGTCGAGAGGATCAGCGAGCACCCGGCCCACGGCGTCTCGGCCAGCCTCCGCGCCGGATTCCGGCGCTGCCAGAAGACCGGGTATGCGCTGTCCCTGCCGGTGGAGCAGGCGGCGCAGACGCTGTGGGCGGGGCTGCACGGCATGGTGACGCTCCACCACAGCCTCTTCCACGACGAGTCGACGGAGAACCTGACGCTGCAGCTCGCCGACGGTCTGCTTGACTCCCTCGTCGCGAGCACGCCGGGCGCCTCGCCGCCGTTCCGGTCCGCTCCCCCGGAAACCGCCGCCTCCCGCCACATCAGGGCCATTCTGGCTGGAAATGTGGACCGTCCCGGCGACGGAAATTCATGAGCCGGCACGCTTGACCTGAATGAACGGGCCGGACGTTCCGACGGCCATTCCAGCAATGACCTGAACGAGGGCAGACACACCGACACAGAACGGTCGATGTCCGACCGAAGCATAAATATCGCGCTTAGTTGCACACGGTTTGCCTACACCTGGAGGCGTGGATACAGTCTGACTTAACTTAGTTAGGTGACCGGGGTCGACAGGTGACCGAGACCACGAAATCTGCCAGTCCCCCGGTCGGCACAGCCCCCAGGAAAGGGCTTGCCCGGAGGTTTCCCATGAAGATTTCCGTCGATGTCGACAAGTGCTGCGGCGCGGGCCAGTGCGTGCTCGCCGCCCCCGACGTCTTCGATCAGCGCGACGAGGACGGCATCGTGATCCTGCTCGACGCCAACCCGCCGGCCGACCAGTACGACAACGTGCGCAAGGCCGCCGCGGTCTGCCCGGCGGCCGCCATCGAGGTGCAGGAGTGACCGCGCCGGCTCTGGCCCGGGTCGCCGTCGTCGGCGCCTCGGCCGCCGGTCTGAGCGTCGCGGAGGGACTGCGGCGCGACGGTTACACCGGGCGGCTGACGCTCATCGGCGACGAACCCCACCTTCCCTACGACCGGCCCCCGCTGTCCAAGCAGCTCCTGTCCGGCGCGTGGGACGCCGACCGCCTGCGGTTGCGCAGCGCCGAGGCGCTCGACGCGCTCGGGCTCGACCTGCGGCTGGGCGCCGCGGCCGTCGCCCTGGACACCGAGGCGCGCGAGGTCGCCCTGGCCGACGGCGACCGGGTCGGCTACGACGCTCTCGTCGTGGCCACCGGGGTCGCCGCCCGTCGGCTGCCGGGCACCGACGGCGTCGCCGGCGTGCACGTCCTGCGCACGCTGGAGGACGCGCTCGACCTGCGCGGGGAACTGCGGCCCGGACGCCGGCTGGTGATCGTCGGCGCCGGTTTCGTCGGCGCCGAGGCGGCCGCCGTCGCCCGGGAGGCCGGCGCCGAGGTCACCATGGTGACCGATGCGGCGGTGCCGCTGGCCGACGCGCTCGGCCCCGACCTGGGCGCCATGCTCTCCCAGGTCCACGCCGAGCACGGGGTGCGGATCGTTCCCGGCGTCCTCGTCGACGCCGTCCTGACCGAGGGTGGCCGGGCCAGCGGGGTGCGGCTGGCCGACGGCCGGACCATCGAGGCCGACGCCGTGCTGGTCGGTATCGGCGCCCGCCCCAACACCGGCTGGCTCGCGGCGAGCGGCGTCCCCGTCGGGGACGGGGTGGAGTGCGATGCCACCCTCCACGCCGGTTCGGGCGTGTGGGCGGCGGGCGACGTCGCCTCGTGGCCGCACCCGCGCACCGGTGAGCGCGTGCGCATCGAGCACCGCACGAACGCCGCCGAGCAGGGCCTGGCCGTCGCCCACAACATCCTCGCCGGGCCGGACCACGCGACCCCCTTCGATCCGGTCCCGTACGTCTGGTCCGACCAGTACGACCTGAAGATCCAGGTCTACGGCCAGCTCCGGGGCTACAACCAGGTACGGGTCGTCGAGGGCAGCCTCGCCGAGCGCCGGCTGACGGCCCTCTACGGCCGCGACGGCCGGGTCTGCGGCGCCGCCGGCGTCACCATGCCCCGGGCCACGCGCAGGTACCGGCTGCTGGTCGCCGAGCAGGCCCCATGGCCGAGCACGGCCGACCTCGCCCCGCCCCCCAGCGCACGCCAGGCCCCCAGCGCACGCCAGGCCCCCAGCGCACGCCAGGCCCCCAGCGCAGGCTCAGCCGCCAGCGGCGGACCGGCGCTCAGTGGAAGGGACGCATGATGTCGGAGACGAAGACGCTGCGGGCCGGCGTGGTGGGCCTGGGGATGATCGGCGGCGGGGTCGCCGTCAGCATGGCCCGGCGCGGCCGGGTTCCCGCGGTCCATGACGTGCGGCCGGGCGCGTCGGCTGGCCTGCCCGGTGTCGGCGACCCGCTGGGCTCGCCCGCGGAGGTGGCGAGGACCAGCGACGTCGTGATGGTCGCCGTCGTCACCGCCGACCAGGCCCGCGACGTCGTCGGCGGGGAGAACGGGCTGCTGGCGGGCGCCCATCCGGGGCTGACGATCGTCCTGCTGTCCACCGTCGTGTTGCCGGTCGTCCACGAGCTGGCGGCGTTGTGCGCCGGGCGTGGGGTGGGCTTCCTGGACTGCGGGGTGACCCCCGGCGACCGGGCGGCCGACCATGGCATGGTCGCCATCGTCGGCGGGGACGAGTCCACGGTGGAGGCCGCGCGGCCCGTGTTGGACGACTGGGCGAGGCGCGTCGTGCACTGCGGTCCGCTCGGCGCCGGGATGGCTACGAAGATCGCCCGTAATGTCGTCACCTACGGAAGCTGGCGCGCCGTGTTCGAGGCGACGAACCTCGCACGCGCCGCGGGCGTGCATCCCGCCCGGCTCGCCGAGGTCATCGACACTGCCGATCCCGAGGGCCACACCCTGCTCGCCCTGCTGCGGCTGCGCGGCGACGACGACGCACTGCCCGAGGCGGCCGGACGGAAGATCCAGCCGCTGATGACCAAGGACCTCGACGCCGCCCGCGACCTCGCGGCCACCCTGGACGTCGACGTGCCCCTGGTCGAGGTGGCCCGGACCCACGCCGACCAGACCCTCGACCTGCACGACCCGCAGGACCCGCAGGACCCGCAGGACCGGGACGACCGGGACGACCGGGACGACCGCGACCACCGCGACCACCGCGACCACCGCGACCACCGCGACCACCGCGACCACCGCGACCACCGGAACGCCGCCGCCGAGCCCGGCGACCATTTTGCCGACGGCCTGCACCGGTACGGCCTGGAGATGATGGATCACGTCTACGGCCCCGGCTTCAGCGCCGGCGTGCAGGGCGCGCACGACCCCTTCACCGACGAGACGGTGGACTACCTGTTCGCCCGGGTCTGGGCCCGGCCCGGGCTGTCCGTGCGCGACCGCCGGCTGCTCACCCTCGGCGTCGCGGCGACCGTCGGCCGTCCCGAACTCGTCCAGATCATCGCCACCGGCGGGCTGGTCAACGACGAGCTCACGCCCGACCAGCTGCGCGAGGCCGTCCTGCACCTGGCCGTCTATACCGGCTGGTGCAAGGCCACCGCCACCCACGCCGGCGTCACCGCCGCCGTCGAGGCCCACACCGCCGTCGAGGCCCACACCGCGAAGGAGCAGTGATGACGACGCAGCACCTCATCGATCAGCCCATCGCCCGCGACCCCGCCCACCCCCTCGACCCGCCCGCGCCCTACACCGAGCTGCGCGAGAACCACCCCGTGGTCAGGACGCGCTTCCCCAACGGCTCCACCGGCTGGCTGGTCACCCGCTTCGAGGAGGGCAGCCAGGTCTTCAGCGATCCCCGCTTCAGCGCGAAGCGCCGCCGCCACGACGCCCCCGAGGGCGAGCAGGCCGAGACCGGTGACGACGCGCCGTTCGACGCGGGCTTCGTGATGATGGACGAGCCCGACCACGGCACCTACCGGCGCCTGCTCACCGCCCGCTTCACCCCCAAGGCGGTGCAGACCAGGCTCCAGCCCTACCTGGACCGGATCGTCGCCGAGCATCTCGACGCCATCGCCGCCGGACCCGAGACCTTCGACTTCGTCCAGGCCATGTCGCTGCCCATTCCCTGCCTGGTGATCTGCGAACTGCTCGGCGTCCCCTACGCCGACCGCGACGGCTTCCACCACGCCACCGAGGTGATGATGGACATGGGCATCAGCCGCGCCGCACGCGACCGTGGGGCCCACTGGCTGGTCGACTACATCACCGCGCTGGTCGCGGACAAGCGCCGCACCGGCGACGCCGAGGGCATCCTCGCCGAACTGATCGGCAAGGCGGACGACGAGGGGTCGATCCTCACCGAACGCCAGCTCGTCGGCCTCGGCGTGCTGCTGCTGTTCGCCGGGCACGACACCACGGCCGCCATGATGGGCCTGTCCACGCTCACCCTGCTCACCCATCCCGAGCAGCGCCGCGACCTGACCGAACACCCGGAGCGGATCGGGACCGCGGTCGAGGAGCTCATGCGCTACCTGACCATCGTCCAGTTCGGCCTCGGCCGGGTCGCCGAGGAGGACCTGGAGCTCGGCGGCGCCCACATCGGCAAGGGCGAGCTGGTCGTGGTCGCCATGAACGCCGCCAACCGCGACCCCCGCGTGTTCGACAACCCCGACGCCCTCGACCTCGACCGCACCATGGTCCGCCACCTGGGCTTCGGCTACGGCGTCCACGCCTGCCTCGGCCAGAACGTCGCCCGCGCGGAACTGAGGACCGTCCTGCCCGCGCTTTTCCAACGCTTCCCCGACCTGCGCCTCGCCACCCCGTTGCAGGAGGTCCCGATGGACTTCACCGGCACCAACTACGGCGTGCGCCAGCTCATGGTCACCCGCTGAGCAGCACGACGGAACCGATCCGGACCCCCGGTCAGGCCGACGGGCGACCACCTGGCCGATGTCGGTTGGCCGGGTGGCCGGACCCCGGCTTCAGGAAACGATCGAGAACGTTGGCGGTGATCCGCGAGACGTTGTTGTCACAGTCGTTGTGCGAGAGGCTTCCCGCCCAGGCGATCGAAGAGGTCGAAAAGACAGCACCGCCGGACTCGGTCTCGAACAGGGTCATATCCGCCCGGACATCCCGGTGCTCACTACCGCCGAGCCCCGGGTACATGAAACCGATCTCCTCCACCACCAACAGGTAGGAGTCGTCGTGGTACTCCGAGGACGCGAGCAGGTACGTGCCCGGCGGGGTGCCCAGGCGGACATCGGCACGGTCCAGTTCCTGGCCGGCCGCGCCGCCGCGCTCCAGCCCGAAGTCGCCGATCAGCTCCTCCTCGCCCACCCCGGAGAAGACCCAGGACACCTCCGCCTCGGCACTGTCCGGCATCCGCCGGTAGTACGAGGACCCGGTGAACCCCTCCGCCGTGAACCCGGCGCCGAACACCTTCTGCGGTGCGCGGCCGCGGTTGCGCCACAGCCCGCCCTTCTCACCGGTGGTGGAGTGCAGGGTCTCCCCGGGCGCGGCCTGCCAGGCCCGCGAGCCGGCCTCGCCCTTGCGGACCTCCATCACCCAGGGCTTCTCGGGGTGGAAGGACGCGACCCAGTAGAACCCGTTACCGCCCATGTACATCACGCGCCCGCCGCCGCCGATGTAGTCCTCGTACGCGTCGAGCATCGGCTCGGAGGTGTACTCGGGATGAGTGCCGGTCATGACCACCCGATATGGCCGCATCGCCGCCACGCCACACCGGTGGACGTCCTCGTCGCAGATGACGTCGAAGTCGTATCCCTTTTCGGTGAGCCAGTTGACGAGATAGAGATCCGCGGGGAACTGCCACGTCCCCATGTGTGTGAACCGGTACCGCGGGCGCATGTTCAGGATCGGCCGGCGCCGCGAGGTGTAGGCGACGCCGCTGCCGTCGGCATGCAGGTCGTAGGTGGATCGTCCGAACCCGCCGTGTTCGAGCTGGAACACGTCCAACGGCTGTACCAGGGGCGTATGGCCGCCGACAGCCTGCCCGAGGGGTGAACCACTGGACAGGTGCTCGTTGGCATAGGCCTGGTAGCTCGCGGTGGGCAACAGCAGAGCGATCGACTTCTCGTGCCCCGGGGCCGGGCCGACCAGGAACGGCACGTGGTCCTCGAAACCGCCCGCTCGCAGCCGCAGGGCGTAAACCCCCGAGGGCAGGTCGGCGCCCACCGGCAGGGTGCAGGTCGGCGCCCAACCGGTGTCGTCGACGTCGTCGGCGTGGAGATGCACCGCGCCGTACAACTCGGGATGCGCCGTCCAGTTGTAGGAGGAGCCGTCCCAGTTGTGGGCGGTCACGGCTCGGGTGGGCATGTTCACCAGCCTGCCGGCGATCCCGGTGCGGCCGCCGGTGCCGCCCCCGGGACCGGCGCCGGGGTCGGGCTCCGGGGCACCGCCGGGCAGGATCGCGGTGCTGTCGATTCCGGCGGACAGATCCCACCAGGCGGTGAGCCCGTCGGTCACCGCCGGCGCGTTGCCGCTGGTGGCCAGCCGGCGCACCTCGTCGCCGGTCAGGGCCCGCCGGTAGACCGCCGGGAGCGCGATCTTGCCGTTGTACGCCCCCCGCACGACGGCCCCGTCGGTCGTGTCCAGGGCGCCGAGGAGCAGGTCGACCGCCGGGATCTCCGGCGGGCCGTCCAGCGTGCCGGTGACCTGCACCAGGTGGTTGGCCACCAGCCGGCCAAACCGGCTGTTGTACGGATTCACCACCGGCACCGCGGTCACGGCGGCAAGACCGGTCGCGCCGTCCCAGCTCGCCGCCAGGGCGTACCAGGTGGCGGCCCGCAGGCCGGCGGGCGCGGTGAGGCAGCGGGAATCCCGGCCCGCGCCGAAGACGAGAGCGGGCCGCAGCCCCTCGGTCAGTACCAGCGCGACGCCTGTCGAGATGGCGGCGTCCCAGGCGGACAGCACCGGCTGCCGGGCCCCGTCGGTGGTGGGCTGAACGAAGGCGAACAGGGTCAGCGAACCGTCCGGTGAGCGCAGGATGTCGCGGGCGCCGGGAAGCCGGCCGTACGACCCGATATGTGCCGGCTGGTCCAGGAGCGGGTACACGCCGTTGACCTCGGAGTCCAGCTCCGTTTCACGAAATCCCGGGCCGCCTGGAGTGGTGTCGCCGTGGCGCAGCCGGACGAGGTCCGCTCGAAAGGTCTCGGCCCCCCGCCCGCTGACCCGGAAGGTCAGCTCCTGACCGGGGCGGACGATGATGTCGTCACAGTAGCCGAGAATCCAGGTCGGGAAGGAATCCGCAACCCCTTCGCCGCTCACGCGACGACACCGAAGACCTGTCGGAGCCGGCGCAGGAAAACCGCGTGCACCGCCTCACCCTCGGTCGGATAGGGGCCGGCAACCCGTTCGGTACGCAGACCCGCCGGGGCGGTGGCAAATCGGGATACGTACCACCGCTCGTCGCCGCCGTACTCGACGATCAGCTTGCCCGGAATGGCGAACGATCCAAGGTAGGTGAGGACCCGGCGGAGCGCGTCGCTGTGCTGGCCAAACGGCTGGTGCTCATGCTCCGCGATGAGTTCGGGTGTCAGCGTCGGCCGCAGGTCGACGTACCTGCGTTCGTGAAAGCGCGCGGCGACCATCCCGTCGAGTGTCTCCTGGCTGGACAGCGGCACTGTATCCCTCCTCACCGTCAGGCGGCCCTACCCGGGGGTTGTACCCGGCAGCCCGCGGAAGCAGTCGGCAGCGCCCGTATCGACCGAGATGCGCCGGCTGGACGGCGCGGAGCGGAACCGCATCGGGGCGCTCTCCCGGCTGACGGCGTCCATGGCCCACCGCCCCGGTGCACGGGGCGGAAATCAGGTTCGCAGCCACCCACAGGTTGACCGGCCCGACCCGGAACACCTCGACATCGACCGCGGTATCCGCGCGGAGAATCCAGCGGGCCCTGCCGGGCGGTGGCGGCGTGTGAGTTGTTCCACGGCCGGGTATACCAACCATCACGCCGGCATGTATTCGATGGCGTCGGAGGTGTGCCATGCGCGGACTGTCGAAGATCAAGGCTCTCTTCCTGATTGCCGGGACCGGAGCATCACTGGCCATAATCCCGTTGACACCAGCCAGTGCCGGTACGATCAACAATCCGCTGACGGTGGCCGGAACCGTCAAGTGCAAGTTTCCCGGCTCCGCCGAATCACTGAAGATCACCGGCGGCGGGGAGGCACACGGCACGACCGTGGGTTCGGGCGGACAGTTCTCGCTGTTCTTCAGCAACCCGCAGCTTCCCAGCGCCGCGATTGCCCAGGTGCGATGCGATGTCGCCGGCACCAGGACCTACCGGAACACGACCTTCCCCCTGCAGCGACCGCTGACCGGGCAGACCCTCATCGTGAACCTCGTAGCCTGACCTGACCTGACCTGACCAGCCGGGCAGGCGGATGGTGCGCGCCCGAATGGGGGCGCACCATCCACTAGCCGGTGGGTGACGCGCCTTTACGTAGTTTCCCGAGCACGGCGACGTCGTGCCCGCCAGCCGCTCTGCAGCGCCATGCCGGCCACCCCGCTCCCTCCCACTCCGAATGCGATTCGGGCAGGTGCAGGCCGCGGCGATGGAGCGGACACTCGGGCCAGAAGAACACGAACAGTTCCATGATGCAGTCCTGCACGCCCGCCGCGACCGACAGGACAGTGCGGGGCAGGTCCGGACCGCCCACGTAGGGCGGCGGATCTCCGCCGCCGCGGAACGGCGCGCCGTCGAACCCCAGGAGGAGCTGCGGTTCATCGTCATCATCGAAACGGCCCGTCCAGTGGAGCGTGAGACGACCGACCCTGGCCTCGGTTCGATCCAGATCGCGCTGCACAACTGCCAGCGCCTGCTCGGTACGAGCGACGAGATCGGGTTCGAACCGATCGCGCGAACTTTCCCAGGACACGATCTCGCCCCATGGCTTTTTGTCTGTACCGAGGTCGCAGCCCAACTCGGTCAGCACCACCGGCAGCAGGCGGAGCGCCTCAAGATCGTCGCGGACGCCGAGACCGGCAAACTCCCGCAGCGTGAGGCCGTCGAACCCGGCCGCCAACGCCTCCGCCGCGAGATGCGGCACGCTGACATGCACCTTCCCGGTGAGCTGCAAATCGTACCAGGCAGCCTCAAGCTCGTCCATCCATGAAGTATGCCGATCGGCCGCCTATCCGCCTCAGTCGGCCTGCGCGGCGCGGCGACGCGCCCACCGTGCCGGATATCCACCTGAGGGTTTGACGCGACCAGCGCTACCGGCCATATTCGACTTGGACGCATATTCAGGAGGTTTTTTCGATGGCCACGCGGAGCACCCGACCGCAGTCGATGTTACCGGGCCTCGTCCACGCTGCGGCGACGCCGGCATGAGCGATCGGGACTGGAACGAGCAGAACCGGCTGGTCATCGGGGAGTTCCGGGCCAACGCCGGGAAGGTCGGTGGCTATTTCGCCGACAAGCCACTCCTGCTGTTGACCACCACCGGGGCGAAGTCCGGAGCGTCACGCACCAACCCGCTCGGCTATCTCGTCGACGGCGACCGCCACGTCGTTTTCGCCTCCGTCGTCGGGGAGCCGACCAATCCCGCCTGGTACCACAACCTGCTCGCCAACCCGGACGCCACCGTCGAGGTGGGCACCGAAATCTTTCCCGCCACGGCGGTCGTCGCCACCGGAGTCGAACGCGACCGTCTTTACGCTCGCCACGCCGCCCAGCACCCCCAGTGGGCCACATATCAGACCAGGACAACCCGCCAGATCCCGGTGATCATGCTGGTCCGCCGAGCGGACGTACACCCTCCGGCCTGATCCTGCCCTCCGGCCTGACTCTGCCCGTCGGCGGACCGGGCGGGACGCGCCGCGACCGGCCCCACGTCACGGGCCGGCGGTGGCCTGCCGCAGGATGGTGGCCGTGAACGTTGCGGGTCCGCGGGCGCTCGTCCCGCTGATCGGATGCCTCCTGCTGGTGGGCCTGGGCGGTGACGGCGGCGGCGTCGGGCTCGTCACCGGCTCGGCAACGAACCGGCAGGTCTCCGCGGACCTCGCCCGCACCCCGCCGATGGGCTGGAACAGTTGGAACGCCCTTGGCGGGAACGTGCGCGACAGCGACATCCGGGCCGCCGCCGACGCCCTGGTCCGTTCGGGGATGCGCGCCGCCGGCTACCGGTATGTGATCGTCGATGACGGGTGGATGGCGCCGACCCGCGGCGGCGACGGGCGCCTGGTGGCCGACCCCGAGCGGTTCCCCGCCGGCATCGCCGCCCTCGCCGCCTACGTGCACGCCCGGGGTCTGCAGTTCGGCCTCTACGCCTCCCCCGGCCGCACCACCTGCCAGGGGCTGCCCGGCAGCTTCGGCCACGAGACCACCGACGCCGCCACCTTCGCCGCGTGGGGGGTCGACTACCTCAAGTACGACGCCTGCGGCTACCCGGACCTGCGCCCGGCCGGCACCGACGCCCGCAGGTGGCTGATCGCCGGCTTCGCCCGGATGCGCGCCGCGCTCGACGCCACCGGCCGGCCCGTCGTGTTCAGCATCAACCCGTCCTCGGACGGCGATCCCGCGGCCGGGCGGGCGTGGACCTGGGCGCCGCGGGTCGCCCACCTGTGGCGGGTCACCAACGACCACGCCCCCTGCTGGGCGACCACCGAGCCGATGGACGGCTACCCGGGCGTCTGCACGACGGACAACCTCGATGCCGCCCGTGCCTGGGAGCCCGACGGCGGCCCCGGGCGCTGGAACGACCTGGACATGTTGGCGATCGGCCTGACCCCGGCCACGGCCAACCCCGTGGTGCGCCAGCTGGCCGGCCTGGCCACCGGGACCCCGGCGGCCTCCCTCGACGACACCGAGGCCCGCGCCGAGATGAGCATCTGGTCGATGCTGGCCTCCCCCCTGCTCGCGGGCAACGATCTCACCAGGATGACCGCGACGACGGCCGCGATCCTCACGAACCCGGCCGTGCTCGCCATCGACCAGGACCCGCTGGGCGCCGCGCCGATCCCGGTGCCCCGCGGCGACGGCCTCCTGCTGTGGACCCGGCCGCTGGCCGACGGTGACACGGCAGTGCTGGCCGTCAACCGCGGCGACTCCCCCCACGCGGCGACCCTCACCGGGGCCGAGCTGGCCCTGCCGGCCACCGCCGCCGCCGGCGGCTACCGTGCCACCGACCTGTGGACGGGCACGATCACCACCAGCGCCGACGGCGCGCTGCCCCTGACCCTCGCGCCGCATGCCGCCGCCCTGCTGCGCCTCNCCCCCGCCGGCCTCACCCCCGCCGGCCGCGACGTCCGCCGAGTTCCGCAGGCGCAGGACTGACCGCCCGGGCAGCGGCTCACACCGGCCAGCGGGCGCCGGGTTCCCAGACCGACATGATGACGCTGGACATGTCCAAGGTGTCGCTCAGCGGCAGGCGCCCGTCACCCACCCGGGTGATGAACTCCCCGAACACCTTCGCCGGATCGTCGTCGAGCTCGTAGACCGCCAGGTGCCGTTGTGGCAGGTGACCGTCACCGGACTCGCCGTCGGCGGGCACGACATCGGCGGGCGGGATGTCCGGCCGGACCCGGTAGCGCTGGGCGGAGACGACGCCGGGGACCTCGCAGACGTCGCGGATGTGCACCTCGTCGTACCACTTGTTGTACTCGTCGTCCCGCCCGTCGACGGGATTGCTCAGGACCAGGAAGAGCGTGCGGGCCACGTCCGGTTTCCCCTCCTCGGCGAGAACCGGCCGTCCCAGGACGCCGCCGGTGTCCGACGATCCGGACACTAGCGACCAGTCGCCACCGAGTCCATGATTTTCTGACAGACAACTGCCAGAAAGTGGCGCCACGACCGCTGCCATCGCCGCTTTCCGGGATGGGCCGCGCCTGCCCGCACACGCCGTGTCGCCCAGCACCGTCGGTCTCCCCGCACCCGAGGAGACTGGGCGCATGCTGCCCGACCGCGCCGTCACCGGGGCGGACCTGCCCGTACGGGACGTCCTGCCCGCGCTCGTCGCCGCGCTGACCGGCGGCGGCCGTCCTGCTCCTGGCACCCGTCCAGACGGGGCGGATCCGGGTAGCGGTGCGGACGGGGCGGATCCGAGTGTCGGTGCGGGCGGGGTCGCGGTGCTGGTCGCACCGCCCGGGACAGGCAAGACGACGCTGGTCCCGCTCGCGCTCGCCGACGAGGTCACGGGCCGGGTCGTGGTGGCCCAGCCGCGGCGGATCGCGGTGCGGGCGGCGGCGCGGCGGATGGCGTGGCTCGTCGGCGGTGAGGTCGGCGACGCCGTCGGCTACACGATCCGCGGGGAGCGCCGGGTGGGGCCGTCCACCCGGGTCGAGGTGGTCACGACGGGGGTCCTGGTCCGGCGGCTGCAACGCGACCCGGAGCTCCCCGGGACCGGCGCGGTGATCCTCGACGAGTGCCACGAACGCCACCTCGACGCCGACCTGGCGCTGGCGTTCATGCTCGACGTCCGCGCGGCGCTGCGGCCCGACCTGCTGCTGCTCGCGACCTCGGCGACCGCCGACACCCCGCGGCTGGCCGACGTGCTGGGCGCGCCCGGACCGCCCGCCCCCGTCGTCGGCGCCGACGCCACGCGCTTCGACGTCGAGGTGGTGTGGGCTCCGCCGCCGGGACCGATCACGCCCGCGCACGGCCTGCGGGTCGACCCGCGGCTGCTCGACCACGTCGCCGCGACGGTCGGGCGCGCCCTGCGGGAGACGGCCGGGGACGTGCTCGTCTTCCTGCCGGGCGCCGGCGAGATCGCCGCGGTCGCCGGGCGGCTCGCGGGCCATCGCGACACCGTCGACGTGCTCCCCCTGCACGGCCGGCAGTCCGGCGGGGCGCAGGACGCGGCCCTGCGCCCCGGGCCGCGCCGGCGGGTCGTGCTGGCGACCGCGGTGGCGGAGAGCAGCCTCACGGTGCCCGGGGTCCGGGTGGTCGTCGACGCCGGGCTGGCGCGCTCCCCACGCATGGATCATGCCCGTGGACTGGGCTCGCTGGCGACCGTGCGGGTGTCCCGGTCGTCGGCGGGGCAGCGCGCCGGGCGGGCCGGGCGCGAGGCGCCGGGCCGGGTCTACCGCTGCTGGTCCGCCGCCGAGCACGACCGGCTGCCCGCCCAGGCCGAACCGGAGATCGCCGTCGCCGACCTGACCGGCTTCGCCCTGGACCTCGCGGTCTGGGGTCATCCCGGCGGCGACGGCCTCGACCTGCTCAGCGACCCGCCGACAGGCGCGATGGACGCCGCCGGGGCGTCCCTGCGGGCGCTCGGCGCGCTCGACGACGCCGGCCGGGTGACGCCACGGGGGCGATTGATCGCCGCCGTCGGGGTCCATCCCCGGCTCGCCGGTGCCCTGCTCGCCGGCGCTGGCGTCGTCGGCGCCCGGCGCGCGGCCGACATCGTGGCGATCCTGTCGGGGGACGGCCCGGCGGGCGGTGCCGGGCCGGGCTCGGAGTCCGACGATCTCCTCGCCGCGTGGCGCCGCCTGCGGGGGAACGCCGACCGGGCCGCGTCCGCCCGCTGGCGCGACGAGTCGCGGCGGCTGCGCTCGGCCACCGAAGCCGCCGCCCCCGCCGCCCCCGCCGTCCCCGCCGTCCCCGCCGTCGGCGGACCGCCCGGTGGCGGCATCGCCGACGACCCCGCGGCGCGGCGCAGACCGCCCGGTGGCGGTGTCACCGACGACCGCGCGGCGCGGCGCAGACCGCCCGGCAGCGGCGTCACCGACGACCTCGCGGCGGGGCTCGTGGTCGGGCTCGCCTTCCCCGAACGGCTCGCCCGGGCCCGCGTCCCCGGCGGCACGACGTACCTGATGGCCGGGGGAACGGCCGCGGAGCTGACCGCCGGCTCGGCGCTCACCGGCGCGCAGTGGCTGGCCATCGCGATCGCGGACCGCGGGGCCGGGCGGGTGTCGGCGCGGGTGCGCCTGGCCGTCGCCCTCGACGAGGCGACCGCGGGCGAGGCGGGCGCCGGGCTCCGGCGCACCGTCGACGAGGTCGCCTGGTCCGGCGGCGACGTCGTCGCCCGCCGGGTGGAGCGCCTCGGCGCGATCGTCCTGACCGAACGCCCGCTGGCCAGGCCCGATCCGGCCCTGCTCGAGGCGGCGGTGCTCGACGGGCTGCGCCGCGAGGGGCTGGCGGCGCTGCGCTGGACGCGCGACGCGACGGGGCTGCGGGAGCGGCTCGCGTTCTGCCACCGGTCCCTCGGCGCGCCCTGGCCGGACGTCGGCGATGACGCCCTGCTGGCGGCGGCGCCCGACTGGCTCGGACCGGATCTCGCCGGCGTCCGCCGCCGGGCGGACCTGGAGCGCATCGACGCCGGCCAGGCACTGCGCCGCCTGCTGCCCTGGCCGCAGGCCGCCCGGCTCGACGCGCTGGCACCGGAACGGCTGGAGGTGCCCAGCGGGTCGCGGGTGCGCCTCGACTACAGCGACCCCGACGGCCCCGTCCTCGCGGTGAAGGTCGCCGAGGTGTTCGGCTGGGAGCGGGTCCCGGCCGTCGCGGACGGCCGCGCCCCCGTCGTCCTGCACCTGCTCTCCCCGGCGGGTCGTCCCGTCGCCGTGACGAGCGACCTCGCGTCGTTCTGGCGCACCGGCTACCCGCAGGTCCGCGCCGAACTGCGCGGACGCTACCCGCGCCACCCCTGGCCCGACGACCCCACCACCGCTCCCCCCACCCGCCGCGTCGCCCCCCGCGCCAGCAGCTAGGCCGCACCGAACGCCCGCGTTTCTCGGCCCCCCGATGCCCTGGGGCGCACCGCTGTCACATGTGCGCCGCGCCGCGGGTCAGAGAGGTGACGGGTGGCGGAAAGCGCCGCGGCGACGTGGGCGGACGAGAGGACCTGAACGGTGGCAGCACGGATGAAGAACCCGGCGGCGGTCATTTCTGAGGCGTGGCCGGCGATCGCGGCCCTGAACGCGGCCAGCGAGACGGGCGGCGTGCCGGCGGCGACCCTTGCGCTGGTGCATCTGCGGGTCAGCCAGATCAACGGCTGCAGTGCCTGCGTGGACGCCGGCTTCCGCGATGCGCTGAAGAGCGGAGAGGCCCCGCAGCGGCTCGGCGCCGTCGCGGCCTGGCGGGAGACGAGCTACTACGACGATGCCGAGCGGGCCGCGCTGGCGCTCGCCGAGAGCGCCACCCGGCTCAGCGACCGCACCGACCCCGTCCCCGACGAGGTCTGGGACGAGGCAGTCAGGCACTACGACGACCGAGGCATGGCCGCGCTGATCCTCAAGATCGCGACGACGAACGTCTTCAACCGGCTGAACGCCGTCACGAAGCAGGTCGCCGGCTCCTGGGGCTAGGCAGCCATCCTGGGGCCGAGATCGGTCGGCTCGTCCGGTGGGACGCGGGCGATCCTGCCCGCCACCGACCCGAGCACCTGTGCTGTGTGCCGCTAGGACGGCAACGGCAACGCGACGGAGGATCGTGACCGATGGACGAACGGCTCGCCCGGAGCTTCGAGGAGCACCGCGGGCATCTGCGCACCGTGGCCTACCGGATGCTCGGCTCCCTCGACGAGGCGGACGACGCGGTGCAGGACGCCTGGCTGCGCCTGAGCCGATCCGACGTCGGCGGCGTCGAGAACCTGGGTGGATGGCTGACCACGGTCGTCGCGCGGATCTGCCTGAACATGCTTCGGGCCCGCAGGACCCGTCCCGAGGACCTGGTCGGCGTCCACGTGCCCGATCCGATCATCGGTCTCGCCCCGACCGCCGGGGCGGGGCAGCCCGAGCAGGAGGCCCTGCTGGCCGACTCGGTCGGGCTCGCCCTGATCACCGTGCTGGACACCCTGGCTCCCGCCGAGCGGCTGGCCTTCGTGCTGCACGACCTGTTCGACCTGCCATTCGACGAGATCGCGCCGATGGTGGGTCGCTCGCCGGCCGCGGCCCGCCAACTCGCCAGCCGGGCCCGGCGACGGGTGCGAGCGCTGGACACGCCCGTCCCCGATGCCGTCCACGCCGACCACGCCGACCAGCGCAGGGTCGTCGACGCGTTCTTCGCCGCGGCCCGCGGCGGCGACGTGACGTCCCTGGTCGCGGTGCTCGACCCCGACGTCGTGCTGCGCGCCGACGGCGGGACGGGCCGGCCGCAGGCCTCGGCGGTGGTGTGCGGGGCGCGCGACGTCGCCCGCCGGGCGCTCCTGTTTGCCCAGCCCGCGGCGGTGGTGCATCCGGTGCTGGTCAACGGCACCGCCGGAGTGGTCATCACCATCGACGGAAGGCCGGTCTCGGTCATGGGATTCGTCGTCGCCGACGAGCGGATCGCCGAGATCCACGCCCTCGTCGACGCCGGCCGCCTCGCCCGGCTCGACCTCGCGGCCTGGCTCGGGCCGGCCGGCGGCGAACGGGCCCGGACTCCACGCTCACGCTAGCTCGGCCATCGGCGCCAGACGGCCATGCTGGCACCCGAGATTCTGGACGCGGCCTTCCCCAATATCGTGTGCGTACTCGGCGTGCTGCGGGAGGTGCATGGTCCGGTGTTGGCGGACAGCGATGGCCAGGCCGTGCGCGATCCTGCCGTCCTGCCGGAGGGAGTGACCGAGCTCGAGAACGACGATCCCTCAGCACTGGGGCCGTACAGGTTGTTCGGCAGACTCGGTGAGGGCGGGATGGGGACCGTGTTCCTGGCCTGGAACCCGGCCGGTGGATGGGTCGCGGCCAAGACACTGCACCGTCACCTTGCACGGCAGGCTGACTTCCTTGCCCGGTTCGCCCGGGAGGTCGACAACGCTCGGCGGATCAACAGTCCGTACACCCCGTCGGTGGTGGACGCGGACACCGCGACACGTGACCCGTATCTGGTGACCGAGTTCATCGCCGGGCCGACGCTGAGCCAGGAAATCAGAAGACGCGGGCCGCTGTCCCGATCCGAGCTGCATCAGCTCGCCTTGAACCTGGCGTCTGCCATGCTTGCCTTTCACCGCGTCGGGATCGTGCACCGTGACATCAAGCCAGCCAACATCATCCTTTCCCGGACCGGACCACGAGTCATCGATCTCGGCATCTCTCGCGCGCTGAACGAGGCCGTCGGCATCACCTTGTCCAGCGGCCAGCAGCCCGGAACACCTCAGCTCATGGCCCCAGAACAGTGGACCGGTCAACGCCCGACCCCGGCGACCGACGTGTTCGCCTGGGGCAGCGTGCTCACCTACGCCGGCACTGGACGCTTCCCCTTCGCCGGGGTGGACCAACGGGAACTGCGGGACGCGGTGCTGCACTCCCGACCCGACACGGACGGTTTGGACGCCCCCCTGCGCCCGCTCATTCTTCGGGCGCTGGCGAAGGACCCGGCGGCACGCCCGGATGTCGCTGATCTCCTGGCCGACCTTCTGGGCGGCGCCGCCCCCCTGGCGGCCACTGGCATCGAGGCGGCGCCCGTCAGCAAGGCGACGCCCGTCATCGGTGCGGCCGTCGCCCAGATCCCGCCTACCGTGGCCCATCCGATGACCGACGAGTCGGTCACCGCACGCGCCGAACCCGCTTTTGCCGACGACCACGCGGAGCCCGCCCGGTTCGAGAAGACGTCGGACATGACTGCAACCGCCGCCACGGCGATCGGCGGTTCGACACGCACAGGTCGCGTCCCGTCCCCGTCCCCGGATCGGGGCACGGGGACGGGCGGTGCGGCGGGTGGGCCGGCAGTCGCACGGCGGGGTCGCCGACAGGGGCGGCGGCTGACCGTCCTCGCCGGCACGCTGGCGATCGCGGCCGTCATCACGGTGGTCGCACTCCTCATCCATCGGATGACGTCGCCGTCCCGCCCGGCCACCGCCGTCGTTCCCGAGGGGCTGATCGGCCTTCCCGTCACCCGCGCGAAGGCCTCGCTCCAGTCTGCCGGCTTCCGCCAGATCGCCCAGACCCGCAGTCCGGATGACCGGGCACGGGGCACCGTGCTCGCGGTCAGTCCGCAGTCCGGCGACGTCGTCCGCATGGACTCGCCCGTGGTTCTCACCATCTCAGCCGGTCGCTCCGCGGTTGCGGTCCCGAATGTCGTCGGTCAGTCGCAGTCGGATGCTGAGACCGCGCTCCGCCGGTTGAACCTCACCGTCACCGCGCAGATCAGCACCGCGGTCAGGGCGGGTGCCCCACCGGGATGGGTCGAGGCGCAGGATCACGCCGGTGAGAAGGTGGAACCCGGAACCGCGGTGACCATCACCGTGGTGAGCCTTCAGCTCCCGGTGCCCGACTTCGTCGGCCAGCCTGCCCGAACCGCCGTCGAACAGCTCACGGACGCCGGATTCCAGGTCACGCGGGAAGAACGTCGGTCGGATTCCGCGGTGGGCACGGTTATCGACCAGCAGCCCCGGATCGTGCCCGCGGACCGTGGCTCCGACGTCCGTCTCATCGTCTCCACCGGCCGCCCGGCCCAGACAGCACCGCCCCGAGCCACCACACCCCGAGCCACGGCACCTCGAGCCACGGCACCCCGAGCCACGGCACCCCGGGCCACCACCCGCACTCCGGCTACGCCTTTGGACCTCTTCGGCGCCACCACCCGCGCTCCGGCTACGCGGACTCCGGGAGGCCTCGGCGGCGTCTTCGGGTAGGGAAGCCGAGATGGCCCGTGCATCCCGGCCGCGACCGAGAGCCACGCTGGTGACAGGGCACGATCGAGGGCTCCGTCACCGCGCCGTCAGTCCGCCGGTCCCAGTAACCGATCGACGGTGAAGCGGGGTGTCGACGTGACCAGGTTGACGCCGCCCGGTCAGGCTCGCACGGCTATGTAGGGCCGGCGAGCGACAGGGGATGGCCACGGTGGCAGGCGAACAGGACTCCCGCAGGGTCCCGGTGGATCGGTCGGAGGGGTTCGGCGAGCGGCTGCTGGGTCTGCTGCTGGACCGCGCTCACGAAATGCCGCCGCAGTTGATCGCCCCGCTGGTGGCCGAGGAGGTGAACAGGATCGGCGGTCGGAACGTCTCGATCCTGCTGCAGGACTACGAGCAGCGGCTGCTGACGCCGCTGCCGGGTCGAAACCTCATGATCGGGGAGCCTGAGCCGATCGACGACTCCCCCGCCGGCACGGCATTCCTTGGCGCGACGACCGTCGAGCAGCCCCTGGCCGAAGGTGTGCGGATGTACCTGCCCCTGCTGGACGGAAGCGCCCAGGTGGGGGTACTCGCCCTCACCCTCGCCACCGTCGATGACGACGACCGCCGGTTGCTGCGGCGACTGGCCGGCCTCGTCGCCGACATGCTAGTCACCAAAAGTAACTATACCGACCAGTTCTTCCGGGCCCGGCGCCGCGCAGCGATGAGCGTGGCCGCGGAGATCCAGTGGTCCCTGCTGCCCCCGCTGACCATGCTCACCCCGCAGGTCGCGGTAGCCGGCATCCTCGAACCCGCCTACGACATCGCGGGTGACAGCTTCGACTACGCCCTCAACGACGAGATCCTGCACATGTCCGTCATCGACGCGATGGGGCACAGCCTGGACGCCGCCGTACTGGCGACGGTGGCGATCGGCGCCTACCGGCACGCCAGACGTGCCGACATCGGGCTTGCCGAGCTGTACATGTTCATGGACGCGGCCATCAGCGCGCAGTTCGGACCCGACCACTTCGTCACCGCGCAGATGATGCGTCTGAATGTCGAGACAGGTCACCTGCAATGGGTCAACGCGGGTCACCCACCAGCACTGCTGATCCGCGATCACCAGGTCATCCAGACCTTGGCGAGTCCGGGAACGCTACCGGTGGGCGTCGGCGGCGACATACCGCAGATCAGTGAGCAGAAACTCCGGCGCGGGGACCGGGTCCTGTTCTTCACCGACAATCTCGTCGAGGAGCATGAAAGCGGCGGAGAACAGTTCGGCGAGGAGCGACTGATCGGCATCATCGAGCGCGCCCGAGGCGAAGATGTGCGGGAGATGGTACGCGGAGTTTCCCATGCGCTGATGCGGGAACGGCGTGGGATCACGACCGACGACGCGACCCTCTTCCTGGTCGAGTGGCGCGGGGGCACCGCCGACCACCTCGCCACCGTCGATCTGTGACCGGGAGGAAGCGGGCGAAGAGGCAGGCGAGGAGGCGGGTGGCGCCCGGCCGTGGCACGACCTGGACCCGGAACCCCCAGGGCGATCGTGATGATCGTCGCGATGCGGGCTCGACATGCGATCATCCGCCTATCGCGAGACAGTCACCAGGTCCGGGGTGAGTCGGTACGGACCGCGACAGGTGGAGCGTATGCGCGGACGAGGTGACGCTGTGTGGTTCAGCTTGAGATACCCGGCGTCCTGATCCGGGAGGAGCTGGGACGCGGTGCCTACTCCGTCGTGTATCGGGCGGAGCGGGAGGGCCGGGATTATGCGGTCAAGGTGCCGCTTCGGGCGGTGGCGCGTGACGAGACCGTCGTGCGTGCGTTCGCCCGCGAAGCCACCATTCTGGCCTGCATAAACCACCCCAACATAGCTCGGGTCCGGGCCGCCGGGCACACGGCGGACTACCCGTTTCTCATCATGGACCTGGTCGAGGGAGATTCGCTGAAGGCGCGGATCGCCGCGGGGCCGCTGGGGGTCACCGAGGCCACGCGGGTGGCGCTGGACGTGGCGTCGGCGCTGTCCGAGGCGCACCGGCGCGGCCTGGTCCACCAGGACGTCAAGCCCGCCAACATCATGATCGGACCGGACGGAAAGGCCACCCTGCTCGACTTCGGGCTGATGACCCGGGCCGGCGGGCCACCGACCGACCGGGCCGTCGGCACGGTTCTGTTCGGCGCCCCGGAACAGACCGGCATGCTGCGACGGCCGGTCGAGCCGCGCTCCGACCTCTACGCCCTCGGCGCGGTGCTCTACACCTGCCTGGCCGGCTCGCCGCCGTTCCAGGCCGGCGACACCGCCGAACTACTCCGCCTGCACGCCGTCGCGACGCCCCGTCCCCTGACGCAGGTGCGCGCGGACGTCCCCGCGGAACTCGCCGCGGTCGTGACCCGGCTGCTGGCCAAGGACCCGGACGACCGGTACCCGTCCGCACTCGACGTCGTCGCCGCGCTGACGCCGCTCGTACCGGGCGCAGCCGCTCCCGCGCACCCCACGGTCGGCCGGGCCGCGCCGGCCGGCGTGGGCGACCCGGACACGCTGGTCCGGGGTCGCCACATCGGCCGCCGCAGCGAACGCGCGCTGCTGCGACAGGCGTGGACGCGATGCCTCGGCGGGGAACCATCTCTCGGCGGGAAACGATCTCTCGCTGGGGAACGATGTCCCGCCGGGGAACGATGTCCCGCCGGGGAACGCGGCGTCGTGACGGTCATCGGGGAGGCCGGCGCCGGCAAGACCCTCCTCATCCAGGACCTGCTCGCCTCGCACGGCCCGGTCGACGGCACGGCGGACGGACCGGTGATCCTGCGCGGGCGGTGCGCGGCGAACGCCTCCGCTCCCCTGGCGCTGCTGCACGATCTGATCGGCGGCTATCTGCACGGTCTGGCGGCCGTGCCCGAGCCACGACGGCGGGACCTGGTCGCCCGGATGGTGTCGGCCGCGGGTCCCGATGCCGCGCTGCTCGCCCGCGTGCACCCACTGCTCGCCCGTGCGCTGAACGTGGACCGCGCGGCCGGCGAACCGGAGGCCGGCGAACCGCGCTTCCGTTCGGCCGCCGTCGGCTTTCTCAGCCGGCTCGCCCTCCGCTGCCACGGACTGGTCATCTGGGTGGACGACGCCCACTGGCTGGGCCCGGCCGACCAGCAGATCCTCGAGGACCTCACGGCCTCGACGGACCCCGCGCCGCTGCTGCTGGTCAACTCGACCCGGGATCCGGCCCTGCGCGTGGCGGCCGGATCCGCCACAAGCTGGGACATCACGCTCGGGCCGTTGCACGAGCACGAGGTCGCGGAGGTGATCCGCGACTATCTCGGCGAGATCACCGACCAGGCCTTCGCGCGGGACGTCGCCGTGCGGTCGTCCGGGAACCCGCTGGCCGTCGCGGAGTACATCCGGGCCGTGATCGACGCCGGGCTCGTCCGGCCCGACTGGGGCCGCTTCACCCTCGACCGCACCGGCCTGGACTCGCTGCCGCTGCCCGAGGAGGTCCTCGACCTGATCCGCCATCGGGTGCACGCGCTCAGCCCGACCGCCGCGGCCGTCCTCGGGGTCGCCGCCGTGATCGGCCGCAGCTTCGACCTCGCGTTGCTGACCGCCGCGAGCGGCCGGACCAGGGCCGCGATCTCGATGGCGACCGCCGAGGCGGAGGCCCATCAACTCGCGGCCCGCGGCCGGGGCAGGACCTGGTCCTTCGTCCATGACTGCGTCCACGAGGCACTGCTGTCGACTATGAGCCCGCAGGAGCGGACGGCCGCGCACCGACGCCTCGTCGAGGTCCTCGACGCCGACGGCGCGGGGGGCGGCGACCACCTGTACGCACTGGCCCGACATGCCGTCGCCGGACAGATCGCGCCGAACCGTCGTTTCCGGCTGACCTCGGCCGCCGCGGCGGCTGCACTTGCCACCCCGGCGCCCTACGAGGCCGTCGCCCTCTACCGGTCCGCGCAGACGGCCGCGGACGAGGCGGGCATCGAACCCGACGCCGAGTTCGAGGAGGGTTTCGCGCTGGCCGCCGCGCGTACGCTCGCGCCGGCGGACGCCCGGACCCATTTTACCCGCGCGCTTCGTTCGCAGGCCGACCCGCGGCGGCGGGCCCGTGCCTATCTGGAACTGGCCGGGGTCGAGTTCGCCGAGTTCCGGACGGCCGCGGCGCTGGACTACGTCCACCGCGGCCTGGCCGAGATCGGCCGCGGAATACCGGCCAGTCCCGCGGCGATGGCCGCCGTCAGCATGGGCCGATGGGCGGCGGGAATGGCGTGCCGACGGCCGTGGACAGGTTTCGGCCGAGCCCGCGGCGAACGCCGGGAGCTGCACGAGATCCGCTGCCGCCTGTACGAGATCGGCATCCTGAGCGAATGGATCTCCGGGCGGATCGGTCCGATGCTGGCCTTCATGATGTCGTCCGTCCACCCCAGCCAGCGGCTGGGCTCGGGCGAGCAGTACGTGCGCAGTCACGGCTGCTTCGTGCTCGTCGCGGCGGACTTCCGGCGCGCCCGGGTGGTGGAGCGCGGGGTCACCCGGCTGCGGAACCTCGTGGCGGACAGCGAGGACCCGGTGCTGCGGGCGGAGGCCTACCTGTACACGTCCGCGGCGCTGCTGTTCCTCGGCCGCAACGTCGCGGGTGAGCGGGACTCCGAGGACACGTTCCGGCGCGCTCACCGGTGGATCGAGACCTTCTTCTTCACCAGCAGCTACTCGATCCTCGTGCGCAGCCTCGCGCTGCGCGGGCATGACCGCGAGGCGTGGGCGAGCTGCGAGGCCAGGCCGCATGGAGAGCGCGTGCAGGCGGACCTCGCCATCCTGCGGGCGAGGCTTGCCCGCACCCTGCGTTACCCTCCGGTTCCCCATCCCGGGCTCGGTGCGCTCGACGGCGAACCCGAGGCCGAGCGGATCCGCCGCTACCTGATCTGCAGTGACGTCGCCGAGCTTGAGATCGAGGACGAGGACTTCGGTCCGGCCTTCGACGCCGCGGTCGAGGTGGGCGACGCGGTCGTCCGGCCGTCCTGGCGAGTGCCCGGGTTCTTCCGGAAGTTCTGGATCACCAAGGCCCGGGGCCGGCTGGAGCAGGCGCGGGCCGCACCGGCCGGGCCGGTGCGCACCCAGCGGTACCGAGCCGCACGGCGTGCGCTACATGAGGCCCGCCGGGCGGCGGCCTACCCGCCGTTCGCCGCCGACCTGCGGGTGCTGCGGGCCGTCGACCGCCAGCTCGTCGGCGACCACGCCGGCGCACTCGACCTGTTGGACGCGGCGGAAGGGGCGGCCCGCACCCTCGACCTGCCCCGGGTCCGCTTCGACGTTCTCCTGGAACGGGCCCGCTGCCTGCGCGCACTCGACGAGCCCGACCGCGCCACCACCGAGGCGGAGCTGGCGGCGAAGGTGGCCGCGAGGTACGGCTGGATCTGCCGGGAACACAAGGTGTACCGCGAGTTCGAGCTGACCGAGCGGGGCCTGTCGTTCGCCGAGGCGAGCGGCGCGGCGTCACCGGCCACCGCGTCCCGGGACCGGCGCCGGCTCGACGCGGTGCTTCAGGTGAGCGCGGCGGCCGGGCGGGAGACGACGCCGGAGTCCGTCGCCACCGTGGCCCTCGACGAGATCATCTCCATCCTCGGGGCGGATCGGGCGCTGCTGCTGCTCCCCGACCCGGCCGACCGCGAACGCGACTCGGGACGGCTGCGGCTCTACGCGCAGCGGCACGCCGAACCGACCGATGACCTCGGGCCGGACGACGGGCCGGACGACGGGCCGCGCGGCATCGCGACGACCGTCATCGAACGCGTTCAGGTCGAGCAGCGGCCGCTGGTGGTCACGGGCACGGACGAGGGTGCCGCCCTCGGTTCGCAGAGCGCCGTCCAGTACGGGCTGCGCAGCATCCTCGCCGCGCCGGTTCCGGTCAGCGACGGCCGCAGCGGCGTCATCTACGTGGACAGCCGGGTCGCCAAGGGGCTGTTCAACGAGGACGACGCCCGGATCCTCATCACGTTGGCCAAACAGGTGGGACTGTCGCTGAACATGGCCGAGGCGGCCCGCCTGCAGGCGGTCGTCGCGGCGGAACGCCGACAGCGGGACCTGGCCGAGACGATGCGCAACGTCACGCTGCAGGCGACCTCGACCCTGAACACCCGGGAGATCCTCGGGCGGGTGCTGACGGCGACCAGACACGTCCTGCCGTTCGACTTCGCCTGGGTGCTGACCCGGGTGTCCGGAACCGTCCGGATCAGCTCGACGCACGGCGAGGTGGCGGACGGGGTCGTCGGTACCGAACTGCACCCTGCGGCCGGCGGCCCGATCGCGCGCGCCTTCGACCGCCACGAGGTCGTCGCCACCGCCCCCACGATCGAGCTGCCGGGCGGCGGGCAGGCGGCCCGGAGCTGGCTGGCCGCGCCCGTCCCGCTGCGGGAAAGCATCGAGATGGTGGTCGTGCTCGCCTCCCGGGCACCCGACTGCTACTCCGAGACGCGCATCCAGATCGCGCAGACCATGATCGATCAGGTGGTCATCGGCTATCAGAACGCGTGGCTGTTCGAGAAGGTGCAGCGGCTTGCGGCCACCGACCAGCTCACCGGTCTGGCCAGCCGGCGACATTTCCTCGAGCAGGCGGAACATGTCTTCGCCGCCCACGGCGCCGCGGGTCGACCGGTGAGCGCGGCGATGGTCGACATCGACCATTTCAAACGGGTCAACGACGTCCATGGCCATATCGTCGGGGACGAGGTCCTGACGGAGGTCGCCCGGCGCCTTCGGCGGGCGTTCCGCGACGAGGATCTCATCGGTCGGGTCGGCGGCGAGGAGTTCGCCGTGCTGATGTCCGGGCCGGCGACCACCGCCGAGGCCCTCGGGCAGAGGCTACGGAACGCTCTCGCGCAGGACCCGATCGACACCTCGGTCGGGCCGCTCGACATCCGGCTGAGCGTCGGCGTCACCCCGCGGTCGCCCGGCGACAGGAGCCTGCGCGACCTGCTGACCCGCGCCGACAACGCGCTGTACGAAGCCAAGCGCGGCGGGCGCGACCGGGTCGCCGTCCAGCTCCGGTGACCGGATGACCGACCCGTCGAGCGGCACCACGCGGTGTCGCCGGACGGGGCCCGTTCCCAGCACCCTTGCAAAACGGAATGATCTTCCGTATCGTGAGGCATCCGAAACGGAAACGGATTCCCATTCCGGTGGTCTGACGGTCGGGCCCGGCGGCTGGATGTCGAGATGGCCCGCCGGGTCCTCCCCGCGGGGCACGTCCTGCTCGAAGGATGAGGATGAGTGCTCAGGAACTGAACGCAACCACGACGCGGGGCCCGGACCGGGTCGCCGAGGCTCCGTCGGCGGAGCACCGCCGGCGCCGTATGAAGATCGCGCTGGGTGTCATCGTCGCGTGCCAGCTCATGGTGATCATCGACGCGACGATCGTGAACATCGCGCTGGCGCGGATCCAGTCCAGCCTGCACTTCTCCGCCTCGAGCCTGGCCTGGGTGCAGAGTGCCTACTCGCTGGCCTTCGGTGGGCTGCTGCTGTTGGGCGGACGGGCGGGCGACGTCTTCGGCCGGCTGCGGCTGTTCATCGGCGGGTTGGCGCTGTTCACCCTCGCCTCGCTGGCCGCCGCCCGCGCCGCGCAGGGGGTAGGGGCCGCACTGGCCGCGCCGGCCTCGCTCGCCCTGCTCGCCACCACCTTCACCGAAGGTCCCGAGCGGCGACGCGCCCTGGGGGTCTTCTCCATGATCGCCGGACTCGGGCTGACACTCGGTCTCATCCTCGGCGGGCTGCTGACGACGGCCTCCTGGCGGTGGGTGTTCGTCATCAACGTTCCGGTCGGCATCGCGGTCATCGCGCTGGCCCGGCCCTTCCTCAACGAGACCCCGCGGCATCCGGCCCGATTCGACGTTGCCGGCGCGATCGTGTCCACGGCGGGGATGACGTCGCTGGTGTACGGGTTCATCCGGGCCGCATCGGAGGGCTGGTCGGACAGCCTGACCGTCGTCACCCTCGCCGTCGGCGTCGTGTTCCTCCTGGGGTTCCTGTTCGTCGAGGCCAGGGCCGAGCAGCCGATCATGCCGCTGCGACTGTTCGCGGAACGGCTGCGGGCCGGGGCCTATACCAACATGCTGCTCATGTCGGCGGCGATGGGAAGTTTCTTCTTCTTCCTGTCGATCTTCCTGCAGAAGGTGCTGGACCTCAGCCCGCTGCGCACCGGCCTGGCATTCCTGCCCATGGCCCTGGTCCAGTTCGGTGGCGCGCGCACGGCGCCGAAACTGGTCGCGCGCTTCGGCCCGAAGACCATCACCGCGGTCGGTACCGCATCCGCGCTGGTCTCCGCTGTCTGGCTGACCCGGCTGGACGGCGCGAGCAGCTACCCGGGCGGCGTGGTCGGACCGCTGATCCTGCTCGGCCTCGGGATCGGGCTGGCTTTCATGCCCCTGAACATGGTCATCCTCGCCGGGCTGCCGCCACGGGACACCGGGTCCGCCTCCGGGCTGCTGCAATGCCTGCAGCAGATCGGGCTCGCCGTGGGGATCGCCGTTCTCACCACGGTGTACGGCACCTCGCTGCGCAACTCCGCCGATCATCCGGACACCACCCTCACTCCGCAGGCCCAGATGCACCACGATCTGGCGCACGGGATCGCGACCTCCTTCTTCGTACTGGTCGCCTTCATCGCGGTCGCGTTCGTGGTGGCCGTCTTCGTCTTCAAGAACCGTAAGCCCGCGACTACCGGCGCCTGACCCGGCCCGGTCCGGTCCGGCCCGGGCCGGAACAGCACGGAACAGCACGGAACGGGCGTCGGGCAAGATCCCACCGGTTCCCCGTGACCAGCCGACCGTGGCGCCTATCGGCGACGCATACCTTCCATCAGGTAGCCGAGCAGATCGACCCCCCGACCCGAGCCCGTCTCCTCCGCGGTCAGCGCGATCGCATTGGTCAGCTTCAGGAGGGTGGACATGTCCAGATCTGCCCGCATCGTGCCGTCGCGCTGCGCCCGGGAAAGCAGGACGGCGCCGGCGGCCCGCATGTCCTGGCAGGACACGGAAAGCGGTGAGATGCCGTCGTGCAGAACCGACATGACCTCCCGTGCCAATCCGCGATATTCGCCGAGGTGGGAGATGAACTGCTGCAGCCAGTCGGCAAGCGCGTCGTCGGGCGGCCCGACCTCGGCCAGGTTCACCGCGGCGACCCGCAGCGCCTCGAAATGATCCAGCAGGACGGCCTCGAGGAGCGCCTCGCGGGTCGGGAAATGCCGGTAGACCGTTCCGGTACCCAGCCCGGCGCGCTTGGCCACCTCGTACAGCGAGGCATCGGCTCCCACGTCGGCGAAGACCGCGCGCGCCGCGGTGAGCAGGCGCTCACGATTGCGCAGCACATCCGTCCGGACGGGTCGGTCGGCTGACGCGGCCGGCGGCCGAACCATCATGGCTGCCTCCCCAGCATTGCCAAACGGAAGAATCTTCCGGATAATATCACACGAATTTCGAGTCCTCCGCGGTCACGGCCTCCACCGGCCTTCGAGGAATGACAGATGGGCAGCGGAACAGCACTGCCAGGGTCAGGAGTACCGGGACCCGACCGCAAACAACCGGAGACGAACATCATGGATGTGCGCGAGGCGTTGTACACCACCCGCACCATGCGGCGGGTGAAGCCCGATCCCATACCTCTGTCGGTCCAGGAACGCATCATGGACGCCGCCGTTCGGGCGCCCAACGGCGGGAACCTGCAGAAGTGGCGCTTCGTTCTCGTCGATTCCCCCGAGGTCAAGGCCGTCCTCGGCCCGCTCTACCGCGACGCGGTGGCGCGTGGCCTGCAGGGCTACTACGGCGACGCGGCGGCAATCGCCACCAGCACTCCCGAAACGGAGGAGGGCGTACTCGCCAGGCGCATGGTGCGCTCGGCGAACTGGCTGGCGGATAATTTCGAACAGGTTCCGCTGTTCCTGTTCGCGCTCATTCCGGCGACCAAGTCCGTGGGTTCGGTGTTCCCCGCCGTCTGGAGCGCGATGCTGGCCGCTCGGGCCGAGGGCGTCGGCTCGGCGCTCACCACGATGCTGGGTGTCGGCCACGGCCTGGAGACGCTTGCCGCGCTGGGGGTGCCCTTCGAGGAGAACTGGATCAACGCGTGTTGCGTCTCCTTCGGTTACCCGACCGGGCGCTGGGCGGTCGCGCGCCGAGAACCCCCGCAATCAGTGACGTACCGCAACCGTTGGCTCGCACCGAGCGGGTTCCTCGGCGCCGGCCCGCTGTGGCCTGACGGCGCCGCGTCCGCCAGTGAGCCGGATCCCGCCAGTGAGCCGGATCCGACCAGCGCGTCGTAATCCGGCTCAGGCGACTAATCCGGCTCAGGCGACCTGGCGCCAGGCGTCGGCCAGTGCGGTGAAGCTGTCCCGGCGGCGGTCCCGGTCGAGGCCCGGGGTGACAACGACGATCTCGTCGACCTGGGCTTCCTGCTTCAGCTCCAGCAGCCGTCCGGCGACGGACTTCGGCTCGCCGGTCACCATCCGACCGTCGTCGCGGCGGGTGGCGCGGAACTGCGGCGAGCGGGCGAACGCGCGGACGTCCTCCGGCCGCAGCGGCTCACGGATCCCGCGGGTGATGTTCTGGATCATCAGGGCCCAGGCAGCCTCGAAGTCGCCGATCGCGTCGTCGTCGTCGCTGGCGAAGGCCAGCACGGACATCGCCGAATACGGCGTCGCGCCGTCGGTGCGCGGGGTGAACTCGCGCCGGTAGGCCCGCAGCGCCTCGACGGCGAGATCCGGGCTCATGTGGTGCGCGAACACCGCGCTCAGCCCGTTGACGGCGGCGAACCGCGGACCGTACGGGCTCGACCCCAGCACGAACAGCTCGGGCCGCTCCTCGACCAGCGGCGCTGCCACGAGCTGCGCGTAGGGATGGCCGGCGGGGAAGCCGTCACCGAGGAACGCCAGCAGCTCGCCGACCTGCCCGGGGAACTCCGCGGCCGGATCACTGGCCACACCCCGGCGCAGCACGTGCGCCGTCAACGGGTCGGTCCCCGGCGCCCGACCGAGCGCGAGATCGATCCGGCCCGGGTACATCGCCAGCAGCGTCCGGAACGTCTCGGCGACCTTGAACGGCGCATGGTTGGGCAGCATGATGCCGGCCGCGCCGACCCGGATCCGGGACGTGTGCGCGCCGACGTGGGCCGTCAGCAGCTCCGGGGCGCTGCACGCCAGGCTGGTCATGTTGTGGTGCTCGGAGACCCAGTACCGCCGATAACCGGCCGCCTCGACGGCCTGGGCGATGCTCACCGCGCCGGCGATCGCGGCGCTCGGGCTCTCGCCGTGCTCGATCCCGACGAAGTCGAGAACGGCCAGCGGAAGGACGTCGTCAGCAACACTCACCCTCAGGTCAATTCCCCGTCCCGCGACCGCATTCCCGCCGCCGCCACCGAGGTGCGTGCGGTCGACGACGCCGCAGTCGCGGCCGGCCCACTCCGGGGTGGGGCGGGTTGCGGCACGTTCAGCACGGTCCGAGCCCGCAGACCGGGCACGACGCACCGCATCTGACGTCCCCCGGCACCGCCGCTGCGCGGCCGGTCGGCGGGTGCTCCGCGGGCCGGACGGCGTGCGCCGGCGGGAGGAAGGTCCCGCGGAGCCGGGCCCGGCTCGTCCCGTATTCAGGATGCCCGGTCGAGCGGCGCAAGGCCGCGACCGGGCGAGGAACCAGCCCGACCGTCAGGTCGGAAGCCGGAGGAGAAAGCGGACGCGATGAGCAAGAAGACCTTCACCGCCCAGGACATCGAGGACTACATCACCGAGTACCGGGCCACCGGCGGCAAGCCGACCGGCAGGTTCGCGGGGCCCACCCGGCTGCTGTTGCACAGCGGCCACGATGCCGACGGCAAGCCGCACATCGTGCCGTTGAGCTACTTCGCCGACGCCGACAAGGACCGTTGCGTCGTGCTGGCCATCAACGACGGCCTCGATGAGGATCCGCGGTGGCTGCGGCACCTGCGCGCGCACCCGGAGGTCACCGCCGAGATCGGCAGCGACACCGTCCGGCTGACGGCCACGGAGATTCACGGCGCGGAGCGCGACGCCATCTACGCGCGCCACGCCGAGACGTTCCCGATCCTGCTGGAGTTCCAGTCGGCGACGACCCGGGTCATCCCGGTCGTCGCACTCGCTCCGACCGGCAACGCCTGACCCGTTCCCCCGCCTGACCCGTTCCCCCGCCTCACCCGCCGGGCCGAGCGTGCGGCCGAATCCGTCACCGCACGCTCGCCGGCACCCTCGGCACCGCCGCCTCGCTCCGCCCCCCGGGCTGGGAGCGAGGCGGCGCCGGTCAGTCGCCGAGGGCGGCGGCGCTCGCCGTGTCAGGCATTTCCAGGTGACACGTGAGCCCGCCGTCGATCGGCAGCAGGACGCCCGTGATGAACGAGCCCTCGTCGGAGGCGAGGAACACCGCCCCGCTCGCGATGTCGCTGGAAAGGCCGAGCCGAGGCAGCATGATCGTCTTGCGGACGGGCGCCATCAGCGCCTCGTTCGCGACCATCTTCGTCATCTCCACGCCGCCGGTGTTGGTGAAGCCGACGATGATGGCGTTCGAGCGGATGCCGTACTGGCCGTAGTCGACCGCGATCTGCCGGGTCAGCGAGTTGATCGCACCCTTGGAGGACTGGTAGCTCGGCCGCCCGGTGATCGACAGCACGCTGGACGCCGCGGAGATGTTGATGATCGCCCCGCCGCCCGCCGCGATGAGGTGCGGAATGGCGTACTTCGCCGCCCAGAACGTCCCGTACAGGCCGATGCGGACGATCTCGTCGAAGACCTCGGTGCTGACGTCCGCGACCTTGGTGTCCGGCCTGCCGGGCCCGGTGAGGTGCGTCGCCGCCGCGTTGTTGACGACGGTCGTGAGCGAACCGTAGGTGGACACCGCCAGGTCGACCGCCGCGCGGACGTCGTCCTCCGAGGCCGCGCTGCCGGCGGCGAACGTGACGTTCTCCCCGCGGGCCTTCGCCTCTTCCTCGATCTCCTTGCCGGCGTCCACCGACCGGCCGGTGAAGACCACGGACGCGCCCTCGCGGGCGAACCGCTCGACGAACTCCCGGCCGATGCCTCGCGTGCCGCCCGTGATGAGGGCGACCTTGCCGGACAGGCGCTGCGTACTCATGCCTGCAGCTCCGCGGAGACCACGCCGACCGGCGCGGGCAGGTCGAGCACCGTGACCCAGCCGGTCTTCTGCGTGGCGGCGACGCCGGGCAGGCAGGCGACCGCGCGCGCGGCGTTGAGGGCGGCGACGTGGTCCGGCCCGTCGTGCGAGCCGGGCAGGCCGAACTGCAGCTCGATCGACGGGCTGCCCTCGACGATGACGCGCCAGTTGGGCTCGTCGTCGTCCTGGCGCCAGTCGTCGCCGAGGCCGAGCACCGCGCTCTGCTCGTTGACGAGCTCGTAGAACGGCTTGCCGTTGGAGTAGGCGGTCAGCGTCCACCGGGCCCCGGCGACGTGCCCCTTGGGAATGTGAAGGCCGCTGGGCTGCAGCGTGAGGTCCTCCGGCGCCGCGCCGAACTCCTTCTTCGTCAGCTTGGTGCCGTCGTACGGAATGCCGAGGGCCTGCGCGACGATCTGCGCGGACTGGCCGATGCACCACTGCCAGGACGCGTCGGCGAAGGAGAGCTCGCCGTCGAGGTCCACGTGATCGGGGATCTCCTGGCCGAAGCCGAGGAACTCGCCGAGCTGGAAGGCCGACGGGTAGTGCGGGACGTGGTCCTTCTGCCAGGCGCGCACGAACGTGACGTCGGCGCTGTAGCCGGTGGCGAACAGCGGCAGGACGTCGCTGATCAGGCCGGGGATGTTGCCGCCGGCGATCAGGGCGGAGCCGCCCTCCTCGCCCGCGGCCTGAATCAGGTCGTACGACGGCTCGCTCGGCAAAAACCAGCCACCGTGGCTGGAGTAGACGCTGGTGCCCGCGCGCATGAACCTCGCGATCAGCTCCGGCTGCCAGTCGATGCCGTGCCACGCGAGGACGTCCGCCTTCAGCCCGATCAGCGCGTCGACGTCGCGGGTGGCGATGACACCCGTGGGGGCGATCCCGACGATCTCACCGGCGTCCTTACCATCCTTGTCCTCGCTGTGCACGAGAACACCGACGAGCTCGAACGCCGGATTGCCCTGCACGAGCCGCACCACTGTGCTTCCGACCCCGCCGGTGTAGCCGACAACCACCCGTAACGCCATGCGTCGCCTCCGCGTTCACCCCTGTGCGTCCAACCGGACGTGCCGAGCGTCACACGCGTCGACCGGCACCGTCAATCGCCGATCAGGAAGCTGAACGTTCGTACAGCGCCCGGAATCTCCTCGCCCGGCCCGGTGTTCAGTTCCGGCGACGGTGGACGGCAGGGTCGCCGGCCGGGCCCGATGCGCCCGCCGGCCGCGAGGGTGTCGGCGTGACGGCGCCCCGCGACGGACCCGCGACAAGGAGGGTGACGGTCGGACGCATGCGCGTGGACATCTGGAGTGACGTCGTCTGCCCGTGGTGCTACATCGGCAAGGCGCGTTTCGAGCACGCCCTGGCCGGATTCGCGCACCGCGACGAGGTGAGCGTGGTGTTCCACTCCTACGAGCTGGACCCGACGCTGCCCCGCGGCGAGTCCGGCCCCCTGCGTGAGGCGCTGGCCGCCAAGTTCGGGCGCCCGGTCGAGGAGGTCGCCGCGATGGAGAACCGCGTCGCCGACGCCGCCCGTGGCGAGGGGCTGCAGTACACCGCGGACCGGCTCAGCGGGAACACCTTCGACCTGCACCGGCTGCTGCACCTGGCCACCGACGCCGGCCGGCAGGCCGAGGCGGTCAGCGCCCTGAACGCGGCCCACTTCGGCGCGGGCCGGCCGGTGTTCGACGCCGAGACCGCCGTCGAGGTCTTCACCGCCGCCGGCCTCGACGCCGCCGAGGTCCGCCGGGTCTGGAAAGGCGACGACTACACCGACGCGGTGCGCGCCGACGAACGCGCCGCCCGCGACCTCGGCATCACCGGGGTGCCGTTCTTCGTCCTCGACGACGCCTTCGGCGTCTCCGGCGCGCAGCCCGTGGACCTGTTCACCCAGGCCCTCGACCAGGCCTGGGCGCACCACCGGGCCGCCGCCTGACGGGCCGCCGCCTTGCCGGGCCACCCATCCAACCGGCCGCCCCGGCACCTTCGAGTGCTCTCACTGCTCGTCCGAGCAGGTACGGGATGGTCCACTGATGGACCGGCGCGGCCGTCGATCACAGGATGCGACCCAGGAGACGCCGGTAGCCGACGAGCGTCACCCAGGTGACGCTCGTGCTCCCGCGCTGCCCCGATCGGGAGGCAGTTCTGGCCCCGGGTAAGGGCAGCCGGGGCCAGAACTGCGCGCGGGACGACGTGTTGCTGGAATTTCCTGGGATCGTGAGTAGTAGCCGGGCCTCCCTTCGCCGTGCTGCTGCCTTGATGTCGAGGGGTTCGGGCTGCTGGGCGGCGCCCGCTGCCCGGCTCTGCGTTGGGGGCGTCGGGCGACCGGCGGTCCGGATGGGTGAGGGTGGGGACAGCACGCGGTCGGCGGTGGTCCCGGCGACGCTGGTCCCGGCACGGGTGGCCGCCCTGGCCTGCCCGTCGGAACGTCGCTGCCCCACTCGGCCGAGATGATCGCGTCGAACTCGGCCTGCAGCAGGTCGGGGTCGGCGCAGATCAGGTCGGCCAGCTGCGCCTCGACCGACCGGACCGGCGCCGGCCCCTGTGGGGTAGCCATCGGTCCCGCCCCGGCTCAGGCGTGGATGGCCCGGCGGTCGTCGCTGGACGTCTCGATCGCGATCTTCCGGGGCTTGGCCTTTTCCGCGACCGGGATCCGCAGGGTCAGCACGCCGGCGTGGTAGCTGGCGGTGATCTTCTCGGTGTCCAGGTTGTCGCCCAGGATCAGCTGGCGGCTGAACACTCCGCGGGGCCGCTCGGCGACCAGGACCTCGCGGTCTCCTTGCAGTGCCGGGCGCTGCGCGCGCACGGTCAGCACGTTGCGTTCGACGTCCAGATCCACGGTGGCGGGGTCAACCCCGGGCAGATCGAACTCCGCCACGAACTCCTCGCCCTCGCGCCAGGCGTCGATCGGCATCCCGCTCGGCCGGGCCACCGTGCCCAGGGTGCCGAGCACCTGCTGGCTCAGCCGATCCAGCTCCCGGAACGGGTCGGTGCGCACCAACATCGGAACTCCACCTCCACGATCACGATTTTGTAGATCAGAGCGTTGGATCATCCACTTATCTGTAGTGGCTGACCTAGATTTTTATATAGCACCGATGGCAGACTGAGGCAAGTCCCCGGTCGGCTGTCCGGGCGAGTCCCTGGAGGCGCCCCGTGAGACCGTCGGATGTCGACCCGACCCAGGGGGTGTATGGCATCTCGGTCGCCGCCGATCTCGTCGGGATGGACCCGCAGAGCCTGCGCCTGTATGAGCGGCGCGGCCTGCTGGAGCCGGCCCGCACCGACGGCGGGACCCGCCGGTACAGCAGCGACGACCTGGCCCGGCTTCAACGGATCGGGCATCTACTCGCAGCCGGGCTGAACCTCGCCGGCATCGCCAGGGTGCTCGAGCTGGAGACTGAGAACGCACGGCTGCGAGCCGCACTTGAGCTGACTCAGGCTGCGGACGTGGAGCCGCCACCGCGGTCGGGCCGCCTTCGAACCACGGACTGAGGCAGGAAGGCCGCGCCCGAGACACTGACCGGCGCGGTGACGTACGGACTGCCCGTCTAACGGACCGCCACGGTGCGCCCCTCAGCCTCGCCCCGGCGCAGGCGCTCGAGCCCGTCGGGGATGGCGTCGAAACCGACGGTGGAGATGACCGGGTCGAGCGCGCCCGAGGCCAGCAGCGCGTAGACCGCGACCAGGTCCTCCTTGGTGGCGCCGAGGGTGCCGCGCAGCTCGAGGCGGCGGACCACCAGGTCGACGATGCTGAGGGTCGCCTCCGGCCGGCCCGCGCCGATCTGCACGACCCGACCGCCGGGGCGGGCCGCGCTCAGGGCGAGTCGCGTGGTGTCGATGCCGGCGAAGTCGAACACCACGTCGAGGCCGAGGCCGGCGAACCGGTCGGCGTCGGTGGTGAACGACGCCGCGCCCAGCAGGTCCGCCGTCGCCTCCAGATCGGACCGCACGTCGGTGACGTGGACCTCCCCGCCGAGCAGGACGGCCACCCGGGCGCCGATCTGACCGAGCCCGCCGAGCCCGATCACGCCGACGCGACTGCCGCTGGTCACCTCGCCGATCGCGCTCACCGCGTGGTAAGCGGTCGCGCCGGCGTCGGTGGCGGCGGCGGCCTGCGCGTAGTCGACCCCGACGGGCACCGGCACGAGCTCGTCGACCTGCGCCAGCGCCCCGCTCGGCGTAGCCGCCGTCGCGACCCACCCCGGGCCCGTCGTGCAGGACCGGGGCGATGCCGACCCGGTCGCCGACGGCGAAGCCCGTGACACCGGCGCCGAGTTCGGCGACCGCGCCGGCGATCTCGTGGCCGAGCACGATCGGGACGTGCGAGGGCATGCCCGGCACCTCGCCGTTCATGAAGGAGATGTCCGTGTGGCACAGCCCGGCGGCGTGAACGTCCACGACCACCTGGCCGGGCCCCGCTACCGGGTCGGGAAGCTCCACCGGCCGCAGGGGCTCCCCGGTCGCCACGAAGTGCCACGCCTTCATCACGGTTCTCCTTGTCGCGCGCCGCCCGCTGCGGTGGGAACTGGGCGCCTAGTAGACCGTCGCTGTTTAGTTCTGGGGTNTGGCAGGCTGGTGTTGGCAGATCTTCCTCGTCCCCTCTGCCGGTCAGGACAAGTCATGCCGTCACAGAAGAAGCGGCCGGTCACCTTGACCGCGGCCGATCGTGAAGCGTTGGTTCGGGTCACCACCACGGGTGTGCATCCGGCCTCGATGATCAGGCGGGCGCAGGTGCTGCTCGCGTTGGACACCTCGACCGGCGAGGTTGATCCTGTCGAGGTGATCGCGGCACGGCTGGGTGTCTCGGGTGAGACGCTGCGGCTGGTCGCCAAGCGGTTCGCCGAGACCAGCGGCGACATCTGGGCCACGGTCGGGCGCAGGC
>NZ_JYFN01000055.1 GCF_000948395.1 Frankia torreyi | reverse complement strand
CCGTCGGGGGAGAAGGCGACCGAGCGGACCGACGCCTCGTGGCCGGCAAAGGTGCGGAGCGCCTGACCGAAGGCGATATCCCAGAGCGTGGCGTTGCCATCGGCGGCGCCGGTGGCCAGCAGGGTGCCGTCGGGGGAGAACGCCACCGAGCGGACCGGGCGGTCGTGGCCGGCCAGGGTGCGCAGCGGGTGGCCGGTGGCGACATCCCACAGGCGGGCGGTGCCGTCGGTGGCGCCGGTGGCCAGCAGGATGCCGTCGGGGGAGAACGCCACCGCCCACACCCAACCGTCGTGGCCGGTGAGGGTGCGCAGGGGCCGGCCGGTGGCGACATCCCACAGCCGGGCGGTGCGGTCGTCGGCGGCGGTGGCCAGCAGGGTGCCGTCGGGGGAGAACGCCACCGACCACACCGAGCCGTTGTGGCCGGTGAGGGTGCGCAGGGGTTGGCCGGTGGCGACATCCCACAGCCGCGCGGTGCCGTCGGCGGCCGCGGTCGCCAGCATGCTCCCGTCGGGGGAGAACGCCACCGAGTTCTGGGGCGCATCGGCGGGCGCCGTCACCGTGTCCGCCTCGTCCGAGCCGGGAATCGCGGCCGCGCCGAGTTCCGTCGCGCCCGCCGCGGACCCGAGTGATCCGCCGAGGACGGCGGCCCGCGACCAGTGGCTGCCCGCCACCCTGGCGTCCGTCACCGTCACGGCGGTGAGGGTTGCGCCCGACAGGTTCGCGCCCGACAGGTCCGCCCCGGCGAGGACGGTGCCCGTCAGCCGGGCGCCGCGCAGGGAGGCGTCGGTGAGTATGAGGCCGCTGTGCCGTCCGCCCTCGATCCGGGCGCCGTCGAGCACGGCCCCGGCCGCCTCGACATGCTCGGACACCACGTCTACGAGCGTGGCGCCGGTGAGGTCCGCCCCCCTCAGGTCGGCGCCGGACAGCCGGGTACCGCGCAGGGACGCCCCACCGAGGATCGCCGTCCTCAGGTCGGCGTCGCGCAGGTCGGCGCCGTCGAGCCGGGCGTCGGTGAGGTTCGCCCCCTGCAGGTCGGCGCCGCGCAGGGCGCGTCCGGACAGATCGCGTCCGGACAGATCGATGCCCGCGAGCCGGGCGCCGTTACCGAGAAGCACGTCGAGGCGCCGCGCCACCAGGACGGCGTTCTCCCGGGCGATCGCGGGCGCGTCCGGGTCGCTCGCCGTGGACTCCGCCCAGGCGATCAGTCGGCTTCGGGGGGCCAGATCGACCAGGAAGTCGAGCATGAGACCGGACATCTCCTCGGCGGCGAGCAGGTCGCCGGCGGTCGCCGGAGCCTCGGCGCTGACGACCTCGGCCGGGGGTGCACCGCGCCGGGACACCGTGGCCTCCTGGGCGGCTCCGGCGAGCCCGGCGGCGACCTCGACCGCGACGAGGTATTCGAGCACCGAGCGGTGGATGAACGAGAAGCGGCCGTCGGGATCGCGGCGCAGCGCCGTACCAGAACCGAGCAGATGCGCGGTCTCGTCGACGCTGAGGACGCTGGGCCGGCCCATCACGCGCAGCACCTGTGCCGCGATCTCGGTGAGCCGGGCCAGATCGACGGCCACCTCGCCGCCACGCCACATCGCGACCGCCAGCTCGCGGACCGCCGTGCGGCGCCCGGCCAGGGTGAGCTCCACAGACCGCTTCGTCTCGTACGTCAACCACTGATCGACAAGCTCGGCGTAGAGCGCGGCGCGGGTCACGCGGCCGTCGCCGGTGCTCGCGGCCCGGTCCCGGACGGCGCGCAGTCGCTCGTCGTCGATCTCGACGATGAACGACAGCAGCCGCGGGTTCCGGGCGAGCTCGAGCAGGTCGTCGACGTCGTCGATGAGCGCGAGGCGGGTGGCCGCCTGCCGGGCCGCCTCGGCAAGGGCGGTCTCGTCGGCCGGCCGGCCCGCGGTCAGCGCCCGGGTGAAGTGCCCGACCAGGTAACGCTCGATCTGCGCCGGGGTGAAGTCCTCCAGCCGGACGATGAAGCGGCCCAGCGTCCGCTCGACCTTCTCGCCGGTCTTTTTCAGCACATCGTCGTCGTTGATGAAGAACTCGGCCCGGCTGGTCACGACGACCTTCGCCCGGTTCGGCCCGGCCGCGCCGCCGCCCGCCGCCGACCCGGTGCCGTCGAGGATCGCGAGCAGGCCGTCGAGATAGGCGCTCGCCCGCGCGTAGGTGACCCGGGCGGCCAGCTCGTCGAAGCCGTCGAAGATCAGCACCACCCGGCCCTCGCGGACCATGTATCGGAAGGCGTCCAGGTCGGGCTGGCGCACCCCGGCATCGACCAGGTGCTGGACGGCGAGCAGGTCGAGGTCGAACGACTTCTCCAGCTTGCCGAGTTCGATCAGCATCGGGTCGACGTGCGGGAGGCGTTCGGGCACGGCCAGGGCGAGTTGGCGGGCGAGGAACGTCTTGCCATGGCCGAACGTGCCGAGCACCAGGATGAACCGTGCGTCGTCGGTGGCCAGCCAGTCCAGCACCATCTCGAGGGCATCGCCGCCGACCGGCGTCCGGCTGCGGTCGATGCGGCGGATGTGCTGCGGGACGTAGGCGGCGGGCGGGTAGTCCGGGTCGCTGAGCAGTTCCTCGGTCTGGCGGACCCGGTAGTCGCGCAGGTCGAACACGCCCTGGTACTCCGGCATGCTCAGCAGCCGGACGTCCCGGCCGCGGGCGAAGGCCACCAGCTTCGGCGAGGCCGGGTCGTCGCCGGTGTACACCAGATCCGTCAGCCGTAACGGGAACGCCAGGTAGGCCCGGGTCATCTCGGCCGCGAAGGACTCGATGGCGAGTTCGTCGGCTCCGCCCTCGACCAGGCCGATCAGGCGCAGCTCGACGATGCGGCCCTCCCGTCGCCACCCCCGCAGATGCGTCGGCGTGTCCCCGGCGGCCTCGACCCGCTCGACGACGGCGTCCCGGTGGTGCAGCCGTGCCACCTCGGCGAGCTCGTCGAGGGTGTCCCGCGGCCGGGCGACCGCCGCCGGCCGCCGCCGCTGCGAGTCGTCGGCGTCGAAGGCGTCGTCAGGCTCGGCCTGTTCGGCCGAGGCTCGGACCGTGTCCTGAGCGGGCCAGGCGTCGTGACCGAACGTCTCGCTCGCCGGGTCGAGCGAGAGCGAGACGCGGGCCGACAGCGCGTCGTCGGCCTCGAAACCGGCCGGGGTGCCCGGCGCGAACACGCGTGACCTGCGCTCGAATCCCGCCGCGTCGATGTCGATGAGCTGGTAGCGGCCTGGTCCCGGGGCCTGCACCGCGGCGGCGGCGTCGGCGCTGCGCGGGTCCGCCGGCCCGGGCCCTGCCGGGATCGCCAGCAGGCCGGCCGGAAGCCGGCCGATGCGGCCGTCGCCGTGGCCGCCGTGCAGCAGCAGGTGCAACCGGGGTGCGAGGAGCCGGTCCAGCTCCCCGCCATCGTGGAGGAGGGCCCCGGCATCCGTGCCGGCGACGCTCGCCGGGCCGTGGTGCACCGCGCCGATCCGCAGCCAGCCCTCCCATCCGCCCTGGTCCAGTTCCTTCACCACCGCGCTCAGCTGGCGCTCGCCGACCTCGCCGGTGCGCACCTCGTGGGTCTGCGCCATCGTCGAGTTCAGCCCGGCGACGACAACCTTCAGCTCCGGGAAGGCGACGACCGACCATTCGTGTCCCTGCTGGAAGCGTGCCTCGGCCTCCGCCCCGTGCAGCCGCCGCAGGAAGCCGGCGAAGAACGCCCACTTCGGCCAGTGCGGCGGTACGGCTGTGCGATGGTAGGCGTCTTCCAGCGCGACATACGCCTTGCAGAGCGCGGCGTTGACGTCGAGGTCGCCGGGCACGACGACGATCCGCTCCCGGGCGAGGCCCAGGCCGTCGGCGAGACCGGCCAGGAAGTCGTGGGCCCGATCGAACTCGTCCTCGGACGCCGTCCGGGTCAGGTCCCCGGTCACGATCATCAGGTCGGCGATCGCGGCGTGTCCGTCGACACCGGACCGCTTCGCGCCGAGGCCGCGTAGGTCGTCAAGCATCGGTGTCAGTGTCGACTGCGCATCGCCGTCAGTCTCGTCGGAGCCACCGAAGCGCAGGTCGGACAGGTGCAGCACCGAGATGGACCGCCGTCGCCGTTCGCCCGCGCGGCTATCCGCCCCCGGCGGGGGAGGCAAGGTGGGCGGACCCGGGAAAGGGGGAGCGGTCGCCGGCCTCGCCCGACCCGCCACCGTGGCGTGCATCTGCGCGGCCAGCGTCGCCGTGGCCGCGGCCTCGTCCAGGCCGACCAGGTCGATGTAGCCGCGGCCGGCGAGCAGGCCAGTCGGCGTGCACAGCCGCGCGCGCACCGGGACGATCACTCGCCCGGCACCGAGCGGGTCGCGGCGGAATCCGGCCTGCCACTCCGCCTGTCCGTACGAGGACCGTTCGAGGTACGCCTCCGACAGGACGGGCACGATCCGTTCGGCCCGGGTCAGTCCGTCCTGCATGCACGTGACGAAGTCGGTGCCCGCGACGAAGTCCCAGGCCTGGACGAAGACCCGAAACGGTTCACCCGGCGTGCGCTCCAGATTTTCGAGCTGCCAGGCGATCCACTCCGCCCAGGCCCTGTCGTCGCCGGTGTAGCTGATAAAGAAGTCGTGCTCCCATGCCCGTGTCACCCCGTTCGGCATTTATCGAGCATGCCATAGCCGGATCGCCGCCGGCCGGCAATGGAGGAGGTTTTTCGTCCGCTCGTGACAAGTCTGGTGTCGGCGCAGGTCACGGGTTTGCTCTGGCCCAGGTTTCGTGGATGGTGGCAGAATTGTTGCCGCGGCGCTGGAGGCGCACCGCGGAATAGCCGGGGCGCCAGCTTGCCAGGACGATCTCCTCGGCGGGCTCGTCGACGGTGGTGCGGACGATCTCGGTGAGCTCGACGCGGAACAGGTCGAACGGCTCGGGGGGCTGCACCTGTTCGGCGAAGCGGGCCTGGGTCGCCGGGTCGTCGACCCAGCGGGCGAAACCCGCGATCCGGACGTCGCCGCCGGCCATGTCGGTGCCCGGCCCGGGGTTGGCGGACAGCGCGAAGCGGGGGTCGCGGCGCAGGTCGCGGGACTTTCGGGCGGCGGGCATGCTGCCGAGCCACAGCTCGCCGGAGCGGAACGTGACCTCGATGCCGCTGGTGCGCGGGGAGCCGTCGGCGCGGATCGTGGCCAGGATGTGATGGCGGAAAGCCTCGAACCGGGTGCGCATGGTGTTGGCGAGGGCGGGTTGGGCGGTCTCGAAGTCGCGCCAGGATGTCGTCACCCGGCCATCCTGCGGCGCAAACCCTGCCATCCTCCGTCATGGTTTCCGGCCTAGCATCGCGGGGTGCGATCGAGCCGGCTGACCGCGTTGCTGCTGCACCTGCAGGCCGTGCGGCGGGCGACGGCGGCGGAGCTGGCCGCCGAGCTGGAGGTGTCCGTCCGCACGGTGCATCGCGACATCTCGGCGTTGCAGGACGCCGGGGTGCCGCTGTGGACCGAGCCGGGCCGGGCCGGCGGGGTGCGGTTGATGGACGGTTGGCGCACCAGCCTCGACGGGCTCACCGGCGACGAGGCGGCGGCGCTGCTGCTGCTCGGCGCGGGGCCCGAGGTGCTCGGCGGGCTGGGGCTCGCCTCGGTCGCCGCGGCCGCGCGCACGAAGATTCTCGCCACGCTGCCGCCGCGGCCTCGAGCCCAGGCAGGGCAGGTCCGCCAGCGGTTCCTGCTCGACGCGCCGGGATGGTTTCACCGCGAGGAGGCCGTGCCGCACCTGGCCACGCTCGCCGAGGCGGTGTGGGCGGGTCGCCGCGTCGATCTGCGCTACGGGGATCTGCGCTACGGGGATCTGCGCTACCGGCGGGAGAGTGCCGCCGCGGCTCCCCCCGGCCCGTCGCCGGACGGCGTCGATCAGGGCCGTGTCGATCAAAGTGTGGCGCGCCGCGTCGATCCGCTCGGCCTGGTCTGCAAGGCGGGTACCTGGTACCTGGTGGCCCGGCACCGGGGCGATGTTCGCAGCTACCGCGTCGGGCGGATCCCCCAGGCCAGCGTGCGGGCGGAAACGTTCGACCGGCCGGACGACTTCGACCTCGCCGCCTGGTGGCGGGCGGGCAGCGACGAGTTCGCCCGCTCCCTGCTGCGCTGGAGTTGTCGGCTTCGGCTGTCCCCGGCGGCGCTGCGCGGCTTGCGGCACGCCGTCGACCCGTTCGCCGCCCGCGACGCCATCGCCGGCGCGTCGGCGCCGGACGGTGCCGGCTGGCGGGTGGTGGAGCTGGCCACCGAGGGCCCGGATGTCGCGCTGTCCCAGGTGTTGGCGCTCGGTGACGGGGTCGAGGTGCTGGCGCCGGAGGAGCTGCGGGCCGCCCTCGCCGAGACCGGGCGGCGCATCGCCGCACGCAACGCCTGACGAGAACTGCGTGGTCGCGCGTTTGTCAGGCGGGTCCGGGGAGGTCCCGGTACCGGTACCTTCTCGGAAAGGCGGTTCGAGGGAGGTCGCGCCATAAGTACCGGTGAGCTGCTCGCCGTCGCCCTGGTGATGGCCGTGGGCCTGGTCGGGATCGTCCTTCCGGTGCTGCCCGGTCTGGTCCTCGTCTGGGGCGCGGGGCTGTGGTGGGTGATCGCGGACGGCGGCGGGGTGGGTCGCTGGATCGTGCTGGCCCTGATGACGGCGCTGTTCGTGATCGGCGCGCTGACGAAGTACGTCCTGCCCGCGCGGGCCACCGCCGGGCGGGGGGTGCCCTGGCAGAGCCTGGTCCTCGGCGCGGTCTGCGCGATCGTCGGCTTCTTCATCGTGCCGGTTCTCGGGCTGCTGATCGGCGGCGTCTTCGGCATCTACGTGGCGGAGCTGATCCGCCTCGGTGACTATCGCACCGCGGGCGGCACCACCTGGGCGGCGATCGTCGCGTTCGGCGTCGGCGTGCTCGTCGAACTCGTCGCGGGCGTCGCGATGGCGGCCGTCTGGGCCGTCGGTGAGCTCGTACTCTGACCCCGCCGACACACCCGGGTCGCCATCTTCGCGCATTCCGTAGAAGAAAAGTCCTTCGCCGCGGCGATGAGTCGGTCTATCGATAGACCGGATTTCGTCAGACCGGATTTCGTCGTGGTGATGTGGCGAGCCGGCGGCCATCGTGGTTCCGTGCGCCGTTGCATACTGCCCAGATGAAATGTGGCGGCGCGCGGTGAGCGGGCCGATGGTGCTGATCCAGAATCCGACGGTCGTGCAGCCGGTGGAGACGTCGGTGTTCCGGCCGGGCCGGCCCGCCTACGACCCGGTCCGGGCTGCGGCGGAGTCGGCCGCCGTGCGGGCGGCGCTGACCGACCTCGGGGCCGATCCCCGCGCGCCGTCGGAGATTCTCGCCGCCCTACCCCGTGAGGTCCTGCTCGAACTGGCCGCCCGCGCCGTCAGCGCCGACGACGACGCCCGGCTGTCCGCGGCCCGCGACGTGATGCGCGACTGGTCCGTCCCGGCGCTCGTCCCGGTTGTGCTGCGCCAGCCTCGGCTGCTGCTCGACCCAGCCGCCGGCGGCGGCGTGATCGGCCCCGACCAGCCGGACGAGAGCTACGCCCTGCGCCCGCTCGCCGGCCTGATGTTTCCCCGCGACCACTACGTCGACCTCGGCGGGGCGATCGCCATCGGCCGGCTGCGCCGTCGCGACCGGGCGCGGGAGACGGTCGTGATGGCAGCGGTCCTGCGCGGCCTGCGGGGACGCTCGGCGGAGGTGCGGGTGCCCGAGCCACTGTTCCTGGCCGGCGGCGACCTCGTCACCTGCGACGGTGTCGCCGTCCTCGGCACCGGCGCGCGGACCAGCCCGGCGGCGTGGGGGCTGTTGCGCCCGCACCTGCTCGCCGCGTTCGGCCGGGTCGTGCGGGTTCGCGACGAGCTGCTCCGCCCGGGTGAGCCACACCTGGACCACTGGCTGGGGCTCGGCCCCGGCATCGCGCTGGTTGCCGCGGACCGGCTGCACGCGCCCGCCGTCGTCGAAAGTTACGGCGCGGCCAGCCGGGAGACGACCCTCGTCGACGCGCTGCGCAGCATCGAACTGGCCGTCTGCCCGCTGGCTCCGGAGACGGTCGCCGCGTTCGCCGCGGGGGTGTTCTTCCTGCCCGGCCCGCGGCCCGGGGCCTGGACGGCGGGCGGCGACGAGCCGGCGGCGCTGGTGTCGACGGCCAGCGCGCCGTGGACCGAGCCGGTGCTGTCCCGGTTTGGCGTGCACACCGTCGCCGTCCCGTTCGACGAGCATCACAAGCAGCTCGGCAGCCTGCACCGCGCGCTCAACACCGTCCCCGGTGTGCTCGGGGACGAGCCCGGCCGGGCGATCAGTGGATGGCGTCAGGACGCTGTCGGGTGAACCGGCGCGGCAGCCGGCCGAGCAGCCGACCGCGCCGCGTTTCGGTCGGCTCGGCGGCGACGCCCGGTTCATGATCGGCGGATGTCGGGGGTGGCGCGCTCGCGTCGGCGGCCGCCCGGGCCTGGAGCCGGGCGCGAATCTCGTCGGGGGAGTAGGAGCCGCGCTGGCGCTGGTCGCGGGCGACCAGGACGCCGGTCGCGGCCACCCCCGCCAGCCCGGCGACGCCGAGCACCTTCCCCCACCGGGCGAGCTGCAGCCCGCCGGCCGGACGCCCCCCGCCGGCCTGACGCGTTCGTCCAGGCTGACGCGTTCGTCCAGGCTGACGCGTGCCTCCAGGCTGATGCACTCCGTCAGGCTACGGCGTACCGGCCCGGATGGGGCATCCTTACCGGCATGCCCGATACGCGGATCGGCCTGACCGACGCCCTGGAGCTGGCCCGCACCGGTGACCTGTGGCTGTTCCGCGGTCGCACGGCGGCGGACCGAGCCATCCAGACGACGACGAACAGTCCGGTCAACCACGTCGGCATGGCGATCGTGCTCGACGATCTCCCCCCGCTGCTGTGGCACGCGGAGCTGGGTAAGTCGCTTCCCGACGTCTGGGCGGGCACGCACCACCGCGGGGTGCAGCTCCACGACCTGCGGGCGGCCGTGGAGGTCTGGGCCCGCCGCTATGGCCAGCGGGCCTGGCTGCGGCAGCTCTCGCCGGCGGTCGGCACCGGACGGGAGGACGCCGCGCTGCGCACGGTCGCCCGCCTCGACGGCACCCCGTTCCCGTCCACCGCCCAGCTCGCGACGCGCTGGCTACGCGGACGGTTCCCGCGCCCGCGCCGGGCGGTGTCCCCGCAGGCGCTGCAGACCGCCTACTGCGCCGAAGTCGTCGCCGTCACCTACGAGGCGATGGGCCTGCTCCCGCCCAACCGGGCGCCGAACTGGTACGACCCGGGGCGGTTCTGGAGCGGGGACGCGCTGGAGCTGCGCGCCGGCTTCAGCCTCGGCGGCGAGATCGCCGTGGACCTCACTGCCGGCACCTGACTGGGCTCGCGAGTCTGGTTGCGATCAGGAAAGGTTCGGCTGTGCTCCCTGATCCGGATCGTCGAGGCATGGAAGCAGAGACGCATTGATCGCGGCGGCTGCGATCGGGCAGCGCGGCGCGGCTCTGCGGCTCCGCGGCTCCGCGGTTCCGCGGAACCGCACGATCGCTGGGACCTGGGCCTGAGGCCGGGCGGTCTCGTGCGGTTCCGGGGCACACCACCGGCGCCTGATTCAGTGGCGGGCCGCGGCGGCAGCGGCGCGGCCCATGGCGCGACGGGTCTCGACGACGATGGTGCGTGCTCGAGCGATGTCGCGGCGCGCGACGGGGCCAGGTGGGGCGCCGCGGGCGTCGAGTTCACGGGTCAGCGCGCACAGGGCCGGTCGGCAGGCGAGCAGGGCCGCGACGGCGTCGTACCGGTGCGGCCGGATGGCCTGGCCGGGTCGGCGGTGTCGGCGTGGTCGGCGGGTCAACGCCCGGTGCGCCCGTAGCGGCGGGGCGACCAGGGCGAGCTGATCGAAGGCGGTCTCCAGCCGGTCGTGTGCATCGGCGAGGGCGGCCCGCATGACCTCGGGTGTCGTCCTGCTCGGGCGTGGCATGCGGGCGCGGCCCGTCTGGCAGACGACCAGGTAGTCCGTCAGGGCGGCAAGGAGGTCGGCGATCCGTCGGCGCAGGACGTCGCCCGTGCGCACCGGCAGGACGAACCAGGCCGCGGCCAGACCGATCGCCGCGCCCAGCACCACCGCGGCCAGCCTTTCCCGCAGCAGCCCCGTTCCGGTCTGCCCGTAGTACCCGTAGAGCAGAGCGAGCACGCCGGTGACGCACGCCGTCCAGTAGGCGTAGGACGCCGACCGCAGCCACACCCCGAGCGCGAGCAGGACGAAGATGAGCACGATCGACACGTCGTCGCCGGCGGGGAAGCGGCCCGCGACGACGGTGGCCGCCGCCGTCCCCACCGCCGCGCCGGCCAGCCGCTGCGCGCAGCGGTAGGCGACGTCGCCCCGGCCGCGGTTGCCGCTGTGGACCAGGTAGGCGGTGAGAACGAGCCAGGACCGGTGCTCGCCGAACACGTGGCGCCCCACGGCGAAGGCCGCCCCGAGGGCCACCGCAAGCTGGACCGCCATCCGGGTGCTCGCGGGAAGTCGCCGCCTGCGCCGTGCGATCCCGGGCGCCGAAGGCGGCGCGACTCCGGGCGCCGAAGGCGGCGCCGTCCGATCGGCCGCGACCGGCCTTGCTGTCGGCTGTTCCCGCCGGGCCGGCCGGCGAGGCGGACCTGGTGCGAACAGCCGAGCCTCGGCGTGCCGAGCGATCGTCACCCAACCGATCGCGATCAGCGCGATCGCGACGAGGTTGAGCCGCGACGTCGGCCCTTCGCCGGGCGGAACCGGGGTGACGAGCAGCGCGATGAACGGCAGCGTGGCCAGGGTGCCGGCCCAGGTGCCCACCGGCCCGAACCGCCGTGCCCAGACGGCGCCGCTGACCGCCGCGGTGAACAGGACCTCGCCCACGGTCCGATGCCGTCGGGAGAGGTCGGCGACCTCGCTCGCGAGTAGCGCCACCGACGGCGTCACGAGCAGCGGCAGCAGCCGCGTGGCCCGCGGGCCGTCCTGCCCGCCCCGCCCGACCCGGCTGAGCGTCAGCGCGAGGACCACGCCGAGTACGGAGATGCCGGCGGACGCGCCGGTCAGGCCACGCAGCGCCAGTGACGTGCCGAACGTGGCCAGCACGGCGCCCATCGTCACCGCCGCCGCCCGCAGCTCGGTGCGTCGATCGACGGACGGCGAGCCCGGGGCGCGAGCCGCCCGGCCACGTTCGAAGATAGTCGTCACAGCGAACTAATCTCCGCCCCCTGGTGGCACAAGTTGCATGGTAGCCGCATTCTACGGGCCTGATCACGACGGCTGATAGTAAGTGATAGCGTGCTAACTGTGCGAGCAGGACAGGCGGCAGGACAGGCGGAGAGCGCGGCGGCGGTCCGGCGGGCGGTGACGCGGCTGGGCCGCCGGCTGCGGGCGGAGCGACCGGCCGGCGCGCTCAGCGGGACCAAGCTGAGCGTGCTCGGCCACCTCTACCGGCTTGGCCCGAGCACCCCGGGTGCGATCGCCGCGGCCGAGCGGCACCAGCCGCAGTCGCTGTCGCGCACCTTCGCCGAGCTGCAGGCCGCCGGGCTGATCAGTCGGCGCCCCGGGGAACGCGACCGGCGGGCCGCGGTGTTGACGATCACGCCGGCCGGACGGGAGGCGCTCGTCCGCGATATGGCGGACCGCGACGCCTGGCTCGCGCAGGCCCTGGACATCTTCACGCAGGCCGAGGTGGACCTGCTGCGGATCGCCGCCGGCCTGCTCGAATCGCTGGCGGATCGCCCGGTGGGCCTGCGCGGCCTCGCGGGCGGCACCGACCTGGGCGCCGTCCTGGAGCAGCCGGCGTGACCACCCACCGGCCACCGCCTCCGCCTGCCTCATCACCGTCGTCCGCGTCGTCCGCGTCGCCGACCGGCGAGCCGGACTGGGTGCGCCACGCGATCTGGTGGCACGTCTATCCGCTCGGATTCGCCGGCGCCGACACCACCGGAGCCGACCGGCGGCCCACGCGCGGGCTCGCCCGGATTGCCGACTGGCTCGACTACGCGGTGCGGCTCGGGGCGTCCGGCCTCGCCCTGGGACCGATCTTCGCATCGTCGACCCACGGGTACGACACGGTCGACCACTTCCGGATCGACCCGCGGCTCGGCGACGACGCCGACTTCGACGATCTCGTCGCCCGCGCCCACCGGCGGGGGCTGCGGATTCTGCTCGACGGGGTGTTCAACCACGTCGGCCGGGAGCATCCCGCCTTCGCCGCATCGCCCGACGGCGGGGACGCGCCGCCGCGCCCGGACTGGTTCGTCCCCACGGGCGGGACCGGGCCGGGTGGACGGCCCGAGTACGCTACCTTCGAAGGCCACGGCAGCCTCGTCACGCTGCGGCACGCGAACCCGGCCGTCGCCGACCACGTCACCGAGATCATGACCCACTGGCTCGACCGGGGCGCCGACGGCTGGCGGCTCGACGCCGCCTACGCGGTCCCCGCCGACTTCTGGGCGCAGGTGCTGCCGCGGGTGCGTCGTGCCCACCCGGACGCCTACCTGGTCGGCGAGGTCATCCACGGCGACTACCCGGACATCGTCCGCCGCACCGGCCTGGACGCGGTCACCCAGTACGAGCTGTGGAAGGCGATCTGGAGCTCGCTGAACGACGCCAACCTGTTCGAACTGGCCTGGGCGCTGGGCCGGCACGACGGCTTCCTCGACAGCTTCGTCCCGCTCACCTTCGTCGGCAACCACGACGTCACCCGGCTCGCCAGCCGGCTGCGCGAACCGCGCCACCTGGCCCACGCACTCGTCGTGTTGTGCACCGTCGGCGGCACCCCGAGCGTCTACTACGGCGACGAGCAGGCGTTCGTCGGCGTCAAGGAGGACCGCGTCGGTGGCGACGACGCCGTCCGCCCCGCGTTCCCGGTCGGCCCGGCCGCGCTCGCCCCCTACGGCTGGCCGATCTACCGGCTGCACCAGGACCTCATCGGTCTGCGGCGGCGTCACCCCTGGCTGCACACCGCCCGCACCCGCCCGCTGCACCTGACCAACGAGCAGCTCGTCTACGAGACGAGCGCCGAGGGGCAGCGCCTGCTCGTCGTGCTCAACCTCGCCGGGGCCCCCGCCGACTGCCCCGCACCCGACGCCGGGCAGCTTGTCGCCGGCCACGCGGACCTGGTCCAGCCCGGCACGGCGCAGGCCCTCGCCCGCCTACCACCCTTCGGCTGGGCCGTCCTCGCCCCCGCCGACCACTGATCCCCGACCACTGACCCCAGCCCACTGATCCCCGCCCGCGGACCCCGCCGACCGCCCCCTGGCTGCACACCGATCAGGAGAACACGACCGTGCGGCGGCCGCTGATGAGGACGCGGTGCTCGACGTGCCAGGTCACAGCGCGAGCGAGCGCGCGGCACTCGACATCGCGGCCCAGCGCCGCGAGGCGGTCGGGACCGTCGGCGTGATCGACCCGGATGACGTCCTGCTCGATGATCGGGCCGTCGTCGAGCTCGGCGGTCACGTAGTGCGCGGTCGCGCCGATCAGCTTCACCCCGCGGGCGTGTGCCTGGTGGTAGGGCCGGGCGCCGGAGAAGCTCGGCAGGAACGAGTGGTGGATGTTGATCGCCCGGCCGGCGAGCAGCGCGCACAGCTCAGGGGAGAGGATCTGCATGTAGCGGGCGAGGACCACCAGGTCGATCCGTTCCCGCTCGATGATCTCCAGAATCCCCTGTTCCTGCCGGTCGCGGGTGGTCGGGTCGACCGGCAGGTGATGGAACGGGATGGCATAGGAGCCGGCGAGGTCGGCGAAGTCGGGATGATTCGACACGATGGCGGGGATGTCGACGTCGAGCAGCCCCGACCGGTGCCGGTAGAGCAGATCGTTGAGGCAGTGTCCGAACCGGCTCACCAGGATCAGCACGCGGGGGCGGACCGCCAGGTCATGGACTCGCCAGTCCATCGCGAACGGGCGGGCCACGGGGGCGAAGCCGGCCCGCAGCGCGTCCAGGGCGAGGCCCGGTTCCTCGGCGACGACGTGCACCCGCATGAAGAACCGGCCCGAGTCGGTGTCGCCGAACTGGGCGGCGTCGGCGATGTTGCCACCGGCGTCGGCGAGGAACGCGGAGACCGCCGCGACGATCCCGAGCCGGTCGGGGCAGGACAGCGTCAGGACGAACTCGCCGGCCGCCGTCCGGGCGGCGGGGCCGGTCGGTGGCCCGGGGGAGCGGCCGGGATCGGCGGAGTGCGGCGTCGCGCCGCGGTCTTCAGGGATGGGCACATCCCTTCCTACCTCGGCACGACCGGCCACACCCGGCGCGGCGCACCGGTCCTGCCCTTGCGTACCTGGCCGGAGCCGGGGCGGCGGCACGGGGGCCGGGCGCCCTACCGCGGCTTGCGACCCTGCACGCCCCTCGTGCGCGGCCGCCGGCCGGCGGGGAAGGCGCCGGGGCCGGTTCGTACCGCGGGGCGTCGTCGGCCGGCCGAGAGCGGGCGGCGCCCGCGATGGTGCCTCACCGCGCGTCCGGCACGGGCGGCACCGGTTCGCCGTCGAGGTGTGGGACGGTGATGGCGGTGAGCAGCAGGCCGCGGTCGACGAGCCAGTGGCCGTCGAAGCCGGTGAGTTCGCCGCCGTCGAGCGTCGGCCCGGTCACCAGCAGCTTCGCGGTGAACGTGCCGCGGGCCGGGGCGACGGTCACCGGCCTGGACAGCGCCGTGCCGCTGTCGGCTGCCGAGCCCGTCGGGACGGCTGTGCCTGTCGGGACGGCTGTGCCCGGGTCGATGGTGAGGGCGGCGTCCTCGAAGCCGAGCCAGCGCTGGGCCAGTGGGAACCACGCCTTGTACACCGACTCCTTGGCGCTGAACAGCAGCCGGTCCCAGTGCACGGTCGGCCGGGTCCGGGTGAGAGTGGCGAGCCAGCCCTCCTCGGCCGGGACGGTGATCTGCGCCGTGACGCCCTGAGGGTTGGGTTCGTTCGGTTCGGCGTCAATGCCGATCGTGCGCAGCCGCCCGGCGAACGCCACCGCCGCCGCCCGGTAGCCGGCGCAGTGGGTGATGCTACCGACCACCCCGTCCGGCCAGCGGGGGGCGCCACGATCGCCCGGCAGGATCGGCGCCGGCGGCAGGCCGAGGCCGGTCAGCGCCTGGTGCGCGCAGATGCGGGCGGTGGTGAACTCCCGGCGGCGCTTGTCGACGGCGCGGGCGAGCAGCGCGGCCTCCTCGGGGAACAGCACGGCGTTCGGGTTGTCCTCGAACGCCTCGACGGCGACGGCCGCGTCCGGCAGCAGGCTGGACAGCATCGCGGTCAGCTCCGCGCCGTCGACGGGGACCGGGTGGGACTCGGCGACGCCGCTCGCCCCTGCGCTCCAGCGGCCGGGGCCCCGCCGGGCTCCGACGGGTAGGGCAGGATCTGGCGGGGGCCGGCGAAGGGCCGGCCGTAGGCCTCCCATGCGACGCGTTCCCGGGGGTACCCCATCGAGACCTCTTCGAAGCGGACGCCGTCGTACCAGGTCGTGCGGGGGATGTGCAGGTGGCCGTAGACGACCGCGGCCGTGCGGTGACGCCGGTGCCAGTCGGCGGTGGCGGTCGTCCCGCACCACAGCACGAACGTCGGGTAGCGCAGGATGTCGGTGGGTTCCCGGACGAGCGGCCAGTGGTTGACGAGCACCGTCGGCACGGCCGGATCGAGGGCGGCCAGCCGCTCGGTGGTGTAGGCGACCCGGGCCCGGGACCAGGCGTCGATGGTGGGATGCGGATCGGGGTGCAGCAGCCACTCGTCGGTGCACACCACCCCGGTCTCCCGGGCCAGGGCGAGGGCCTGCTCCTTCGTCGCCGTGCCCGCCGGGCGGAAGCTGTAGTCGTACAGGGCGAACAGGGGCGCGACGACCACCGGGCCACCCTCGCCCGTCCACACCGGGAACGGATCCTCCGGGGTGACCACGCCGAGGCCGCGGGCGATCTCGACCAGGTGGCGGTACCGCTCCTCGCCGCGCAGCCGGAGCGGATCGTGCTTCGGCGTCCACAGCTCATGGTTGCCGGGCACCCAGATCACTTTGGCGAAACGCTGGGTGAACAGTTGCCAGACCGCCTCGATCTCGCCGGCGACCTCGGCCACGTCACCGGCCAGAATCAGCCAATCCTCCGGCGAACCGGGCTCGATACCCTCGACAATCAGCCGATTCTCCGAATAACCGACATGAATATCACTGACGGCCATCAGCCGACCGGGCGGCGCAGGTGAATCCACGGGGGACACGTCGAAAAGCCTACCGGCGCAGGCCGGCATGTGTCCGGCCGACGGTCGAACCTCGGGTCGTCACCCGTCCGACAACGCGGCGTCGATTCCACGGCTCCCCCGCCGCCCGCACCGGACAACAGCGCGACGACGGGGTGTCGGCGGCGTCGCGGCCGCGGTGGCGTGCGGCGGGCCGGACCGGCACCGGCGGGCGGCGTGGATGTTCGTAACGGCGGGACATCGGGCATGCCGTCAGGGATCATCGCCCCCGGGCCGCCGACCGGTCGCCGCGGGGACCGACCTGGAGTGGAGTGGATGATGGGTGACAGCTTCGGCACGGCGCTGCTCGTCGTCCTCGGCGCGCTCGTGGCCCTCGGCCTCGCGCTGGCGGTGGCCGCCCTCGTCGTCATCCGCCGATACGACCTGCCGCTGCGCGGCACTGTGGCGACGCTGGCCAGCCTCGCCTACGTCGTCTCGCCGGTCGATGCCGTCCCCGAGATCCCGCTCGGGCCGATCGGGCTGGTCGACGACCTCATGGTGATCATCGCTGCGGTCGTGTACGTCCGCGGCCTGATCGCCGCCCGCCGCGGCCTCGACCCCGCCGCGCTCGACCATCCCGGCCGGGCGCCCCGCGACCTGCCCCGCCAGCCGCCGCCGAGACTGCCCCGCGGACGCCAGGGCAACCGCCGCTGACGCCCCCGCGCCCGTCTCGCCGAGCCCGCCCGGGCCGAACCGCCGCTAACCGACGTTCCACAGCCGTACGGTGCGGTCCTCGCTGCCGGTGGCGAGGATGGTTGCGGTGAGAGCCAGCGTGGTGACGGTACCGGTGTGGCCCGTCAGAGGCCGACCGAGCTCGCTCGGTGCCGCCGGGTCGGCGATCTTCCACAGGGCGATGGTGTCGTCGCCGCCGACGGCGAGAATGTCCCCGGCGAGGGCCACCGCGGTGACGGCGCCGGTGTGCTCGGTCAGGGGCTGGCCGAGCGGGCGCGGACGCGCCGGCTCGGTGATGTCCCACAGCCGCACGCTGCGGCCGTCCCCGGCGGCGAGGAGCCGGCTGCCAGGAGCGAACGCCACCGGGCGGGCGGTGCCGGGTTGATCGGTCGCGGGGGGTAGGAGACCGAGCCGGGTCGGAGCGGCCGGGTGGGTGACGTCCCACAGCCGCACCGTGCCGTCGGTGGCGGTGGTGGCGAGGGCGCGCCCGTCCGGGCTGAAGACCGCCGCCGATACGGGGGCCACCTCGGTGAGGGGCACCCCGATCGCCCTGGGAGCCCGTGGGTCGGTGACATTCCACAGGCGGGTGGCGTGGTCGGCGCCGGTGGTGGCGAGGGTGCGGCCGTCCGGGCTGAACGCCACCGAACTCACTGCGCCGGCGTGCGGGGTGATCGTGGCGAATGGGCGGGGGTCGGTCGGCTTGGTGACGTTCCACAGGCGGACGGTGCCGTCGGTAGCGGCCGACGCCAGGATGTGTCCGTTCGCACTGAACGCCACGGACGTCACGGGCTGGACACCCCCAGCCAGAGGCTGGCCGAGCGGGCGGGGGTCGGTCGGCTTGGTGACGTTCCACAGGCGGACGGTGCCGTCGACGGCGGCGGTGGCGAGGGTGCGCCCGTCCGGGCTGAAGTCGACCGAGGTCACCGATCCGGCGGCCGTCAGTTCCAGGCCGATCTCGTGGGGGGGCGTGGCGGCCGCTCCGCCCCCGCCCCCGCCATCGCTGCCGTGACGCCACTGCACGGAGGACAGCACGATGGCGGCGCAGACTGCGAGCACAGCCGCGACGGTGACGATCACGCGCCCGCGCCCCCTTGCGGCGGGACCTGCGGGTCGTCCCGGCCGCCGCCGTTCACCGCCGAGCACGAGGGTCGCCGGGCGCGTGGGCGGGGTCGGCGCTGCCGGCTCCGGCCGGGCGCCGCGGTCGGCAGGTGGGGGCGTCGCCGTCCGGTCGGGCTCGGCTCCCGTGCCGGCCCTTGCCTGGATGAGCAGGGCGTGGACGCGCCCCGGGAAGGTCTGCGGCTCGCCGGGCGGCGCCGAGAACTGCGGCGTCCGCCGCGACAGGACGGCGATGACCTGGCCGGCGAAGGAGTCCGCTCGCATGGTCACTCCCCGGCCGGGGCATCCGACGGGGCCGCCCCGGCCGGCGCCACCGGCCCGGCCGGTGTACGCACCCCCGCGCCCCTGGGTCCGGGGGTGGATGGATCCGCCGGCGCAGCGGCGGGCGGAGGGNCGAGCGGGATCGCCCGGGCGAGGCGTTCGACGACCAGCGGTGCGGCGATTCCCACCGACACCGCGGCGAACGCCGTCGTCACCTGTCCCGATGCGGCCGCCGCAGCGGCGAGCCCCGCGCCGATCGCGAGCCGGACGACCTCGGCCACCAGGTAGGCCCAGGCCCCGACCTCCCGGGGCCGGCCCGTCCGCCACGGCCAGCGGCCCGATCGGCGGACCGCGGTGTAAAGATCGAGACCCTCGACCGCGAAGCCGCCGAACAGCCCCCACAGTGCCACTTCGACCCCTGGCATGAGCGAAACGTAACTGATTCGTCCCGTACGGCGCCGGAGATCGATGATGAGACCTGGATGTGTGCTCGCCGGCCGGTCGCCCCCCCCGGAGAGCGCACCGGCGTTGTGGCACTTGCCGTCGGCCGGCCGGGTCGGCGCGGAACATCGTGGGGCGCGTCGCTGTTCCCCGGGTTATGACCTCCGCCACGTTCGCGATCACCTGGGATTACCGCTGCCCGTTCGCGCGCAACGCGCACGAACACGTGCTCACCGGTCTTGCGGCCGGTGCCGACTGGAATGTCAGCTTCATCCCCTTCTCGCTGGGGCAGGCGCATGTCGAGGAGGGCCAGCCCAGCGTCTGGGAGAAGCCCGAGCAGGATTCCGGCATTCTCGCCCTGCAGGCCGGTGTCGTGATCCGGGATGAATACCCCGACCTGTTCCCGGCGGCTCATCGCGCGTTGTTCGCGGCGCGCCACGACGAGGGTCGTCATCTCGAGGACCGCGTGGTCATCCGGGAGACGCTCACCGCGGTCGGGCTGCCCGCGGACGAGGTGCTCGCCCGGGTCGACGACGGCGGGCTGGCTCGGGTCCAGACCGAGCACGAGCGCTACGTCGCCTCCCACTCCGTCTGGGGCGTGCCCACCTTCATCGCCGACGACCAGGCGGTCTTCGTGCGGTTGATGAACCGGGCTCCGCTCGGTGCCGAGGCGGCGCCGTCCATCCGGGCGGTGGAGCGCGTCGTCGACCAGCTCACCGGCTGGCCGGAGCTCAACGAGTTCAAGCACACCTCCATCCCCCGTTGAGCGCATCCCCGAGTTGAGCGCATCCCCGAGTTGAGCGCATCCCCGGGCTGAGCGCATCCCCGGGCTGAGCGCATCCCCGGGTTGAGCCCATCTCCGAGCCGGTGCCGGCCGGGACGGTCGGGTCGCCCACGGGGCGTCTCGGCCGGCCGGCCACGGGTTCAGACGTCGAGACCGTACCCGCGGGCGATCTCCGCCAGGCCGGCGACGCCACCCTCACCGAGCGCGCGAAAATGCCAGCCGCCGCCGTCGCGGTGCAGTTCACCGAACAGCATCGAGGTGTCCCGCGCGGCGGTGCTCGACAGGTCGTAGCGCACCAGCTCGTCGCCGGTGTCGGTGCTGACGACCCGGATGTACGCGCCGTGCACGTCACCGAAACTCTGATGCCGGTAGTCGGCGTTGTGGATGCTCACCGGGAACACGATGCGGGTGATCGCGCTGGACAACAGGTCGAGGCGCACGTCGATCTGCTCGTCGTCGCCCGCACCCTCGCCGGTGAGGTTGTCCCCGCGGTGCACGATCTCCCCGCGCGGGCTGCTCAGATTGTTGTAGTAGACGAAATAGCTCAGGCTGGGCGCCCGGTCGTTCTCCTGCAGGGCGATCGCACTCGCGTCGAGGTCGAACTCCTCCGCTCCTGGACGGTTGGGATCCCAGCCGAGGCCGACGGTGATGTGCGTGAGGGTTTCGGTGGCTTCGGTAAGAGCGACGCTGCCGCCCTTGGCGAGATCAATGCCCACTGTTCTCCGTTTCCGCGGCTTTCGCCGATCGATCCGGCCGGACCGGCCGGCCGGCCGGCCCGATTCACGTGATCAGCCAAGCACAGACGGACGCCGCCGGGGAGCGCATCCGGCGAGACTTCGCCGTCGTCGGGGGGGACAGCCGCCCGTGCCCGCGCGCCGACCACGGTCGACCGGGCCGGTGGGGCGACGACAGCGTGGACGGTCGGTCACCGCATGGTGGACGGCGGCACCCTCGCGCGGCGCTCCGGACGTCGTTGCTCACCCTCCGGCGGCTGCCGGTTTCACTGTGCGTCGGACGGCTGCCGTCCGGCGCCCGCGGGCCCGGCGTCGCGGGCGCGGCGAGGCCCGGATTGGCTAACGTCGGCAGGCGTGGATCACCTACCACTGCTCGTCGGCTCCGGCGACATCGCCCGCGCCCTGGGCCTCACCCGTCAGGCCATCGATCACCGACTGCGGGTCGATCCGGCCGCACCGAGTCCCGCCGCGGTCGTCAACCGCACCGCGACCTGGGGTGGTACTCGGATCTGGTGGCGGGAGGAGATCGACCGATGGCTGCGCCTCGAACCCGAACACTGGGAAGTGCACTGAGGGAAAGAACCCTCGTCGCCGGTTGACGGGGAGCAGAGAAGGCGTGATGGCGGCCCTCGGGCAGTGGAGGGTACGCGGAGTGGCGCCACCCGGGTGATGACGTGTTGAGACGTCATTGATACTTCCGTGTCGCGGGCATCGCCATCCGGGCGGTCGGCTGATAGCGTTTGGCGACACCGTCCGTCGGATGGCGGTGAGCCCGGGGGCGCGGTGATGGTAATCGAGTGTGCGCGATGAAGAGCTACTTCTTCGTCTCCTATGCCGCCAAAGAGGACCGTCGCTGGGTCCAGCGCTTTCACGCCGATCTGGAGTATGAGCTGGGCCTGCTCGTCGGGACCGCGGTCGGCGGAATCCTCGATACCAGGCCGCGGCCCGGCATGGACGCGGACCTCGCCCTCGCGGCGGGGGCCGGCCGTATCCGCTCGATGGTCGCGCTCTGCTCCGACCCGTTTTTCAAGGACGGTTGGTGCGGGCGCGAATGGGAGGTCTTCGGCGCCCGCGTCGAGAACTTCAGCAAGGCCGGCGCGACCAGGCTGGAGGATGGTTTCCTGCGGGTGTTGTGGCGGCCGACCCACGACCCGGTGCCGCCGGCGGCGCGCCCCGCCCTCGCCGACGCGCGGGTCGGGCTGCCCGAGGTCTACGGCCAGCACGGATTGCTGTGGCTCATGCGCAACATGCGGCGCGGGCCCAGCGGCTACTACGCCTTCGTCCGGCTGTTCGCGGCCCGGGTCATCGCCGCCCAGCAGATCGATCTCGACCCTCTGCCCGAGCTCGCGATCCGCGCCGCCGGCCCCGCCTTCGGCTCCCACGGCATCGACGGCACCGGGCAGGCACCGATCGGCGCTTCCGCGGAACTCGACGGCCGGCCGCCAACCAGCGGGGTGGTCCGGCGGCAGGGGCTGGGGTCACCCGCTTCGGGGCCGCTCGCTTCGGGGCCGCTCGCTTCGGGGCCGCTCGCTTCGGATCCGCTCGCTTCGGATCGCAGCCGTGGCGCTCGAGGCGGCGCCGCGGGAGAGGGCGCCGAGCGTGGTGGCGGGGATCGGGGCGCCGGCGCTCGGCGCGGTGGGGGCCGGGGCGGTGGGGACGATGGCGGGGGGGCCGTCCGGCCGCGGGCCGGGTCGGTCCCGGCGGGCGACCGTGGGGGCCGCGGGGCCGGGGCGTTCGCGACGGCGCCGGTGGATTCTCCGGCGGCCCCGCGGCGGGTCGCCGTCAGTTATGTCGGGGCCGACCAGCAGTGGGCCGACTGGCTCGAACAGCTCCTGCGCCGCGGCTGCCACGAGGTCCGGCAGGTGCGGTGGGCGCAGAACCGCGGCGAGCGGCTCGCCGAGACCGTGGACCGCATCGCCTCGTGGGATCCGGAGATCACGGTCGTGCTGTTGTCGCGGCACTACCGTGCGCCTCGGCCCGAGCATCCCGGCACCACCGAGACCGAGGCCTGGGAGCGCCTCGGCCTGGAGGGTCCGCTGGCCTGCCGCGTCGTGCGCGTCACGATCGACCCCCAGCCGTTGCCCGAGCCGCTGCGCACCCTCCGGACGCTGGACCTCAGCGGTCTGGAACCGGCGGTGGTCAACGAACTCCTGATGGAGGTGCGGGCCGGGGGCGACTGGTGAGCCCCGTGCCCGCCTTCGGCCGCCCGGGCCGCCTGCCCGGGCAGTCCCCGCCCGTGTGGCGCAGCCGCCGGGAGAACGAGCTGTTCGCCGGCCGGGACGACGAGCTGGAGCGCGTCTGGGACGGCCTGTGCCGGCACGGCCATCTCGTCCTCGTCCCCGAGGAGGACCTGTCCGACATCGGGAGGGCGGAGCTCGCCGGGGAGTACCAGCACCGTTACAAGCTGCGCTACGACGTCGCCTGGTGGGTGGACTGCACCCGGGGCGCCGACATCGCCGCCCAGCTCGACGAGCTCGCCGACCAGGCCCGCGCGCGGCTGGCCGACTGCGCCGCGGATGCCGCGCCGGTGCCTGGCGAGGGGTGGCTGCTGGTCTTCGCGGGGGTGGGCAGTCCCGAGGAGGCCGAGCCGTACCTGCCCGGCCGCGGCGCGCACTGCCTCATCGTCGCCGACCGGACGGTGGACTCCTGGCGGGATCGGACGGTGGCCATCGGGCCGCTGCGTCGGCGCGAGTCGGTCATGCTGCTCACCAGCGCCGCGCCCATGGTCGATCCGGCCACCGCCGCCCGGCTCGGCGAGCTGCTCGGCCACCGGCCCGGGCTGCTGGCCGAACTCGCCGGCTACCTGATCCGGGAGACGGCGGTGACCCCGGAGCTCTGCCAGCGTCTGCTCGAGATGGCGGTGCCCCGGCCGACCCCGCCCGCCGCCGAGCCGTCGCCCACATCCAGCGGCGCCGAGCCGGCCGTCGCGGGAGAGCCGGCGGACCCTGACGGCGCTGTCCGCCTCTCCGAGGGCAACGGTTCCGCGGAACCCCGCCGCGGTCGCGGCGTGCCGGACGGCCCCGACGTCTCGGGCTCCCGCGGGGCCCCCGACAGCCGCCGTGCCGCGGGCGGCCCCGGTGCTGCTCACGGCTCCGGTGCCGCGGGCAGCATCCGGGCAGCCCACGGCGGCGGTCCTGGTCACGGCGGCGACGCTGCCCACGGCGGCGGTCCTGGTCACGGCGGCGACGCTGCCCACGCGCAGGCGGCGGCCGCCCGGGAGGTCGACGCGCTGGTGGCGGCGCTGATGGAGGTGGAGTACATAGCCGAACCCGCCGGGTTCGAGCACTGGCTGGACGAGCTGACCCGCCTGCTTGGTCGCACCGTCGCACTGACCTCGCCGTGGCTCGCCGTCCGGCTGACCACCCTGGTCACCGAGGCAGTCCGCGAGCCAGGTCGCAGGATGCTCGACGCGCTGGTCCAGTCGCTGGAACTGGTCGCTCCCCGGGACGATCGGGCGGTCTCCGTCGTCCGCCGGCTCGTCGCCGAGCTGGCCGCTCGGCGTGCCGGTGGGCCCGAGCCGTCCGCCGATCCGGGGGTGCGGGCAGCCGGCCCTCAGTTCGTCTCCTGGCCGTTGGGCGACGGTGTCGCGCCGTCCGCGCCGCCGCCGCCCCGCGGGCCGGCCGGCGCGGCCGCCTACTACTTCTTCACCAGCCATGCTCATCGTCATGACCGGGACCGCGTCGTCGCCTTCCACCGGGAACTCGAGGCGGAACTGCGGCGCAAGGTCCGCCGGCGGGTCGAGCCGGCGGGCTTCCTCGACGCCGAACGGATGGGCGGCGGGGAACACTGGCCCACCGCGCTGCGCGACGCCGCGCGGACCGCGCCGGTGCTGGTCGCCCTGTGGTGCGACGACTACTTCGAGAGTGACTGGTGCGGCCGGGAGTTCGGGGTCTTTCAGGAACGGATTCGCCGGGCGACCAGGCCGGGGGGGAAACCTCCGGCGGGCATCATTCCGGTGCCCTGGCTGGTACGGGAGGCGGACGTGCCCGAGGCCGCGCGGGAGCTGCACATCGCGCGGATCGATCTTGGTCGGAAATACGACAACCTGCCTGTCCTGGACCTGATGCGACACCCCGCAGCGTTCGCGGAGTATGTGAGCCTGTTGGCCTACCGGGTCATGGACGTCGCTCGCGACGAACTACCGCCGCTGGCGGCCGACGCGACCGAGCTCGTGCGTTCCCCGTTCCACCCCGAGTCGTGATGTACCGCACAGGATCGGTTGCCCGACCGTCGGCGCGTCGCGGGTCGGGAACGGAATCCGGGGACCGTCGAGGAAAGAATGCGGTCTGGCCGGAGCCGGTCGCCGTGGACGTGAGAGGCACGGGTGTGATGGTGGGGCGGGCGCGCTGTCGTGGAATGCGACCCGAGGGGCGCCGATGACCCCTTTCTTCCTCGTGCATCATGCCCTTGCCGGGGGCGACGGCAGCTATGTGCAACGCTTCGCCGGCGACGTGCAGGACGGCGTCTACGAGCGGTTCGGTCGCCGCGAGGCGTTCACGGGCGGGGTTGCCGGGGCGGAGGCGTCCGCGCCGGGCTCGCCGGGACAGTCGAACGCGCAGGTGCTGTTGTCGCCGGTGCTGGTGGCGCTGTACTCCGACGCGTACTTCTCCGACCCGCAGTGCCGGGTCGAGTGGTCGCTGTTCCGGGAGCGGCTGCGCTGGCACCAGCACTTCACCGGGCGCCGCTCGCCGGCGCTGATCGGCGTCCCCTGGTCCATCCGGGCGGTAGCGCCCCCGGTGCCGATCCGGCAGACGGACATGATCGACGACGACTTCGGCGCCGAGTTCGCCGCGGGTGGAGCGCTGCGGCTGATCCGTGCCGCCCCCGCCTCGCCCGGCTACCGGCACCTGGTCGGGGCCGTCGTCGAGCTGATCGCGCGGGCTCGGGTGGACGGGCCGCCGTCGCTGTCCGAACGCGACGCCGAGCTCGTGCGGCTCTCCGGCCGGACCGCCTGGGCGGGCGGGGCCGCCGCCCAGGATCCGCGGCGGCCCGCACCACGCGCGGCGTTGCGCCTCGGCGGGGAGCGCCGGTGGCGGATGGCCGATCCCGAGCACACCCGCCGGCCCATCCTGCGTCGAGCCGGCGTCGCGGAAAGGGGCGAAGACGATGACTGAGGTCACCGGGAGAACCGAGGCCGCCGGGAGAACCGAGGCCGCCGGGAGAATCGAGGCCGCCGGGAGAATCGAGGCCGCCGGGAGAATCGAGGCCGCCGGGGGAACTGAGGCCAACGGGAGATCGGACCCCGCCGAGAGCCCGGCGCACATCGTCACCTTCTACTCGTACAAGGGCGGCGCCGGTCGCACGATGGCGGTGGCGAACGTCGCCTGGCTGCTCGCCGCGTCCGGCAAGCGGGTGCTCACCGTCGACTGGGACCTGGAATCCCCCGGCCTGCACCGCTACTTCCGGCCCTTCCTGCAGAACAAGGAGCTCGACAGCAGCGACGGCGTCACGGAGATGCTGGAGGGTTTCATCCGGGAGATCGACCGCCTGCAGAACGCCGGGCACCCGGGGCTGGAGCAGGTTGTGAGCCCGCCGGACGCGGCCGCCATCCGGGAGATCACTGCTCATTACAGCGACTTCCGGCACAACGTCGAGACGATCGAGTGGCCGGGTTTCCCCGCCGCCGGGCGCATCGACTTCCTCGGCCCGGGCCGGCAGACCGCCAAGAACGCCGTCGTCGCGGTGGCGCTGCCGTGGCCGGCGTTCTTCGAGGACACCGACGGGCGGGCCTACTTCGCCGCGCTGCGTGACCGCATGCGCTTCGCCGGCTACGACTATGTCCTGATCGACAGTCGGACCGGAACCTCGGACGCCGCGGGCATCTGCACCCAGTTGCTACCGGACACCGTCGTGGTCGGCTTCGCGCTGAACAACCAGTCGATCGACGGCGGCGCCGCGGTGGTGCGCCAGATCCGCGGCGGCGAGCGGGCCATCCGTATCCTGCCGGTCCCGATGCGGGTGGAGGACACCGAACAGCGCAAGCAGGAACTACGCCGCCGTGCGGCCTTCCACGCGTTCCGCCCGGCGCTGAGCGACCTGTGCGGACCGGATCTCCAGGCGCAGCGGGCGCGCCTGATCGAGCTGGAGGTCCCCTACAAGGCTGCCTACGCCTACGAGGAGGTGCTCGCGACCTTCCTCGAGGACCCCGCGAGCCGGTCGGGCCTGCAGGCCGCCTACCGGGTGCTGGCCAGCGTGATCACCGGGGATGAGTCGCTTTCCACCCGGCCGGTGCCCGCCGAGGAGCGGGAGCGGGTGCTGCGCGCCTTCGAGCACTACGGGCCGCCCGCCCCGCGCTCCGTGGCGGTCTTCGGCGCGCCGGAGGACCGGCCGTGGGTCGACTGGCTGGTCTCCGTGCTCACCCCGACCGGCGTGCGGGTTCGACCGGTGTCCCCGACCTCCGTCACCCAGGAGGACTTCCCCGCGGCCGACGCGCTGATCGTCGTCGGCTCGCCGAACCTCGGGCCGGACACTCCGGGCGAAGCGGCACTGCGTGCGGTGGTGCGCGCCCGCGGGCGCGACGGGGTCGCGCGAGCCGCGGCGAGCATCATCCAGGTCGGCGTGACGCGGCTGGACGACGACTACACCAGCGCCGAGCTGATCGGGCTGACGACGCTCGCGGAGCGGGAGGCGGCGGTCGAGGTCCTCGAACGCCTGGCCCTGCCCGTCCCCGGGATCGGTCTCGGCGACCTCACCGCGGTCACTGCCCGCTATCCGACGCGCCGCCCGCGGGTCTGGACGATGCCGACGATGTTCAGCCAGCCGTTCATCGGCCGTCACGTCCTGCTCGACACCCTGCGCGATCGGTTGCTGCCCGGCGGTCGGGCCACCGGCCCGGCCCTGCTGGTCGGCGGCGACGGGATCGGCAAGAGCGCGGTCGCGGCCCAGTTCGCCCTCCGGTTCGGGGCGGACTACGACGTCGTCCACTGGATCCCGGCCGGTGACGAGACGTCCGTGCGGCGCTCCCTGGCCGACCTCGCCGTCCTGCTGCGCCCGGACAGCGACGTGCCGCAGGCCCAGCGTTCCCCGTCGGAGCAGCTCGAACGGGTGGCACTGGACGCGCTGCGCCGCGGCGACCCGTCGTCGCGCTGGTTGCTGATCTACGACGGCGCGGGGGACCCGGCGTCGCTGGCCGGGCTGGTGCCGACGGCCACGTCCAACGGGCACGTGCTGATCACCTCGGCCGAGCCGGGGTGGCGGGACCAGCCCGGCGCCCTGTGGGTGGAGCCGTTCGCGCCCGAGGAGAGCCTGGCGTTCCTGCGCCAGTGGCTGCCCGCGGTCGACCGGGAGAGGCTGGAACTGGTCGCCAAACGCCTCGATCACCGCCCGTCCGGTCTTCGCACGGCCGTGGGTCGGCTGCGCCAGGACTGGCGCGGCGCGGAGATCGACGACCAGGCGGTCGACGCCTACCTGGCCCAGGCCGTCGGTGCCACGGCCGAGACGACGACCTGGACGGTGTCCTTCGAGACGCTGCGGTCCGCGGCGAGTCCGGTCCGACGGGCGGCGGCCCGCCTGTTGGAGCTGTGCGCCTTCCTGTCCCCGCAGGGCGTCCCGCGCGGCCTGCTGGAGTCACCGGTGATGCTGCGCTACCTGGCCGGAGAGGTCGGCGACGACACGATCGCCGACCCGACCGTGCTGCCCGAGTTGTGGGGGGAGATCCGCAAGCCTCGGCTGGCCGAGGTCGACGCCGTGCCGGAGGGGCAGTTGCGGCTGGCGGCGCGCTGGCAACTGCTGCTCGTCGAGCGGATGGCCCCGGCCGCGCGGACGGCGGCGCGCCAGGCGGTGCTCGGGGTCTTCGCCGAGATCGCGCTGGCCGCCCCACGGGCCGCCGACCCGGGAAGCTGGCCGATCTACCGGATGCTGGAGGAACAGGTCGTGCCCTCCGGCGCGATCGACAGCCCGTCGCCCGCCGTGCGCCAGTGGCTGGTGTCCCAGGTGTACGCGATGTGGCGGTCGGGCCGGCTGGAACTCGGCCGGGACATGGCCGAGCGCACGCTGGACCGCTGGCGGGAGCTGTTCGGGCCGGACGACCCGCTGACCCTGCGGATGGCCACCCACCTGGCGATGCTGCTGCGGGACCTCGGCCGGTTCCAGGCCGCCTACGACCTCAACACCGACACCCTCGCCCGCCAGCGCCACCACCTGGGCATCTATCACCGGCACACGCTGATCACCGCGATGAGTTACGGCATCGACAGCCGCGAGCTCGGGCGGTACGCGATGGCGGCGGCCGAGGACAGCAGCACCCTGCTGGGGTTCCGGGAGACCCTCGGCGACAACCACCTCGACACCCTCATGGCCGCGAGCAACCTTGCGTTGTCGACCTTCCTGGCGGGCCGCGCCCGAGAGGCGCTGAACCTCAGCCTGGACACGATGCAGCGGCTGCGGCTGGTCGGCGGCGAGAACACCTCGCAGTTCTGGTGGTTGCAGGCGCGGGCGGGAATCTGCCATCGCGAGCTCGGTGAACTGGAGCAGGCCGAGGGGCTGCTGCGGCAGGCCGCGACGAGCCTCGCCGACATCGAGGGGAGCACCACCCACCTGACGCTGCGCTGCAACAAGCACCTCGCGGTCGTCCTGCGCCTGCGGGGCAGCGCGGATGCCGCCGATCACCTGGCGGCGGAGACGCTGCGACGCTACGTCGAGATCTACGGCGAGGCGGACCTGGGCACGATCGCCTGCCGACTCAGCCGCGCGGGTCACCTGCACGCCCTTGGGGAGCATCACCGGGCCGCGGTCGAGGCCGAGTCGTGCCTGCGGGAATACCTGCGGCTGCATGGCCCCGAACATCCGTTCACGAACATCTGCCGGTCCGATCTGTCGATCTATCTGCGCGCCGACGGGCGGCCGGCCGAGGCGCTCGCACTCGCCGAGCAGGCATATCTCACGCTCGCCGACGAGCTCTATCTGCACCATCCGTTCGCCTTGGCCGCGGGGGTGAACCTCGGTGCCGCGCGGGTCGCGTTGGACGACGTCGACGAGGCCCGCCGGCTGGCGGAGGAACTGCTGCAGGAGGCCGAGATGTCCCTGGATCGGCATCATCCCCATCTGGCGACACTGCGTAATAACGTGGCGGTGCTGGCCGCCGGGAACGCGGATGGCGGGCACGGTCACCGGGACATCGACATCGACATCTCCAGTGTCTGAACCGATCTCCGCTCCGCATCGGACGCATGCGCCGGCCACCACCCGTCGGGACCCGGCAGAAGGAGGAGCTGATGGTGACTGTTCCAGATGACTCCCTTGAACCCAACATCTTCACCGCCCGGCATATCGGCGACGAATACAACGGCATCATGCGGGAATTTCGCCGGGCGGTTGCGATTGCTGGGGCGCAGCACATCGAATACTACGATCGCGGACTGCCGACGGTGGCGGCGGATCTGCTCGCCCACCCGGTTCTGGCCGAGAACTTCCGTGGTGCCCGCACGGTTGAGCGGGCCCGCCGGGACTACGAGACGATCGGCCGCCAGCTCAACCATCGGATGACCGAACTGAATGCCGCACTGTTCGGTGTGGCCGGCGGTCGCCTGATCAGGACGGTCTTCGCGGCGCCCGATCGGGCGGTGCTGTACTTCGACATCGACGAGGGGCAGTACATCGTCGGCGTGAGCCTCACCGCGGACGCCCTGGACGCCGCCGACCTGACGCTGTCGGCGGCGGCGGCGCGGATCCGGACGGCCCGGGGCCTCGCCGACCCCAACTATGGCGGGTACCACCAGGGCGGCTACTACCAGCCGCCGGGGGCGCCGTCGGCAACCGGAGCGCTCGACGCCCGGCCGAGGGAGGACGCCGGTGAAGACCATGCCGGTGAAGACCATGCCGGGGGAGACCATGCCGGCGAAGTCGAGGCCGGCGAAGTCGAGGCCGGGGGAGCGGCCCACATCTTCGCCTCGCTGCCACGGCCCTCGGTGCCGGTGTTCGCCAATCCCTGGGCCACTCTGATCCACCGGCGCTGGTCGCCGCTGCGCGATGGCCGCGAGGAGCTGTTCCAGGCGCAGGCGGTGAACATTCTTCAGCCGGCCGACCTCCAGTACATCGCGCTGGTGCGCGAGGGTCGGGTGAGCGCCGCGGACGTGCTGGACCACAGCGACCTGAACGAATTCTTCGTCGGTCCCGGGCGGACCGCTCGGCGGGACGCCTTCGAGCGGGTCGGCGCCGAGTTCCTGGTGCTGAGCGACCTGCTCGACGGGCTGCTGCGCTCGGTGCTCAACCGTCGCCTGACCCGCACCGTTCTCGACGTGGAGAAGGGCGCGCTGTATTTCCACCGGATCAGCCGGGACGAGGTTCTGCTCGGCGTCACTGTCGACCAGCGGCGGGTGGCCGACGCGGATCGGCGGTTCCAACTGCTCGTGCACCGATTCACCGCCGCCCGCGGGGAGTGATAGGCGGGCCTCGGTGCCGACGGGAACCCGTCGTTGGACGGGATCGCCGCCGATCCCGCCGCGCTATTCTTCGTCGTGCAGGTTCCTGCGCCGCAGGACGCGCACCGGCGTGGTGGGAGGCTCCACCGATGGCACACGATCCGACCCCCCTGCCCGGCGGTCTGGTGGACCTCTGCGGGTTCGACATCGACCGGCTCGCCGCATTGTCCGGCCCGGTGTCCGGGGAATGGCTGCGCCAGGTCGCGGCCTGGATCGGATATCCGGCCGCGCCGCTGCCGCCCGCCCTCGCCGCCGCGTTCAGCGGTTCGCTCACCACCGCCGGATACCAGCCCCGCAGCCGCCTGTACGGCGAGGTGTCGGACGGTGAGGTCCGGCGTGGCCGCGAGGTCGCCGAGCTGGCGCGTCCCGGCGAAGCGGCCGCGCTCCCGGCCGCCCCCTCCCCGGCGGCCGCGCGCCCCCGCCTTCCCCACGACCCTGCCCCGCTGACCGCCGCCGGGGCGTGGGCGGGGTTCGCCGGCTCGCGGGCCGGGCCGCCCGCGCCCTCGGCTCGCCACCGAGTCACTCACGGTGACGTCGACGCGGTGGCACGCGGGCGGGCCGGCCCCGCCGTGCTCACCGAGCTGCGTCGAGCCCAGATCAGCCGGCGGATGCTGCTGCTCTGGGCCGTCCTGCGCAGCATGCGCGCCGCCGATGTCGATGCCGAGACGCAAGCCTGCCTGGCCACGGCGGTGCGGGCGCTCGCCCGGGCCCAGCGGCGGGCGCCCGGTGAGGTGCACGCCCTGCTGCTGCACCCGACGGTCGGGATCTGGCTGGTGGACAGCCTGCGCCGGTGCTGGCGGGCGGCTGCTCGGGTCGACGGTGCTCGGGTTGACGGTGCTCGGGTTGACGGTGTCGGCGCGGCCGACGTCGACGGTCTGGGTTACCTCGGCGGGATCGCGATCGCCGCGGCCCTGCGCGCCCGGCAGCCGTGCCGGGTGCCGGTCCGGATCGTCGACGGGCTGATCGCCGTCCCGACCGTCGGCTGCGCCGTCGTGGGCGCGGCGGGCGGCTGGGCGCTTGCCGTCGTCACGCCGGCCGGCGCCGGGGGCGACCGGCCGTCGGCGCTGCGGGTGATGCTTCCCGACCGGTGCATCGTGGTGCGGCCCGATGATCCGCACCCGCCGACCGGGGGCGCCTGGCTCCCGGCGCGGTCTGCGTCGGCCGCCGCCGGGACCGCTGCCGCTGCCACTGCCGCTGCCGGCGGCCTCGAGCTGTCGCTGGAGGACACCGACCCGTTCCGCGGCAGCGACGCCCTCCCGCTGCCCGTCGCGGCGCGCGGCGGCCCGGCCACGGCGGCGCGCTGGCGGCGGCTGACCGGCGCGGCCGGAGCCATTCTGGCCTCGACAGATGCCAGCCAGGCGGCCGAGGTCGCCGGTACCCTGCGCGCCCTGGTGCCGCTGCGCGACGCGCCGGATCAGCCCAGCAGCAGCGCCACGGTGACCGACGCCCTCGGCACCATCATGATCACGCCACCGCTCGACGCGATGCGGCTTGCCATCGCGCTCGTCCACGAGGCGGCGCACAGCCGGCTGGAGATGCTGGGCGACATCACGCCGCTGGTACGGGCGGTCGAGGGCCCTCGGGTGCACTTCGCCCCCTGGCGCCCCGATCCCCGTCCGCTGGTCGCCGTCCTGCACGGCGCCTTCGCCTACTCCCGGATGGCCGCCTTCTGGGCGGCCCGCTGGGCGCGTCCGCCGGGCGCCGATGATCTGCAGGCGGCCTACGAGCTCGCCTGGTGCCGCGGGGCCCTGCGCCTGGCGCTGCCGGCGCTGCGGGCCGCCGGCGGCCTCACCGAGGCCGGTGACCACGTGGTCGCGGCGATGGAAGCCGACTGTGACGGCTGGGACCGCGTCGAGCTGCCGGCCGCGCTGACCCGGGCCGCCCGGCGCGTGTTGCGCGACGTCGGCGTGGTCTGGCGGCTGCGCAACATCCGCCCCGACGCCGAGCACATCGCCGGTTGGGCGTGGGACTGGCTGGCTGGCCGGCCCTGCGGACGCCCGGCGCCGCCGCGCTCCCGGGTGGAGCCCTGGACCACGCCGCACCCGGTGCACCGCCACGCCCGCCAGCGGCTCACCGCCCTCGCCTTCGCCTCGCCCCGCTGCGGCGGCCTGCACCTGCCCGGCGCGGCCACGGCCGGGGATCGGGCGGCCGTCGCCGGTGACACCGCCCGCGCGGCGGTCGAGTTCCGCCGGGAGCTGCGCGAGCGGCCGGGACGGGTGGAGTCCTTCGCCGGGCTGGCGCTGATCCACGCCGCCCGGGTCGGCGGTGGGCTGGAACGACGGCTCTGCCTCGATCATCCCGAAGCGCTGCTGGCGCTCGGTGAGCGGATCCGCGCCGCCACAGGTCGCACCCCCGACCTGCCCGACCTCACCGCCTGGATCGCCGCCGCCCGCCCCACGGGCCCCACCCGGCCGGTTCGGCGCACGGTCACCCGCGCGCAGCGAACCCCCGCCGCGTCCACCTGCTGACCCGTGGTTGTGCCGCTCCCGCGTAAGAGCGGGAGTGTCACGGAAAGCGTCAGGCCTATGGCGTTCCGCGTTCATATCTTCTACGGTTGGTAGAAGTCGAGGCGGAGGAGCGCGCGATGACGGATGGCGCGGTGCTGGATGTGCTGGTGGTCGGCTACGGGCCGGTCGGCGCGGTGCTGGCGGCGCTGCTCGGCCGGCGCGGCCTGTCGGTCGGCGTCGTCGAACCGCAGAAGGAACCCTTCCCGCTGCCCCGGGCCGTGGGCCTCGACGAGGAGACGCTGCGGCTGCTGGTCGGGCTGCCTGGCCTGGCCGGCTTCCTCGACCGGGTGCACGCCAGCGGCCGCAGCGCCATCCTCGGGCCGAACCGGCGCGTGCTCATCGAGCTCGGCCTCGGGGAGAGTGAGCTCGGTACCCCGGTCGCGGCGTTCTTCCACCAGCCATCGTTCGAGCGGGACCTGCGCGCCGGCATCGCCACCCTGCCCGGCGTCACCGTGCATCTCGGCCGGTCGGTGACGGCGCTGCACCAGGCCGGCGAGCCGGCGGACGCGGGCGATCCGGGTGATCCGGGCGATCCGGGCGGGACGGTCACCGCCGAGCTGGACGACGGCAGCCGGCTGCGGGCCCGCTGGGTGGTCGGCTGCGACGGCGCCTCGAGCCCGGTGCGCGGCATGCTCGGCGTCGACTACGCCGGGTCGACCTTCACCCAGCCCTGGCTGGTCGTGGATGTCGAGACGCCGACGCCGCTGGCACACCTGCCGTACTTCTCGTTCGTCTGCGACCCGCGGCGCCCGGCGGTCACCATGCCGATGCCCGGCGGCCACCGCTGGGAGTGGATGCTGCTGCCCGGGGAGGACCCGGCCCGGATGGCGCAGGCCGACGGCGTCCGCGCGCTGCTGAGCGACTGGGTGGACCCGGACACGGTGCGGGTGGTACGCACCGCCGTCTACACGTTCCACGCCCGCACGGCGGCGCGCTGGCGGGTCGGCCGGATCCTGCTCGCCGGGGACGCGGCGCACAGCATGCCGCCGTTCGCCGGCCAGGGCCTCGGCGCCGGGCTGCGCGACGCCGCCGCGCTGTCCTGGCGGCTCGCCGAGGTCATCGGCGGGCTCGCCGGCGAGGAGCTGCTCGACGAGTACGAACGCGAACGCCGCCCGCACGTCGAGGCGATGACGTCCGCGGCGCTGCGGGTCGGCCGGGTCGTGCAGACGACGAACCCGCGGCTGTCCCGACTCACCCGGTCCGTGCTGGTCACCCTCGACCACGCCCCCGGCCTGCGCCGTGCGCTGCGGGGCGGCGCGGCCCGACCGCGGCCGCGGCTGCCCCGCGGTGTCGCCGGCACCCGTCCCGCCGCCGGGCGGATCCTGCCGAACCCGCGGCTGCGCACCATGGACGGCCGCGTCATCCGCCTCGACGATCTGCTCACCGACGCCTGGACGCTGATCGGCCACGGGATCGACCCGACCGCCGGCCTGGACCCCGCCGCGCGGGACTGGGTCGACCGGCGGGCCGCCACCGCGCTCACCGTCGTCGCCCCCGGCGGTCTGCGGGCCGTCAGCGACGTCTCCTGCCCGGCGGTCGAGGACCTCGACGGCACGCTGCTGCACGCGCTGCGCACCCGCCGCCCGCTCCCGATCGCGCTCGTCCGACCCGACCGCTACCTCGCCGGCCTCGTCGCGGCGCCGCTGCGAGGTACCGACCTGCCCACCCCGCCGGCCACGCGCGGCTCTGACACTCCGTGGGCGGCTCGGCCGGCGTCCCGTTATTCGACCTCGCGAAGAATCCGTTCCAGGCTGGTCAGGCGGCCGCTCATCTCCGCGAGCTGCTTGCCGATGTCCGTCAGTTTCGCCGACGTCTGGTATTGGGCGTCGGTCGCGCCGTCAGCCAGTTCGCGGTAGTTGGATTCCTTGCTCAAAGCGACCTTCATGCGGGAGCGGGCCACCGCATACCAGGCGATGACGGCCACGAACAACAGGGAGACGATCAGCGAACCGAACGTCCACACCATTCCGTCGATCGACCACGAGTGCTCGTCCGAGGCGGCGTCCGCCAGACTCTGGATCATGTCAGTCTCCGTTCTTGCGCGACGGGGGGACGGGTCGGTCGGCCGCGCCGTCCGCATCGATGGTCAGGGTTAGGGCGGCGGCCGCCAGCATCTCGGGTGTGAGGGTGAGCGCGAACGGCACGATCTCGTAGAACTTCATGGCCTTACCGTCTTCGGATACCTCGATGTGCGGCGAGACGAGTCCGGCGGCCTCCAGCCGGCGAAGGTGGACCTGGAGAAGGGGACGGCTCATCCCCAGGTCCCGGGCGAGCTGGCTGACATAGGCACGTCCACCGACCAGCGCCGCGATCGTCCGGAGGCGATGGGGGTTGGCGAGCACCGCAAGGAGGCGACACAGCTCGTCGCCAGTGACTTCAGGCTGTCGCACAATCACCTCCACCTACCTGCAAAAAAAATTTTGCACGTGCCGCGGATGGTTGTCAAGTGCGGGTGGGGGCGGTCCCTGGCGGCCTGTGAGCATCGTGTGCGTCGTCCTGCGGTGAATCGCGGGAGTTTTGACTTGGAGTGCGCTCCAGGTCCTAGCGTGGTCCCATGGCCACGCTCGAAGCACCCGCGACGACGTCCAGCCCGACCATCCCGCCCCGCCAGGCACCTCCCCGGCAGGCACCTCCCCGCCAGACAACGTCGCCCCGGCAGACAACGTCGCGCCAGGCCTCGTCCCGACAGGCCCCGCTTCGCCAGGTCCCGCCGCGATCCGAACCGGCGGGCGTGGTCGAGCCGGGGGATCCGCCCCACGCAGCCTGCGAGGAGCCGGTGTTCGACCCGCTGGCGGGGGACAGCGGCACCGGCACCCTGACGATCGCCGAGGCCGCCGCGGCCACCGGCGTCAGCACCCACACGCTGCGCTACTACGAACGCGCCGGGTTGATGCGGGACCCGGTCGCCCGGGCCACCTCCCAGCACCGGCGCTACTCCGCCGACGACATCCGCTGGGTCACGTTCCTGACCCGGTTGCGGACGACCGGCATGCCGATCCGGGAGATGGCCCGCTACGCCCGGCTGGCCGGCGCGGGCGAGGGCAACGAGGCCGAGCGCCTGGCGCTGCTCACCGAGCACCGCCGCCGAGTGCTGGAGCGCCTCGACGAGGTCCAGCGCAACCTCGCCGCCATCGACAAGAAGATCGCTGTCTACCAGGAAAGGATCGACCGCTGATGCGCAGGGTCACGTTGGGCAGCCAGGGACTGGAGGTCTCCGTCCAGGGCCTGGGCTGCATGGGCATGTCCGAGTTCTACGGCGCCGGGGACGACGCCGAGTCCGTCGCCACGATCCACCGCGCGCTCGACCTCGGCGTCACGCTGCTGGACACCGCCGACATGTACGGTCCGCACCGCAACGAGGAGCTCGTCGGGCGGGCGATCGCCGACCGCCGCGACCAGGTCGTGCTCGCGACCAAGTTCGGTATCGTCCGCGACCCGGCCGACCCCACCGTCCGAGGGATCGACGGCCGGCCGGAGTACGTCCGCTCGGCCTGCGACGCCTCGCTGCGCCGGCTCGGCGTCGACCACATCGACCTGTACTACCAGCACCGGGTCGATCCGACGGTGCCGATCGAGGAGACCGTCGGCGCGATGGCCGAGCTCGTCGCCGCCGGGAAGGTGCGCTACCTCGGCCTGTCCGAGGCGGCGCCGGCCACCATCCGCCGAGCCCACGCCGTCACGCCGATCACCGCACTGCAGACCGAGTACTCGATCTGGTCCCGCGAGCCGGAGGCGGAGATCCTGCCGACCCTGCGCGAGCTCGGGATCGGGTTCATCTCCTACAGCCCGCTGGGACGGGGCTTCCTCACCGGCGCCTTCCGCTCGGCGGCGGACTTCGCCGCCGACGACTTCCGTCGGAACATGCCGCGGATGAACGGCGAGAACCTGGCGGCGAACCTCGCCGTGGTCACCGAGATCGACAAGCTCGCCGCCGAGAAGGGCGTGACGCCCGCGCAGCTCGCGCTGGCCTGGGTGCACCACCAGGGTGACGACGTCGTGCCGATCCCCGGCACGAAGCGGCGCCGCTACCTGGAGGACAACATCGCCGCGGCGGAGATCGCCCTCACCCCCGCCGAGGCGCAGCGGCTCGGCGCCGCCGGGTCCGTGGTGGCGGGCACCCGCTACCCCGACATGTCGGGGGTCAACGGGTAACCGAGGCCGCCGAGGCCGGGGGCGGGGCCGAAGCCAGCGGCGGAGGCGAGGCCGAGCAGACGCGGTAGCCGATGCCGCGCACGGTGAGGATGTGGGTCGGGGCGGAGGGATCCACCTCCACCTTGCGGCGCAGCCGGCGGACGTGGACGTCGAGCATCCGCGCCCCGCCGAAGTAGTCGTAGCCCCAGATCCGTTCCAGGAGCTGCTGGCGGGTGACGGCCCGGCCGCCCGCCACGGCGAGTTCGCACAGCAGCCGGAACTCGGTGCGGGTCAGGTGCTGGTCCTCGCCGCGCCGGCTGACGGTCCCCTCGGCCGGGCGGATCTGCAGGTCGCCGACGCTCAGCGCGCTCGCCGTCGCCTGCTCCGGATGGACGCGGCGCAGCAGGGCCCGCAGCCGCGCCAGCACCTCCGGGGTGACCGGGGGAGCGGTGACGTAGTCGTCGGCACCGGCCTCCAGGGCCGCGACGACGCCGGTCGGGTCCAGCCGGTCGGCGACGACGACGAGGGGGACGTCGCCGGCGGCGCGCAGCCGGCGACAGAACTCCAGCCCGTCCATCGGCGCGGCCCGACCCGGGTCGTCCGGAGCCGACCGATCATCGCCGGCCGGCCCGAACACCAGCTCGTCCAGCCACAGCACATCGGTGGCCAGCGGCAGGCAGGTCAGCACGAGATGCGCGCCGCGCGCGGCCAGCAGGGCGAGGGCCTGCTCGCCGGTCCCGGCCGTGTCGACGCCATAGCCCTCGCCGAGCAGGGCGGGCACCAGGTCGCGCCGCAGGGCGGCCTCGTCCCCCACCAGCAGAAGTGTCGTCCGCACCTTGGTTATTTTCCCGGATCCGGCCTGGTTGTCCCCTCCGAGGCCCGTCCGGACCAGGGCCCACCGACCCCGTCCGCGCCGGGAAACCAGGGCTGACAAGGCCCTCGACGGCTCCCGACATGCCATTCGGCACATCCGACCGGTGGCCGAACGGCCCCGGACGGGGGTACCGCTGGTCCGCCCGGCGCGGGCAGCCCGGCCCGGCCCGATCGGGTCAGGCCGGCCCGGCGCCCGCGGCGCCGTCCTCCAGGTCGCCTTCGGTACGAAGGTAGAGCTCCTGCAGGGCGTCGAGGGTGGCGGGCTCGGGATGCTGCCACATACCCCGGGCGGCGGCCTCCAGCAGCCGTTCGGTGATGCCGTGCAGCGCCCAGGGGTTGGACTCGGTGAAGAACTTCTGGCTGTCGGCGTCGAGGGCGTAGGTCGCGGCGAGCCGCTCGTACATCCAGTCGGCGACCACGCCGGCGGTGGCGTCGTAGCCGAACAGGTAGTCGACGGTGGCGGCCATCTCGAACGCGCCCTTGTAGCCGTGGCGGCGCATCGCCGCCAGCCAGCGGGGGTTCACCACCCGGGCGCGGAAGACCCGGGAGGTCTCCTCGGTCAGGGTCCGGGTGCGCACGGCCTCGGGCCGGGTGCTGTCGCCGATGTAGGCGGCGGGCGCCCGGCCGGTCAGGGCCCGCACCGTCGCGACCATCCCGCCGTGGTACTGGAAGTAGTCGTCGGAGTCGGCGATGTCGTGCTCGCGGGTGTCGACGTTCTTCGCCGCCACCGCGATGCGCCGGTAGGCGGCCTCCATGTCGGCACGGGCGGGGGCGCCGTCGACGCCGCGCCCGTAGGCGTAGCCGCCCCAGGTGGCGTAGACCTCGGCGAGGTCGGCGTCGTCGCGCCAGTTGCGGCTGTCGATCAGTGGCAGCAGCCCGGCGCCGTACGCCCCGGGTTTCGACCCGAAGATGCGCAGCGTCGCCCGCCGCTCGTCGCCGTGGGTCGCCAGGTCCGCGCGGGCGTGGGCGCGGACGTGGTTGTCCTCGTCGGGTTCGTCGAGACCGGCGGCCATCCGCACCGCGTCGTCGAGCATCGCGACCACATGCGGGAAGGCGTCGCGGAAGAAGCCGCTGATGCGCACGGTCACGTCGATGCGGGGGCGGGCGAGCTCCGCCAGGCCGATCGGTTCCAGCCCGCTGACCCGGCGCGACGCGTCGTCCCAGACGGGCCGGATGCCGAGCAGGGCGAGCACCTCGGCGACGTCGTCGCCGGACGTGCGCATCGCGCTGGTGCCCCAGACGGACAGCCCGACGGACTGCGGCCAGTCGCCGGTGTCGGCCCGGTAACGGTCCAGCAGCGACGTCGCCATCGCCTGGCCGGTCTCCCACGCCAACCGGCTGGGGACCGCCTTCGGGTCGACGGAGTAGAAGTTGCGGCCGGTGGGCAGCACGTTGACCAGGCCACGCAGCGGGGAGCCGCTGGGGCCGGCCGGGACGTAGCCGCCGTCGAGGGCGTGCAGGACGCTCGCGATCTCGTCGGTCGTCCGCGCGAGCCGCGGCACGATCTCGGTGGCGGCGAAACGCAGCACCGCCCCGACCGCCTCTCGCCGCGCATCCGCGGGTGGTTCCGGTTCCTCCTCGGGGCCGGCTGGTGCCGCGGGCAGGACGGCGTCGAGGGCGGCGGGGACGGCGGCGGGCTCCCAGCCGCGGTCCTCCATCGCGGTGACCAGCGCGAGCGCGGTGCGCTCGGTGGCGTCGACGTCGGCGCGGGCGGCGCTGTCGTCCTCGGCCAGGCCGAGGGCCTCGCGCAGCCCCGGCAGCGTCCGCTGGCCGCCCCACATCTGGCGGGCCCGCAGCATCGCGAGGACGAGGTTGATCCGCGCCTCGCCGGCCGGGGCGACGCCGAGCACGTGCAGGCCGTCGCGGATCTGCGCGTCCTTGACCTCGCACAGCCAGCCGTCGACATGCAGCAGGAAGTCGTCGAACTCGGCGTCGTGCGGCCGGTCGGCCAGGCCCAGGTCGTGGTCCAGCCGGGCGGCCTGGATGAGGGTCCAGATCTGGGCGCGGATCGCCGGGAGCTTCGCCGGATCCATCGCCGCGATCGAGGCGTGCTCGTCGAGGAGCTGCTCCAGGCGGGCCAGGTCGCCGTAGCTCTCCGCCCGTGCCATCGGCGGGACGAGATGGTCGACCAGGGTCGCGTGCGCCCGCCGCTTGGCCTGCGTGCCCTCGCCGGGGTCGTTGACGAGGAACGGGTAGATCAGCGGCAGGTCGCCGAGGGCCGCGTCCGTCGGGCAGGACGCGCTCATCCCCACCGTCTTGCCGGGCAGCCACTCCAGCGTCCCGTGCTTGCCGAGATGGACGACGGCGTGCGCGCCGAAGCCCCCGGCCGCCGCCGGGGCGGCGAGCCAGCGGTAGGCGGCCAGGTAGTGATGGCTGGGAGCCAGGTCCGGGTCGTGGTAGATCGCCACCGGGTTCTCCCCGAAGCCGCGCGGCGGCTGGACCAGCAGCACGACGTTGCCGGCCCGCAGCGCGGCGAGGACGATCTCGCCGTCCGGGTCGCGGGTGCGGTCGACGTACAGCTCGCCCGGCGGCGGCCCCCAGTGCCGCTCGACGCTGGCCCGCAGGTCGGCGGGCAGCGTTGCGTACCAGGCCCGGTAGGCGGCCGCGGAGATCCGCACCGGGTTGCCGGCGAGCTGCGCCGCGGTCAGCCACGCCGGGTCCTGCCCGCCCGCCGCGATGATCGCGTGGATGAGGGCGTCGCCGTCCTGCGCGGCGACCCCCGGCAGGGCGTCCGGGCCGTCGGCGGGACCGACGTCGTACCCGGCGGCGCGCATCTCGCGCAGCAGCCGCACGGTGCTCGCCGGGGTGTCGAGGCCCACGGCGTTGCCGATCCGGGAGTGCTTCGTCGGGTACGCCGACAGCATCAGCGCGACCCGCCGTCCGGCGGGCGCGACGTGCCGCAGCCGGCCGTGCGCGACCGCGATGCCGGCGACCCGGTCGGCCCGCTCGGGATCGGCGACGTAGCTGGTCAGCCCGTCGGGGTCGACCTCCTTGAAGGAGAACGGCACGGTGATCAGACGGCCGTCGAACTCGGGGATCGCGACCTGGGTGGCGGCGTCCAGCGGCGACAGCCCGTCGTCGGAGTCCGCCCACGCCGCCCGGCCGCCGGTCAGGCACAACCCCTGCAGGATCGGGATGTCCAGCGCCGCCAGCGCCCCGACGTCCCACGCTTCGTCGTCGCCGCCGGCGGCGGCCTGCGCCGGCTGGCTGCCGCCCGCGGCGAGCACCGTGACGACGAGGGCGTCGGCCCGGCCGAGCGTGGCGAGCAGGTCCGGCTCGGCGGTGCGCAGCGACGCGCAGTACACCGGCAGCGGCACGCCGCCGGCCCGCTCGACCGCGGCGCACAGCTCCTCGACGAACGCCGTGTTGCCGGCGACGTGATGCGCTCGGTAGTACAACACCCCGATCACCGGGCTGCCCTGGTCGGCGGCCGTCGGTGCCGGTTGAGCTGTCGGTGCCGGTTGAGCTGCGGCGGGCCGGTCGAGCACGCCCCAGGCCGGGGTCGTCACCGGCGGGGCGAACCCGCCGCCGGTGAGCAGCAGCGTGTCGGCGAGGAAGCGGTGCAGCTCGCCGAGGTTGGCCGGCCCGCCCTCGGCGAGGTAGGCGTGCGCCTCGGCGCAGATGCCCGCCGGCACCGTGGAGATGGCCATGAGCTCCGCGTCCGGGGCCCGCTCCCCGCCGAGGACGACCACCGGCCGCGGCCCGGCGAGCAGGGCGGCCAGGCCCTCCTCCCACATCCGCCGTCCGCCGAGGATGCGCACGACGATCACGTCCACGCCGTCGGTCAGCTCGTCGAGGTCGCTGGCGTCGCTGGCGTCGGTGACGTCGAGGCGGGCCGGGTTGCCGAGCCGGTAGCGGGCGCCGCTGGCCCGCGCGGAGAGCAGGTCGGTGTCCGACGTCGACAGCAGCAGGACGACGGCGTCGAGCTCGCTTTCGGCGGTGAACTCGGACGGCGTGCTGGGCGCAGGGGTCATGGTGCTGCCTCTCCCGGGGTTGGGCGCCTCACCATCGCAGAACGGCCGCTGGGTGTGTCAAGCGCTGTGCGGATACCGCCACGAACAACGATCAACCGACAGGTGCCGGGCGAGGCACGTATGCTCCGCCGGTGCCCACCAGCCCGCGGGAGCGCGCCCATGACGCCTGCCCCGGCGTGCTGCGGACGCATCCGGCCGCGGACGGCGCGCTCGCCCGGCTGCGGATTCCCGGCGGAGCCCTCGACAGCGGCACGGCGCGCGCGCTCGCGGCCTGCGCCCGGGATGTCGCTGACGGTTTCCTGGAACTGACCTCCCGGGGGAACGTGCAGCTTCGCGGCCTCGCCGACGGCGCCGCCGCGGTCCTCGCCGCGCGGGCCGGGGCGGTCGGGTTGTTGCCGTCGACCACCCACGAGCGGGTCCGCAACATCGTCGGCTCCCCGTTGTCCGGGCGCGCCGCCGCCGGGGTGCGGGACATCGCCTCGCTCGTCGACGCCCTCGACGCGGGGCTGTGCGCGGACCCGCAGCTCGCCGCCCTGCCCGGGCGGATGCTCTTCGCCGTCGACGACGGCAGCGGCGACCTGGCCGAACTGCCCGCCGACCTCGCCCTGCGCGCCCTGCCGGCGGGGGAGACGATGCTGATCGTCGCTGGCGGGCCGACTGTCGCTGGCGGGCCGACCGCGCTGCGGATGCCGGACCGCGCCGCCGTGCCCGCGCTGCTCGCCGCCGCCCGGGCCTTCCTCGACGTCCGCACCGCCGGGGGCGCCGCCGCGACAGCCTGGCGCGTCGCCGAGCTGCCCACCGGGCGGGATCGCCTGCTCGCCGCAGCCGCAGCCGCCGCTGGTGTCGATGTCGCCGCCGGTGTTGATGTCGGCGCCGGTGTTGATGTCGGCGGTGGACCGCCGGGCGCCCGGCCGGGTCGGCACCGCCAGCGGGACGGTCGATGGGCGTTGACCGCGCTCGTCCCGCTCGGGCGGCTGCGGGCCGACCAGCTCGACCTGCTCGCCGCGGTCGCCGAGGCTGACGGTGACGGCCAGGTGATGGTGACACCGTGGCGGTCGGTCGTGCTGCGCGACCTCGACGCTGCGGCAGTGGCGCGGGAATCGGACCGGCTGGCCGCCACGGGCCTCGTCGTCGACGCGGACTCGGGCTGGGTCGGGGTCACGAGCTGCGCCGGGCGGCCGGGATGCGCCAAGGCGCTCGCCGACGTTCGCCGCGATGCCGGCCGATCGGCGGGGGCAGGTAGCGCCCCGGGGCGGCCTCCCTCGCCGGGCGACGGACCGCGGCACCGTCGGGATCGGCTGCCCGTGCACTGGTCGGGCTGCGCTCGCCGGTGCGGCCAGCTGGCCGGCGAGGTGGTCGAGGTCGTCGCCGATGCCATCGGCTACCGGGTCCGCCGCTGTGCCGGCAGCGGGACGCTGGTGCCCTGGTCGGACGGCGCCCTCCCGGGTGAGGTGTCGGCCGTCGACTGGGACGCGCTCGTCGACGTGGTGGCGGCGCAGCGGTCGGTTGCCCGCCCGCGTCGGGATGGACGGGAGAATCGTTGATGGAGGTGGCGATGGCGGCCGGAACGCCGCGTCCCGACTACGTCCGGGACGGCGCGGAGATCTACCGTCGTTCGTTCGCGACGATCCGCGCCGAGGCCCGTCTCGACGGGCTACCCGTCGACGTCGCCCGCGTCGCCGTCCGCATGATTCATTCCTGCGGCATGGTCGACCTCGTCGACGATGTGGCCTTCAGCCCCGGCGTGGTCGCCGCGGCCCGGGCGGCCCTGCTGGCCGGCGCGCCGGTGCTGTGCGACGCCCAGATGGTCGCCGCGGGGGTGACCCGCCGCCGGCTGCCCGCCGGCAACGACGTGCTGTGCCTGCTCGGCGACCCGCGGGTGCCGGGCCTCGCCGCAGAGCTGGGCACGACCCGCAGCGCCGCGGCGGTCGACCTGTGGGGCGAGCGCCTCGCCGGCGCTGTCGTCGCGATCGGCAACGCCCCGACCGCGCTGTTCCGGCTGCTGGAACTCGTCGCGGCCGGCGCGCCACGGCCGGCGGCCGTCCTCGGCGTCCCGGTGGGCTTCATCGGCGCGGCCGAATCGAAGCAGGCGCTCGCCGATGATCCGGCGGGCCTGGAGTTCCTCGTCGTGCACGGCCGGCGCGGTGGCAGCGCGATGGCCGTCGCCGCCGTCAACGCGATCGCCAGTGAGGACGAATGAGCGACCCGCGTGAATCGGCGGAGGCCAGCTCGACGGGCCGGCTGTGGGGGGTCGGGGTCGGTCCCGGTGACCCCGAGCTGATGACGCTGCGGGCGGCGCGGCTCATCCACGACGCCGACGTGATCGCCTATCACAGCGCCCGGCACGGTCGCAGCATCGCCAGGTCGATCGCCGCCTCGCACCTGCGCGGCGACCAGATCGAGGAGGCGTTGGTCTACCCGGTCACCACGGAGACGACCAGTCATCCCGGCGGCTACCGGGGGGCGATCGACGAGTTCTACGAGGACTGCGCCAAGCGGCTGGCGGCCCACCTCGACGCCGGCCGGACCGTCGTCGTCCTCAGCGAGGGCGACCCGTTCTTCTACGGGTCGTTCATCCACCTGCACCGCCGTCTCGCCGATCGCTACCCGACCGAGGTCGTGCCCGGGGTGACGTCGTTGTCGGCGGGCTGCGCGGTGCTCGGCCGCCCGCTCGTCGAGGGCAACGAGGTCCTCACCGTCCTGCCGGGCACGCTGACGCCGCAGATCCTCGCCGAGCGCATCGCCGGCACAGACACCGCGGTCGTGCTCAAGATGGGCCGGACCTTCCCCGGCGTTCGCGACGCCTTCACCGACGCCGGCCGGCTCGCCGACACCTGGTACGTCGAGCGGGCGACGACCGCCGGTCAGCGGATCGCCCCGCTCGGCGAGGTCGACCCGGCCACCGTGCCCTACTTCTCCCTGGCCGTGCTGCCGAGCCCGGTGCGCGGCCCGGACGATCCGGCGCCGCTGCGCGCCGGCCAGGCCGACTGGGTGCTCGTCGGCGCCGCGAGCCAGCCGGCGCCGGCGCCGGCGGTCGGGGAGGCCACCGATGCGCCCCGCGCCGTCGAGGTTGGCGAGGTTGGCGAGGTCGTCGTGGTCGGCGAGGTCGTCGTGGTCGGGCTCGGCCCGGGCGCGCAGGGCTGGTTGACCCCGCAGGCCGCCGCCGCACTCGCCGCCGCCGACGACCTCATCGGCTACGGCCCCTACCTCGACCGGGTGCCCGCCGATCCGCGCCAGCGCCGACACCCGTCGGGCAACACGGTCGAGGCGGAACGCGCCGAGCTCGCTCTGGAGCTGGCCGCCGCCGGGGCGAACGTCGCGGTGGTGTCCTCCGGCGACCCCGGCGTCTTCGCGATGGCGACCGCGGTCGTCGAGGCCGCGGCGCAGCGGCGGTTCGCCCACGTCGACGTGCGGGTCGTGCCCGGGCTGACCGCCGCCCAGGCGGTGGCGAGCCGGGTCGGCGCGCCGCTCGGCCACGACTTCTGCGTGCTGTCACTGTCCGACCGGCTCAAGCCCTGGGAGATCATCGAGGGGCGGTTGCGCGCCGCCGCGGCGGCCGACCTCGTGCTCGCCATCTACAACCCGGCGTCGCGGACACGCCGCGAGCAGCTCGAACTGGCCCGCGCGGCGCTGCTGGAGCACCGCGCGCCGGACACTCCGGTGGTGATCGGTCGCGACGTCGGCGGCCCCACCGAGACCGTCACCGTGACGACTCTCGGCGATCTTGACCCGGGCGTGGTCGACATGCGCTGCCTGCTGCTCGTCGGCTCCTCGACGACGCGGATCGTCCGCCGCGGCACCGGCCGCGACCTCGTCTTCNCCCCCCGCCGCTACCCGGCACCGTGAGGTGCGGGTTGGGGAAGAAGCAGTAACGATCTTCTCGCCGGCCCGATGGGGTGTTGGTGGTCTGGGTGCGGAAGTGCCCGGGAGTCGGTTCCGCGGGGCCGCACCAAGCGATCTAGTTAGGCAGCTTGACTGTGTGGAGGCGTTGTCTCGGAGGTCGAGTGCTGGGGGCCTGGGTTGGGCCGGTTGGTGTGGATGGAGTCGTGGAGGTTCGGTGGGCCGCCGTCGGGGGTGTGGATGGCGGTGGGGTTGATGTGTCGGGATGTGTCGGGT
>NZ_JYFN01000054.1 GCF_000948395.1 Frankia torreyi | reverse complement strand
CGGCCCCCACCCCGGCCCCCGCCCCGGCGCCGGTCCGCGCGCCGGAGCCGGCCCCGGTGCCCGCCCAGGCACCGACCGCACCCGCCCCGGTGGCCACCTCCAACGGCGACGGCGGGATCGGTCGCTACGTCACGCCGCTGGTCCGCAAGATGGCCGCCGAGCTGGGCGTCGACCTCGCCGACGTGACCGGCTCGGGCCCCGGCGGCCGGATCACCAAGCAGGACATCCAGGAGGCGGCCCGCTCCGGCGCCGCCCCCGCCGCCCCGGCAGCTCCCGCCGCGCCGTCGGCACCGGCCCGCCCCGCGGCCCCGGCCGCCCCGGCTGCGGCCGCCCCGGCGACGACCGGCACGGGCACCTCCGCCCCCGCCCCGGTCCGTGGGCGCACCGAGAAGCTCTCCCGGCTGCGCGCCCTGGTCGCCAAGCGCATGGTCGAGTCGCTGCAGATCAGCGCCCAGCTCACCACCGTCGTCGAGGTGGACGTCACCCGCATCGCGCGGCTGCGGGACCGGGCCAAGGCCGGCTTCCAGGCCCGCGAGGGACTGAAGCTGTCGTTCCTGCCGTTCTTCGCGCTGGCGACCTGCGAGGCGCTGCGCGAGTTCCCGCAGCTCAACGCCAGCCTCGACGTCGAGGCGGGGACGGTCACCTACCACGGCGACGAGAACCTCGGCATCGCCGTGGACTCCGAGCGCGGCCTGGTCGTGCCGGTCATCCACAGCGCCGGTGACCTCAACCTCACCGGTCTCGCACGCAAGATCGACGATCTGGCCAGCCGGACCCGGGCCAACAAGATCTCCCCGGACGAGCTCGGCGGGGGGACCTTCACCCTCACGAACACGGGCAGCCGAGGCGCCCTGTTCGACACGCCGATCATCAACCAGCCGCAGGTGGGCATCCTCGGCACGGGGATCGTGACGAAGAAGCCCGCCGTCATCGACGACCCGGAGCTCGGGGAGATCATCGCCGTGCGGTCGGCGGTGTACCTGTCGCTGACCTACGACCACCGCATCGTCGACGGGGCCGACGCCGCCCGCTTCCTGACCTTCATCAAGCGGCGGCTCGAGGAGGGTGCCTTCGAGGCCGACCTGGGCCTCTAGGCTCCGCCAGCCTCAGGACGCCGCCAGTCTCCAGGCGCCGGCAGCGGACACGGGCCCGGTCGCCGCCTCGCATCCGAGGCGGCGACCGGCCACGATGGTCACCATGCGCATCGTGGTGACCGGGGCCTCGGGACTGATCGGTTCAGCACTCGTCCCCGCCCTGCACGGGGACGGCCACACCGTGACCACCCTGGTCCGGCGGACACCCCGCACCGGCGGCGAGATCCAGTGGGATCCCGCCGCCGGTCGGCTCGACCCGGCGGCGCTCGCCGGCACCGACGCCGTCGTCCACCTCGCCGGCGCGGGCATCGGCGACCGCCGCTGGACCGACGACTACAAGCGCCTGCTGCGCGACAGCCGGATCGCCGGCACCGACCTGCTCGCCCGCACCCTCGCCACCCTCACCCCGCCCCCGCAGGCGTTCCTCTCCGGCAGCGCCGTCGGCTGGTACGGCACCTCGGCGGGCGGCGACGCCGGCCCGCTCGACGAGAACGCCCCCGCCGGCGCGGGGTTCCTCGCCCGGCTCGTCGAGGACTGGGAGGCGGCGGCCACGCCCGCCCGCGAGGCCGGCATCCGGGTCGTCACGCTGCGGACCGGGGTCGTGCTCTCCCGCCACGGAGGCAGCCTCGGCCGCCAGCTCCCGCTGTTCCGGCTGGGGCTCGGGGGTCGGCTGGGATCGGGCCGCCAGTGGCTGAGCTGGATCAGCTGCACCGACCACGTGGCGGCGTTGCGCCTGCTGCTCGCCGACGACTCGGTGGCCGGGCCGGTGAACCTGGTCGCGCCCGAACCCGTCACCAACGCCGCCTTCACCGCGGCGCTCGCGTCGGCGCTGCACCGCCCGGCGTTCGCCGCGGTACCCCGCCTCGCCCTGCGCGCCGCCCTCGGCGAGTTCGCCGACGAGGGCGTCCTCGCCTCCCAGCGGTTGGCCCCCGCCGTGCTGACCGCAGCCGGCTTCCGGTTCACCCACCCCGACATCGACACCGCGCTGCGGGCGATCCTCACCGACGGCGCCTGAACTAGTTCCCCGCGACGGGGATGCTCTCCGAGACCCGCCAACCGGAGCCCGTGCGGAGCAGCACGAGATCGTGGCGCTGGGGGTCCTTCGCCGGCTGGTGGGCGAGAAGCTGGCCGCGGGCGTCGAGGTAGTCGTAGGCGGCCAGGCGTTCGGTCACCCGCAGCACCGTGCGGTTCGGCTGCTCGTCGCGGACCTGCAGCGCGAGGATCTCGCTGTGCAGCGGCGACGCGTGCGCGCCCTGGGCGATGACCTGTCGCATGAGGGTGACGTCCGCGTTGTAGGCGGGGCTGCCGGCGGCGTCGGACTGCCCCAGCAGGGACTCGTCGGCGTGCTCGAAGGCCCCACTGCGGGCGGTGTTGAGCGCGCCCAGCACGGCACGCCAGATCTGCTCGGGCGACTGGTTCGCCACCGGTGAGGCGGTCGGGTCCCGGCCGGGCACGCCGGCCGCGGGCGGCGACGCCGGCTGCGGCGCGGGCGCCGCGGTATCGCTGGTGCCGTCCCCCGACGGGCTCGTCATGAGCAGCACGACGGCCACCACGACGGCGAACAGGCCCAGCCCCGCGGTGACCGGCAGCAGCCAGCGCCGCCGCCGGGCGCCCGTGCGGCGCGGCCGACGGCCGGCGCCCGCCCGCCCGGCCCGACCCGACGAACCCGCCGCCCCCGGCGGAGAACCAGGCGCCGCGGAAGCACCGGTCCGGCCGTGGGTCCCACGGGATCCTCCGGCCGCCGCGCCGGCGGCGGGCCGCGACGGGCGGGTGGCGGGCCGCGACGCTTCCGGGGGCGCCTTCACCGGGCTCGCTCGGTCCGCCGCGGCCGGGGTCGTGCCGGCACCCCTGCCCGCGACACGGGACGTCCGGCGGGCGGGCGTCGAACGCCGCGGGGGCGGGGGCAGGGAGTCGAGCAGCTCCGCCGCGTCGACGGCGGTGGCGCCGCTGGTCGGCCGGCCGGGCGCGCGGCCGCCAGGAGGGGGCTGGTCGGCGTCGTCATGGGGGCCCGGCCCGTCGCGCGGGTCGCGGGTGCCGTCCGGCCCCGGGTTCAGGCGGGCACCCGCCAGCAGCCGCGGCCGACCGTCGCCGTCGCCGTCGCCGTGTCCGTGTCCGCCGGGCTCCGGGACGCCCACCGCGTCGGCGGGGGGCTGTGGACGGCGCGGCGAGCCGGGTGGGTCGGGCGGCCCGGCCGGGGTGCGCCGCGCGCCGGGCGGCCGGGATTCGGCGGCAGGGGGCCGGCCCGCCGGGGGAATCCGCGGCAGGGTCTGCGTGGGTGAGGGTTCCGCGGGGCGCACGGCCGTCCTCGGCTCGCCGTCGCCGGGCAGCCGCACGGGCAGGGGGGTGGCGCTGCGGGCCAGCGCGGCGGCGAGCTCGGCGGCGCTCGGCCGCCGGTGCGGATCGTCGATCATGGCGGTGGCGACGGCCACCGCGACCGCGGCGGCATCCGGGCCCGTCGCCTCCCGCATCGCCCCCAGCAGCAGATCGGCGAGGTCGTGCACGTCCGCCGAAGCCGCCTCGGGCGGAAGGGGATCGGCCCTTGCGGCGTCGGCCAGCGCGGCGATCCCGAGGCCGGTCAGGACCGGGCGCCCGTTCGGCTCCAGCAGGATGTCCTCCCGTTCGAGCCGGCCGTGCACGATGCCGACCGCGTGCGCGGCGGCCAGCGCCTGCGCGACCGGCAGGCCGACGGTGACGACCTCGCCCGGATCCAGATCGCCGCGCAGCGCCAGCAGGCGGGCGAGGCTGATCGCGCCGACGACCGGTTCGGTGATCAGCGCCAACCCCTCCGCCGTGGGCAGCACCGCCACCACGGGGTTGATGTGCGGGTGCGCCAGCTCCGCCAGCGCGCGGGCCGCGGCGACCGCCGCCGAGCGCAGCACCGGGTCGGGGGCGAGACGCACCCGGCGCACGACGCACTCGATCCCGGACTGGTCGAACTGACCCGCCCAGAGCTCGCCGGAGCCCGCGTCCCGCAGCCGGGAACGCACGCTCACCCCCGGCACCTCGGGTGCCCCGCCGACGCGCCGTGCCGGCCTGTCCGCGGAATCGTCGGTGAAGGTCACAGGTAGCGACGCTAGGCTCAATCGGGGCGACTCTGCATTGTTCTTCGTCCGGTTGTGGATAACTTTTTACGATCACTCCTGCGGCGGCGTCCTGCCCCGCACCGGTCTGGGTGAGGACATGCCTGGTCACGACGGGTGCGGGCCGGCGCCGGGCGAGACTGGGCGGCAGACCTGTCGGACCCGGCCGGAAACCTGACGGCGACGTCCGGCCCCCCGCGAGGGCGCGGATGCGCGGATGGCGGACAATCGCCCGAGACCGGGTCCGGACGGCAGCGCCGCCGGCCGACGAGCCAGGGGGAAAGCGGAGTGCAGATCCTCGCCACCAGCGGCGGTTTCCTTCCCGACGGCCGGTACGGCGCGAAGGTCGGGCCGATCCTGACGCACGCGATCGACCTGGCCGGGGCCGGCCCGCGGCCCCGGGTCTGCCTGCTGCAGACGGCGCTGGGCGACGACCAGGGCGCCTATGCCCGCGGCTACGCCGCGTTCAACCGCGACCGGCCCGACGTGCGGGTCTCGCACCTGGCGCTGTTCCCCATGCCGAACATCCCGGACATCCGCGGCCACCTGCTGGCCCAGGACGTGATCTGGGTCGGTGGGGGCAGTGTGGCGAACCTGCTCGCGGTCTGGGCGGTGCACGGGCTGGGCGAGATCCTGCGCCAGGCGTGGGAGGCCGGCGTCGTCCTCGGCGGCGTCTCGGCCGGCTCCCTGTGCTGGCATGTCGGTGGCACCACCGACTCGTTCGGCCCGGACCTGCGGCCGGTCACGAACGGGCTGGGCCTGCTGCCGTTCAGCAACACTCCGCACTACGACTCCGAGCCGGGCCGCCGCCCGCTGTACCAGCGTCTCGTCGCCGACGGGACGCTGCCAGCCGGCTGGGCGACCGACGACGGCGTCGGGCTGCACTTTCGCGGCACCGACCTGGTCGAGGCCGTCGCCGATCGGCCAGGCGTGCACGCCTGGCGGGTCGAGCGCGGCCCCGACGGCGCCGCGGTCGAGACCTCGGTCACACCCCGCCTGCTACCCGGCGCACGCGTAGTCTGAATGGCGTGGATGTTCTGAGGCTTTCCGTGGTCCCCTACCGCGAAGCGTGGGACATGCAACGATCCCTCGCCGAGGCCCGGGTGGCCGACGAGGTGGACGACACACTCATCCTGGTGGAACATCCCAGCGTCTATACCGCGGGCCGGCGGACGCAGCCCTTCGAACGACCGCTGGACGGCACCGAGGTCGTCGACGTCGACCGCGGCGGCAAGATCACCTGGCATGGCCCGGGGCAGCTCGTCGGCTACCCGATCGTCAAGCTGCCTCGTCCACTGGACGTCGTCGCCTACGTGCGCGCCCTGGAGGAGGCCCTCATCGACTCCTGCGCCGAGCTGGGGCTGGCGACCCGCCGGGTCGACGGCCGCAGCGGCGTCTGGACGATGGACGGTCTGCGCAAGGTTGCCGCGATCGGCGTGCGGGTCCGGCAGGCGGTGACCACCCATGGCTTCGCGCTGACCTGCTCGTCGGACCTGGGCGCCTTCGGGCAGATCGTCCCCTGTGGCATCACCGACGCCGGGGTGACGAGCCTGTCCGCCGAGCTTGGTCGGGCGGTGACCGTCGCCGAGGCCCGGCCGGTGGTCGAACGGCACACCCTGGCCGTGCTCGCCCGCTACCTCGGCGGGCGCAACCTCGGCGATCGCCTCACCGCGCGGGTCGAGCCGGCCGAGGAGCCCCCGGCGCAGCCGCAACCCGGGACCGAGCGGATGGAGCTGGTCGGATGAGCGCGGTCGCCCCCGAGGGACGCCCCCTGCTGCGCCTGGAGGCGCGCAACGCGCAGACGCCGATCGAGCGCAAGCCGCCGTGGATCCGCACCCGGATGCGCACCGGCCCGGAGTACTCCGACGTCAAGGGGCTGGTCCGTGCTGCCGGGCTGCACACGGTGTGCGAGGAGGCCGGCTGCCCGAACATCTACGAGTGCTGGGAGGACCGCGAGGCGACCTTCCTGATCGGCGGGGACGTCTGCACCCGGCGGTGCGACTTCTGCCAGATCGACTCGGGCCGCCCCACACCGCTGGACCGCGACGAGCCGCGGCGGGTGGCGGAGTCCGTGCGCACGATGGGGCTGCGCTACGCAACCGTCACCGGCGTGGCCCGCGACGACCTGGCCGACGGCGGTTCCTGGCTGTACGCCGAGACGGTCCGCCAGGTCCACGCGCTGTCCGCGGATACCGGGGTCGAGGTGCTCATCCCCGACTTCGGCGGGCGGGCCGACCAGCTCGACGAGGTTTTCGGTGCGGCCCCCGAGGTCCTTGCGCACAACCTCGAGACGGCGCCGCGGATCTTCAAGCGCATCCGGCCGGCGTTCCGCTACGAGCGCTCCCTCGACGTGCTGCGCCAGGCTCGCACGGCCGGCCTCGTCACGAAGTCGAACCTGATCCTCGGGCTCGGCGAGACCGGCGAGGAGATCCACGAGGCCATGCGGGACCTGCGCACAGCCGGCTGCGAACTACTCACCGTAACCCAGTATCTGCGGCCCACGCCCCGTCACCACCCGGTGGAGCGTTGGGTGCGGCCGGAGGAGTTCCTCGACTGGGAGCGCGTCGGCGCCGAGCTTGGCTTCTCCGGCGTCATGTCCGGGCCGCTCGTGCGCTCGTCCTACCGGGCCGGCCGGCTCTACCAGCAGGCGATCATGGCTCGTGGCGAGGGCCGCACCGCGATGTCCGATCTCCCCGAAAGTGTGCTGGAAACCTCTCACACGCTGTGACGGGCACGCTGGTGGGCATCCCCCGGACGGGCTAGGCTACACATCGTAGCGTTACCCCCTTGTCACGAGGGGGGTCTCTCTCTGGCCCATCATCGAGGTGTGCGCCCACGACCGTGCCGGGAGGTCGTTCCCATCGTGCTCCGTTCACTGCTCAGTGTCATCGAAGAAGCGACTCTGCTCGTGCTGCCGCATGGCGGACAGAAGACCGCGCGGCGCAACGCCTGGCGCGCAGCCGCCGACCTGCACGTCACATCGGGTTACCGATGGGTCGACCCGGTGTCGGTGGCCCCGATCGCACCCGGACCCGACGCGTGCGCCAGCATCCCGGGCACCGAGGGCGCCGCACGGGTTTCTCGCCTGGCCGGCCTGGGCGGCGCAGCGACCACCGCCCGCATCGGCGCGGCCGTTCGTGGGCTGCCGCGGGTCGTCGCCGCCCAGAGCTGATTCCCCGGCCGGCGGGCTGCCCCGCCGACAGCCAGGACAGCGGGGATCGGGCAGACCGAGCAGATGGTCGCGGCGGATGATCCCGGCGGACGCGACAGCCGCACTGCGGCGAGCCGCCAGGCCGTAGGCTCGCGGTCATGGCACTGAGGAAGCAGCCGAGGGACACCGCGGGATCGTCGACCCCCGCGGCGGCGGGCAGGAACGCGGCAGCGAGCGGGAAGAACGACGGGAGCCGGGGCGGCGCCACGGGCCGCGGCGGTGGTGCGGGCCGCAGTGGTGGTGCGGGCGGGGGCGGCGCCGCGGAGGGGACCGGTTTCGCGGCCCGTCTCGCGCAGTTGCGGATGGTCTTCACGATCACACGCCAGCGCGATCCGCAGGTGCTCTGGTTCACCCTGGCGGCCTTCTTCGTCCCGCTCGTGATCGGCGTTCTGCTCGGCATCCTCGTCGGGCCGCTGTACGTGTGGATCCCTATTGCCATCCTGCTCGGCGTCGTGGTCGCCCTGAACGTGTTCAGCCGGCGCGTCCAGCGCACCGCCTACGCGGAGATGGAGGGCAAGCCCGGAGCCGCGGCCGGCGTGGTCGAGCGGATGCGCGGCGACTGGCGGATCACTCCGGCGGTCGGCGTGAACCGCCACCAGGATGTGGTGCATCGGGTCGTCTCCCGCGCCGGAGTGGTGATCATCGCGGAAGGCCGCGGCCGCGGGCCGAGGGAGCTGCTCGTTGCGGAGAAGCGCCGGATCCGCAAGGTCGTCGGCGACACGCCGGTGACCGACATCATCGTCGGCACCGGCGAGGGCGAGACGCCGCTACCGAAGCTCCAGGGCACGCTGATGCGGCTTCGCCGGACTCTGCGTCGCGGGGAGGTGGACGCCCTCGACCGCCGGCTGCGCGCCATGGGCGGCGCGGCCCTGCCGATCCCGAAGGGCCCGATCCCCCGCAACGTGCCCCGGGGCGGCCGCCTGCGCTGACCCGACGACGCGGCGGTGACGGGGCCGGTCGTGGGCGTGGGAGGGCGAGGCCTGGCGGGCGAGGCCGTGTCACGGCCGACGGTCTGGGTCGAGTCCGGGTGTGGGTGTGGTGAGCCCGGTTGCGCGGAACACATGAACCCGGGTCGCTCCAGTCGCACCTGGCCACGGCCTCTCCCGCCGGGGACCGCCGGACTTCGGGCCTGCCTGCCTAGGGGGCGGAGTCCGCGCGGACGGGATCGCGCACGACCACGGTCCCGGCCGCACGATCATGCAGGCCGCGCTGGTCGCGGTCCCAGACGACCACGGGCACCAGCAGCGCCAGCAGCAGGGTGCGCACCCCGATCCAGGGCCAGGACTGCCGGCCGCGGTCACGCAGCCGGATCACCCGCATGCCCAACAACCGCATGCCGATCGTCTGGCCGCCGGTGCTGACGAGGATGAACTCCTCCAGCAGGAACACCAGGTAGATCGCCAGGCCGCGAACGTCGCCGGCGTAGCTGAGCCCGGCCAGATACAGCACGCCGACGATCAGGTTCGCCACGACCGCGTCGATGAGGTACGCGCCCAGCCGCGGCCCGAAGCCCACGACCGAGCCGCGGCCCTCCGCCGGCAGCCCCAGCCGGACGCCCGGCGGCGTGTCCCGGGGCAGACCAGGCCCTTCGAGCCAGCCTCCAAGTGCTCGTCCCACGACGCAAGCTTATCCGCCGCACCGACCTGCACCCAAGGGTTCACCAAGGGTGATAAAGTGCGCTCCCGTAACATAAACGAAACGACTTCGTGATGTCGCGGGTCCGCCGGGGCATGACCGAAGACACATCGACATGCCGTAACCTACAGGCTTGATAAGCGTGACGGGACGCTGGAGGTCGAATGTTCACAAAAGCCGAGGACGTGCTCCGTTATATCCGCGACGAGGACGTGCAGTTCATCGATGTAAGATTCTGTGATCTGCCCGGAATCATGCAGCACTTCACTATTCCGACGCAGGTCTTCGCCGAGTCGGTGTTCACCGACGGGTTGATGTTCGACGGCTCCTCAATTCGAGGTTTCCAGGCCATCCACGAGTCCGACATGCTGTTGCTGCCGGACCCGCAGACCGCCTTCGTGGATCCGTTCCGTGAACACAAGACCCTCGCGATGACGTTCTTCATCCACGACCCGATCACGAAGGAGCAGTACTCCCGGGACCCGCGGAACATCGCCAAGAAGGCGGAGACGTACCTGCGTGGTACCAGCATCGCCGACACGGCCTATTTCGGACCCGAGGCGGAGTTCTACATCTTCGACGACGTCCGCTATGACTACAACCCCTACGGGTCGATGCACCAGGTCGACTCGGTCGAGGCCGCCTGGAACACCTCCCGAAAGGAAGAGGGCGGCAACCTCGGTTACAAGCCCCGCTTCAAGGGCGGCTACTTCCCGGTCCCGCCGACCGATCACTTCACGGACCTCCGCTCGGAGATGACGCGGGTCCTCTATGAGACCGGCATCACCGTCGAGATGCAGCACCATGAGGTCGGCACCGCCGGGCAGGCGGAGATCGACATCCGCTACGACACGCTGTTGAAGACCGCGGACAACCTGATGCTCTACAAGTACGTCATCCGCAACGTCGCCCGCAGCCGGGGCAAGACCGTCACCTTCATGCCGAAGCCCCTGTTCGAGGACAACGGGTCCGGCATGCACGTGCACTCCAGCCTGTGGAAGGACGGCGAGCCGCTGTTCTACAGCCCCAACGGCTACGGCGGCCTGTCGGACACCGCGCGCTACTACATCGGCGGCCTGCTGCACCACGCACCGGCGCTGCTGGCGTTCACCAACCCGACCACGAACTCCTACCGCCGGCTGGTCCCCGGCTACGAGGCACCGGTCAACCTCGTCTACTCGGCGCGCAACCGCTCCGCGTGCTGCCGCATCCCGCTCGGCGGCGACTCGCCCAAGGCGAAGCGGGTCGAGTTCCGCGTCCCGGACCCGAGCTGCAACCCGTATCTGGCCTTCGCCGCGATGCTCATGGCCGGCCTGGACGGCATCCGCAACAAGATTGACCCGCCGGACCCGATCGACAAGGACCTCTACGAGCTCCCGCCGGACGAGCTGGCCGCGGTCCCGCAGGTTCCCGGCTCGCTGGAGAAGGTGCTCGACGCGCTCGAGGCGGACAACGATTTCCTCCGCGAGGGCGACGTCTTCACCACCGATCTGATCGAGACCTGGCTGGAGTACAAGCGGCTCAACGAGGTCGACGCCATCCGGCTCCGGCCGCACCCGTACGAGTTCACCCTCTACTACGACATCTGACCGACAGCGTCACCTTCACCGCCGGCCGGGCCGAGAAACCCGGCCGCGCGGCCGGGGCGCCGCGCGCGCCGGCCGAGAATCGGTGGAGATTCCCGTCGGCCGCCTTCTCCGGGCCCCGTTCCAACAGCGCCGGAGTGGGGCCTCCCGCACGGTCGTGGGCGCCCTCCGAGAAAAATATTCCGTGCTGTCTGGGCGGGACCGGTAAAATTGACGCCCACCACCTTGGGACGACCGGCCGAACGGCTTCGAGGAACCAATGCCCTGGTCCGGCCGCCAATACCATCTGTGACGCACCAGAGACGAAGAATTAACAATCGCGGAACCGGGCGGTAACGGGGCCCGACGAGGCTCCGACCGAACCCTCCCGTCCATCGCGGCCTGGGTCGGCCTCCCCCAGGCCGATCACGAAGTCGCACCGTTTCGTGCAGGACCAACCACGGGGAGTATTGAGTGAGTTATCAGGCCGAGTACATCTGGATCGACGGCACCGAGCCCGAGCCTTTGATGCGTAGCAAGACGCGCATCATCAAGGACGGCAAGGAGCCGGAGATCTGGGGCTTCGACGGCTCGAGCACCAACCAGGCGCCGGGATCGAACTCGGACTGCGTGCTGCGTCCCGTCTTCGAGACGCCCGACCCGATCCGGGGAGGCGACAACCGCCTGGTGCTGTGCGAGGTCCAGCTGACCGACTTCACGCCCCACCCGACGAACACCCGGGCGGCCGCCCTCGGTGTCGCCGAGCGGTACGCCGACATGTCGCCCATGTTCGGCATCGAGCAGGAGTACACCTTCTTCAAGGACGGCCGCCCGTACGGCTGGCCGGAGGTCGGCTACCCCGCGCCGCAGGGTCCGTACTACTGCGGCGTCGGCGGCTCGAAGATGCCCGGTCGCCAGATCGTCGAGCGGCACACCCAGGCATGCCTCGACGCCGGCCTCGCCATCGAGGGCACCAACGCCGAGGTCATGATGGGCCAGTGGGAGTTCCAGATCGGCGTCCTGCCCGCGCCCGCCATCGGCGACCAGATCTGGTTGGGCCGCTGGCTGCTCCACCGGATCGCCGAGGACTACGGCGTCGAGGTGTCCTTCGCCGCGAAGCCGATCCCCGGTGACTGGAACGGTGCCGGCGCGCACACCAACTTCTCCACCAAGCAGACGATGGAGGGCTGGGACGCCATCGTCACGTGCTGCGAGGCGCTCGGCACGCGCGTCACCGAGCACGTCACCCACTACGGGAAGGGCATCGAGGACCGGCTGACCGGCAAGCACGAGACCGCCCCCTGGAACAAGTACTCCTGGGGCGCCTCGGACCGCGGCGCCTCGGTCCGCATCCCCTGGGCCGTCGAGAAGGCCAAGAAGGGCTGGCTGGAGGACCGTCGTCCGAACGCGAACATGGACCCGTACCTGGTCACCGCGCTCATGATCGACACCTGCTGCAGCGCCCTGGCCGGCGACAAGCCGACCCTGTTCGTGCCGTCACAGACCACTCCGGCGCCCGCCGAGGCGAGCGTCTGAGCCTGACCGACACGTCTGCCCGGACCGGTCGGCCGAGCAGTCCGCCGGGCCGGAAACACGCCGGCGCGGCGGAGGCAGGTCGACACGCCTGCAGCAGGTCGACGCGGCTGGGCAGACATCGCGTCCTGGCCGGGGCGCTCGCGCGGGGGAGCGCCGGCGCCCCGATCCCCCGGTTCCCGCAACGGTGCGCACCGCGACGTGAGGTGGCAGCCGACAGGCCGGCCGTCCGAGGCTTCCCTCGGACGGCCGGCCTGTCGGCGTCCTGGGGCGGATTCACGACCCCGAGATCGGGCCGGAGCCGGCGGCGCGCCGGAGCGGACGGCGGTCCGCGGCGCTCAGCCGAACTCGGCGGTCCGCTCCCGCGCGAAGACGTCCGCGACGACCGCCTCGGCCCGCGTCGCCAGCCGCCGGTACTCGGCGAGGAGGTCGTCGGCGCCGTCCGCCGGCCAGCCCGCGGCCCGCGCCGTCGCCTCCAGGGCCCGCGGGCGATCAGGGAGCACGTCCGGCCGCGGCCAGCCCGCGAGCGTGCTCGCGTTGCGCAGCCGCGACGCCGACAGCCAGGCCGCCTGCAGGTCACCTGCCTCCGCCTCGCCGAGCAGCCCGGCGAGCACCGCGGCCCGCAGACCGTCGAGGGTTGAGGTGGTGCGCAGCGACGGGACCTGCCGGCCGTGGCGAAGCTGGAGAAGCTGCACCGCCCACTCCACGTCGGTGAGCCCGCCGGGACCGAACTTCAGGTGGCGGGTGGGATCGACCCCGCGGGGGATCCGCTCGCGCCGCATCCGACCGCGAAGCCGGATGATCTCATCGATCGCCGCCGCCGGCAGCGTCGTCGGGTAACGCACCGTATCAGCGAGCCGGCAGAACCGGTAGGCGAGCTCGGGATCCCCCGCCAGCGGCCGCGCGCGCAGCAGCGCCTGCGACTCCCAGTCCTGCGACCAGCGGCGGTAGTAGGCGTCGTAGGCGTCGAGCGGGCGCGACAGGGCGCCGCTGCGGCCCTCCGGGCGCAGCGTCGTGTCCAGCCGAAGCGCCGGATCCGGGCCGGGCACGGCGAGCAGCCGGTGCAGCTCCCCGATCACCTCGGCGGCGGCCCGGTGCGCCTGCTGCGCCGAATGGCCCGGGCGGGCCTCGTGCACGAACAGGACGTCGGCGTCGCTGCCGTAGGACATCTCCGCCCCACCGAGCCGGCCCATCGCGATGACGGAGATCCGCGCCGGCAGGCAGGTGGGATCTCCCCCGGCGATCCGGCGCTCCGCGACGAGCAGCGTCGCGGCGACGGTGGCGGCGGCGGCGTCCGCCAGGGCCCGCCCGACCGCGGCCACGTCGAGCAGGCCGAGCAGATCGGCGCAGGCGACCCGGACCAGCTCTTCCCGGCGCACCGCCCGGGCCCGGCCGACGGCGTCCTCCCAGTCGGGGTTGCGGTGTGCGATCGCGAGCATCGTTCGGCTGAGCGTCTCGCGCGGCACGGGGACGAGGTCGGCCTCCGTGCGCAGCAGCCGGACCGATTCGGGCGCCCGCGTCATCAGATCCGCGACATACCGGCTGGAGGCGAGGACCCGGGCGAGCCGGTCGGCGGCGCCGGCGGAGTCGCGCAGCAGCCGCAGGTACCAGGGGGCGCGGCCGAGCGCCTCGCTGACCCGGCGGTAGGCCAGCAGGCCCGCGTCGGGATCGGGCGCGTCGGCGAGGGTCGGCAGCAACGTCGGTAGCAGATGCCGCTGGATCGCGGCCGTCCGGCTCACCCCGCTGATCAACGCCTCGATGTGGCGCAGGGAGCGGTCCGGGGCGGCGAATCCCAGCGCGGCGAGCCACTGCTGCGCCTCGGCGTGGGACAGCCGGACCTCCTCGGTCGACAGCCGGGCGACCGCCTCCAGCAGCGGGGCGTAGAACAGCTTCTGGTGCAGTGACCGCACGGTGCGCACGATCCGGGCGTGGGCGTCGGCGAAGTCCTGGGCGGTACGCATCCCCATCGACCGGGCAAGCCAGCGCAGCTCGCCCGGATCTCGCGGCAGGCTGTGCACCCGGCGCAGGCGCTGAAGCTGGAGCCGGTGCTCGGCGTTGCGCAGGAAGCGGTACGCCTCGGCGAGGTCGGCGGCGTCGCGCCGGCCCACGTACCCACCGCGGGCGAGGCCGTCGAGGGCGGCGAGCGTCGAGCGCTCCCGCAGCTTCGCGTCCACCCGGCCGTGAACAAGCTGCAGGAGCTGGACGGCGAACTCGACGTCGCGCAGCCCGCCCGGGCCGAGCTTGAGGTTGCGCTCCGCCTCCGCGCGCGACAGCGACGATTCGACCCGCCGGCGCATCGCCCGCACGTCGGCGACGAAGTCCGGCCGAGAGGCGGCGGTCCAGACCAGCGGCGCGACCATGGCACAGAACTCCGCGCCGAGCACCAGGTCGCCGGCGATCGGGCGGGCCTTGAGCAGGGCCTGGAACTCCCAGGTCCGGGCCCAGCGACGGTAGTAGGTGCGGTGGCTGTCGAGGGTGCGCACCAGGACGCCGTCGCGGCCCTCCGGGCGCAGGCCGACGTCGACCTGGAACAACGCGCCCGCGGAGGTCGCCAGCCCCGCCGCCCGTACCAGCCCCTCGGCCATCCGCGTCGCGGCCCGCAGCGCCGTCTCCGCATCGGCCGCCTCGCCGCCCGCCACCGGCTCGGCGACGAACAGGACATCGACGTCACTGACGTAGTTCAGCTCCCGGCCCCCGCACTTGCCCATGCCGATGACGGCGAGCCGGACCGCGGGCAGGTTCGGGTCGAGGCCGGCGCGGGCGATCGCCAGCGCCGCGTCGAGTGCCGAGCCGGCCAGGTCGGCGAGCTCCGCGGTGGCGTCGTCCAGCGCCACCGCGCCGGTGAGGTCCCGCGCAGCGACGACGAGCAGCGCCCGGCGGTAGGCGACGCGCAGCGCGTCGAGGGTCGCCGGCCGGTCGTCGGCGGCGCAGGGCGCCGGATCGGCGGGGTCCGCGCCGACCGCGCGCAGCAGTGCCGCCCGGACCCGGCCGGCCTCGGGCGGGGCGCCGACCAGCTCGTCGGGCCGCAACACCCGCCAGTCCACGGGATGGCGGGCCAGGTGATCGCCGAGTGCGCGGCTCGCGCCGAGCACGGCGCACAGCCGGTCCCGCAGCCCGGCGTGCCCGGCCAGGTCCGCGACGAGTGCCTGCCCGTCGGCCGGGCCGAGCGCGTCGATGAGCCGGTCCAGCGCGGCGAGCGCCAGGTCGGGGTCGGCCGCCGCGGCCAGCGCGCCGACCACGACGTTCGCCGCGAGCCGGACCTCCCCGCCGGAGCCGGGCCGCCCATCCCCACGGGTCGGCCCATCCCCACCGGTCGGCCCATCCCCACCGGTCGGCGCCGCCGAACCGCCGAGCAGGCCGAGCCGCTCCATGGTCGCCGCCACCTGGTCGACGTCGCTGAAGCCGAGGCGCGCGAGCTGGGCGGCTACCGAGCTGCCGCGCGGATGGTCCGCCGCGGGCGGCGCGCCGGACCCGGTCGAGATCCCCGGCCATTCGACACGCATGCCGGAACGCTCACAACACGGGCAGGTAGCGGTCGATCTCGAACGGCGTCACCTGCCGGCGGTAGTCCTGCCACTCGGCCCGCTTGTTCCGCAGGAAGAACTCGAACAGCTCGTCGCCGAGGGTCTCGCGCACCAGCGAGGAGCGCTCCATCACCGTGATCGCCTCGGCCAGCGAGCCCGGCAGGGCGGTGATTCCCCGCTCCTGACGCTGGACGTCGGTAAGCGTCCACACGTCGTCGGCCGCCGGCGCGGGCAGATCGTAACCGCCCTGAACACCCCGCAGCCCGGCGGCCAGCACCAGGGCGAAGGTGAGGTAAGGGTTGCAGGCGCTGTCCGGCAGCCGGAACTCCACCCGGGTGGCCTGCGACTTGTGCAGCTTGTACAGCGGCACCCGCACCAGGGCCGACCGGTTGTTGTGGCCCCAGCACACGTAAGCGGGCGCCTCCAGCACCTCACCGAGGCGCTGGTCGCCGATGAGCCGCTTGTAGGAGTTCACCCACTGGTTCGTCACCGCGGTGATCTCCGCGGCGTGCGTGAGCAGGCCGGCGATGAACGCCTTCGCGACCTTCGAAAGCTGGTATTCGTCGGTCGGGTCGTGGAACGCGTTGCGGTCACCCTCGAAAAGGCTCAGGTGAGTGTGCATGCCCGAACCGGCCTGATCGCCGAACGGCTTCGGCATGAAGGTGGCATAGATTCCCTGCCGCAGTGCCACCTCCTTCACCACCTGCCGGAAGGTCATGATGTTGTCCGCGATGGTGAGGGCGTCGGCGTAACGCAGGTCGATCTCCTGCTGCCCGGGCGCAACCTCGTGATGGCTGAACTCCACCGAGATACCCAGCCGCTCCAGCATGCTGATCGCCTGCTGGCGGAAGTCATGGCTGATGTCGTTCGGCGTGAGGTCGAAATACCCCGACTCGTCGACCGGCGCCGGCATCGGGCCACCGCGCTTCGGCGGCTCCTTGAGCAGGAAGAACTCGATTTCGGGATGCGTGTAGAAGGTGAAACCCGCATCCGCCGCCCGGGCCAGGGCGCGGCGCAGTACCCACCGCGAGTCCGTGGCGGCCGGCGCCCCGTCCGGCATGATCAGGTCACAGAACATCCGAGCGGTGAGCGGATGCTCACCGCGCCACGGAAGCACCTGGAACGTGGAGGGGTCCGGCCGGGCCAGCATGTCGGCCTCGTGCACCCGCGCAAAACCCTCGATCGCGGAGCCGTCGAAACCGATGCCCTCGGCGAGCGCGCCCTCGAGCTCGGCGGGCGCGATCTCCACCGACTTCAGGTAGCCGAGCACGTCGGTGAACCAGAGCCGAACGAAGCGGATGTCCCGCTCCTCCAGAGTCCGTAGAACGAACTCCTGCTGCTTGTCCATGGTGCCTCCGCGCTGAGGTGGGGACTCGACCATACGGGCCGCCCGGTCAGCCTGACCCGACCATAGCGAGGACATCGCTCCGCCGCCGTGATGTTGCGTGCCGGCAACCGGCCCGCCAACAGCGCGTCACATCCTGCCCCCAGCACCTACAGCACGGTCTACCCCGCAACCCACAGCCGCACCGCGGATCATGCTGCCGGCGGAGCGAGGCAGAGACGGAACTCAGGCCTGACCCTTGCGCCCCATTCCCAGCGCCTTCCGGTAGAGCTCCGGGACGCGATAACGCTCGGCCTCGTCCCGCGTGCCGGAGTCGATGTGCAACAGGCCGACCTCCAACCCCAGGCTGACCACATCCGAGTCCACCGCGAGCTCGCCGGCCGGGAACGGCGTGCGCCCGATCTCCCGCAGCGCGTCGAACAGCGGGACGAGTTCGGCGAACTCCTCCTCCAGCGAGACCATCTCCTGGTCGCTGATGTCGTCCAGCGATTCCACCAGCGCCCTGGGCCGGATCAGGCTTCGCTCGTACGGCGATGCCGGGTACCATCCGCGCTCCCGCCCCAGAGCGCGATCGAACAGCCGGACCAGCGATCGGGGCGAATGATCCCCGTTGCCGTCCGCCAGTCGACGCCATACCCAGTTGTAGGTGAAGGCGGTCTTGTCTCCGGAGATCCGCTCCCCCACCAGCACGCGCCAGGCATCGATCACCCGGGACTGCGGCCATGAATCGACCACGGCCGGCGAAAGCGCAGCCGAGCCGATATCAGACATTCTCTGCCCGACCAGTTCGGCAACTTCCCGAACCCGCAGCGCCTGTTTGACGATCACCTTGAGATAGTCGGTCTGGTTCGCCCAGGACAGCCGTGCGTCGCGGCCGAAGAAGTGGGACTTGTTCGGGAGCTGGACGGCGCGCCAGATGTCGTCTCGGAGCAGGATCTTCAGCCGGAGGTTCACCAGCTCGTCCCCCCGCTCGGATACCAGCGACAGCAGGCCACCGACGCCGTCGCGGCGTCTTTCCAGATCCTCCGGGGTGCGCCCGAAGCCCGCATCCAGACCGTCGAACAGCAGGAGGGTGTCACGCGGCATCGTCGCGTCCAGCTCCCGAAGCCACTGCCAGGAGACAAGGCCGACGTCACGGGCCGCGAGCATCGTGCGCACGTCCTCGACCAGATCGAGCGCGGTGTACTCCGACTCGTCCTTCGCCTTGCAGGCCAGCTCACCGAAGGCGGCGGGCACAGTATGGCGGTCTCCCCCGCGGAGCAGGATCGCCACACCGATCACCAACGTCCAGGCCACCCGCCAGTCATTGCCACCGTCCGAGAGTGCCGTACCCACCGCCTTGTACGTATCGCTGGATGGCATCCATGGACGGCGCATGGGCAGGTCGGGGGGGCTGGTCACCACGACGCTCCCGCCCGCGGTGGCGAGCCGGCGGAACAGCGCCGTCTTGCCGGTGCCCTTGCGCCCCAGGATAAGCGGGATGTCTGCCCGGGTGGCCCGCCCGACCGTCTCGGTCTGGAGAAACGTCTCCTGGAATTCGACGTCCGACTGGTCCTCGGCAGCGCCGGCCGAGAACCGCAGCTCGGCCAGGGCGGCGGATTTCGAGGTCGACACGAGCGCGACCGACACCACCGGGGCACCGAGTTCTTCGGCTGCCGATCCCGGGACGAAACCCTTGATCCATTCACTGATCGGCGCGTAAGCGCCGATCCCGGTCTCGGTGACCACGCTGTCGGTTCCAGCCACATCCTCGCTGTAGCCGACGACGTGGATGAGCTCCTCGACCTCTCCGAAGGCGGCCTGGCCGCCCTCGACGACCGCGGGCGCGAGCCACTCGCCGATCCAGTCGGCGGCCCGGTCCTCGTAACGCCTCCGGATCTCCGGCGCTCCCGCGCCGGGCACCGGACTGACGACAAACCGTGGTTCGGGCGTATAGGAACGTTCGGACCTCGCGGCCAGCAGCGCCCGCGTCAACGCCCGCGTCCCCACCCGCGCCTGCGGATGCGGAAAGAAGGTCACGACGGCGATGTCGGCAACGTCGAACAGCAGCGGTGCCGACAGCGGGCTGATTCCGGTCCGCGCGTCGATGAGGACGATCTGCGGGGCGATCCGCAGCCGGCCTACCGCAGCGATCAGATCCCGCAGCGGGTTGTTCTCCTCCCGGTACCACGCCGCCGGGTCGAGCTGGGCGAGCTGGCGGGCATAGTTGGCGTCCGGGTGACCGGCGGGAAGCAGGTAGAGCTCACGGTCGGGGTGCACACGCAGCAGATGGGGCGTCACGTCCGGGACCTGCCCGGCGATGTCGGACTCCAGCAACAAGGGAACGATGCCCCGTCCAGGCTCCACGTCGCGCTCGACGTCGAAGAGCGCCGCGAGACCGGGGGCCTCCAGGTCCATGTCGAGGCAGAGGACCCGGTGCTCGCGAGAGAGCAACAGGGCGGTATAGGCGAGCGACGTCGACCTTCCGACACCACCGCGTAGGGAGTAGAACGTCGCGACCAGCGGCTCGGAAAGAAAGTCGTCCGAGCGGGAGGGCAGCCGGACCTCGATCGGCTCCTGTTGGCCGCGCGCAAGCGAATCCGGCCACAACGGCAGCTCCAACGCCTCGTGCCGCAGGATGTCCGCCGTTCCCTCGGCCGCTGACGCGGCTGCCTCATCGGGCGTGAGAAGACCGATGGCTGCGATTTCAGAATCCGGCAGAACTGAGCCGAGCGCAAGTGAACGTCGCTCGGCCGGAATCTGATCGTAGAAAAGTCGGGTGACCACCCGGATCCGATAGCCACGGAACGGGTCCGGCGCCACCTGCACCTGCGCCAGGTGGTCGCGTGCGCGCAGCCGACTCAGGACGGCCACGCGGATCCGATCCGCCGCCTCCTGGGCGCTGTTCGGCATGTCCACGCCTCCCGCCCTTGTCGGTGATCGTGCTGGCTACGCCTTCGCGCGCCAGGAGCGCGACGAGATCATCCTAACCGTCGGAGCCGAAGCCCGAGGTAGGCGGCGAGCCGCCGGGCCCGCGCCAGCTCGGTGGCGTAATCGATGTCGGGAGAAAGCGTGGGGTCGTACCGCATGGTGACCGTACGCTCGTCGGCGTAGGTACGTAGATCTCCCGGAAGATCGGTCCGATGGATGCCGCAGTCCTCAAGCAGCGGCATAAGTTCATGTATCTTTTTCGCCGACTTGCCGCGGGCCGAGGCAAGCGCCTTGGCGTAAGCCTCGACGACATATCCCATGAAGTACAGCGCCGCGAGCTGACGCGACTGCGCGTGCAGCACGTCGGCGTCGGTGCCACGTTCACGGGCGACAGCCGCCCAATGGTCGGCCCGCCTACGCCATGCCGGATCCAGTGCCCCCGCCTCCCCCACCCCTCACGGCAACATCTTCGCGCGAGTGTAACCAGTCGGTATCGGGGCGGATTCGCGCACTGAATGCGATTCCGGAAGGCGAGCTCATCTGGACACGGGCTGTCCCTCCACGTCGGTACCCGGGTAGGACGTGAAGGGGCGGCGGTCAGACCTGGAGGCGGCGGGTGACGGCGTCGAGGATCTCGGCGACGGCCTCGTCGACGGGCACGCCGTTGCGCTGGGAGCCGTCGCGGAACCGGAACGACACCGCGCCCTTGGCGACGTCCTCGTCCCCGGCGAGCAGCATGAAGGGGACCTTCTGCTTCTGCGCCGTACGGATCTTCTTCTGCATCCGGTCGTCGGCGGAGTCGACCTCCACCCGGAGGCCGTGGGCGGCCAGCTTCGCGGCGACGGCGTCGAGGTAGGGCACGTGCTCGTCGGTGATCGGGATGCCGATCACCTGGACCGGAGCCAGCCACGGCGGCAGCGCCCCGGCGTAGTGCTCGAGCAGGATGGCGAGGAACCGCTCGATGGTCCCGAACAGCGCTCGGTGGATCATGAAGGGGCGCTGGCGGGTGCCGTCCGCGGCCTGGTACTCCAGGTCGAAGCGCTGCGGTAGCTGGAAGTCGACCTGGATGGTGGACAGCTGCCAGGTCCGGCCGATGGCGTCGCGGGCCTGCACGGAGATCTTCGGGCCGTAGAACGCGCCGCCGCCCGGGTCCATGACGAGCTCCAGGTCCTGCTTCTGCGCCGCGGCCCGCAGCAGCTCGGTGGCCTCCTCCCATTCGGCGTCGGTGCCGACGGCCTTGCCCTCCGGCTTGGTCGACAGCTCCAGGTAGAAGTCGCTGAGCCCGTAGTCCCGCAGCAACCCCAGGACGAAGTTCAGCACGCTGTCGAGCTCCGCGGGGAGCTGCTCGCGGGCGCAGAACAGGTGGGCGTCGTCCTGGGTGAGCCCGCGCACCCGGGTCAGGCCGTGCACGACACCGGACTTCTCGTACCGGTAGACCGTGCCGAACTCGAACAGCCGCAGCGGCAGCTCCCGATACGACCGGCCCCGCGACCGGTAGATCAGGATGTGCATCGGGCAGTTCATCGGCTTGAGGTAGTAGTCGGTGCCGCCGTCGAGCTCCATGGGCGGGTACATGCCGTCGGCGAACCAGTCCAGGTGACCGGAGATCTCGTACAGGTCCGACTTGGTGATGTGCGGGGTGTTGACGAACGAGTAGCCACCCTCGATGTGCCGGCGCCGCGCATAGTCCTCCATGGCGGTGCGGATCGCGCCGCCCTTGGGGTGGAACACGGCCAGGCCCGGCCCGATCTCGGCCGGGAAGGAGAACAGGTCCAGCTCGGCGCCGAGGCGACGGTGGTCGCGCTTCTCGGCCTCGGCGAGCCTGGACTGGTAAGCCTTGAGGGCGTCGCGGGACTCCCAGGCGGTCCCGTAGATGCGCTGGAGCTGCGGGTTCTTCTCGCTGCCCCGCCAGTAGGCCGCCGCCGAGCGCAGGAGCGCAAACGCCGGGATCGACCGGGTGCTCGGCACGTGCGGTCCCCGGCAGAGGTCCTTCCAGCACAGCTCGCCGGTCTTCGCGTCGAGGTTGTCGTAGATCGTCAGTTCGCCGGCGCCGACCTCGACGCTGGCCTCGGCGTCGTCGCCCGCGCTCGACTTCAGCCCGATCAGCTCGATCTTGTACGGCTCGGCGGCGAGCTCGGCGCGGGCCTGCTCCTCGGTGACCACCCGCCGCGAGAACCGCTGGCCCGCCTTGATGATGGCCTGGGCCTTCTTCTCGATGGCCTTCAGGTCATCCGCGGTGAACGGCGTCTCGACGTCGAAGTCGTAGTAGAAGCCGTTGTCGATGGGCGGGCCGATGCCGAGCCGGGCCTTCGGGAACAGTCCCTGGACGGCCTGGGCGACGACGTGCGCGGCGGAGTGCCGCACGATGGCCCGGCCGGCCGGCGAGTCGATCGCGATGGGCTCGACGACGGCGCCGTCGTCGAGGACATGCGCGAGATCACGCTGCTGGCCGTCCACCAGGGCGGCGATGACGTCGCGGTCGTCGGCGAACAGGTCGGCGGCCGTCGTCCCGGTCGGCACCACCCGCGGATCGCTACGCTGGGCGTGCTGGACGGTAACGCGGACGTCGGACACCGAAAGTCTCCTGTTGCGATAGAACACACGCGCGGGGATCACCGCGCCGACGACGTGTCGCCGGCCCTGCGGGCGGCCCCACGGCGGGCCTTCCTGGCCCGATCGCGATGCTACTCGCGCCCGCGCAGGGCCCCCAAGGCGTTTGTACTCAGGGTGACGAGTCCGCCCCGCCACGCCCGTTGGTGACGACCGGCCCGGTCAGCCGGTGCGTCCCGCCGGAGCCATGCCGGCCGGCCACGCCACGCACGGCCCGGGTCGGGTACACCCCGCCGTGGCCACGCGAACCGCCGACGCCATTGGGCCCACCGGCGCTGTACGGACCGCCGGCGCCGTAGGGCCCGCCGACGCTGTACGGACCGCCCACCGGGTACGGACCGCCCACCGGGTACGGACCGCCGACCGGGTAGACGCCGGAGTCCGACCCGCCGCCCGCGCCCGGATGGGCGGGCGTGCCCGAGCCCGTGGAACCCGCGGTCCCCGCGGCGCCGACCGGGACCGCGGGGCCAGCCGAACCCGCAGGTCCCGCCGAATCCGGCCCGTCAGGGCGGGCCGGGCCCCGCGGGCCGCCGTCCGGGTCGTCGGCGCCGGGGGCGGCCTCCGGGCCGGCATCGGTTCCCGGCAGCCCGGGGTCGCGGCGCAGGATGCCACCGAGCACGGTGTCGACGATCGTGCCGATGCGAGTGCCGCTCACCTCACGATTGCCACTCATGTACTGGCGGTAGGCGACCGGACCGATGAGCATGTCGACGACCAGGTCGACATCGACATCGGCGGCCAGCTCCCCCGAGTCGATGCCCCGGCGCAGGAGATCGGCCGCGCGTTGCCGGGACGGCTCGATCACCTTCTGCGAGTAGGTGGCGAACAGCTCCGGATGGGTGGACCGCTCCGCGGCGAGCCTGGGCAGGATGCGCCCGGACAAGGACTGGATGTTGTGCCGGCGCAGGGCGTTGAGCCAGGCCACGAGGTCATCGCGCAGCGAGCCGGTCTCGACGGCGTCCACGCTGTCGGCCAGCGTGTCCAGAGCGTCGACGATCAGGGCGTCCTTCGTCGGCCACCGCCGGTAGACGGTGGCCTTGCCGACGCCGGCGCCGGTCGCCACCGCCTCCATCGACAGGCCGGCGAACCCGACGGTGGCCAGCTCGTGCAGGGCGGCGTCGAGGATCGCCTCATCGCAGCGGGGATCCCGGGGCCGGCCGGGAGAGCGCGCGGGCTTCACTCCGGAGGGCACACGATCGGCCGGACGCCGGGGACGCGGGGGGCGCGCATCCGCGGTCGTCATCCGGCGCGTCCTCCGTCTGCTCTGCCATCCATCCCGTCACCACCGTGCCGATGCATCCGCATGGATAGGCCACCCGCTACCTGGTCGCGCCGTCTGTTCCCGCCGCATTTCAAGATCAGCATACGTGCCCGGCGGCCCAGACGCATCCGTTTGCCATGGCAGCGGCGTGGCGGGCGATTCCATTCCGCCCAGGTGTGCGGTGCGCACCGGTTTCGCCCACTCGGCGGGTGGGCCCGACCGTGGCAGCATGGACAGCACGCCGGGACGCCCAGCGCCCGGACGGACGCATCAGGAGTGCTCATGGATTCGTCAGGCACTGTCCGCAATCAGACATCCGACGACCACCCGCGGCCCGCGGACTCTCCGGGCACGGCGGCGACGCTCTACGGCGCGCCGGCCGAAACCCGGCCGCCGCGCCGGTCGCGGTTCACGGTCCGCGACGTGGCGGCGGCGAAGAGCCGGGGCGAGAAATGGTCGATGCTCACCGCGTACGACTTCACCACCGCCACCGTCTTCGACGAGGCCGAGATCCCCGTCCTCCTGGTCGGGGACTCGGCCGCCAACGTGGTCTACGGCTACGACACGACCGTGCCGGTCACGGTCGACGAGCTGATCCCGCTCGTGCGCGCCGTGGTGCGCGGCGCGCCGCACGCGATGGTCGTCGCCGACCTGCCGTTCGGGTCGTACCAGGCCGGCCCGGAACAGGCGCTCGCGACCGCCACCAGGTTCCTCAAGGAGGGCGGCGCCCAGGCGGTGAAGCTCGAGGGCGGCGCGCGGGTCGCTCCGGCGGTCGCCGCGCTCGTCGGTGCGGGCATCCCGGTGATCGGTCATCTCGGCCTGACCCCGCAGAGCATCCACGCCCTGGGCGGCTACCGGGTGCAGGGCCGAGACGAGGCGGGCGAGGTCCTGCTCGCCGACGCGCTGGCGATCGAGGCCGCCGGCGCGTTCGCGGTCGTGTTGGAGGTCGTGCCCGCGGATCTCGCCGCGCGCGCCACCAAGGAACTGCGCATCGCCACGGTCGGGATCGGCGCCGGCGCCGACTGCGACGCGCAGGTACTGGTCTGGCAGGACATGGCCGGGCTGAGCGGCGGCCATGTCCCCCGCTTCGTGAAGCGATACGCCGACCTGCGCACCGTGCTCGGCGACGCCGTGCGCACCTACCGCGACGAGGTGCGCGGCGGCCAGTACCCGACGGTCGAACACAGCTACTGATCGCCCGCTGATGCCGACGGTCGGTGGCCGGTCGCGGACGCCGCGATCCGGCCACCGACCGCCCGTCCACCGGCTCCGCCCCGGCCCGAGACTCCGGCGCGCCGGGGTCGGGCGGTCAGGCGCGGGCCAGCGCCGCCGCGAGTTCGTGGCGCGCCGCCGCCAGCGACGGTCCGTACCAGGTCAGCAGGCGGCCGGGGACGCAGACCGCGGGGGCGGCGAACGCCTCGGGCCCGTCGGTGGGGCTGAAGGCGTACGGCTCGTCGGGCAGCACGACGAGGTCGTGCGGCGGGAGGTGGGCCGGATCAAACCGCGGGTAGCGCTGCGGGGAGTCCGCCAGCACGTTGTCCACCCCGAGGCGGCGCAGCACGTCGCCGGCGAAGGTGTCGCGCCCGACCGCCATCCACGGGCGGCGCCAGATCGGCACCAGGGCGCGGCGGCGCGCGCCGGGGCGCACGGCATCGCCGACGGCCGCGTTGGTGACGGCCGCGTTGGTGACGGCCGCGTTGGTGGCGGCCGCGTTGGTGGCAGTGCTGGCTGCGTCGGCGGCGGTGTCGGCCCAGGCCGCCCGGGCGGCGTCGAGCCAGGCGGGGCGCGGTAGTCCGCAGGCCAGCCGCAGCATCCGATCGAGGCTGTCCAGGGCCGCCTCGACGGTATTCGGCGCCGTCACCCACACCGCGAGCCCGGCGGCGCGCAGAGCGGCGAGGTCGGACTCGCGGTTCTCCTCGGCGTTGGCGCAGACCAGGTCCGGGGCGAGCGCAACGACCGCGTCGACGTCCGGATTCTTCGTTCCGCGCACCCGGGCCACCGCGAGCCCCGGCGGATGACTGCACCAGTCGGTCGCCCCCACCAGCAGTCCCGGCGCGGAAAGGGCGATCGACTCGGTCAGGCTGGGCACGAGCGAGACCACCCGGCCCACCGGTGCGGAAATCCGCACCGGGTGGCCGAGGTCGTCGCGGCTCAGGTCGTCGCGGTGAGGTGCGCCCGGGTGGGGCCCTGTCTGCATCGCCCGCGCGGTGGTCAGACGTCGGTGATGCGCAGGCCGGCGTGCGACTTGTAGCGGCGGTTGACCGAGATCAGGTTCGCGGTCAGCGCCTCGACCTGGCCGGCGTTGCGCAGCTTGCCGGCGTAGATGCCGCGCATCCCGGGGATGCGCTCGGCGAGCGCGGCGACCAGGTCGGTGGCGGCCCGGTCGTCCCCGAGCACGAGGATGTCGGTGTCGATCTTCGCGACCGACTCGTCGGCCAGCAGCACGGCGGAGACATGGTGGAAGGCGCCCACGACGGTGCTGTCCGGCAGGACGGCGGCGGCCTGCTGGGCGGCGCTGCCCTCGGGCACCGCCAGCGCGAAGGCGCCGCCGGAGTCGAAGCCCATCGGATTGACGCAGTCGATGACGATCTTCCCGGCGAGCGGCTCCCGCAGCGCCTCGAGCGTCTCCCGGTGACCGTCCCACGGGACGGCGACGATCACGACGTCGGCACGCTGCGCGACGGTGGCGTTGTCGGCGCCCTCGATGCGACGCCCGGGGCCGGCGAGCTTGGCCGCCGCCTCCTGGCCGCGCTCGGTCGACCGGGAGCCGATCAGGACAAGGTGGCCGGCTGCGGCGAAGCGCAGGCCCAGGCCGCCGCCCTGCGGCCCCGAGCCGCCGAGGATGCCGATCGTCAGTGCGGGGACGTCCGGGAGGACGCGGTCAGTCGAAGTCACCCTGTCATCCTGCCCGACCGGGCCGTTCGCCGCGCGAATCCATGACCGGCCGTGAATCCGTTCCCGGACCTTTGCCGAACGGTGGGAACCGGGACGTTCACCCTCCGGCGCGACGTCCAGCCACGAGCCCACCCCCCCGCGGACAGCTGGGGGCAATGAGGGACTATGCATGAACAACGGGACAGCTACGTGTTTGCTTCACCCGCCCCCAACCGGCCGGGACTTCGGCCACACCCGACGGGGCCCACACACGTCGCTACCGGCAGAGGAGCAGCGCACGTGACTGACAGCTACAACACCTGGACCACCACAATAGGTGATCGAGCGCATACGCCGAGCGAGACCGGTGGCATCCACGGCAACCCCGGGCGTGCATTGGTCCCAGATGGGCCGTACCGTTCCGTTCCACACGCATCGAGCAGATCTTCCGAATCAGGCGAGAGAGGTCGAGCAATGGCGGACGTATCGGTTCGCTTCGCGATGACGAACGACAGCGAAGTGGTGCTGAACCTGTCGCTGCCGCAGGCGCTGCGCCTGATGGAAGCGATCGCACGCAAGGTGGGCGAGACTCTCGCCGAGCGCAGCACGCAGGCGGTCGGCGGAGTCGGCGGGGTGCCGACGTCGGCGCCGTCGAACGGCATGCCGAGCCTGGGGCCCTACACCCCGTCCTGAACGGCCGGTTCCGGGCACGCTCGGTCGCTACCGGCGGCAGGGCCGCCCGCGCGATGCCGTGCCGCCCGAGTGCTGTGCCGCCCGAGTAGCGTGCCGGCCGAGTACCGTGCCGGCCGATCGGGGCACGACCGGCGCGGCCGCAGCGGCGCCGGTGGGGTTCCTCATCCACCGGCCGGGGGCCCGGGAATCCAGCCACCGCCGCCGGCGGCGGGCGGACCCGTGCCCAGCGCCCGGGGATGTGACGTCGCATACACCTCTCGCAGCCGATCCACCGTCACCAGGGTGTAGATCTGGGTGGTGCTGACCGATGCGTGGCCCAGCAGCTCCTGGACAACCCGGACGTCTGCTCCCCCGTCGAGCAGGTGGGTGGCGAAGGAATGCCGCAGCACATGCGGTGAGACGCCGTCGACCCCGGCCTGGGCAGCCGCGGTCCGCAGCACCGTCCACGCGCTCTGCCGGGACAGCCGGTTGCCGCGCCGGGAGAGAAAGACCGCCGCCCCCGACCGGGGCCCCGCGAGGCTCGGCCGGCCCAGGCGCAGGTAGTCCGCGAGCGTGGTCACGGCGCACCGGCCCAGGGGAACGATCCGGTCCCGGCCGCCCTTGCCGTGCAGCCGCACCGCGGCAGCCTCCAGGTCGAGATCGTCGACGTCCAGCCCGACCGCCTCGGAGATCCGCGCACCGGTCCCGTAGAGCAGCTCCAGCAGCGCCGTGGCGCGCAGCCGGCGGACCGCTTCGGCGGGTTCCACCGCCGCCGGCGCGGGATCCTCGGCCCGGTCCGCCACCCCCGCCACCCCCGCCTGCGCGGTGCCCGCGGCCGCGGCGAGCACCGCGGTCACCTGGTCCACGGAGAGCGCCTTGGGCAGCTTGCGGGGCGGCGTCGGCGGTCGCACCGGACGGGACACGTCCTCGCTGACGTCCCCCTCCTCGGCGGCGAAGCGGTGCAGTGAGCGCACCGCGACGAGCATCCGCGCCACCGATGCCGCGGCGAGCGGCGGATGGGTGTCGTCCCCCGCACGCAATGCCGCGGCGAAGCCGGCAACCTCTGCCTCACCGACCGCGTCCAACGAGCACAGGCCATGCGCCGACAGATGGCTCAGGTAGCGGCGCAGATCGCGACGGTAGGCAAGGACGGAGTTCTGGGCGAGTCCCCGTTCGCCCTCCAGATGATGGAGATAACGCGCGATGATGTTCCCGGGCGTGCCCCGCTGCGAGGGCACGGGATGATCGAGGGCGCGGGCGGGCCCGCTGCCGCCGGGCGGCGTTCCCAGCCGCACCGCCTCGACCGGCCCGCCCGCCGCAGCGGGAGGGCGCATCCGGAATGTCCGGTCGCCGCCGGTGGCTCCCATCATCAAACTGATAGTAGGACCTGCGCATCGTTCTCCGTTGGCGCCTATCCACATGCCGGGCTCCTGCGGCTATTCTGGCGACTTGTGCGGACGGACGCCGAATCGTCACGCTACGCCGCACGGCTGGGGGTCGTCATCACCGCCGTCACGACACTTGCCCTCCTGTCGGGAGCGGGCCTGCTCGCGGGTTGTGGCGGCGACGGCCACGAGCCCGCTGGCGCGGCCGTCCCCGCCCGCCCGGACGCGGCGTCCGCCGGCAACCCGCCCGTCGGCAACCCGCCCGTCGGTGGCTCGTCTGTCGGTGGCTCGTCCGTCGGTAACCCTTCCGCTGGCGGCTCCTCCGCAACGGCGGCCGGCCCGGCTGGGGGCTCCGACGACGCGCCCGCCGCGGCCGCCCGCACGGTCGAGGCCTACTTCCGCGAGATCAACGACGCCGCCCGGGGCGGCCGGCTCGCCGTGACCACGCCGACCGCGCTGGCCGGCTGCCAGCCGTGCGCCCTGGACGTCGGGGTGACTCGATCGCTCCAGCAGCGCGGCCTGCACGCCGACGCCGCCGCCTACCGCCTGACCGACCTGTCCGCCCGGCCCCGGGCCGGGCTCGTCGCCGCAGTGACCTTCACCCTGCACACCAGCGCCGTCGGGCTGCTGGACCTCGCCGGACGCCACGTCGCCGACGCCCCCGGCGTGCCCACCCGGGCCGCCACCGCCGAACTTGCCCTCACCCAGCACGGCTGGCGCATCCAGACCCTGCGCTACGCCCCGGGGCCGGCATGACGGCCCCGCCTGCGTCCTCGGACTCCCGTTGCGGTCGGCGAACGCTCGCCAACCCGCGTCCGCTGTCGGGCCGGCGGTGGCTCGTCCGGATGGCGGTGGTCGCCGTCATGGTCGGGCTGCTCGCGGGTGTCGGCGGTCTGCTGCCCGGCCCGGGGCTGCCGGGCCTGTCCACCGCCGGCCGCGCCGAAGCGGCTCCTGGCGACGAGACCCGGGTACCCTGCGTCGGCGTGCTCTGGGGAAGCTGCGACACCCGGGCCACCGCCAACGGCTACCAGTACCGTTACCACGACGGGGTGCTCGAGCGGATCCCCGACGGCGCCGACGGGGGCGTCCCGAGGCGGGCATCCTGCGGGCAGGCCTGCCCGGATGACCCCGCCGCGGTCTGTGAGCTGTACGAGCTCGTCGGCCCGGACCCGGCGATGACACCCGCCGAACGCGCCCAGTTCGACCAGACGATGGCCGGGTGCAACAACTACCTGCTGCCCGACAACGCGGTGCCGCTCGCGGCCGTGCAGGCGGCGCTCGCCGACTACCTGCGGGACAAGCTCCTACCGAAACCGTCGATCGTCATCGCGCCGTCCGGGCGCAGCTTCGCGAACCTGGCGACGATCCTCTACACGCCCGTGCCGGAGTCGTACACGTTCAACGTCGACCAGCCCGTCGTCGCCACGATCAGCGCGATCCCCCACTACCGCTGGGAGTTCGGCGACGGCGAGACCGGCCCCGACGCGCCCGGGCGGCCCTACGATTCGGCGATTTCCCCGCGTGACCATCCCGAGGCATACGTGTCGCACGAGTACGCCCGGCCGGGGCAGTACCAGGTGACCCTCACCGTGACCTGGGACGGAACGTTCACCCTGCCCGGCGTCGCGGAGGCCTTCCCACTGAACCCGGTGACCCTCGCCGCCGCGCAGGGCCTCGTCGTCAACGAGGCCGCCGGCGTCCTGGTCCACAACGACTGACCAGCCTGGACGGAACCCTAGGGGCCCTCGTGACCGTCCATGAGCACCGGCGAGCCCACGCACGGGTCGGGCGCGGGTGCGGCAGCGGATGCCTGGGAGAGCGCCTCCATGTCTCTTCCACAGGGTTCAGCGTCCGGATTTATCCCTGTGGAAGAGACAGATGGCGCCGCTCCCCCGCCCGGCGCTAGCCGCGGTGGGCTGGTCGGGCCGGCCAGGGGGAGTCGATGGGGCGCAGGCCGGCGAAGTTCGCCGCCCGCGCCCGCGCCGTCGCCAGCAGGCCGACGACCGCCATCGCGTTGGTGATCTCGCCGCGCAGGACCCGCGCGACGGCCTCGTCGAGGTCGATGCGCGCCAGACCCATCTCGGCCTCCTCGTGCACCGGCACGTACCGCTCGGCCGCCGGAATCTCGTGCAGGTCCCGAGCCAGGAAGACCCGGTATGCCTCGTCGGTCATCCCCGGCGAGGACCAGACGTCGACGAGCAGGTCGTACCGGTCGGCGCGCAGCCCGGCCTCCTCGGCGAGCTCCCGGGCGGCGGCGACGGACGCCGGCTCCCCGGGCACGTCGAGGATGCCGGCGGGCAGCTCCCACAACGGGCCGCCGACGGGATGGCGGTACTGGTGCACCATCACGACCCGGCCGCCGTCGTCGAGTGCAACCACGCCCACCGCACCGGGGTGGACGACGACATCGCGCTGGGAGACGTCGCCCTCGGGCATGCGCACCTGGTCGCGGCGGACGGAGATGATCCGCCCGGAGTAGGCGAGCGTGCTCTCGGTGACCTCGTAGCGGTGCGCGTCGGCGGTCACGGCGACACCAGGGCGGCCGTGCCGTTCGAGCTGGCCCCCGGACGGGCGTTGCCGGCGCCGCGGCGGCCGCCGCCACCCCGGCCGGATGTGCCCCCCGGGCCGCCCGCTCCCCCGGCGTGCCCCGCGCCGGCGACGGCCGGCGCCGCGGCGTCGTCCTCGGCCCCCTCGGCGAGGGCGGCCCCCGCCCGGGCCCCGGTGTCGGCCCCAGCGCCGGACACGGTTCCGGCCGTGGCAGTCCCGGCCCCGGTGCCGACCGCCGAGGCGTCCGTGCGGGCCCCGGACACCGAGGCGGGCGTGGCGGCGGCGTCGGTGGCCGGCAGGTCGACGGGCAGCACCCCGCGGCGACGATCGGCGTGCGCGATCGCCGCGGCGACGAGCCCCCGGAACAGCGGATGGGCCCGCGTCGGCCGGGACCGGAACTCCGGATGCGCCTGGGTGCCGACGTAGTAGGGGTGCACGTCGGCGGGCAGCTCCACGACCTCGACCAGCCGGCCGTCCGGCGAGGTGCCGGAGAAGACCAGCCCGGCGGCGGCGAGCCGCTCGCGGTAGTCGTTGTTGACCTCGTACCGATGACGGTGACGCTCGGCGACCTCCGGCACCGCGTACTCGCGGCGGGCGACCGTGCCGGGGGCGAGCGTGCACGAGTACAGGCCGAGGCGCATCGTGCCGCCCATGTCCCTCGTGCCGGCGACGACCTCGTGCTGGTCGGCCATCGTGGAGATCACGGGATGCGGGGTGTCGGGCACGAACTCGGTGGAGTTCGCTCCCTCGAGGCCCGCGAGCCCGCGGGCCGCCTCGATGACCATGCACTGCAGGCCCAGGCAGATCCCCAGGGTCGGCAGGCCGTTCTCGCGGGCGTGCCGCAGCGCGGTGAGCTTGCCCTCGATGCCCCGGATCCCGAAGCCGCCGGGCACGATGATCCCGTCGACCCCGTCGAGCAGCGCGGCCGTCTCCTCCGGAGAGGAGCACTCGTCCGAGGTGATCCACCGCAGGTCGACCCGGGTGTCGGTGGCGAACGCGCCCGCCCGCAACGCCTCGGTCACCGACAGGTAGGCATCCGGCAGGTCGACGTACTTGCCGACGATCGCGATCGTCGCCGAGTTCGTCGGATGATGCACCCGGCGCAGCAGGGTGTCCCACTCGGTCCAGTCGACGTCGCGGAACGACAGCCCCAGCCGGCGCACCACGTAGGCGTCGAGGCCCTCCCGGTGCAGCACCCGCGGGATGTCGTAGATCGAGCTCGCGTCCGGCGCCCCGACGACCGCCTCGTCGTCGACGTCGCACATCATCGCGATCTTCTTCTTCAGGGCGTCGGGCAGCGGCCGGTCGGAGCGGCAGACCACCGCGTCCGGCTGCAGGCCGATGCTGCGCAGCGCCGCCACCGAGTGCTGCGTCGGCTTGGTCTTCAGCTCCCCCGACGGACCCAGATACGGCACCAGGCTGACGTGGACCGTCAGCGCGTTGTCCCGGCCGACCTCGTGGCGCACCTGGCGGATCGCCTCGAGGTAGGGCAGCGACTCGATGTCGCCGACGGTACCGCCGACCTCCGTGATGACCACGTCGACGCTGTCGCCGGCGAGCCGCCGGATCCGATCCTTGATCTCGTCGGTGATGTGCGGGACGACCTGCACCGTCTGGCCGAGGTAGTCGCCGCGGCGCTCGCGGGCGATGACCGCCGAGTACACCTGGCCGGTCGTGACGTTCGCGCTGCCGTCGAGGTTCACGTCGAGGAACCGCTCGTAGTGCCCGATGTCCAGGTCGGTCTCGGCGCCGTCGTCGGTGACGAACACCTCGCCGTGCTGGAACGGGTTCATCGTGCCGGGATCGACGTTGAGATAGGGGTCGAGCTTCTGCATCGTGACCCGCAGTCCGCGAGCCTTGAGAAGCCGCCCGAGGCTGGATGCGGTCAGTCCCTTGCCGAGACTGGACGCGACCCCGCCGGTGACGAAGATGTGCTTCGTAACATGCACCTGGCCCACGTGAAACTCCCGTGGTCACGCCGCCGGTCCGGACCCGACGCCTCCACGGGACTTCACGGTAACACCTTCCCCGTGAGGTGCCTCCGGCACCTCACGGGGACCCCGGGTTCCAGGCCGCCGTATGGGGTCTCGTTCGATCGCCTCCGGCGATCCTCCTGGACACACCACCCGGCGACGCCTTGGGCGCATCACGGGGACCCCGAGTAGCCAGAGAGGTCCAGGAGTTCGCGGCTCGCGGCGACGATCACAGAGCGTGGCGGCGGCTGGCGGGTGTTCGGGGTGCATGCGTGGGAGAGCGCCGACGTGGTTCCTCTGATGGGTTCGGCGTCCGGTTTGTCCACACAGAGCGACCACGTGGCACCGGTCCCACGCACATCCCCGCTTCCGGCCCCTTCGCCGGCCACGGAACGTCGTCGTCAACCCCGACCCGACCCGACCCGGACCGGCGCAAGCAACCGTGCTTACGCGGCCGCCGCCGACCGTGACAGTCCCGCCCCGCCGCACAGGAGGACAGCCCGCCGCACCCGCAGCAGACGAACTCACGTCAGGCGATCGCGCCCAGGATCCGGGGACGATGCGGTCCATGCTCGCGGTGGATGACGATGGGAATCAGTAGCGGGCGCCGACCACCTGGGCGTCGAGGGCGTCGAGGACAGCCAGGTCGTCGGCGTCCAGGGTGAGGTCGAGGGCGCCGGCGTTCTGCTCCAGCCAGCGGCGGCGCTTGGTGCCGGGGATCGGGACCACCGGGACACCGAGCCGCTCGGCCTGCCCGTGCACCCAGGCGAGGGCGACCTGCGCCGGGGCGGCGTTCCTGCGGGCGGCGATGTCGGCGACCGCCTGCACGATCGCGCGGTTGGCCTCGCCGGCCTCCCCGACGAAACGCGGGCTGCGCGACCGGAAGTCGAGCGCACCGAGATCGGAGCCGTCGAAGGTCGCGGTGAGGAAGCCCCGGCCGAGCGGGGAGTAGGGCACCAGCCCGACGTTCAGCTCGCGCAGGGCGTCGAGGACGGACGTCTCGGGATCGCGGGTCCACAGCGAGTACTCGCTCTGCACCGCCGCGATCGGGTGCACGGCGTGCGCGCGCCGCAGCAGCGCGCCGTCGACCTCGGACAACCCGAGATAGCGCACCTTGCCCTGCGCGACGAGCTCGCCCATCGCCCCGACCGTCTCCTCGATCTCGGCGGTCTGCGGCGGCCGGTGCAGGTAGTACAGGTCGATGACGTCCACGCCGAGCCGCAGCAGCGAGGCGTCGCAGGCCCGCTGGACGTACGCCCGTTCCCCGCGGACGACCCTGGCGCCGTCGCCGCCGGAGCGGTCGATGCCGAACTTGGTGGCCAGTTGCACCTGGTCCCGGCGGTCGTGGATGGCCCGCCCGACCAGCACCTCGTTGTGCCCGGCCCCGTAGACGTCGGCGGTGTCCAGGAACGTGACGCCCAGGTCGAGCGCCCGGTGGATCGTCGCGATCGACTCGTCCCAGTCGGTGGCGCCGTACCACTCGCTCATCCCCATGCAGCCCAGCCCCTGGGCCGAAACGTTCAGTCCACCAAGGTTGACCTCGTGCATGCCGCTGCTCCCTGCCCGCCGATCCGTACGCCGTCAGCGGTAACCCTAGGTGTTGGAGCGCGCGCTAAGACAAGCCCGCGCTTACGGTCGGGCCTTGTCGGCGGCGGCGGCGGCGAGGAGTTCCTCGGCGTGGCCGCGGGCCAGCGTGCTCTCCTCCTGGCCGGCGAGCATCCGGGACAGCTCGCGGACGCGGCCGGCGTCGTCGAGGGTGATGACGCCGCTGCGGGTGACCGAGCCGTCGTCGGCCTTGTGCACGACGAGGTGCCGGTCGGCGAACGCGGCGACCTGCGGCAGGTGGGTGATGCAGATGACCTGGTGGGTGCGGGCGAGGCGGGCCAGGCGGCGGCCGATCTCGACGGCGGCGCGGCCGCCGACGCCGGCGTCGACCTCGTCGAAGACCATCGTGGAGCCGGCGTCGTCGGCGGCGAGGACGACCTCGATGGCGAGCATCACCCGGGACAGCTCGCCGCCGGAGGCGCCCTTCTGCACCGGCCGGGGCGGGGCACCGGGATGCGGGATGAGGCGCAGCTCCACGTCGTCGACGCCGGCGGGGCCGAAGGCGACGAGCCGGTCGCCGACGGGCAGGCCGGCGGGATCGTCACGCTGGGCCACGGCGGCCTCGACCCGGGCGCGGGGCATCGCGAGGCCCGCGAGCTCGGCGGCAACCGCCTCACCGAAGCGGGCCGCCGCCGCCGACCGGGCCTCGCTGAGGGTGGCGGCGAGGCGGGCGAGCTCGGCGGTCAGCTCGTCGCGGCGGGCCGTGAGGGTCTCGGCGCTGTCGCCGGCGCCGTCGAGCTCCAGCAGCCGGCGGCCGGCCTGGTCGGCCCAGGCGAGCACGCCGTCGATGTCGGTGCCGTGCGCGCGGGTCAGGCCGGTCAGGGCGGCCTTGCGGTTCTGGGCGTCGGCGAGGCGCTCCGGGTCGGCGTCGATGCTCTCGGCGTAGGAGGCGAGGTCGGCGGCGACGTCGGTGAGCAGCATGCTCACCTCGGTCAGCCGGGCACCGAGCGCGGCGAGGTCGGCGTCGAGGTCGGCGTCGCCGGCGATGACGCGGCGGGCGGCGGAAACCAGGTCGACGGCGCCGGAGTCGTCGGAGCCGGACGCGGGATCGCTGATCAGCGCCGCGTGGGCTGTGCGGGCGGTGCGGACGAGCGTCTCGGCGTGTTCGAGCTTCGTCAGCTCGGCGTCGAGAGTGACGTCCTCCCCCGGCGCCGGTTCGACCCGCTCCACCTCGGCCAGGCCGATCCGCAGCAGCTCCGCCTCCTGCTCGCGTTCCCGGGACCGCTCGGTGACCTCCGCGAGCGCCCGGCTGACCCGGCTCAGCTCCGTGTAGACCACGCCGTAGCGGGCCAGGGGCCCCGCGACGGCGTGGCCGGCGAAGCGGTCCAGCGCCACGCGCTGCGTGGACGGGCGCAGCAGCCGCTGCGCCTCGGACTGGCCGTGGACGGCGATGAGATCCTCGGCGATCTCCGCGAGGAGGCTCGCCGGCACCGAGCGGCCCGCCACCTGTGCCCGGGAGCGGCCCTCCGACGTCAGCGTCCGCCCGACGACGAGGACGGCGCCGCCGGGATCGTCGTCGAGGTCGCCGCCGACGTCGCGGACCCGCGCGGCGACCGCGGAGTCCGCCGGGATGAGCAGGCGCCCCTCGACGAACGCCCGCTCCACCCCCGGCCGGACCAGGCCGTAGTCGGCCCGGCCGCCGGTGAGCAGGCCCAGGCCCTGCACAATCATCGTCTTGCCGGCGCCGGTCTCGCCGCTGACCACGGTCAGGCCGGCGGCGAGATCGAGGGCAGCGTCGTCGATGACCCCGAGGCCGCGGATGCGAATCTCCTCGAGCACGCCCCGAACTCTAGCCGCCCCACCGGGTCCGCCGACATCCTCAACCGTCAACAACCGTCTACAACCGTCAACGGACCCGCCCGAGTCCACCCCAGCGGGTCCGATGGCCGCTCAGCGCTCGTTGCGGCCCCGCCAGCCCGCCACGGGCAGGTCGAACTTGGCGACGAGCCGGTCGGTGAACGGCAGCGGGCGCACCACGGCCAGGCGCACCGGCCGCCGGCCGCGCACGACCTCGACCCGCGACTCGGGCGGCACCTCGGCGAGACGCCGCCCGTCGCAGTAGAGCACGCCGGGCACCGGCTCCAGGATCTCCACGGCGACGGTCGCGCTCGGCGCGAGCACGAGCGGCCGGGCGAACAACGCGTGCGCGCTGATCGGGGCGACAAGCAGCGCCTCGACCCCCGGCCACATCACCGGGCCGCCGACGGAGAACGCGTACGCCGTCGATCCGGTGGGCGTCGAGCAGATCACCCCGTCGCAGCCCCACCGGGACAGCGGACGACCGTCGATCTCCAGGACGCATTCCAGCATCCGCGCCCGTTCGGCCTTCTCCAGCGACATCTCGTTGAGCGCCCAGCCGGAGTAGGTGACCTCGCCGCGGCGGCGGACGGTCACGTCGACGGTCATCCGGTCCTCCACCGTGTAGTCCTTGCGGACGACGTGGTCGATGGTGGACTCCAGCGCGTCCGGTTCGGCCTCGGCGAGGAAACCGACGTGGCCGAGGTTGACGCCGAGCAGCGGCACGTCGGCGCCGCGGGCGAACTCCGCCCCGCGCAGCAGGCTGCCGTCGCCGCCGAGGACGAGCACCATCTCCACCCCGACGGCGGCGTCCGCGTCGTGCGGGACGACGTTCGCGCCGGTCAGGTCGAGCTGCTCGGCCTCGTCGCGCAGCACCCGCGGCGACACCCCGGCGCCGGCCAGCCCCTCGATCACCCGCTGGGCGCTCTCCCGCACGATCGAGCGGCGTGGATGGGTGACGACGAGGATCTCCCGGGTCATGCCGGACGCTCCGGTCGGTTCCCGGCAGGACCGGCCTCGATGGCGCGGGTGAGCGCGTCGTCGTCGAGTGGCGGCGCGCCCGCGGCGAGCCAGAGCAGGTACTCCACGTTGCCGGCCGGGCCGGGCAGCGGACTCGCGGTCACCCCTCGCACGCCGAGACCGAGCCCGCCCGCCACGGCCGCGACCTCGCGCACCACCTCGGCGTGCAGCGCCGGATCGCGGACCACGCCGCCGGCGCCGAGCCGCTCGCGACCCACCTCGAACTGCGGCTTGACCAGAAGCACGAAATCGGCGTCCGGCGCCGCGCACTCCCGCAGCGCCGGCAGCACCAACCGCAGCGGGATGAACGACAGATCCCCGACGACCAGTTCGACCGGCTCGCCGACCTCGGCCGGGGTCAGCGCGCGGGCGTTGACCCGGTCGAGCACCCGCACCCGCGGATCCGAGCGCAGCCGCCACAGCAGCTGGCCGTAGCCGACGTCGACCGCGACGACCGACGCCGCACCGTGGCGCAGCAGCACGTCGGTGAACCCTCCGGTGGACGCCCCCACGTCGAGGCACCGCCGCCCGGCCACCACCAGCGACCCACCCGGATCCGCCACGGCCGGCGCGGTCGACGCGGCGTTGGGCTCGGCATTGACCGCCTCGGCATTGACGGGCTCGGCAGCGACCGCCTCGGCGTCGTAGGCGGGGACGCCGAAGGCGGCGAAGGCGCCGAGCAGCTTGTGCGCGCCGCGCGACGCCCAACCGGGATCGTCGCTCGCGGATACGGCGATCGATGTCGTTCCGTCGACGACCGTGGCGGCTTTCGTCGCCGGGATGCCGCCGACCAGGACCCGGCCGGCGTTGATCGCGGCCACGGCCTGCTCCCGCGAGCGGGCGAGTCCACGCCGGACGAGCTCGCTGTCCAACCGCACGCGACGGGCCACCACGCCCCCTGCTCGACTCACCGAACCGGCCGGACCGGACCCGGCCGTGGCTGCGCCCGATCGACCTCGGCTGCCGCGCCGCCGCCCGACCCGTCCAGGTCGGCCAGGGCGTCGGCCAGTCGGCGGTTCATCTCCTCGAAGACCTCCACATGTTCCGACGTCGCCACGACGTCGAGGGTGTCCAGCCGCGTAAGCGCGTCCCGGATCTCGGCGGGCAGGTTCTCGGTGCTCACTCTGTCAGCCTCCCGCACTTTTCGTCGATGGTGCGACGCCTCCCCCACGACGTGGGTCATGCGACGAATCTCATGACCCGCCGCATCCGCCGCGGTGCCGCTCGCGACCCGTCCGCCCGGGCGCTGCGCCACCTTCGCCGGCCACTCGCCCGGTGAGCGTCGCCTACCGCCCGATGGAAGGCACCATGGGAGGGCCCCCGCCGACGGGAGGCCCCGAACCGACCCGAAGGAGGCCGGAGCTCCCGATGGCCGACAGGTCACAGTGTGAGACCGCGTTCCGTAGCATCGCCGACCGTCTGGACAGGCTCGCCGCCGAGGGCCGCCCGCCCCGAACCCCCGACCGCACGATCGTCTGCCGCATCCCGGACCTGGGAACCGCCTTCTCCGGTGAGCTGCGCGACGGCTGCCTGCGCGACCTCGGCGAGGGTCACCGCGACGACGCCCAGATCACCCTGACCGTGAACAGCGACGATCTGATCGCGGTCACCGAGGGGCGGTTGTCGGTGCTGTCCGCCTGGACGAGCGGCCGGCTGAAGGTGGACGCGAGCGTGCGCGACCTGCTGAGGGTCCGCTCCCTGCTCTGACCGGCCGCCGGGTGTGCCCGCGCTGCCGACGTACTGCCGAGGTCAGGGCGCGACGGTGGGTACGACCAGGTCCGCGCAGCCCGCGGGCCGGTCGGCCGCGATCGCGTGGACTGCGACGCCCACATCGATAGCGGACCAGACCGCCGCGCACGCGGCCCGCAGCGCGTCGAGTCCGTCCCCCGCGCCGCCCTCGCCGTCACCGCCGTTCGCGTTGCCACCCTTGGTGTCGTTGCCGGCGTTGATGCCGTCGCCCCCGTCGTTCGCCGACCAGCTCAGCTCGCCGTCGTCGACGCGGGCGACCCACCCGCCGCAGGCGGCGGCGTGCTTGCCGGCGTCCGGCCGCGCCCGCACCGGTGGCGCCGGCCGCAGCAGGCCCCGCAGGTCGGCGGCCAGGAAGGTCGGGCGGTGCTCCGGCGGCGCGGCGAGCAGCTCCGACGGCGTCGTGACCCCGGTGAAGACGAGCAGGGTGGGCGTGGACGACCGGGTTCCGGCTTCGATGTCGGTGTCGAGCCGGTCTCCGACGATCATCGGGGTGCGGGCGCCGCTGCGCCGCATCGACTCCCGGTGCATCGCCGCCTCCGGCTTGCCGGTCACCAGGGGCTTCTGGTCGGTCGCGGCGCGCAGGAACGCGGCCACGGCGCCGTTGCCGGGGGCGATGCCGCGCTCGGTCGGCACCGTCCGGTCGGCGTTGCTCGCGACCCACCAGGCGCCGGCCCGGATCGCGTAGGTCGCCTCGGCCAGGCGGGCGTAGGTGAGGTCGGGGTCGAATCCCTGGACGACGGCCACCGGGGCGTCCTCGGCGGAGTCGACCGGGGTCAGCCCCTCCTCGATGAGCGCCTGGCGCAGCCCGCGCCCGCCGAGCAGGAGCACCCGGGCGCCGGCGGGCAGTCGTTCGGCGAGGACGTGCGCCGCGGCCTGCGCGGAGGTGACCACGTCCTCGGCCCGCGCCGGCACGCCGAACCCGGTCAGCCGGTCGGCGACCTCCGCCGGCGGGCGCAGGGCGTTGTTGGTGACGTAGACGGTGCGCAGGCCGCGACGGCCCGCGGCGGCGATCGCCTCCGGGGCGTGCGGCACCGCCGACCCACCGCGGTTCACCACCCCGTCGAGATCCATCAGGGCGACGTCGAACAGGTCGGCGAGCGGTCGGTCGGTGCCGCGCAGCGGGCCGGCCTCGGCCGCGTCGCGGGGCTTGGCCACCAGGCCGGCGGTCAGATCTGGGGACACGGCGAACTCTCCGGGGATCGCGCTGGTCGCGGGCCTGTCGGCCGCGCGGGACGGTGGCCACCGGGACGTCCCCGGCAGCCGATCGGTCATGCCCGGGCCAGGGCCGCGCGGGCACCGCGCAGCGCGACTCCGTAGTGCCGGATGTCCGGGCGCATCGCCACTGCCAGCGCGAGGTGCTCGACGGCCGCACGAAGATCGCCGATCTTGCGGGCGGACAGGCCGAGGCCGAACTGCGCGTAGTCGTCGGTGGGATGACGGTCGACGATCCAGGCGAAGGTCTCCCGGGCGGCGACGTACTGGCCGGCGCTGAACTGGGCACGGCCCAGCGCCTCGCGAACGCTCGGCGAGGCCGGCTCGGCCGCGACCGCGTGCGCGAGCAACTGCACCGCGGCATTGGCGTCCCCGTGGCCCAGCAGGGCCATCCCGCGGGTGTACCAGTCGTAGACCTCGCCTGCCGGCCCCGGGCGGATGCTGTCCGTCGGGGCGCCCTCGTCCGGAGTCTCTTCCGGGCGGCCGGTCTTGTCGACCATCTTCACCTCCACCACGTGGACGAACACCTACGCTGCGCCGGCCGCTCGCACACCCCTACGCGGCGGACCACTCTGCGACAGCGTCCCCGGCGAGCACCGCCTGCGCCGCACGGCGCCGCAGCGCAAACCCGCCCCCTCGGACCAACACCGCCGTGGACGGAATCACTCCGGTCGGCTCTGCCGCGCCTGGCAGGCCCACCAGCCGTGATCCCAAGAGCTGGGAATCACGCTTCGTAATCACTCCTCTCACCAGCGAGGATGGCGACACTCCCGGGTCCAGTGTCGCCGCAAAGCCCGCCGGGACGCCCCCGGATCGGATAATGATCACTACCGGTGGCCCGCGGCCTTGCCGTCACGACCGGACACACCACGCCCTGCGCTCACGGCGGCCGCGGCGGGCGATACCCGATGACGCCCACCAACGGGCCGCCGGCGCCACCCCACCCGGCCGGCGGATCCCCGGGTCGGCCGGCCGGCACCGGCCGGGTCCTACGATGCGGCTCATGCTGCACGCCGATCATCCCGTCCCCGTTCCCGCGGGACTCGTGCTCACCCCGTTCCGGGCGGCGCGCTTCCCGGTCTCAGGGCCGGCTCTCGCCGCGTTGACCTCGCCGCCCTACGACGTGATCGACGATGCCGAACGCGCCCAACTCCTGGCCCGCGACGTCCACAACGTGGTGCGGCTCATCCTGCCCGGCGACGACTACGACGGCGCCGCCCGCACGCTGCGGGAGTGGCTCGACGGCGGGGTGCTGCGCCGGGACGACAGGGCGTCCGTCTACGTGTGTGAGGAGGAGCAGGACGGCCACGTCCAGCGGGGGCTGATCGGCGCCGTCGCACTGGCCGACCCGGCGGCGGGGATCATCCTGCCGCACGAGAACACCATGGCGGGGACGGTCTCGGACCGGCTGGCGCTGACCCGGGCGACCCGCGCCAACCTGGAGCCCATCTTCCTGCTGTACTCCGGCGGCGGCGAGACCAGCCGAGTTGTCAGCGAACTGGTCGAGACTGTCCCGCAGATCGAGACGACCACAGACGACGGGGTGACCCATCGGCTCTGGGCGATCGACGACCCGACGGTGCTCACCGCCATGGCGGCCGACCTGCTGCCCCGGCGGGCCGTCATCGCCGACGGGCACCACCGCTACGCCACCTATCGGCAGTACCAGGCCGAGCGGCACGCCGCCGGGGACGGCTCGGGTCCGTGGGACTTCGGCCTCGCCTTCCTCGTGGACGCGACCGTCTCCGGCCCGCGGGTGCACGCCATCCACCGGGCGGTGACCGGTCTGGACCTCGCCGCCGCGGTGCGCCGGGCCGCCGCCGAGTTCACCGTCCGCAGACTCGCCGGCCCGGACGTCGCCAGCCCCGAACGGGCCGGCGCTGCACCGGCCGCCGCTGAACGGGCCGGAACCGAACAGGCGGGCGTCGACCCGAACCACCTGCTCGACGAACTGGCCAAGGCCGGTCAGGGCGGGCACGCCTTCGTCGTCACCGACGGCACCTCCGCCTACCTGCTTACCGAGCCCACCGCGGGCCTGCTGGCCCGCAGCCTGCCGGCGGGCCGCTCGGCCGCCTTCCGCCGGCTCGACGTCACCGTCGCCCACCTGGCGCTGATCGTTGACGTCTGGGAACTCGCGGACACGGTCGGCGTCGTCGACTACCACCACGACGCACCGGCCGCGATCGCCGCGGCGGCTGCGGCCGGCGGGACCGCGCTGCTGCTCAACCCGACCCCGGTCGCGGATGTGACCGCGGTCGCCGAGGCCGGGGAGCGCATGCCTCGCAAATCGACGCTGTTCACCCCGAAGCCGCGCACGGGCCTCGTCCTGCGCCCGTTGGACGCCTGACCGGCCCGACCGCGTCGCCCCGGCCACACGCCGTCTTCCGGCCACGCCGTCTTCCGGCCACAGTGCGGCCAGATCGTGCCGAGGCCGGAACGCGGTCTCGGCTCCGAGAACCGCCGCCAGACCTCGACACGATTCGGTACCGGCCTAGGACGGATCGTGTGACCGCTCCGCCGCTTCCCCCGAATCCGCTTCCGCCGAATCCGCCGGATTCACCACCGCTGCGGTGACGTCCCCCGAGTCGGCCAGATCCCCCGCATCCGCCAGATCGCCCGAGTCAGCCAGATCTCCTGCGCTCGTGGCATCCGGCGCATCAACGACGTTCGGCTCCTCGATGGCGGAGCCCCCGAAATCCGGATCGGCATCCGTGATGTCGACCGAATCGGTGGCGCCCGCTGCCGAGGAATCGCCAGAACCGGTGACGCCGGCTGCGGCCTCCTGATCCGTGGCTGCCTGCCCGCCGCCCAGCAGCTCGACGGCGTTCACCGCCTCGGACTCGACGTCCGCCTCGGACTCGACGTCCTCGTCCTCGGGCATCGGCTGGCCGGTGACGATCTCGTAAGCGCGAGCGGCCGCGTCCGTCTCGCCGTCGTCGACGGCCGCGGCGGAGGTGAACCACCGGGCCGCTTCCTCGGGACGGCCGGCGGCCAGCAGCGCCTCGGCGTAGGCGTACCAGAGCCGCGGAGCCCACGGCGCCGGCGCGCCCTTCGCGGTGGCGAGGTCGCGCAGCAGCACGACGGCGGCCTCCGGCTGGCCCAGGTCCCGGCGCGCCCCGGAGATCACGATCAGCATCTCGGCGCGGGCCGCCGGGTCCAGTTCGTCGGCCTGCGGATCGCGCAGGTAGGCGATGGCCCGCTCGGGCCGACCGAGGCCGCGCTCGCTGTCCGCCATCAGCGGCAGGTTGTGGCCCGAACCGTCCATCCGCCGGGCGGCCCGCAGCTCGACGAGCGCCGTGGCGTACTCGCCGGCGTGGTAGGCCGCGATGCCGACCGCCTCACGCACGGCGGGAAGGCGGGGCACCCGGTCGGCGGCGGCCCGCGCATGGGCGAGGGCCGCGGCCGGATCGTCGTCGAGCAGGAGCGCGGTCGCGACGAGATGCCGGGCGATCGTGTCCGCCAGATTCGTCGGCAGCCCCCGCAGCGAGCGGCGGACGTCGTGGTCGAGCATGTCCGCGCGGGCCTCGTCCGGCAGCGGCGGGGTCTGCACCCGGGGCCGCCGGCTGCCGACATCGGTGCGATCCGGCCGGGCCGACCGATCCGGACGGTCCCCCCGCCGATCGTCGGGACGGCCAGGTCCACCTGGTCGCCCACCGCGTCCCTGCGGGGCCCCGCGCCCCTGGCTCGCCCCGCGCGCCGCGGCGCCTCGGGGGGCGCCGTTACCCCGCGCGCCCGGTGCACCGGCGCGTTCCCCACGGCCACCCGCGTCCCGAGCACCCGCGCCCCGAGGGCCGGCGCCAGCGCCTCGAGTACCTGCGCCCGAGCCTCGAGTACCTGCATCGGGGACGCCGGAGCCAGCCCCGTCGCGCCATGACCGCTGCTCGCGGTACTCGCGCCGCTCGGCGCCGTCCGCCGCGGCCGGTCGGGGCGCGGCGGGTGCGTCACGACGATCGTTACGATCGTCGCCGGCCGTGGAGCCAGCGGGCCGCGTGTTCGCCGGACGGTTGGACGACCACCTGTCGGATCGGCCGTCACGCGCCGACGGATCACGGTCCGGTGCCACACGCTCCCGGCCGCGCTCCCACGGCCGCTGCTCCCGGCCATCTCGCTGGTCCTGGCGGGGACGCTGGTCCTGGCCTTGGCGGGGCGGCCGCTCGCCACCGGCGACCCGTGGCCGTTCGGACGGCGTTCGGGTTCCGGTGGACGGCCGCTGCCCGGCGGTCCACGGCCGGGCAGCGGGCCCTCCGCGTCCCTGTCCCTGGCCGGACTCGGCCCGCTGCCACCCGCCGCGGCCGGCAGCGCTCTCGGGACGCGACGGCCGCTCAGCCTGCACGCGTCCGTGCGCCATGCCGCGGTCGGGCGCGCCGCGGTCGGTGCCACGCTCGGTGGTACCGGCCGCACCGTACCTGCGGGCACCGTCGTCACGACGGTCGTTCCGGTCGCGCGACGGCTCCCGGAATGGGCGGCGCTGCGCGTCCGGGGCGCCGGTACGGTGGCCGCCGGTGGCGGTCCGCTCATCCGCACCCGGCCGGCCGCGGCGAACCCGCCACGCCGACTCCGCCGTCATCCGCCCCGGGACCTGCCCCGCACGGCCGACGCCGCCGCGCGCCGCCCCGCCAGCACGCCCGCCACCGCTGGCACCCGCGCCCTGACGAAAGCCGGGGCCGCCCTGACGGTCCCCGCCGGTTCGGTCGTCACGGGGCTGGCCGGCACCGAAGGACGCCCCGGCCGGCCCGCGCCGATCGAAGCGGTCGCCGCCGGACGAACCCTGCCCACCCTGCGGGCGGTCATTTCGCGGGCGGTCGGTCCGCGGAAAGCGCGCACCCCCGTCCGGACCACCGCCGGAGTCGCCGGCAGGCCGCGGCCGCCGGGCCGGTGAATCGGCCCGGCCATACCCACCGCTCTCGCCCTCCGTCCGGTCGGCCCAACGGCGGCCTGCCCCGGTTGGCCGAGAGCCTCGGCCGGGGGCGGCGTCGGTCAGCCGCCGGACCTGCCCGGACCTGGCTCGGCCCGCGCCGCTGGCGGCATCGCCGGACCAGCCGCCGCGGGTAGCGCTCTGCCCCCGGGTGCCACCGGCACGCGGCGCCGCCGACCGGGCCGGAGCTGCACCCCGCCCGGCGCCACCCGCCGCATGGTCACGGCGCGGTGCTCCCCCGAACGCACCGTCCGGGCCGGACCGGCCACCGCGCCGAGGGGTACCGTCCCGCCCGGGCTCCCGGTCACGCCGCTGGGGCCGGTCGGAGGCGTACGGCACCGATGTGCCGCGCTCATTCGCTCTGTCTTCCCTCGCCATGACCGGCCGTTCCCCTTCGTCCCGCATGCGCCGCGGTCGGCGGCCGCGGATCTGATGTGTGCTCTGCCAGGAGGGCATGGACCCACCGGTCTGCCCCGGCGCGGTCCGCCGCGGCGTCGGAGGAGACCTCGACGAGGATCCGGACGCCGATCCGCGGGATGCCCGCAGCGATGTCCACAGTACGGGGTATGCCCGACGCCGCCGCTCCCAGCCGGTCGGCGCCGCCACGCCGGCAGCGAGTCCGGGCCGGTCTGATCCCCGACCGGCCTGGCGCCGAACGCCGCCGGAGGACAACGCCGGAACCGGCCTCAGCCGCACGCCGGGGATCGTCCACGCACAAAACAAGTGTGGGGTTGCCTTAAAAAGGCAACCCCACACTTTGTGTAAGTCCGGCGGCGTCCTACTCTCCCACACAGTCCCCCATGCAGTACCATCG
>NZ_JYFN01000053.1 GCF_000948395.1 Frankia torreyi | reverse complement strand
GTCGGCGTCCCACGCGTACTCGTTCAACAACCGCTGCATCTTCTGCGGCCCGGACTCACGGCTGAACTCCGCCAGCGTCCACCCGTTCTTCCGCTCGGTCCGAGACAACAACCCCGCCACATACGCCCGCGCCTGCGCCCGGGGCTGATCAGACCGGAAACAGCCTTCCACCCGGCCGAACAGCTCCTCCAGCCCNGCCTCCCACATCGCNACATCCACCTCGGATACACTCTGAGCCGCGGCCACCGCGGTCTCTCCCTTTGTTCTCACAAAACATGGAGAAACACACGGTGGCCGCTCTTCCGTCCACACCACGCCGCACTCGAAGCAAGAGATCACACACCGACCACTGTCGCTGTAGTACTAGGAAGCTTTCGAGGGACTCCGTCGGGCTCGGAATGAAGAGCCGGGCCGCAGCCCATAGCTGCTGGACGTTCCGGGCTCCGCGCGGGAAAAGACGGTGCACCGCGAGCGCCGCCGTCGACTGTTCGACGAGCAGCTCCGAAAGATCGTTTTTTTGTACCGTTTACCAGTAAAAGCGGAGATCTGGGCTGTAGCCACCACCAGGAGCATAGAATGATCTTCCCGACCGCCTCGTTCGTGCGGAATCGCACGGCGCTCGGAATCTCCCTCACCGATCGATCCATCGACTTGACAAGTTCCTGCACCGACGTTTCTTCATGACCCGGCCGGACCAGAGCACAGAGAATGCGGCTCACCTGGGTGAAGCTGCCCTTGAACACCGTTGGACCACCCACAGCCGCACGCCAGTAGAAACGGCGGAGCAGGATCCGATTCCGTTCGGTAGGTTCGGGAAAGTGCGCAAAGAATCGAACAAGTACGACGAGCAGGGCCTTGTATGTCAGCAGGGAGAGATGCGGCACACCGGCGTCCCGCTGCAGAAATGCGACAGCTCGCACAAGCGCCGCCTCGCTCTCGGCATAAGCCGATTCCTGCGACTCGCCGGGGAAATCCGATGTAACCCGCCGGTCACCATCAGCAAACTCGCCACGTATATCACGCATAGGATCAGGGCCACGCCTGGCGCGTATCGAGTGCAGTACCGTGTTTGCATCAATTAGGCCGAACCCGGTCTGCGCGTCAACGCGCTCAGCGATCCGCGACAGCGAGAGGCGTTGGGCCGAGCCCTCTTCTGGACCGGCAAACAGAGCGGAGAATATCTCGGCCCGACTCAACCTTTTGCCGAAGTTGTTCATTCGGTCAAAGATGTCGGTAAGGACTTCCTCGTCGTCCTGGCGGACCAGGTAGGCTGGGATCTTGTACTGGCGAAGCATCGTTGCAATACGTTGCGCCACAGGAAAATACTCTCGGGCACCCCGACCCGAATCAGAGAACCAGCCAATCAGCTCTACGAGATCAAACAAAATCGGTAGGGGTATGTAATAATCGTCCATCACCCTGGGGCGATCAACAAATTTCTGAGCCTTGAGGTCGTAGTGCACAGAGAACGGGCTGTGCCTGTTCCCCTCGGGATGCAGCGCGTTGGCAATACTCGTGATGCGCTGCTGACCATCGACGACCCAGAAGGTGTTTTCACCTTCTGGGGCTGCAATCCGCAACTCCCCCAGCGTGACAGACTCGACACCAGAATGCCGAACCCAAAGCAGCAAGCTGCCGATTGGATATCCCTTGATGATGCTGTCGAAAAGCCGGACGACATCCTGGCTTCCCCAGCGGAAGTCACGCTGGAAATGAGGGACCCGGACCCGACCCTGCCAGGCCTGGGCGACGAGATCCTCCAACTCGTACGTCGTAGCACTGGGTTGGGTGCCGAGTCCGTCGGTCGACATGGCAACCATCCTTCACGTTACGAGCGAACGGCCGCCCCGCGCCCGACACTGCCCTACGAGGACTCGTCTCGACCCAACGACGCAGCGAGTGATGATCACCTTACTGGCCTGCCGAGACGCCGAGGCCCGGGCCGATGCTGTGGGCCAACGACGAGTGGCTCATGCTAGACAAAGTAGTGAGTGGCCACTACCTTGCCAGTGTGAGGACACGGACTGAGGGTGGCAGTGGGCGGATGAGCGCCGAGCAGCGGCGGGCGAGCGTGCTCGCCGCGGCCGTCGTGGAGTTCGCCCACGGCGGGCTGACCGGCACGTCCACGGAGTCGATCGCGGCGCGGGCCGGCATCTCCCAGCCGTACCTGTTCCGGCTGTACCCGACGAAGAAGGCGCTGTTCCTCGCCGTCATCGAGGACACCTTTCGCCGGACCGCCACCCACTTCGAGCGGGCCGTCGGCGAGCTGACCGGCGAGGCCGCGCTGGACGCCATGAAGGAGTCCTACCAGGAACTGCTGGCGGACCCGACGTATCTGCTGAATCAGTTGCAGGCCTACTCCGGCTGCTACGACCCGGACGTCCAGGTCGCGACCCGCACCGGCTTCCACCGGCTGTGGGACGACGTCGTCCGCATCACCGGCCTGCCGACCGACGAGATCCGGCTGTTCTTCGCCTACGGCATGCTGTTCAACATCATCGCGGCGATGGACCTCGCCGTCCTCGACGAACAGTGGGCGCAGATGATCTGCATGGTGGCACCGCCGGGCTCGACCGCCGCCAGCGCCCTGAGACCCGACGCGCCGAGCCCCGACCTTCCGGGCCCCGACCTTCCGGGGCCCGGCGCCCTGGAGCCCCACCCCACCTGATCCGGATCGACCGCGGCACGCCGGCTCCCGGCGGGCCATAGCCCGGCGCGCACGTCCAAGGTAGTGACTGGTTACTACCTGACAAAGATAGTGAGTGCTCACAAGAAACGGAAGGAGAACCGCCATGCCCCGACGCCCCAGCACCGCTTGGACCCTCGTCGTGACGTCGCTGGCCGCGTTCATGGTGTCCCTGGACAACCTGGTGGTCACCACGGCGCTCCCGCGGATCCGCGAGGATCTCGGTGCTGGTCTGGAAGGCCTGGAATGGACGGTGAACGCCTACACCCTGCCGTTTGCCGTCCTGCTGCTCACCGGGGCGGCCCTGGGTGACCGACTCGGGCGCCGGCGGGTGTTCCTCGCCGGTCTCGCCGTGTTCACCCTGGGCAGCGCGGGTGCCGCGCTCGCCCCGTCGATCGGCGTCCTCATCACCGCCCGCGCCGTGCAGGGTGTCGGCGCCGCCTTCGTGCTGCCGCTGACCCTCACGCTGCTCGCCGCGGCCGTGCCCGAGGAGCGCCGGGGCGCCGCCCTCGGCATCTGGGGGGCGATGACGGGGCTGGCCGTGGCGGTCGGCCCGCTCATCGGCGGCGCGGTCACCGAGGGCGCGAGCTGGCAGTGGATCTTCTGGGTCAACGTGCCGATCGGCCTCGTCGCGCTGCCCGTCGGGCTGCGCGCGCTCACCGAGTCGCGGGTCCGCTCGTCCCGGCTCGACCTCACGGGCGCCGCGCTGATCAGCGCCGGGCTGTTGGGCGTCACCTTCGGCCTCGTCCGCGGGGAGGGGCACGGCTGGACGAGCACCCCGGTGCTCGGCGCGCTGGTACTCGGCGGCCTCGGCATCGCCGCGTTCGTCGCCTGGGAGCTTCGGGTCGCCCGCCGGGGCGGGACGCCGATGCTGCCGATGGGGTTGTTCCGCGTCCGCGGCTTCGCGGCCGTGAACGCCACCGCGCTGCTGTTCTCGATGGGTATGTTCGGCTCGATCTTCCTGCTGGCCCAGGCGCTGCAGAACGTCTACGGCTACTCGCCGCTGCAGGCCGGCGTGCGGACCCTGCCGTGGACGGCGATGCCGCTGCTCATCGCGCCGCTCGCCGGGCCGGTGTCGGACCGCATCGGTGGCCGGCCGCTGCTGGTCGGCGGGCTGGCGCTCAACGCCGCCGGACTCGCCTGGATCGCGCTGGTGCTCACCACGCACATGTCGTACTCGGCACTGATCGGGCCGTTCATCCTCTCCGGTGTCGGCATGGCACTGTTCTTCGTGCCGATCGCGACCGTCGCGCTCGGGGTCGTGCCCGCCCGGATGCAGGGCATCGCGTCGGGCACCAACAACGCCCTGCGCGAGCTCGGTGGAGTGCTCGGCATCGCGGTGCTGTCGTCGGTCTTCACCGCCCGCGGCGGCTATGACACGCCGGCGGCGTTCGTCGACGGGACGCGGCCCGCGCTGTGGCTGGGCGTGATCGCCGTCGCCCTCGCCCTGCTCTGCGCCCTGTCCATCCCCAGGCGTGGCGGCCTCGCCGCCGGGACCGCCGACGAGGCGTCCGAGGACGCAGGGCCGGCCGAGACGGCGCAGCCGGCCGCGGGAGTAGGCAGCGGCGCGGCGATCGGTGCCACCGACCTCCCCGCGTCGGCGGACGGCGGATCAGGCGGCGCGGGCCGGCGGGTTCCCGTCGCCCAGGCCACCGCGGCCGGAGCCACCACCCGAGTCACCACCGCCCGAACCACCACCTGAACCGCCACCGCCTGAACCATCGCCGCCCGAACCGCCACCCAGGCCACCGCTCGAGCCACCGCTCCCAGGGATGTCCGGCAACCCACCGAACGGTCCCGGCGGCTGCCCGTCCGCGGTGCCGCCGCCGGCACCGGCGGTGAAGGGCGCGCCCGGGGNGAGCAGACAGTAGCCGCCGGACTCCCTGCCCACCTGGTAGGACTCCCGGCTGGCCGAGTCGTCACCGCGCCGGATGTCGACCTGGACCTCCCGGATCGTCTGGGCGGCGGCGGGATGGCGAGTCTGCACGCCCCGCACGGCGAACGACGCGATGCCCCCGCTGATCCCGTCGAGCGCCCGCATGAGGATCGTGTACTCGACGGCCGACCGGTTGCCCCGGACCGAGCTGCACAGCCGGTCGTAGGCGGCGTCGTAGTGGCCGGCGCGGACGTCGCCGAGATAGGACCGCACGGCCTCGGCGGGGCCGTTGTCGGACCGGGTGAGCAGAACGATGCCGGTGCCGCCCGCGCCGACGGCCACGGCGAGCACGAGGACGAGCGGGATCAGCCAGCGGGCCGGCCCGCGGCGCGGCGGTGCCCCCGGTGGCCTGGCCGGTGGCCCGGCCGGCCCGCCCGGCCAGACCGGGCCGCCCCAGCCGTGGGGCGGGGACCCGGGCCCGCTGGGTGGTCCGGCGGGAGCCACCATGTTCGGTGGCCCGCCCACGCCGACGGGGATCGGCCGCATGGGCGGTCCGACGCCGGCGGGACCGACGGGGACCGGGCCCACCGGAGCGGGACCTGTGGGGGCTGGGCCATGGGGCACCGCGCCAGGAGGGGCCGCGCCCACGGGGGCGGAGGGGGGCGAGGACCAGGCGGTCCCGGTGCCGCGTTCGGTGCCCGGCCGCCGCGGTGCCGGCTGCGGGCGGGGGATCTGCGCAGCCAGGAGCGGGTGTGGGCCGGCAGGCCGATCCGCGGGCGCCGGGCTCCAGCCCGGTCCGGATGCGGTCGCGGCGAAGGGAGCGGCGGGCGGCGCGGGCGGGGCCCAGGGGCCCAGGGGCCCGGTCGTGTCCGCCAGGTCAGCGTCCTCGGCGCCCGGCTCCCGCCGACCGGACGGGTTCTCGCTGCCCTGGCCGTTCATACGTCTCCCTCGTGGCCGGTCGAACCGTCGGTTCTCGATCCGGTCGCCCCGCCGCCCATCACATCATCCTGCCCGTATGGGCAGCGTGGGCGGGGGCGAGGAGATCCCACGGGGGCGGACGGGGCACCGGCGGCTCGACGCAGGCGCCGCCTGCTCCGCTAGCGGCGCGTCGCCGGGTCCGGCAGAGGGTCGGCGGCACGCTCCCCCGGCGGCGCCCCGGGCCCGGGCCCGGCATCCGGACCAGGTTCCGGGGACGCGGCGGGAATCGGCGCGCCCCGCCCGCGCAGGGCCACGCCGACGCCGGCCCACACCAGGTCGGCCACGGTGGCCAACAGCCGGGCAACCAGGGCGACGAGCGTGGCGGGACCGCCCGCGACGGCGGGCGCGAGCGCGAGCACGAGCACCGCCTCGCGGACCCCCGCGCCGGCCGGAACCACCAGCACCAGGAAGCCGGCGGTCCAGGCCAGGGCGTAGGCGCCGACCGAGAGCAGCAGCAGCCGCCCTCCGCCGACCTCGGGATCGAGATCGCGCACGAGCAGCCAGGTCGCCAGGCCGTACCAGCAGAAGCTGACCAGCAGCCAGCCGGCGCCGGCGGCGATGGGGCGCAGCGTCAGCGGCTCGTCGAGCGGCGCGCGGCGCAGCAGCCGGAATCCCAGCGCCAGCAGCCGGGACAGCACCGACGGGTAGAGCACGACGGCGAACACCGGGACGGCGGCCAGCGCCCACCAGTAGCGCGCGAGCGCGTCGGCGGAGACGAACGGGAGGGTGACCGCGGCGGCGAGACCCCCGCTGGGAACGGCGAGGGCCAGCACGACCAGGCTCGCCGAGGCCGCCTTCGGCCGGGAGATGCCGTAGTCGCGGGAAAGCTCCATCTGAGCGAGGACCGGCCACACGCTGCCCGGGATGTACTTCCCGATCTGACCCACGAAGAAAATCCGTACCGCCGCCCGCAGCGGCAGTTCGGCGCCGAGCCCGGCCAGCAACGCCCGCCAGGACAGCACCGTCGTCCCGACGGCGAGGACGGTCGCGACCCCCGAGGCGACGACGCTGCCGACGGTGAGCAGGCGGAACGAGTCCCGCACGTCGTTCCACTGGCTGACCAGGGCCACCGCCAGCAGGCCGAGGGCCACCAGCAGCGCGCCGCGCACGAGCCACCAGCGCGGGCCGCGCCCGGACCGGCGCGCGGAGACGGCCGCCGGCTCGGCCGACGCGGTGTGCTGACCCACCGGGCCAGCCTAGGCCGGGATCCCGGCCGTCGGTGCGCCGACCCCCGGGACCGGCCCCGTCGGGCGGCGCGCAGACGGCGGCGCCCCACCGCCGGGGGTGCCGGTGGTGGGGCGCCGAATCCGCGAGACGCGGTGGGCAGCGACGATCAGTGCTGGTCGGCGACCTGCTCGCCGGTACGCTGCGCGCCCGGGGAGGCCTGGTCGGCGTCCGCGGCCGGGTCGCCCTCCAGCGCGGGCTGACGCTTCGCGATGGCCTCGACGACCTTGCGGGCGAGGTCCTGGGGGGCGAGGCCGACCTCGGCGATGATCTCGTCGCGCTTGGCGTGGTCGAGGAAGCGCTGGGCGATGCCGAAGTCACGCAGTGGGACGTCGACGTCGGCGTCGCGCAGGAGCTGGGCCAGCGACGACCCGACCCCGCCGACCCGGCCGTTGTCCTCGACGGTGACGACCAGGTCGTGGTCCCGGGCCAGGTCCACCAGCACGGTGGGCAGCGGCTTGACCCACCGGGGGTCGACGACGGTGATGCCGATGCCCTGGCTGGCGACCAGCCGCGCCACCTCCAGGCAGGTGGCGGCCATCGCGCCCACCGAGACGAGCAGCACCTCGCGGCGCTGGGCCACCGCCGGCGAGCGGAACAGCACGTCCACCCCGCCGATGGTGTCGATCGCCGGCACGTCCGCGGCCACCTTGCCCTTGGGGAAGCGGACCACGGTCGGCTTGTCGGTGGTCTCGACGGCCTCCCGCAGCTCGGCGCGCAGGGTCGGCGCGTCCCGGGGGGCGGCGATCGCGAGGCCGGGGACGACCTGCAGGAACGACATGTCCCACATGCCGTTGTGCGACGCGCCGTCCTCACCGGTCACCCCGGCCCGGTCGAGCACGAACGTCACCGGCTGGTTGTGCAGGGCGACGTCCATCAGGACCTGGTCGAAGGCACGGTTGAGGAACGTCGCGTACAGACACACGACCGGCTTGAGCCCGCCCATGGCGAGCCCGGCGGCCGAGGTGACGGCGTGCTGCTCGGCGATGCCGACGTCGAACACCCGGTCCGGGTACGCCTTGGCGAACGGGCCGAGGCCGACCGGCTGGAGCATCGCGGCCGTCAGGGTGACCACGTCGGGCCGCTCGGCGCCGAGCTGAACGATCTCCTCGGAGAAGATGTTCGTCCAGCTCGTGGTCTTCGACGTGGACACCGGCTTGCCGGTGACCGGGTCGATGACGCCGACGCCGTGGAAGTTGTCGGCGTCGTCCTGCTCGGCCGGCGGGTAGCCGAAGCCCTTGCGGGTGACGCAGTGGACGATGACCGGCCCGCCGAAGTCGCGGGCGCGGCGCAGGGCGGACTCGACCGCGACGACGTCATGACCGTCGACCGGGCCGACGTACTTCAGCCCGAGGTCCTCGAACATCCCCTGCGGCTGGACGACGTCCTTGATGCCCTTCTTGATGCCGTGCAGCGCGTCGAACAGCGGCGCGCCGACCAGCGGCGTGCGGCCGAGGACCTGCTTGACGACGTCGAGGACCTGCTCGTACTCGGGGGCCAGGCGCAGGGCGGCCAGATGGTCGGCGAGGCCGCCGATCGTCGGCGCGTAGGACCGGCCGTTGTCGTTGACGACGACGACGACGGGGCGGTCATCCGCCGCGATGTTGTTCAGGGCCTCCCAGCACATGCCGCCGGTCAGCGCGCCGTCACCGACGACCGCGACGACGGCCCGGTCCTCCCCGCGCAGCGCGTAGGCGCGCGAGAGCCCGTCGGCGTAGGACAGGGCGGTCGAGGCGTGCGAGTTCTCGATGATGTCGTGCTCGGACTCGGCCCGGCTGGGGTAGCCCGAAAGGCCGCCCCGCTGGCGCAGCCCGTCGAAATCACCCGACCGACCGGTGAGAATCTTGTGGACATACGACTGGTGGCCGGTGTCCCAGAGGATGCGGTCAAACGGCGAATCAAACACTCGGTGTATCGCCAGCGTCAGCTCGACGGCACCGAGATTGGGTCCGAGGTGGCCTCCGGTACGCGCGACGGCGTGAATGAGGAAATCACGGATCTCGGCCGCCAGGGTGCCGAGCTCCTCATGGTCGAGGCGCTTGACGTCCTGGGGACAGCTGATCGTGGACAGAAGCGACACGGCGTGAACTCCCTCTCCCGAAAGGGGATCGGTCCGGGTCCGGCAAAGTCTACGCAGCTCCCCTGCGCGCTCGCAGACGGGCTGACGACATGTGAGTTCCTCGTGGATGAGGAGGCAATAGACCTGCTCGGGGTAAAATGCACCCCCGACTCGCACACTATTGGTCGGGATGCGGGTACGCAGACGTACCGCGCGCCCCGGCGTGGCGCGCGGACGACACGCCGGGGCGACCGGGCGGCGGCGGAGCCGAGCGATCGGTCCCGGTGGCGGCGATGCGTCCCACCTGCCGTACGGTTTCGGTTACAGCGGGTTCGGTGACGCGCGGCTTCAGCAGGGCCACGCATTCGACGTGCGCGGTCATCGGAAACAGGTCGAACGCACGCAGCGAGACCAGCTCGTAACCAAGCTCGGATGCGGCGGCCAGGTCCCGGCCCAAGGCCACCGGGTCGCATGCGACGTACGCGACGGCACGCGGGTGGTGGGCGAGCAGCGCGGCCATCACGGCGGGCCCCGCCCCCGTGCGCGGCGGGTCCAGCACGGCGATGTCCACGCGGCCGGCCGTCGGTCCGCTGCCGATCACCCCGCGCACCGTCGCCGGGGTGACCCGCACCGAGCGCAGCGAGACCTCGGGCAGGTCGGCGAGGCTGCGGGCGGCGGCGGCGACCGCCGCGGCGTCGGACTCCATCGCGACGACGCGGCCGCCGGGGCCGACGTCGACGGCGAGGAACGCGGCGAACAGGCCCGCCCCCGAATACAGGTCGAGCGCGGTCTCGCCAGGACCGGGCCGCAACGCGTCGCGCACGGCGGCGACCAGCACCCGCGGGGCCCCCGGGTGGACCTGCCAGAACACGTCCGGCCCGAGCTGGAACCGCCGCTGCTCCACCGTCTCGACGACCTCGCCCGGCGCCGGCGCCGCCCCGGCCGGATGTACCGCGACGGCCACCTGACCGGTGGAGGGACTCGCGGCGACCTCGACCGCGTCGGCGCCGGGGAACCGGCGCCCGGCCAGCGCCGCGGCCACGAGCGGGTGGGCGATGCGGCAGTCCGGGGTGGCGACCACCTCGTGGGAACGGCTGGCCCGCAGTCCGATCTCGCCCTGCGCGGTGACGGCGAAGCGCATCCGGGTCCGCCAGCCCAGGCCGTCGTCCGCACCGCTCCCCGCCTGGTCACTCCCCCCCTGGTCGCTCCCCGCCTGGTCACTCCCCGCCTGGTCACTCCCGCCGTCAACGGACACCGCCTCGACGATCACTCGCACGGGCCCGCGTCGGGTACTGGCCTCCCCCGGTCGGTCCGCAGGCACAGCGGCCGCACGAGGCGCGGCGGGCGGGACGGGTGCGGCGGGCGAGCCGGGTGCGGCGGGCGAGCCGGGTGCGGGGTGGGCCTCGGGGTCTGCCTCGGCGTCCAGGCCGCCGAACCGGCGCAGGGCCTCCGCGATCACCTCGGCCTTGCCCCGGCGCTGCGCCGCGAGGTCGGCGTGCTGCCAGTCGCAGCCCCCGCAGGCGCCGGGACCGGCATGCGGGCAGGGAGCCGCCACCCGCTGCGGAGCAGGGGTGAGGACGTCGACGGCGTCGGCGCGCCAGTAGCGGTCGTGGGAGTCGTCGGTGACCCGGGCCCGGACCCGCTCCCCGGGCAGCGCGTGCCGCACGAACACGACCCGCCCGCCCGCGCGCGCCACGCAGAACCCGCCGTGGGCCACCTGCCCCACCACCAGCTCGATGATCGACCCCACCGCGGTCGCAGCCTCGGCGACGCCCCTCGTCGAGCCGGCGGACTTCCCCGCCGAGCCGGCGGCGGGGGCGGCGACGGCCGGCCGGCGGCGAGCGGGGCTCACTCCCGCTCCGCCGGCGGCGACCCGACATCGGCGGGGCCGACCGCGCCGGTGGAGCCCGCCGCGCCCGTCGACCCGCGGGTCGGCTCCAGGGTGGGCGGGCCGCCAACGGGTCCAGGCAGGGCGGCCCGGCCGCGGCGCACGGCGCCCGCGCCGGTCCGCTCCACCCGCCGCTCCGCGCCGCTGGACGAGGCGAGCTGCCACGGCACGCTGGTGACCATCACACCGGGCTGGAACAGCAGCCGGGCCTTGAGCCGCAGCGCGCTCTGGTTGTGCAGCAGGTGCTCCCACCAGTGACCGACGACGTACTCCGGGACGTAGACGGCCACGACGTCGCGGGGGCTTTCCCGCCGGATCCGAGCGACGTAGTCCAGCACCGGCCGGGTGACCTCCCGGTAGGGGGAGGCGAGCACCACCAGATCGATGCTGATGCCGCGTTCCGCCCACGCGTCGCGCAGCCGGTCGGCGTCGGCCTGGTCCACGGCGACGGTGAGCGCGACGAGGCTGTGCGGCCGGGACGCCTTGGCGTAGGCCAGCGCCCGCAGCGTCGGTGCGTGGATCTTGCTGACGAGGACCACGGCCCGGATCCTCGAGGGCAGGGTCGGGGGGCCCGGCTCCGGGGTGAGCTCGACGGCGACCCGGTCGTAGTGGCCCCGGATCCCCCGCATGCCGAGAAAGATGATCGGGATGGCCAGGCAGACGATCCAGGCGCCGTGGGTGAACTTCGTGACGAGCACGAGAACCAGCACGGTGCCGGTGAGGCAGGCGCCGATGAAGTTGATCGTCTGGGAACGGCGGATCCGTCGGCGGCCGGCGGGGTCGGGTGCCGACGGGCCGGTCGAGCGCAGGATGCGCGCCCAGTGCCGCACCATCCCCGTCTGGCTCAGGGTGAACGAGATGAACACCCCGAGGATGTAGAGCTGGATCAGGGCGGTGACCTGCGCGTGGTACGTGACGATCAGCACGACCGCGAAGCCGGCCAGCAGGACGATCCCGTTGGAATAGGCCAGCCGGTCGCCGCGGGTGTGGAGCTGGCGAGGCAGGTAGCCGTCACGCGCGAGGATCGAGCCCAGCACCGGGAAGCCGTTGAAGGCGGTGTTCGCGGCGAGCATGAGGATGAGCGTGGTGACCGTGGCGATGTAGACGAAGCCGGGCGAGCCGTCGCCGAAGACGGCGGCGGCGACCTGGGCGATGACCGTCGGCTGCTCGCCGCTGGCCCCGACGAGGTCCTTGGTGTGCTCGGCGACGTGCACGTCCGAGATCAGGGCCAGGGCGGTGACGCCGGCGAACATGGCGACCGCGATGACGCCCATGAGCAGCAGGGTGGTCGCGGCGTTGCGGCTCTTGGGCTTCCGGAACGCGGGCACGCCGTTGCTGATCGCCTCGACCCCGGTCAGCGCCGTGCAGCCCGAGGCGAACGCCCGCAGCACCAGGAACGCCAGGGCGAACCCGGCGTAGTCGTGCTCGGCGACCACGTGGTAGCCCGCGCTCTCGGCCCGCGGGGTGTGGCCGAAGGCCGTCTTGATCAGGCCGGTTACGATCATCACGGCGATGCCGGCCACGAAGCCGTAGGTCGGGATGGCGAAGGCGGTCCCGGACTCGCGCACGCCCCGCAGGTTCATCATCGTCAGCACGATGACGATGACGACGGCGATGATGACCTTGTGCGGAGCCAGCCCGGTGACCGCCGATGTCAGGTTCGCGACACCCGCCGACACCGACACGGCGACCGTCAGGACGTAGTCGACGAGCAGGGCGCTGCCGACGAGCAGGCCGGCGCGGGGGCCGAGGTTGGTCGAGACGACCTCGTAGTCGCCGCCGCCGCTCGGGTAGGCGTGCACGTTCTGCCGATAGGAGGCGACCACCGTCAGCATGAGCACGATGACGGCGCCGGCCAGCCAGGGCGAGAGGTGGTAGAAGGCCAACCCGCCCAGCGACAGGACGAGCAGGATCTCCTCTGTTGCGTAGGAGACCGACGACAGGGCGTCACTCGCGAAAACGGGCAACGCGACGCGTTTGGAGAGCAATGTCTCCCCGAGCCGGTCGCTCCCGATCGGTCGACCGACGAAACCGCGCTTCAGGCGGTCCGTGAGCGCCACGCGGCGATGCTACCGATGTCGGCTACCGCTACACGCAACTGTGATGTGGCGCACACAAACCCGTGCCGGTCGGGGTCACGCGCCCGGGGGTGGCGGATCTCCGTATACAGAGCACTCCGGTGACGATCCGCGCCGCGCGGGCCGGATCCGACTACGCTCCCCTCGTGCATGTCGTGATCCTCGGTTGTGGCCGGGTCGGCTCCGCCCTCGCCCGCGGTGTCGAGCGGCTCGGCCACTCGGTAGCGATCATCGACCAGAACGCGGCCGCGTTCGGCCGGCTGGACGCGACCTTCGCCGGCCAGCGCGTCACCGGGATGGGCTTCGACCGCGACACCCTCGTCGAGGCGGGCATCGAGCGGGCCGCCGCGTTCGCCGCCGTGTCCAGCGGGGACAACTCGAACATCATCGCTGCCCGGGTCGCCCGGGAGATGTTCGGGGTCGAGCGGGTCGTGGCGCGGATCTACGACCCCCGCCGCGCCGAGGTCTACGAGCGGCTCGGCATCCCCACCGTCGCGACCGTGCGCTGGACCCGCGACCAGATCCTCGGCCGGCTGCTCCCGGATGCCGTCACCGCGCAGTGGTCCGATCCGTCCGGTTCGGTGCTGCTGACCGCGATCCCGCCCGGGGCCGCCTGGGTGGGCCGCAAGCTGCGCGAGCTGGAGGAGGCTGCGGGGGTACGGGTCGTCTGCGTCACCCGGTTCGGCGAGGGCGTGCTGCCCGACGCCCGCACCCTCGTTCAGGACGGCGACGTGCTGCACGTGGCCGTGACGAAGGCCCGTGCCACCGAGGCCGACACGGTGCTGCGCACTGGTCCGGAGGAGAAGTGACGGTGAACGTGCGCCGGGTGGTGATCGCGGGTGCGGGCAAGGTGGGCCGCTCCATCGCCGCCGAACTGCTGGAGAACGGCTCCGAGGTGCTCATCATCGAGCGGGACCCGCAGAAGATCCGCACCGACGCGCTGCCCGACGCCAGGTGGCTGCTCGCCGACGCCTGCGAGCTGTCCCAGCTCGACGCCGCGGGGCTGAACGAATGCACCGTCCTCGTGGCGGCGACCGGGGACGACAAGGTCAACCTGGTTGTGTCGCTGCTGGCGAAGACCGAGTTCGGTGTGCCGCGGGTGGTCGCCCGGGTCAACCATCCCAAGAACGAGTGGCTGTTCACCGAGTCGTGGGGGGTCGACGTCGCCGTCTCCGCCCCGCGGCTGCTCACCGCGCTGGTCGAGGAGGCCGTCAGCGTCGGCGACCTGGTGCGGCTCATGCGTTTCCGGCAGAGCGACGCCTCCCTCGTCGAGCTCACCCTCGCCGAGGACGCGCCCGTGGTCGGTCGGCGCATCGGCGAGATCACCCTGCCGCCGGACACCGCCCTCGTGGTGATCCTGCGCAACGGGCGGGCGGTCATCCCGTCCCCGGACGCGACGTTGGAGCACGGCGACGAGGTGCTCGCGGTCGCGACCAGCTCGGAGGCCGAGGAGCAGCTCGCCGCCCTGCTCGGCCCGGTGCCCGAGCAGACTCTCACCGGAGGCTGATCCGTCCGGACGACCCCGGGCTCAACGCGGCGGGCGGAGCGGATCGACGACCGGTGCCTCGGGGGACGGCGGGTCGGCCCGCACCACCTCGCCCTCGACCACCTCGCCCTCGACCACGGCCGCGCCCGACGCGGCGGGCGGCTCGGGCGGCAGCGGGGCGAGCCGGCGCACGATGGCGAAGCTGGCGAGGACGGCGAGGCCGAACAGCGGCAGGCCGAGCGCGATGTTCGCCGCCGCCAACCAGCCGGACTCGTCGGCGAGGTAGAGCACGCCCTGCACGCCGAAGCGCAGGGCGAACACGGCGCCCCAGACCAGGGTCGCCCACACCGCGGCCCGCCGCTGGCGGGGATCGTCCTTCCAGCCCACGTAGCGGGCGTCCAGGCCGGCCATGAGATAGCCGGCGATCGGCCGGCGCAGCACCACGGACAGCAGCGCCACGACGACGCCGAGGGCGTTCTTCGCGATGCCGGGGAGGAAGAACCCCTTCGCGTCGCCGGTGCGCGAGGCGACGAACGCGGCGACCGCGACGGCGAACAGGCCGGAGAACGTCTGCTGCGTCGGCTCGCGCCGCACGATGCGCAGGACGAGCAGGCCAAGCGCGGCGGCGATGGCGACGGCGATGCCGGCGGTCAGCCCGGCCTCGGCGTTCACCGTCACGAACGCCACGGTCGGGATGGAGCTGTCGATGATTCCCCGGGGCCCGCCGATGGCCTCGGACATCGTCATCGGCGGCGCGTCGGGGGTGGGCAGTCGTGGCATCGTCGGTGGGGATCCTGTCGGTGAGGGGCCGGTTCCCCGCCCGAACCTAGGCGCTCGCGGAGGGGACCGGCAGGAGTTCGTACCGCGGGTTGAAGATGCTCGGGCGACCCTCCTGCACAGTGACGCGACCGGACGCCTTCACCGAGGCACCGGCCCGCAGGCCCGGGATGTCCCGGCGGCCCAGGAACACCAGCGTCACGGTGCCGCTGCCGTCGTAGATGTCGACCTCCAGGGTCGGCGCGCCGGCCCGCGCGCGCACCGTCACCGCCTGGATGGTACCCGCGACGCAGGTCTCGTCCCGGTCACGACAACCGCTCATCGGAACGGCGCCCGCCGCCGCGGAGGCGGCCTGGAGATCCTCGGCGTCGAGCTCGTTCGTTCCCGCCGTCAGCCTGTGGAGCTTGCGCCCCCACCAACCGTGTGGCTCGCCCACGGCTCCTCCGTTCCCGCGCGAGCAACCCTGCCCGAACACGTCTGATGCAACGAATGACCGAGGCTCAGTGTGCCCGCGGCAAGCCGCACGATCGAGCGATCCACGTGCGGATACGTACCGTGTGCGGTACAGGGCGGCGCGTTGCGAACCGCTGCGCCCCGGGTCAGCGGAGCTCGGCGGTGCGGACGCCGGGCGCCGGCATCTCGGGCCGCCCGCTCGTCGCCGCGGTCGCCGAGCCGCCGGGGCCGTCAGGATGGTCGGCGACCTCCCGGGGCAGGGTCAGCGGCAGGGGATCCCGCACCGGCATCGCGCCGTCCCCGCGGGACACCACAAGCTGACGCAGCGTCTCGTCGAGCAGCGGGGCGGCCCCCGGCTCGCCCCCGGCCACGCCGGTCACCACAGCACGCAGGAACCAGCGCGGGCCGTCGACGCCCATCATCCGGCCGGGAACGGTCTCGCCCGGGCGGCCGGTGGGCAGCAGCATCCGCAGCTCGGGCCCGAACGCGCCGTTCGTCTCGCGACCGCCGGCCGCCTCGATCGTCGTCAGGATCTCGGCGCGCACCTCGTCCCACAGGCCGCGGCTCTTGGGCGCGGCGAAGACCGACAGCTCCATCGCGCTGCGCCCGTCGGTGACGAGCACCGTCAACGGCTGGCCGGTCGCCTCCTCCACCTGGAACTGCACCTGCACGCCCGGCAGCGCCGGGATCCGCAACGAACCGAGGTCGAGCCGGTGAAGATCGTCCTCCGGCACCTCGGTGACGTCGTAGGGACCGTCCAACACCACCGATGCCGCCTTGGCGACCGGCGCGCGCCGCTCGGGCGCCTGGGGCCGGGACGCCTCGTGCTGATCGGATTCCCTACGCCCGCGGCCGAACACCACCGGACTCCCTTCCCGCCCCCCCGGGCGTCCCCGCGCCGACCCCGGCGCCGGGACCCTCCGTCGAGCCGAAGCCACCCGTCGAACCGAACCCACCGCTGCCGCGCACCGAGGCGGGCAGCTCGTCCACGTCGCGGAAGACGGCATGCTCCACACGCTGCACCACGAGCTGGGCGATCCGGTCGCCCCTACGCAACGTGATCGGATCGGATCGATCGGTATTGATGAGAACTACTTTGATTTCACCACGGTAACCGGCGTCGACCGTGCCGGGCGCGTTGACCACCGTCACGCCGTGCCGGGCGGCCAGGCCACTGCGCGGATGCACGAACGCCGCGTAGCCCACCGGCAGCGCGATCGCCAGGCCCGTGCCGACGACGGCGCGCTCGCCCGGCGCGAGGGTCACATCCTGCGTGGTCACCAGATCCGCGCCCGCGTCGGACGGCTGGGCGTACGCCGGCGGCACCGACTCGCGGTCCAGCCGCCGCACGAGGACCTCTACCCGACCCGCCGCCGCGGCCCCGGTGTCCGACGCCACAGCCCCGGCCACCGTTTCGGGCGCGGCCGGTCCGGGCGGTGCCGCGGGAGCCTCTGGGGCAACGGAAGCCACGGGGGCAGCGGGGATCGTCTGATCGGGGGCGGTCATGGGTCTGCTCTCCTGCCTGGACGGGCCGAACGGGGAGGTGGATGGTCGCCGCCGACGGCCGTCGCCGGCGCCCGCTGCGCCGCGCCGGATGTCCGCGATCCGCGAGATGAACCTTAGGCCATCCCCAGCGCGGCACCGGCGGTGCGCCCCGCGTGGCGGCGGGACCGCCCGGCCGTGATCGGATAGGGACCACCGGCGGCCCACCCAGGCCAGCTGGGGGTAAGCGGTGCCACCGGGGTAGGGACAACACACGGGCGGGCCAGTGCGGCCCGCGGCGCAGAACGAGAGGTGCGGGGTGGCGAAAGCGGCATCGAAGCTGGGATGGAAGGTCGTCGGCGGGGCGGCGACGGCGCTCGCGGGCACGGCGGCCAGCCGCGGGGTCACGGCCGTGTACCGCAAGGTGCGCAAGTCCGACCCGCCGGTCAACCCGGCCGACCCGGACACCGCCTGGGCGGAGGCGATCGCCTGGGCGGCGATCTCCGGGCTGGCGATCGGGCTCGGCCGGCTCGCGGCGGAGCGGACGGTTGCCCGCGGCTGGGCCAGGGCGACGGGCTCCCCGCCGCCCGGCATGGTCCGTCCGGAGGTCTCCACCTCGACGGACTGATCCGCACACCCGGCGGTCTCGGCGGGGCACGATGGAGGCCACAGTCGCGCACGACGACCCGCGGGAGGCCGGATGGCCGTGTACGCCCTGGGAGACGCCGTCCCCGTCATCGACCCGACGGCCTACGTCCACCCGGACGCCATCGTCATCGGCACGGTGACGATCGGCCCCGAGTCGACCGTGTGGCCGGGGGCGGTGCTGCGCGGCGACTACGGGTCGATCGTGATCGGCGCCCGCACCTCCGTCCAGGACGGCACGGTGATCCACGCGACCGAGGAGCTGGCGACCGTCGTCGGCGACGACTGCACGATCGGGCACCTCGCGCACCTGGAGGGCTGCGTGGTCGAGGACGGCTCGCTGATCGGGTCCGGCTCGGTGGTCCTGCACCGGGTCCGGGTCGGGCGCGGCGGGCTGGTCGGGGCCGGGGCCGTCGTCGTGGGCGGCACGGTCGTGCCGCCGGGCGGGCGGGCGCTCGGGATCCCGGCCAAGGTGCTGCCCGGCGGCGCGGACCAGGCAGATCTCGCCGCCGGCGCCGCCGTCTACGTGGCGAACGGCAAGCGCTACCGCGAGCAGCTACGCCGGATCGACTGAACCCGCCCCGGCCCCGTCACCCGGCCCCACCGTGCGCCCCGGCAAGGCTGGGACCCCCGGTGGGGCCGCGGCCTTGGATGGGGCCGCGGCCGGTAGGTGCCGCATCTTCTCCGGGTTCGCCATGATGTTGATCTCGACGATCCGGCCGCCCGCGACGTGCAGGCCGGCGATGTAGCGCAGGACGTCGCCCTCGAAGTTCGCGAAGCCGGGTTCGCCGTTGACCTCGATCGGCTGGATCCGCACCCGCCCGTCGGCGCGCCGGGCCGCCTTCGCGAGGATGCCGAGCACAAACCGGGCGACCCGGTCGGCGCCCACCACCGGCCGGCGGGCGGCCTGCGCGAGTCCCCCACCGTCGGAGCGCAGGACGGCGTCCGGATCGAGCAGGGACAGCAGCCCGTCGAGCTCGCCGCCGGCCGCCGCGGCGAAGAAGGCCTCGGCAACGCGGCGACGCGACGCCGGATCCGGGTCGAAGCGGACCGACCGGTCACGGACGTGGCGCCGCGCCCGGCTGGCGAGCTGGCGGGCCGCGGCCGGGGTGCGCCCGGTGGCCGCGGCGATCTCGGTGAAGTCGTAGCCGAACACGTCGTGGAGGATGAAGGCGGTGCGTTCGGCCGGGCTGAGCGTTTCGAGCACGACCATCATCGCCATGCTCACCGACTCGGCGAGCGTCACCCGGTCGGCCGGGTCCGGCGCCCGGCCCCCGCTGGCGGGGTCAGGACCGACCGGCACCGCCGCACCGGCGACGAACGCGGCGTCCAGCACAGGCGAGCCGGCATCGGCGCCGCCCCCGGCGCCGTCGCCGCCGGCGAGCCCGGCGACGAACGGTTCGGGCAGCCAGGGCCCGACGTACCCCTCCCGGCGCCCGCGGGCCGAGCGGAGCTGGTCCAGGCACAGCCGGCTGACCACCACGGTCAGCCAGGCGCGCAGGTCGGAGATCCGGTCGGCGTCGACCCGGCCGAGGCGCAGCCAGGCCTCCTGCACCGCGTCCTCGGCGTCGGCGAAGGAGCCGAGCAGGCGGTAGGCCACCCCCCGCAGGTGGGGACGCTCGGCCTCGAACGCCGCGGCCAGCGCCGCGGGACCGGCCGCGCCGGACACGCCGCCCGGCACAGACTCCCCGTCAGGACGCGGTGCCTCGGCAGGGACGGCGTCGGGGGTCTCCGCGACGCGGTGCGGGACTGTCCTCATCGGCTCCTCCGCAAGCTTCCGGGCGCCACGGACCGGACGTCACCGGCCCCGACCGTCGGGCGTGGCACGCCCCCTCCCCCACCTGGACGGGATATCCGGCATCGGGGTGACATCCTCCGGCGGCCGGGTGGCCGGGTGGCCGGGTGGCCGGGTGGCCGGGCGACGATCTCACGGGCGGCCGGCGGCCCGCGACCGCATGTCTCACCGCGCGGCTCCCGGCCGGGTGAGCGGATGTCTCAGAGAGTGTCACAGCTCGCGCGTCGCCGCGTAACGGTGCGTTCCTACGGTCGTGGCATCACCCGCACCCCGGAGGATCATCACATGAGTGCCACGCTGGAAGGCGTCCCGACCACCGACCTCGCGCCGGCCGCGTCCCGCCGGGGCCGGTGGATCGACGACTGGCGGCCCGACGACCCGACCTTCTGGGACGGCGGNGGGTCCCGCATCGCCCGCCGCAACCTGATCTTCTCGATCCTGGCCGAGCATGTCGGCTTCTCGATCTGGTCGCTGTGGTCGGTGATGGTCCTGTTCCTCGGGCCGAAGTACCACATCGATCCCGCCGGAAAGTTCCTGCTGACGTCGTTGCCGACGCTGGTCGGCAGCGTGCTGCGCATCCCGTACACGTTCGCCGTCGCCCGCTTCGGCGGGCGCAACTGGACGATCTTCAGCGCGCTGCTGCTGCTCGTCCCCACGATCCTCGCCGCGATCGTCCTCGAACCCGGCGTCTCGTACACCACCCTGCTGATCGTCGCCGCGGTCGCGGGCGTCGGCGGCGGCAACTTCGCCTCGTCGATGACGAACATCAACGCCTACTACCCGGACCGGCTCAAGGGCCGGGCGCTCGGGCTCAACGCCGGCGGCGGGAACCTGGGCGTGGCCGCGATCCAGCTCGTCGCCCTGCTCGTGCTCGCCACGGCGGGCAAGGGCCACCCGCGGGTCGTCCTGGCGATCTACATTCCGCTGATCGTGCTGGTCTCGCTCGGCGCGGCGCTGTTCATGGACAACCTCTCCACGGCGCGCAACGACCGGGGCGCGATGCGCGAGGTCGCCCGCGACGGCCACACGTGGGTGATGTCGCTGCTCTACATCGGCACGTTCGGCTCGTTCATCGGCTTTGGCTTCGCCTTCGGGCAGGTGCTGCAGGTGCAGTTCGCCGACCGGTTCGACACCCCGATCAAGGCCGCCTACCTGACGTTCCTCGGGCCGCTGCTCGGCTCGCTGATCCGCCCGCTCGGCGGCCTCATGGCCGACCGGTTCGGCGGCGCCCGCATCACGTTCGCGAACTTCGTGGCGATGGCCGCAGCGGCTGCGGTCGTGCTCGTCGCCTCGCTGACGGACTCGCTGGCCCTGTTCCTCGTCGGGTTCATCGCCCTGTTCGTCTTCAGCGGCGTCGGCAACGGGTCGACGTACAAGATGATCCCTGCGATCTTCCGGGCGAAGTCGCGCCTCGCCGTCGACGCCGGCGCCGATCCGCTGGCGGCCCAGCACCTCGCCCGGCGCCGCTCCGGCGCGCTGATCGGCCTGGCCGGCGCGATCGGCGCGTTCGGCGGGGTGCTGGTGAACCTGGCCTTCCGGCAGTCGTTCCTGAGCTACAAGTCCGGCGACGCGGCGTACATCTCCTTCATCGCCTACTACGCGCTGTGCTTCGTCGTCACCTGGTTCGTCTACCTGCGGCCCTCAGCCCAGCGGCTGCGCGGCATCTGAGCTCCGCCGCCGATCTCCGCACCCGGGATCAGGCGAGGTCGACGGCGACGGCGATCTCGCCGCCGGAGGGGCCGAACGCAAGCTCGCGGATGCTGCCGGCGCTGCGCAGGTCGGCGGCCGCCGCTTCGACGAGGGCGACGAGGTCGGCCTCCCCACTGATCCGGGCGCTCGCGACCTCGGCCTTCATCGACGCCTTCGCCGCGGACTTGGCGCGGCGCACGCCGGTCAGCGCCGCGCCGACGGCGTCGAGCAGTTCGGGACGCCCGCCGTCGGCGAGCTTGCGGATCTCCGCCGGGTCCGGCCAGCTCGCCCGGTGCACCGAGCCCGGCCGCCACCAGGACCAGACCTCCTCGGTGACGAACGGCAGGACCGGGGCGAACAGCCGCAGCAGCACGGACAGGGCCACCGCGAGGGTGGTGTGCGCGGAGGCGGCGCCGGCGGCCCCGAACGAGCCGTAGGCACGGCCCTTGACCAGCTCGACGTAGTCGTCGCAGAACCGCCAGAAGAACGACTCGGTGACCTCCAGGGCCCGCGCGTAGTCGTAGGTGTCGAGCGCGGCGGTCGCGGCGTCGACGACGTCGGCGAGCGCGGCGAGCAGCGCCCGGTCCAGCGGCTCGCCGACCGGCACGGCACCACCGACCGGCACCGGGGTGCCCGCGGGCGTCTCCTCGGCGCCGAGGCCCAGCGCGAAGCGGCTGGCATTGAGGATCTTGATGGCAAGCCGGCGGCCGTTCTTCATCTGGCCGACGTCGAAGGCCGTGTCGGTGCCCGGCCGCCCGGACGCCGCCCAGTAGCGGACCGCGTCCGAACCGTGCTCCTCCAGCAGGCCCATCGGGGTGACGACGTTGCCCTTGGACTTCGACATCTTCTTGCGGTCCGGATCGAGGATCCAGCCGGAGATCGCCGCGTTCGACCAGGGCAGCACGCCGAACTCGGCATGGGTGCGGACCACGGTGGAAAACAGCCAGGTCCGGATGATCTCGTGGGCCTGGGGCCGCAGGTCCATCGGGAACACCCGGGCGAACAGGTCGGCGTCGCTCTCCCAGCCGCTGGCGATCAGCGGGGTGAGCGAGGACGTCGCCCAGGTGTCCATCACGTCCGGATCGGCGGCGAACCCGCCGGGCACCCCGCGCTGGGAGTCGGTGTAGCCCGGCGGCACGTCGCTGGACGGGTCGACGGGCAGGGCCGCCTCGGCCGGCACGATCGGCGCGTCGTAACGCGGCGCGCCGGCGTCGTCGAGGGGGTACCACACCGGGAACGGCACACCGAAGAACCGCTGCCGGCTGATCAACCAGTCCCCGTTGAGGCCGTCGACCCAGTTCTCGTAGCGGACCTTCATGTACTCCGGGTGCCAGCGCAGCTCCTGGCCGCGGGCCCGCAGCGCGGCGCGCAGCGGCTCGTCCCGCCCACCGTTGCGGAGGTACCACTGGCGGGTGGTGACGATCTCCAGCGGCCGGTCGCCCTTCTCGTAGAACTTGACCGGGTGGGCGATCGGCCGCGGCTCGCCGAGCAGGGCACCGGCCCCGGTGAGCAGCTCCACGATGCGCGTGCGGGCACTGTGCACGGTCTTGCCGGCGAGCTCGGCGTAGTGCGCGCGGCCCGCCGGCGAGGTGATCGCGGCCGGCGGCTCCGGGACGAGCCGGCCGTCGCGACCGATCACGGCGCGGGCCGGCAGGCGCAGTTCCCGCCACCAGATGACGTCGGTCAGATCACCGAAGGTGCAGATCATCGCGATGCCGGATCCCTTGTCGGGATCGGCGAGCCGGTGGGCGACGACCGGGACCTCGACGTCGAACAGCGGGGTGCGCACGGTGGACCCGAACAGCGGCTGGTAGCGCGGGTCGTCGGGGTGGGCGACCAGGGCCACGCAGGCGGGCAGCAGTTCCGGACGGGTCGTCTCGATCACCACCGGCTCCGCCGCGGCCGAGCCGGCCGGGTCGGTACCACCGTGGGAGTCGGCGCCGCGGGGGAAGGCGAGGGTGTGGAAGGCGCCGGGACGCTCCCGGTCCTCCAGCTCCGCCTGGGCGACCGCGGTGCGGAAGGTGACGTCCCACAGCGTCGGTGCCTCGGCCAGGTAGGCCTCGCCGCGGGCGAGGTTGCGCAGGAACGCCCGCTGGGCGACGGCGCGCGAGCGGGTGTCGATGGTGGCGTAGGTGTGCGACCAGTCGACGGACAGCCCCAGCCGGCGCCAGAGCTCCTCGAAGCCCTTCTCGTCCTCCAGCGTCAGCCGCTCGCACAGGTCGACGAAGTTGCGCCGCGAGATCGGCACCTGCTCCTTGCCCGGCTTCGCCGGCGGGGCGAAGTCCGGGTCGTAGGGCAGCGACGGGTCGCAGCGCACCCCGAAGTAGTTCTGCACCCGGCGCTCGGTGGGCAGCCCGTTGTCGTCGAAGCCCATCGGGTAGAACACCTCACGGCCGCGCATCCGCTGGTAGCGGGCGATGAGGTCGGTGTGCGTGTACGAGAACACGTGGCCGACATGCAGCGAGCCGCTTACGGTCGGTGGCGGGGTGTCGATGGAGTACACCCGCCCCCGGTCGACCGTGCGGTCGAAGGTGTAGGTGCCCTCGTCCTGCCATGCCGCCGACCACCGCGCCTCGATGCCATCGAGGCTGGGCTTCGCGGGAACCGCGCGAGCGGAGCGATCAGTGCCGTCTGTGCCAACCACAGCGACGATCCTACGGGCGCGCCGATCGTGACCGCCGTGCCCGGCCCCCCGAGACCCCCCGAGACCCCGCGCGTCCGCCTGGCGTGACCGCTTTCACCGGCCGGGACGCTCGCGTGCGAGGCCACCTTGGCAGGATGAGCCCGAAGCCGAACCAGAGCCCGAGCCCCGGAGCGCCGACCGATGAGCGACCTGCCAGACCCGGACATCCTGCTCGACGTCGCGCTGACGATCGCCCGCGAGGCCGGCGAGCTGCTCGCTCGGGGCCGCGAGGGCGCGGTCGCCGCGGAGACGACGAAGTCCTCCCCCACCGACGTGGTCACCGCCCTGGACCGCGCCTCCGAGGCCCTGGTGGCCCGCCGGCTCGGCGAGCTGCGTCCGGGCGACGGCCTGCTCGGCGAGGAGGGATCCGACTCCGCCGGGTCGACCGGCGTGCGCTGGATCGTCGATCCGCTCGACGGCACGGTGAACTTCCTCTATCGGCTGCCGAACTGGGCGGTGTCGATCGCCGCGGAGGTCGACGGCGAGGTCGTCGCCGGGGTGGTGCACGCCCCGGCGATGGGCGCGACCTACACGGCCGTCCGCGGCGGCGGCGCCTTCCGTGACGGCACGGCGCTGACCGGGTCGACGGTGACGACCCTGGCCGGCGCCCTCGTCGCGACCGGTTTCGGCTACCTGGAGTCCCGCCGCGCCGCCCAGGCCGCGGTGCTCACCAGGGTGGTGCCCCGGGTCCGCGACATCCGCCGGATGGGCGCGGCGTCGCTGGATCTGTGCGCCGCCGCCGGCGGCCTCGTCGACGCCTACTACGAGCGCGGCCTCAAGCCCTGGGACCATGCCGCCGGCGGGCTGGTCGCGGCCGAGGCGGGCCTGCGGGTCGGCGGGCTGCACGGCCGGCCGGCGACCGAGGACCTCACCGTCGCCGCCCCGCCGGCGCTGTTCGGCCCGCTCACGGACCTGCTCGCCGAGGACCCCCCGGCCGACCGCGACTGATCCGGTTCGCGGGCCGCCGACCGGCCGCCTCGCCCGCGCCGCGGGCGGCCTGGGGCGAGCTGGTCACTGCTGCGGCAGTCCGTCGTCGATGCCCGCGTCGAGCAGCGCTCGGGCCAGCTCGCTGCGGGAACGGATCCCGAGCTTGCGATACACCCGGGTCAGGTGGGTCTCGACCGTCTTACGGGAGACGAACAGAGCGGCGGCGGCCTCCAGGTTGTTCATCCCCGCGCCGACCAGCCGGGCGATCTGCAGCTCGGCCGGGGTCAGCTCCGCCAGCCGGGCGGGCGCCGCCCGGCTGGCCCGGCTGGCCCGGTTGGCCCGGTCCCCGGTCGCGATGAGCTCGGCGCTCGCGCGCCGGGCCCAGGGGCGCGCCCCCAGCGACTCGAAGGCCACTTGCGCCTCCCGCAACGGCACCCGGGCCGCGGAGGGGCGGCGCAGGCGGCGCAGTACCTCGCCGTGACACAGCCGGGTACGGGCCTCCTCGAAGGGCATCCACCGGCGGCGGTGCGCCTGCTCGGCGTCGGCGAACGCCGCCTCGGCCGCTGCCAGTCCCTCGGCCATCAGCCCCTGGCAGCGGGCCGCGACTGCGGCCGGCCAGGCGAGCCCGGTCGCTCGCGCCCGGTCGACGAGCCAGGCCACGACCGCGGCGGCCCGCTCATGCTCCCCGGCGCGGATGTGGGCCTCGGCGAGGTCGCCGGCGATCGGGATCGCGTTGGGGTTGCCGAGCCCCCGCTCGCGCGCCCGGTCCCAGGCCTCGGCGAGGGTCAGCGTGGCCACGTCGTACTCGCCGTGACCGACCGCGTCGAGGCCGAGTGCCCCGTCGGCGTGCATGTCGAGCATGCCGATCCCGTACGGCCCGATCTCCGTGCGCAGCCGGTCGATGCGCTGCTCGCACCGCGCGCGATCCCCCCGGGCGGCGTCGATGCGGGCGAGCATGACCAGGCTGAAGCCCAGCGCGCCCACCTGGCCGAACTCCTCCGCCCACCGCACGGCCTCGACGCCGTCGGCATAGCCGGCCGCCCACAGTCCGCGCCAGCCCTCCAGCTCGCAGCGCACCGCGAGGGCGTAGGGCAGCATCGCCGGGGCCTCCGCGCGCCGGGCGGCGTCCACCACCGCGGACAGCAGCCGCACGGCGTCCCGGTCCTCCTCGACGTCGAGCAGCGTCTGTCCCGCGAGGGTCAACGCCTGCTGATCGGCCACGTCGTCGGCGGCGCCCAGCGGGCCGGCGGCGGACTGAAGGCAGGCGTTCGCCTCGCCGATCATGCCGGCGAGGGTGAAGGCGCGGCCGCGGTGCACCGCCTGGGGCAGGGCGTGCCCGGACCGGCCAGCGCCGAGCCGCCGGCTGCGCTGGGCGGCCCGCAACGCGATCGTGATGCGACCGTCCATCAGGGCGGGCAGGACGGCCTCGGCCAGCAGTGCGCCGGCCCGGTCGGGGGCGACGTCGATCACCGACTCGGCCGCGCGGACGAGCTGTTCGTGCGCCCGGGTGGGGTGGCCGGACCAGGTCAGGACCCGGCCGCGCAGCAGCTCCACATCGGCCCGCAGGGCGGCGTCACCGGCGAGCCGGGCCGCCTCCTCGGCCCAGGAACCGGCCTCGAGTGCCAGGCCGCCGAGGTGCGCGTCGGCGGCGGCGCGCAGAAGCCGGTCGACGCGGACCTCGCGGGGGCGGGTCAGCTCAGCGGCGCGGTGCCAGGCCCGGGCCGCCGCTCCGTAGCCGACGTGTCGACGGGTGCGGACCGCGACGTCGGCGAGCGCGGTGGCGACCCGGTCGTCCGGGCCCTCGGCCCCCGCGGCGGCGTACCACACGGCCGCGTCGCCGTCGCAGACCTCGGCGAGCGCCCGGTAGGCCCGCAGCCGGGCGGCGGGGGTGGCCCGGCGCAGCACGACCGCACGCAGCAGCGGATGGGCGAACGCCAGCCCCGACCCGCCTTCGGCGGGCGGGGTGTCCACCGCTGCCCGCGCAGGCCGGCACTCCGGGTCGCCGACCACAGTGGTCGCGGGGGTCGCGGGGGTCGCGGGGATCGCGGGGATCGCGGGGATCGTTGTGCGGACCAGGCCGGCGTCGTGCGCCGCGTCCAGGTCGGCCAGCGAGCCGCACGCCGCGGTCAGGGCGCGTTCCAGCGTCACGACCGGCACCGCGTTGCCCGCCGCGAGGACCACCAGGGCGGCGCGGGTGGCCTCGGGCAGGGCGTCGAGTCGCTGCGACCAGCCCCGTTCCCAGCTTCGGCCGGGCAGGGGCAGCTCGTCGACGGGCACCTGCCCGCTGAGCTGGGCCGCCCGCAGGGACGCCACCGCGTCGAGCAGCGCGGACGGGTTCCCGCCGACTCGACCAACCAGGTCGGCGAGCACGTGCCGGGCAATCCGCACGCCATGGGCGGCAAGCAGGTCGACGCAGTCCGGGATCGACAGCCCGGTGACCTCCACCGCGGGCAATCCGCTCTCCTCTCCCACCGAGGCGGGCTGCGAGCAGACGGTCAGCAGCATCGCCACCCGCTCCGAGGCGAGCCGGCGGGCGACGAACAGCAACGCCTGTCGCGACGCCGGGTCGACCCACTGCAGGTCGTCGACGAGCAGCACCAGCGGGCGGTCCTCCCCCGCCGCGGCCAGCAGGCTCAGTGTCCCCGCGCAGGCGGCGTATGGGCCGGCCGGCGAACCCTCGCTGAGCGCGACGCAGATCTCCAATGCGGCCCGCTGCGCGTCGGGGAGCTCCCGCAGGTTCTCCCGCAGGGGCAACACGAGATCGGCCAACGCGGCGAACGGGAGCGCGGACTCCGACTCGACCCCGCGCAGCCACAGCACGCGAGCGGCGGATCGCCACTCGGCGTACCGCAGCAGAGTGCTCCTGCCGACCCCGGGCTCGCCTCGCAGAAGGAGGGCACCACCGCGCTGCGTCACCGCCGCCAGCAGTCCGTCGATGAGGCGGCGTTCCCGCTGCCGACCGACCAGCAGGCGTCGGCCGGAGGCATCCCCGGCCGCGGTCTCCACGACCTCCATCACGGCCGTCCTCCCCCCGCGACGTCCTGTCCGCAGCCACCATCCTGCCGTGCCCGGGAATGCCGGAAAGGGCTTTTCGGATAGCCGGTGACGGCCATCCGGATGCCATTTCGGAAACTCCCCGACACGCGCCCGGAAATCCGGGTGTTGACCTGGGAGGAAGGGGTAGCAGCGTTAGGGCATGCCCGCCGACTCGGCCGTCGTGGGAGCGCGGAGTTCCTCTCCTGTGTTGCCCGCGGATGACCGCGGTCGACGAACACGGCCGACAACCCGTCGAGAGCAGTGATGGATCCTCGCCACCACCTGGACTGCGTCCAGGCCAAGGTGACCCTGACAGGGTCCCGAGCCGCCGCCCGGCGGGCGCTGATCCTGCCCACCACCTCGGGCGCGCGGCGCCACGTTTTCTTCTGCGTGGATCCCGTCGCCACCGAGGAATGCGACGGAATAGCACCGTTCGACGACGGCATCATCCTACGAATACGTCAGTATGGCGGATTTGAGCGGGACCGCGACGATTCGACTGTCAAACTGCGGCCAGCGCGCCGGTCCCGGTTGAGTCCGGAATGGCTCGGCACGCACCGCCGCGGCGGGGAGACGTTCCGCCTGGAAGCCGACTGGGCGGGGGAACGGCGGGCGTGCGCGGCCTGGCCATCGAGACGGAGGCCGACACGAAGACGCATCGGGTGCTCGCCCGCCTGCTGGAGAGGTCCTGACACACGGCGGTGGCCCCGACGGGATCACCCGCCGGGGCCACCAGGCAGTGCCGGCCGTGTCCCCGGGCCGGTTCGAGCCCGGGGACACGGCCGCGGTCAGGACGTGGTGAGGAACGCCGAACCCGTGACCGTCGTGATGTTGACGAAGTTCCCCGAGGTGACCTTGAAGGTCGCGAGGACGTCGAGCACGTCCCCGTCGTCGGCGTTCCACGGGCCCGGGACCTGCAGCCGCAGTTGCTCATTGACCGTCTGCGAGGTCTGCCCCTTCGTGATCGGCAGGTGAGCCCCTGTGCTGGCGGTGAAGACCACCGAGAACGTGCTCTGGTTGCGGATGACCACGCTCAGCAGGTAGTCGGCCCCGCCGAACGAGATGATGCCGCCGCCGACCTCGACATCGGCGACGACGTCGAACGCCTTACCGATGTCGATGACATTGATGGTGTCGTTGGTGCCGCTGTCGGCCGCGTAGACGGCCTTGATGGTGGCGTCCCAGAATCCGGGCATGCCGGTCGACCTCCCCGATCGGTTCCAGTAGCTGCGCTCGCAGTCTGCGAACCGAAGGCCGGTCGGCGCGTCGGGGAGATCCCTGACGGTGATCCCTGATCTGTGTCTGAGCTGTGGTCAGCGGCTGTCCGCGGTCGCGGCGGGGGCGGCGGGGTTCGGCCCGGCGCTGGAGCCGGTGTCGCCGTACCAGACGGTCCGCCGGACGTGGTCGACGTAGCTGACGATGATGTGCACCACCCGGCGGGAGACGTCGTCGGCGTCGTAGTCGGGGACGACCCGCGGACGGCGGTCGCTCTCGGCCTCCCGCACGATCAGCTCGACGGCATCGAGGATCCGCTCCGGGCGCAGCACACTGGCGACGAGCACCCCGCGGTCCATGCCCTCCGGCCGCTCGTGCGCCTCGCGGACGAGCACGGCGGGGAAGCCGACGAGGGAGGCCTCCTCCGTCAGGGTGGCGCTGTCGGAGAGCACGCACAGGGCGGCCCGCTGCAGCGCGATGTAGTCGCAGAAGCCGAAGGGCCGGCAGAAGCGGACCCGCTCGTCGAGCAGGGGCGCCCGCCCGGAGCGGCGCAGCGACCCGAGCCGGTCGCGGGTCCGGGGATGGGTCGACACGATCACCGGCAGCCGGTAGCGGGCCGCCAGCCGGTTGAGGGTCTCCAGCAGGGCCGACAGCGCCTCGGGTCGGTCGACGTTCTCCTCGCGGTGGACGCTGGCGAGCAGATAGCGCCCCGCCTGCACGCCGAGGGTGGTCAGCACCGCCGAGGTGTCGATGAGCGGGGCGTAGTGGGTGAGCACCTCCTTGACCGGGGAGCCGACGACGAAGATCCGCTGGACGGGCAGTCCCTCGGCGAGCAGGTGCCCGCGGGCCCGTTCGGTCAGGGCCAGGTGGACGTCGCTGAGCTGGTCGGCGACCCGCCGGTTGATCTCCTCCGGGACCCGCTGGTCGAAGCAGCGGTTGCCGGCCTCCAGGTGGAACACGGGGATCCGGCGACGCTTGGCGGCGATCGCGGCGTAGCAGGTGTTCGTGTCGCCGTAGAGGAGCACGGCGTCGGGGGCCTCGGCGGCGAGGATCGGGTCCAGCCGGGAGATCAGCCGGCTGATCGTCTCGGCGGGGGTGGGCCCGGCGGCGTCGAGGACGTGGTCCGGCCGGCGGATGCCGAGCTCGTCGAAGAAGACCTGGTTGAGGTCGTGGTCGTAGTTCTGCCCGGTGTGGACCAGGCGCAGGTCGACGGCCCGGTCGAGGGCGGCGACGACCCGGCTGAGCTTGACCACCTCCGGTCGGGTGCCCACCACCACCAGCACCCGCAGGCGGCGCTCGGTCGGGCCGGCCGCCCGCGACACGGCGGACGCCGGCCGGGAGGCAGTCAGCGACGGGCGGCGGGGCTGCGGCCCGCTGGGCTGTGGCACCAGCGGTGTGACCCGCTCGCCTGGCAACCCCGACGGAACCGTCGGTACGGAGGGCCCGCTCTGCTCCGGAGTACCACGCGGCATCGGATTCCCCCTGGCGCAACGCGTCGTCACCAGCGGCCGGGGGCCCGCCCGGACGATCGCCGGGCGGCCCGGGGCTGCCTCACAAGGGGAAGGTATCACCGTCTGTAGTTTTCAGGTAACCGAGAACGCATCACGATCCGGGCCCGACCCAAGGGGACAGCCCGTACCGTACGCAGCCCGTCAGCCAGACCGGGTGCTCTGGCCTGGCAGCTTTGCGGCGAGGATGTCGGCGGGTTCGATCGTCGGAGCGGCGACGCAGAGCTCCGCCGCGGCGGCCTGGAGCGCGCCGAGGTTTCTCGACAGGTGAGCCTGCCGCGCGGCGTCATCCGGAAAGGCGCCACCCACGCCGAACTCGATCACGTCGTCACCGCCGCGCTGGCGGCGTGGCCCGGCTAGTTTCTTGGGATCCCTCTGGGCGCGGTCGCAGCTTGGCGCAGCGCCGGCGCGAGCTCGCGCCGCTGCTGGTCAGGCAGTGCGGTCGGGTCGGTGGTGAGGACCTGGATGCAGACGTGGTCCGCGCCTGCCTCGAAGTGCCGACGTACCCGATCATGGATCGTCTCGACGTCGCCGTACGCGACGATGGCCTGCTGGATCAGCACCGCCCAGGACCACCGGCGCGCTGAAGGAGCAGAAGGTACGACGTAGCAGAACCCCGGCGCGCACTGCCGCGACGACGCGGGATGAGCCTCGCGGTCCCGGCCGGAGCACGCTGGCCGGGACCGCGAGGCCCCGGCCGGCACATGCTCCGACCGGGGCCGGACGCTCGTCGACTCGAACTCGTCGACTCGAGCAGGTCGACTCGAGCAGGTCGACTAGAGCAGCGAGCGCAGGACGTAGAGCAGGATGCCGCCGTGGCGGTAGTACTCCGCCTCGCCGGGGGTGTCGATGCGCACGACCGCCTCGAACGTCTTGTCGCCCGCGCGCACGGTGATCGACGGCGTCTTCTCGTCGACGTCGGCGAGACCGGTGATGGTGAACGACTCCTCGCCGGTCAGGCCGAGCGACTCCACCGACTCACCCGCCGGGAACTGCAGGGGCAGCACGCCCATGCCGATCAGGTTCGAGCGGTGGATCCGCTCGTACGACTGAGCGATCACCGCGCGCACGCCCAGCAGCGAGGTGCCCTTGGCCGCCCAGTCACGCGACGAGCCCGAGCCGTACTCCTTGCCGGCGAGCACGACCAGCGGCACGCCCTCGGCGGCGTACTTCTGCGCCGCGTCGTAGATCGCCAGCTGCTCGCCGTCGGGCAGGTGCCGGGTGACGCCGCCCTCGGTGCCGGGCGCCAGCCGGTTACGCAGCCGGATGTTGGCGAACGTGCCGCGGATCATCACCTCGTGGTTACCGCGCCGCGACCCGTAGGAGTTGAAGTCACCGGGCGCGACGCCGTGCTCGGCGAGGTAGCGGCCGGCCGGCGAGTCCTTCTTGATCGAACCGGCCGGGGAGATGTGGTCGGTGGTGACCGAGTCCCCCAGCACCGCGAGCACGCGGGCGTCGATGATGTCCGTGCGCGCCTCGGGCTTGGTCGCCATGCCCTCGAAGTACGGAGGGTGACGGACGTAGGTGGAGTCGTCGGCCCAGGCGAACGTCCGCGACACCTCGCCGCCGTCGCCGACCGGCAGCGAGCGCCAGCGCTCGTCACCGGACAGGTCGGCGTAGTCCGACTCGAACATCTCCGACTGGATCGCGTCGGCGACGACCGCGGACACCTCGGCCTCGGTCGGCCAGATGTCGCGCAGGTACACCGGCTGGCCGTCGCTGCCGTGGCCGAGCGGGTCGGTGTCGAGGTTGATGTCCATCGTCCCGGCCAGCGCGTAGGCGACGACCAGCGGCGGGGATGCCAGGTAGTTCATCTTGATGTCCGGGCTGATCCGGCCCTCGAAGTTGCGGTTGCCGGACAGCACGCTGACGACCGCGAGGTCGGCGTCGTTCACCGCGGTGCTGATCTCCTCCGGCAGCGGGCCGGAGTTGCCGATGCAGGTCATGCAGCCGAAGCCGGTCAGGTTGAAGCCGACCTTGTCCAGATACGGCACGAGCCCGGCCCGCTCGTAGTAGTCCATGACGACCTTGGAGCCCGGGGACAGTGTCGTCTTGACCCAGGGCTTGCGGGTCAGCCCCTTCTCCACGGCGTTGCGGGCGAGCAGCGCCGCGCCGATCATGACCTGCGGGTTCGAGGTGTTGGTGCAGGAGGTGATCGCGGCGACCGCGACGGCCCCGTGGTCGATCTCCACCGAGGTGCCGTCCGCGAGGGTGACCGAGGTCGGCCTGGCCGGGCGGCTCGTGATGTCGCCGGCGACGGCGTTCACCGAGATCGGCGCGTCCGACGGCTTGTCCTCGAACGCCGCCGCCGAATCGGAGGCGGGGAACGACTCGGCGTCGGCCTCGTCCGCGCCACCGTTGGTGAACGCCGAGGGCTGGGCGTAGTCGGCCAGCGCGGCGCGGAACGCCTGCTTCGCGTTCGACAGCGGCACCCGGTCCTGCGGCCGCTTCGGGCCGGCCAGCGACGGCACGACCGTCGACAGGTCCAGCTCCAGGGTGGTGGTGTAGGCGGCCTCGCGGCTCGGGTCGTGCCAGAGACCCTGCTCCTTGGCGTAGGCCTCGACCAGCGCCACCTGCTCCGCCGGGCGGCCGGTCAGGCGCAGGTAGTTCAGCGTCTCGCCGTCGATCGGGAAGATCGCGCAGGTGGAGCCGTACTCGGGGCTCATGTTGCCCAGCGTCGCCCGGTTGGCCAGCGGCACGTTGCCGACACCCTCGCCGTAGAACTCGACGAACCGGCCGACGACGCCGTGCCGGCGCAGCTGCTCGGTGATCACGAGAACCATGTCGGTGGCCGTCGTGCCGGCGGGCAGCTCACCGGTCAGCTTGAAGCCGACGACGGTCGGGATGAGCATGCTCACGGGCTGGCCGAGCATCGCGGCCTCGGCCTCGATGCCGCCGACGCCCCAGCCGAGCACACCCAGACCGTTGATCATGGTGGTGTGGCTGTCCGTACCCACCAGGGTGTCCGGGTAGGCCAGCGTGCCCTCGGGGGTGTCCTTGGTGAACACGACCCGGGCCAGGTGCTCCAGGTTGACCTGGTGCACGATGCCGGTGTTCGGCGGGACGACGGTGAAGTTGTCGAACGCCGCCTGGCCCCAGCGCAGGAACTGGTAGCGCTCCCGGTTCCGGCTGAACTCCAGCGCGGCGTTGAGCTCGAAGGCGTCCGGCCGGCCGAAGTTGTCGGCGATGATCGAGTGGTCGATCACGAGCTCGGCCGGTGCCAGCGGGTTGATCTTCGCCGGGTCGCCCCCGAGGGCGGCCATCGCCTCGCGCATGGCGGCGAGGTCGACCACACAGGGAACGCCGGTGAAGTCCTGCATGATCACGCGGGCGGGGGTGAACTGGATCTCCTGGCTCGGTGCCGCTGCCGGGTCCCAGTTCGCCAGCGCCCGGACGTGGTCCGCGGTGATGTTGGCGCCGTCCTCGGTGCGCAGAAGGTTCTCCAGCAGCACCTTCAGGCTGTAGGGGAGTCGATCGGCCCCGGGCACCGCGTCCAGCCGCCTGATCGTGTAGGTGCGATCACCCACCGCGAGCGATCCGGTACTGCCGAAGCTGTCCATCGTTCTCCTCCTCGTGACCCGCCGTCCGTCACCCGCGGACGGCGGGGCTTGCCACCATGGTCGCGCCCCTGCGGCTACGCCATGGCGACGCCGCCGACGGCGGCTGGCGTAGGCGCAGGGCCGCCCGCGGCGTCGGCCATCCTCGACCGGCTCGTGTCCATCCTGGCATTTCCCGCCTTGCGGGACCGCGCCCGAGGGGTTGTGACACAGCCGACGCGACTGCGCCCACCGAGGCTCGAGCGGTCCCACCCGCCGCGGCGGGGACGCCGGATCCCACCGTACGGCGCCCCGGGGGGACGTGCGGCCATTTAATTAGCAGTGCTAACGATATTAGCAGTGCTAACGATATCAGACGGATCCGCCGCGAGCTCCGCCGCGAACCGGTCGAGGAACACCTCCCGCTTACGCTGCGGACTCATCGCGCCGGTGCCCACCGACCGGGCGAGCATCCGCCGCTCCCACTGCTCGACGTCGGTCACCACCCGGGCCGGCGCCCCGGCGACCAGGGACCGCGCCGGAACGTCGCGCATCACCACGGAGCCGGCGGCGATCACCACGTCGGAACCGATCGTGACGCCCGGCATGATGATCGCGTTCAGTCCGATCGCCGTGTCGTTGCCGACCCTGATGGGCGCGACCACGTCGATGTCGGGATGCTGCCGGCGCATCCGGGTGACCGCACCGTCGTGCGTGACGAACCGGACGCCGCCGGCGATCGCGACCCGGTCGCCCAGCCTGATCAGGTAGGGCTCGGTGCCGAAGGTGGCGGCGGTGACCTCGATAAGCCGGCAGTCCACGCCGAGCCGCACTCCGATGCTGCGGGCGTAGCCCACCGGGTCGGTGCGCAGCAGGTAGGTGCGGAAGGCCGCCCGCAACGCCCGGCCGGGCAATGCCGCCAGCGGCGCCAGGCGGACCCGGCCGACCAGCGCCCCCGCGCCCGGCCGATCCGGCCCGGACCGGCGGGCCGACGGGCCGACGGGAAGCGACGAGGACGGCTGGACCGCGGAGGGCTTCGGGGACGACGGGGACGAAGCCCGGTGCAGCCCCCGACGCGGCGTGTGCCGCACGCGGGCGGCGTGGTGCAGCGCCGCCACCACATCGTGGCTGAGCGCCCGGCGGTCGAGCAGCTTCTCCGCCCGCAACCGGGCCGCCTCACCGCGGCGGCGGGCCGCGGGCGTGCGTCGGCCGGCCGCCGCCTCCTGCAGGGCGGCGGCCATCGCCACGGCGTCGCCGAGCCCGACAAGCCAGCCGGTCTCCTCGTCGACCAGTTCCGGCAGCCCGCCGGCCGCGGTGGCGACGGAGGGAACCCCGCACGCAGACGCCTCGCCCCCGGCACCGTAGCTCTCCGACCACGACGACACGACGTTGACGTCCGCGGCGGCGTAGAACGGCCGGACGTCGGTGACGCTGTCGACCCAGCGGACCCGGTCGGCGCCGGGCAGCCGGGCGGCCCACGCCCGGACCTGCTCGCGGTAGCTCTCGCCGGCCTCGCCGTAGCCCCCACCGAGCAGGATCAGCGTCCCGCGGCCGCCCCGCTCGGCGAAGCGGGCCCACGCCGCGAGGAGCACCTCGTGGCCCTTGACGCCCTGGCCCGGATGGACCAGCCGCTTCGGTGGGTAGAAGTAGGCGACGCAGACCGCGACGAACTCGTCCTCACCGAGGCCGAGCTCCGCCCGCGCCGCCCGCCGCCGCTCGTCGTCGGCCGGGCTGAAGCGCTCCAGGTCGACGCCGTAGGACAGCGTGCGCATCCGGTGCGCTGGCAGGCCGAGCGCGGCGTATCGCCGGCGAATGTCCGCGCTGGACGCGATGAGCAGGTGGTCGAGCCGGCACAGCACCCGCTCGGCCCGCCGGATCAGCGTGTTGTCCAGGTAGAGAGGGCCCGCGACCATGTACACCCGGGTGATCCGGGTACCCAGGGTGGCGAGCCGGACCGCCAGCGCCGACGCGTACAGGTGGTAGTGCACGATGTCGACGCCGAGCTCGCGCAGCCTCGCCCGCAGCCGGAGGATCCCGACGAGCTGCGCGGCCGGCGACGCGCCGCGCCGGGGAGCCGGGCTCTCGACAACCTCGATCCCCAGCGCCGTCAGCTCCCGCGCCACCCGGCTGTCGATGTGGTCGGGCGCGGGCAGCAGCACGACCACCTGGTCGCCGGACTCCCGCGCGGCGAGCACGTGCGGGATGATCCACAACGGCCCGTCCCCGGTCTTGACCAATGTGGCGATCTTCATGCGGAGCGGTCCTTCCGGGTCGTGGACGGGCGGGCGACGGGCACCGCCGCGGGTCGCGGAACGCGAGGCGTGGCCGGCCGGCGGGCCACCCACAGGCAGGCCCGGCCGGACAGGTGGGCCGCGCCGAGCAGGTCGAGGGCGGCCTCCAGCGGCCGCAGGTGCGGGCGGGGAACGCGGGCGGACACGGCCCGACCGGCCGCGGTGAACTCCAGCGCCGTGGCGAGCGCGCCGTAGGGATGCGCCCGTACCTGCTCGAAGCCGACGGCGCGCAGCACCGTGGACAGCTCCGCCGGGGTGAAGGCGTACTGGTAGAACGCCCCCGCCCCCGGCAGCGGCAGCCAGACCGGCCCCCCGCCGGAGCCCGCGCCACCGACCCCGGCGCGGCCGACCCGGCCGCCACGGCCCAGGGTGCGCAGCAGCGGGCTGAAGCATGGTGTGGAGACCAGCGCGATCCCGCCCGGTCGCAGCACGCGCAGGGTCTCGCGCAGCACCTCCTGCGGGCCGTCCTCGAAGTGCTCGCACACGCCGGGCGAGTAGACGGCGTCGTACCAGCCGTCGGGCACGTCGAGCCGGCGGACGTCGCCCTGCCAGACGCGGATCTCGGGCGCGGCCGCGCGCAGCCGCTCCACGGTGCGCGGCGCCCAGTCCACCGCCTCGGCGGCGAATCCCCGCGCCGCCATCGCGACGCTGAACTGCCCCGGCCCGCACCCGGCCTCCAGGACCCGGCCGCCCGGCCGCAGGTGGCGACGGACCGCCCGGCGCAGATGGAGCGGGAGATGGCCCGCGCGGGCTCGGCGGTAGTCCGCGGGCTGGGCGTCCCACAGCTCGTCCCAGTAGGCGGCGTCGGCCGCCTGGCGGTAGAACACCAGCCGCCCGCCGTGGACGGTCGGCTCGACGACGAGGGTGTCGCACGCCGGGTGTGGTGCCATCAGGGCATCCCCTTTCCGAGGACGGGCAGCGGCTCGGCACCGCCCGGCTCGCGCGAATCGTCTGGTCCGAACGGGCGGGATGCGGTCAGCGGCACGGTCGGCGGCGGGGAGGGGAGAGCGAGCGGGGCGTCGAGCTCCCCCCGCAACGCGCGGCGGGCCAGCGCCGTCATGAGCGCATAGGCGAGCATGCTGCCGATCGCGGCGCCAGCGGGTCCCCGCCAGGGCACGAGCACCGGGTAGGTCGCCAGCGACACGACCAGGCCGAGCAGCCCGGCGCCACCGGCCGCGCCGGTGCGGCCGAGGCCGGTCAGCGCCCGACATTCGACCAGGAACGGGGCCAGCAGGAGCTCGGCGACCAGCAGCAGGCGCATCGGGGTGATCGCCGCGGCATAGCCCGGCCCGAACAGGGTCCGCACCAGCCACGGCGCGGCGAGCGCGAGGGCGGCCGCGGCGACCAGCAGGATGGCGAGCAGGCTGCGGGTCACCGCCCGCAGCGCCGCACGGGACAGAACGCCCCGCGCGGTGCGGTGAAAGACCACCTGGCCGACCGAACCGGGCAGCAGGCGCAGTGCCTCGCAGGTGGCGGCGGCGATCGAGTACACGGCGGCGGCGGCGGCGCCGCCGAAGGCCGCGACCAGCAGGCGGTCGAACCGGAACGCCATCGTCGCGCCCACGTTGAGGCCGAGCGCGGGCACACCCTTGACGACCAGCAGCCGCCAGGCCCGCGGGTCGGCCCGCGGCCGCACGGACAGCCCCCTCCGGGCCAGCGCCGCCACCCCCGTCACCGCCTGCGCGGCCCAGCACAGCGCGAGGATCACCAGGATGTGTGACAGGGACGGATGGCGCGGGCCGGCCAGCAGCAGCCCGAGCTGGGCGAGCCCGGTGGCGGCGACGAGCTCGGCGGCGAGGACGATCAAACCGGCGGCGTTGAGCGCGTCGAGCACCTGCACGGCGAGCAGGTTCGCGGCGGCGAGGACGGCGATCGCGAGCACCAGACCGGCGTCCACCCGCGCCCCGCCGGACAGGTGGATCACCTGCAGCGACGCCGCGGTGATCAGGACGGTGGCGGATGGGGTCGCGGCAAGGGACAGCCCCAGGTAGTCACCGAGGGACACCCGGGGGTCGCCGCGGCCGAAGTAGTGCCGGAACGCGACGTTGGTGCCGAGCCCGCCGACGAGCGAGCCCAGCGCGGAGACCGTCAGCAGGACCACCAGCGCCCCGCGACCGCCCAGGGGCAGCATCCGCGCGGTGACCACCGCCTGGCCCAGGCTGGCGACGGCGGACAGCCCCAGCCACCCGGTGACCACCGCACCGACCCGGCCGATCCCGCGGTAGGGATGCATCACGCCCACCCTCCGCCCCGGCGGGGGCAGTGCGGGGTCCACCCTCGTCCACGATCCCCCGGCCGGCGGACCCGGCGCCATCGCCGCCTCGGCCCACGCCGGCAGGGACTGCTGCCCTGCCCGCCCGGGCCGTCGCACCGCCTGCGCCGGCGTCTGCCCGAGCTGACGCGGCGGGTGCGGGTGGACCGGACTGGGCCGCGACGGATCCCGCTGCGGACGTGCGGGGACGGTGCGGGGGGCCACGGTCTCGGCGGCCCGGATCAGGCCGAGCACGCCCAGTCCGAGTATCACCTGAACCGGCACCGCCGCGAAGGCGTTGCGCACCTCGGTGATCAACGGGACGAGCAGGACGAGGCAGGCCGTGTCCGTCCCGCGCACGGACCGGCCATGGTCCATCCAGGCCACGACGAGACCGGTCAGCAGCAGGAAGCCGACGACGCCGCGAGCGCCGAAGTTGTAATAGGCCTCGGCGATCGGCGACCCCCCGATCGGACCCTCCCGATCGAGCATCAGCACGTTGAACAGCCGTTCATCGCTGAACTGGGAGGGCTGGGGATGGCCGAGCAGCCGCCCGGACACCAGCCGGTCGATCTGGCCGTAGAAGGTCGAGCCGGCGGGCGGGCGCTCGCCGAACTCGTCGCGCCATTCGAGCACCGAGCCGATCGGGCGGATCGAGGCCCCGAGCTCGGCGATCCCGTCGACGGGGCTGAAGGTGACGGCGCTGAGCCGGGTGGCGGCGAGACCGGACTGGCGGATCTCCCGCAGCCCACCGATCAATGCCAACAGGATGACCGCGCCGAGCAGAACGACGACCCCGCGCACCACGATGCGCCGGCGGGCGGCCACCGCCGCCGCCGCGACGGCCGGGAACATCACCTCGCCCCGCAGCCCGAGCGGCAGCGCCACGACCGCGAACAGGGCGAAGACCACCAGAGTCGCCGTACGCCACCGGCTCGGCCCGCCGATGACCGCGAGCACGAGGCCCAGGCCCGTCCCGAGCAGCACGTAGGGCACCAGCGGGCCACGCAACGCCGTCTCGCCGACCGCGGCGTACGACCCGAACAGCAGCCCGGTCCCGCCGGCGGCGAGCACGATCGTGACGAGCCCGAGGACCGACACCGCGAGCAGGACGAAGCCGACGGGCGCGCGCAGGTCCGGCCGCTCCGCGACGACCGGCCGCTCCGCGACGGCAGCCGGCCGGTTGGTCGCGGCGGGCTCGGGCCTCTCGCTTCCGGCGCGCATGGCCCGCAGGCACGTCATCGCCGCCACGCCCACCGCGGCGCTGACGACCCCCAGCGTGGCCACGGCGAACAGCCGGCTCATCGGGTAGACGCCCAGCCAGCGGAAGTCGTACTGACCGCGGATCCGGTCGAAGGAGGTGCTGGTGGCGAACAGCGCCGCCACCCCGAAGTGGAACACCGACAGGGTGATCAGGTAGACCGACGAGCAGGCCCACACCCCACGCGGCTGGGCCCGGACGCACAGCAGCACGCAGCCGGCGACCACCGCGACGCTGAGCCGGGCGGCGGAGTGCTCCGTCAGCTCGGCGAACGACGACGACCAGGCCGCTACCGCGAACAGGGCCAGCAGGCAGCCGGCGAGCGCCACCCCGCTCGCCCGGCGGGACGGCGCCGCGCCCACCCGACGCCGTCGATCGGTTTGAGTGGGCTGGGCGGTCCGAGTGGACTGGGCGGTCCGAGTGGGCTGGGCGGTCCGAGTGGGCTGGGCGGTCGGGACGGGGGCCACGGCGATGGATGGGTACGGCCACCGGGACTGGCACGGTCCGGCGCCGCGGCTGGGGACGGCCATCGCCTAGGACCACACCGCCGTGATGTCGCGCTGCCAGGTGTCCATCGTGAACGGGGAGCGGCGCAGCAGCCGCATCGCCTCGCGGCGCTGATCGATGGTCGGCGGGAGGGCGGTGAGCATGTCGGCGGTGTCCGCCCAGACGGCGTCCGACGTGGCCAGCGGCAGCGTCGCCACCCCGGGCAGCAGGCGGCCGATCTCGACGACCCCCGGCAGGTCCGCCGAGAGCACCGGGGTGCCCACCGCGAGCGCCTCCAGCACGACCGTGGGCATCCCCTCGTGCAGCGAGGTGACCAGCAGCAGCGAGGACGCCACGAGCAGCCGGGGGATCTCGCGGACCTCGCCGGTGAACTCCACGTGCTCGGCGACGCCGAGCCGGTCGGCGAGCGCGCTCAGGCTGGCGGTCTCGGCGTCGTCCTGGCGGCCGACGATGCGCAGTCGCGCATGGACCGACCGGGCCCGCAGCGCGGCGAGGATCTCGATGGCGCGGGCCCGGTTCTTCAGCGGGTCCGGGCGGGCGATGTGGACGAGGGTGACCACGTCGTGGTCGTCCTCGGCCAGGTCCTCGGCGCGGCGCCGCGCGGCGATGGCGACCCCGGACGGCTCCAGTTCGACGCCGTTGTAGACGACGCGGCAGCGCGGATCGAGCCGCCAGTCCTCCCGCCACAACCCCCGCATCGCCGCCTCGCTCACCGCGACGAGGTCGGTGGCGAACCGGTCGAGCAGCAGGCGCCCGAACGCCCGCTGCACCCGGCCGCGCAGGCTGTCGCCGTGCCGGTCGGCGCTGCTGACGAAGTAGGCCACCCGCCGGCGCACCCCGCCGAGGCGGGCCAGCGCGAGCACCACCCCGGAGAAGGTCGCCACGGCGGAATGGACCACGTCGGGGCGGACCTGGCGCAGCAGTCGCAGGAACCGCCAGCCGAACCGCCAGTCGGCCCGGCAGTAGTACACCTCGCTACCGAGGTCGCGGATCTCGGCGTCCAGCGAACCCGAGGCACCGGAGGTGACGGCGAACTCCAGGCGGAACTCCTCCGGATCCAGCCGACGCAGCAGGTTCACCGCGCGCAGCTCCACCCCGGCGCGATCCATCCGGCCCAGCACCTCCAGCACCCGCACCGGGCGGCGGGGCCGGCCGGCGTCGCCGGGCCCCGGCCGGGTGGCCATGGTGGCCTCGCCGGCCGCCGGGGCGACGGGGCGAGATTCGATCACGGGCCCGGTCGGGGCCTGCGGCCGCCGATCGACGCGGGTGTCCCCGGGCGCCGTCCGTCCGGTGGTCTCCAGGGCGGACGTGGGGTCCGGGGTCATGATCGTCGCCCCGTCGGCTGGGGGGTCCGCACGGGTGGCGATGCGGCCGGCGTCGCGACCGCCGGCACCGCCCGCTCGGGGGGCGGCGCCGCAGCGCCGTCCGCCGGCGGGTTCCCGGCGAGGGCCGCGTAGAAGGCCGACGCCCGCGCGGCCAGCCGGTCGCCGCGGTAGTCCTCGGCGGCGGCGCGGTTCCGCGCGGACATGGCGGCGAGCATGCCGGGTGAGGCGAGGACCTCGGCGATCCGCAGGGCGAGCCGTTCGGGATCCTCGGGCGGGACGAGGTCCTGCGGCGCGAGCAGCTCGACGTTCCCGCCGACCGCGGTGGCGATCGAGGGCACCCCACGGGCCATCGCCTCGATGAGCACCCGGGGCAGGCCCTCCGTCCGGGACGGCAGGACGAACAGGTCGGCGGCGTCGAGCACGGCGCGCACGCCGGCACGGTCGAGCGCCGGCACGAACTCGACGACGTCGGTGAGCCCCGCACGCCCGGCGGCGCGGACGAGGGCGGGGTGATGGCGGCCGGTGCCGACGATGACGACGCGCAGCCGGTACCCCCACGCGTCGAGCAGGCCGACGGCGGCCAGCAGGATGTCGTGGCCCTTGTACCGGCGGTCCTGCGAGCCGATCGTCACCAGTGTCGCCGGCACCGGGGGCCGGGCGGCCCGCGGCCGGGCCGCGGTGAAGTCCTGGGCGCTCAGGCGACCGTAGGCATAGTGGGCCGTCAACGCTCCGGCCGCCGGTGGGTAGCGGCGTTGCAGCGTCTCGCGGGTGACGTAGCCGACCGCCTGGGCTCCCGCGGCCCGCCGGGCCAACCAGCGCCGCGCCGGCCTGCGCGCCCAGCGGCCGAACATCCCGCCGGCCACCGCTTCGGCGTCGCCGATGATCTCCATGGCGTAGGGCAGCCCGCGGGCGCTCAGCTCGGTGATGAGCGCCGCCCCGACCATGCCGGGCATCACCGCCAGGTAGCGGGTGTCCACAACGTGGGACGGGCGGGCGGGCAGCGCCCCGGGACGGGGGGTGGCGGGCGACCGGGGCGCCGGGATCGGCCCGGGCGGCGACGATCGGCGCGCCGCACCCGCGGCCGCGGCGCGCTGCCAGGAGGTGGGAGCAAGCTGGCCGCCCGGGTCGAGCCCCATGGCGATCACGGAGCGTAGCGATCGCACGGCGCGCAGATAGCCGGCCGGCCCCTGGTAGGACGGCAGCGCGACGACCCGGACCCGCTTGCCCTCGACCGGGAAGGATGCCCTCGCGGCCGGGCCGAGGGACGCCGGGTCGGGGGACGCCGGGTCGGGGGACGCCGGGCCGACCCGGGCGAGCACCACGACCTCGTCGAAGACGCCGAGGTAACCGCACCAGTGTGGGTGGGCCTCAGCGGGCGTGGGGGCCAGCACCCTGTCGTCGCCTCCCCGATGGAACCGTGCCTCCGTCGCGACGACAACTCGCATGGCGCCCGCCCTTCGCCGGTACTCCCTCCACGACGTGCTCAACCTACAGCCATGACTTGACTACAGAGAGATACAGCACTCACGGAGAGTTCGGGCGCCAGCGCGCGACATCCGGCGCCGGACGCACGAGCGGGCGGGTGGGGCAAAGCGCCCCACCCGCCCGCTTCCCCTGGTCCCCAGGCCCGCCTGGATGGTGCAGGAGATCCCGGTCAGGAACGTCGGCCCCGACGTCACCGTGCTGCCCAGCGCGACCTGTCCCGTAGGCGCACTGCGCTCAGAGGGACTCCACGGCGAGTCCGGCGTCTTCGTGCCGGGTCGCCTGGGCCGGTATCCGTACGACGGCGGGGCCCGATCGCCGGGCGTCGGCGGGGCCGGGCAGCCAGCGGCGGGTGTCGAGCACGAGCCGGGCGTGCCGGGCCACCTCGTCGCGGTCGAAGGCGTCGTGGTCGACGAGCACGACGACGAGATCCGCCGCCGCGAGCTCCGCCGCGCCCGCCTCGACGAGGGTCACCCGAGCCGGCAGCCGGGCCGGATCGACGTGCGGGTCCGCGGCGCGCACCTCGGCGCCGAGATCGGCCAGCAGGCCGGCGATGCGAGTCGCCGGTGCCTCGCGGGCGTCGCCGGTGTTGCGCTTGTACGCCAGCCCCAGCAGCAGGATGCGGCTGCCCGCGACGGGCAGGTGACGGGCGTTGAGCATCTCGGTCACCCGGCGTACGACATGGTCGGGCATGTGGTCGTTGACGTCGTTGGCCAGTTCGACGAACCGGAAGCTGCGCCCCAGGCTGCGGCGCACCCGCCACGACAGGTACGACGGGTCGATGGGCAGGCAGTGGCCGCCGACGCCGGGACCGGGGGTGAAGCGCAGGTAGCCGAACGGCTTCGTCGACGCGGCGTCGATCGCCTCCCAGACGTCGACGCCGAGCTCGTGGGCGAACATCGCCAGCTCGTTCACCAGCGCGATGTTGACGTGGCGGAAGGTGTTCTCCAGCAGCTTGGTCAGCTCCGCGGTGCGGGTCGAGGCGACCGGGACCGTCCGCTCGATCAGACTGTCGTAGAAGGCGGTGACGGCGGCCAGCGACGCCGGACCCGTGCCGGAGACCACCTTGGGCGTGTTCACCAGGTTCCACGTCCGGTTCCCCGGGTCGATGCGCTCCGGGGAGTAGCCGAGGTGGAAGTCCACCCCGGGACGCAGCCCGGAGCCCTCGGCGAGCAGCGGGGCGAGCAGCTCCTCGGTCGTCCCGGGATAGGTGGTCGACTCCAGGATCACCGTGGCTCCCGCGGTGACCAGCGACGCCAGGCTGCGGGCCGAGTCGACGATGTAGGACAGGTCGGGGGCGCCCTCGCGCAGCGGGGTCGGCACCGTGATCACCGCGACATCGAACCCCCCGGCCCGCGCGTAGTCTCCGGTCGGCTCGTACCGGCCGCTGCGCAGGGCCGCGGCGAGCTCGAGGTCCGGGATGTCCTCGACGTAGGAGCGCCCGGCCGCGAGCCGCGCGGCTCGGTCGGGATCCACCTCCACCCCGACGACGTGCCAGCCCATGGCGACGGCCCGCATCGCCACCGGGAGACCGACATAGCCCTGCCCGACCACCACCAGCTTGTTCGATGACATGAGCAGAGTGTTGCCCATTAATCACATAGAGAGACGCAACCGATTCATCGTGTCCTCATCGCGCGGCGGCCACCGGGCCGGCGGACACGCCGCCGGCCGACGGATGCGCCACCGCCTGCGCCAGCACCTGGGCGATCCGCCGGCCGGCCTGCCCGTCCCACAGCGCCGGACGGCGCGGAGGCGGCGGATGTTCCAGGGTGTCGAGCGCCGCGGTGACGACCACCCGGCGGTCGCGCCCGACCACCCGGTTTGTGCCCTCGGTGACCGTCAGTGGGCGCTCGGTGGACTCCCGCAGCGTCAGGCACGGCACGCCGAGCACCGTCGACTCCTCCTGGATCCCGCCCGAGTCGGTGAGGACGATCCGGGCGCCGGCCTGCAGGGCCACCGAGTCGAGGTACCCGACCGGCCCGAGCAGGCGGACCCCCGCGGGCAGTCGGCCGCCCACCCGGGCCGCGGTGCGCGGGTGCGCCGGGAAGACCAGCGGGCAGCGCGTCGCGATCTCACCAAGTGCCCCGAGCAGGCCGTCGAGCGCCGCGGCGTCGTCGACGTTGGCCGGCCGGTGCAGGGTGACCAGCCCGTAGCCGCCGGGACGCAGCCCGAGCTCGGCGAGGGTCGGCCGAGCGAGCGCCTCGTCGCGGCGGGCCAGCAGGGTGTCCACCATGACGTTGCCGACAAGGTGCACCGACCGCGGCGCGGCGCCCTCCCGCAGCAGGTTCTCCACCGCGTCCGGCGAGGTGGCGAACAGGTCGGCGCAGAGATGGTCCGCGACGATCCGATTGATCTCCTCGGGCATCGACCGGTCACCGCTGCGCAGGCCCGCCTCGACGTGCGCCGCCCGCACCCCCGCCTTCGCCGCCACAAGCGCGCAGGCCAGCGTCGAGTTCACATCCCCGAACACGACGACGACGTCGGGGGCCAGCCGCTCCAGCAGCGGCTCGAAGGCGGTCATCACCGCGGCCGTCTGCACGGCGTGGGAACCCGAGCCCGCCGCCAGGTGATGGTCGGGGCGGCGCAGGTCGAGCTCGGCGAAGAACACCCCGCTCATCGCCTCGTCGTAGTGCTGGCCCGTATGCACGAGCGTGGTGCGGAACCCACCGGCTGCCAGGGCGTCCAGGACCGGCTTGGCCTTGACGAAGTTGGGCCGGGCACCCGCGACGACCACCGCGTGTGGCCCCGGGGCCACCTGCGGCATCGGCCGTGCCGGTCTGGGAATCCGCTGGCCGGGCGGCCGCGCCACCCGACCCCCGCCCGACCCGGCTGACCCGGCTGACCCGGCTGACCCTTCGGTCATGGCCTGACCTCGGGTGACGCCCCTTGGACCGGCAGGCCCGCGGATGGTGCGCGGGCGGCCGGCGGAGTAGGGCGGGATGGCGGGGTGGTACGAGGCGGCGGAGCAGGGCGGGGCGACGAGGTCGGGCGGGGCGACGCGACGAACAGGGGCGACGTGACGAACAGGGGCGACGCGCCGGACAGAGGCGACGCGACGGGCGGCGGTGGCGCGGTGGCGGTCAGGCGCTCGCGGGCGGCCACCTCGGCCTCGGTGACGAGGTCGGCGTCGACCATCATCGCGATCAACTCCTCGAACCCGACCCGCGGCGTCCACCCCAACACCTCGCGCGCCTTCGACGGATCACCCACCAG
>NZ_JYFN01000052.1 GCF_000948395.1 Frankia torreyi | reverse complement strand
GCGCATCGACGGCCTCATCCACGTCATCTGCCTGGCCCTGCTCGTGTTCACCCTGATCGAACGCGCCGTCCGCCAGGCGATCGCCCCCGCCGAGAAGCTGCCCGGCCTCTACGCCGGCCGCCCCGCCCGGCCCACCGGCCGACTCATCCTCGAAGCCCTCGCCCCCCTGCGCCTGGTCCCCACCGCCGCCGGCCAGCCCGCCTACATCCCCAGACCCGGACCACTCCAACAGCACCTGCTCGACCTCCTCGGCATCGACCCCACCTAACCCCCATGACCCGAAAACAAGATCACAGGGGCCGGTCGGCGCAGCAGAATCCGAAGTGCGAAACACGGGGCTAGCTGCCCTGGGCCTCGATCGAGACCTGTTCCCACTGCGCCCAGGTGTCCAGCCGCTGCTGGTAGACCGCCTTGACGATCTGGGTGGGCGGGGTACCGAACAGCACCCGCAGCGGCGGGTTCTCGGCGTTGACAATCTTCAGTAGGGCCGCGCCGGTCGCTGCTGGGTCACCGATCGCGGACCCGGCGTTGGCGCGCCGCTCGGCCATCGCCTTGCGCAGGTTGTCGTAGGCCGGCGACGGGGCCGAGTGCACCGCCGAGGACCCCGCCCAGTCGGTGCTGTAGCCGCCCGGCTCGACGAGGGTGACCTTGATCCCGAAGGCGGCGACCTCCTGGGCGAGGGACTCGCTGAGCCCCTCCAGCGCCCACTTCGACGCGTGGTAGGCGCCGAGGGACGGGAAGGCGGCGATCCCGCCGATCGTGGAGATCTGGATGATGTGCCCGCTGCCCTGCGACCGCAACTGCGGCAGCACCGCCTGGGTGACCCACAGGGCGCCGAAGAAGTTCGTCTCGAGCTGGTCGCGGATGTCGCTCTCGGTGAGTTCCTCGACCGCGCCGAAGTGGCCGTAGCCTGCGTTGTTCACGACGATGTCGAGCCGCCCGAAGTGGGCGATCGCCGCCTTGACCGCGGCGCCACGGCGGCCCGGTCGGTGACGTCCAGCGCGAGCGGCAGTACGGCGTCACCGTGGGTCTGAGCCAGGTCGGCCACCGCGTCGATCTTACGGGCGGTGGCGACCACCTGGTCGCCGGCCCGCACCGCGGACTCCACGAACACGCGGCCGAAGCCTCTGGACGCTCCGGTGACAAACCAGATCCTGCTCATGGTGTTCCCTTCCCGGGTGCTGAGTTTGTCGCGGCCAGCCCGGTCTGATGTCTCGGCGGTGGCCGCTGTTCGCAACACCGTACGCCGGAAACGTCACTCGATGACAGGTCGGTCACGGCGTACCATCGGCGGATGATGATGGAGTCGCCTCCCGGCCTGCGGGAACGCACCCGCCGTGCCGTGCGCTCCGAGCTCATGACCGTGGCGATGAGCCTGTTCGCCGAGCAGGGTTACGACGCGACCACGATCGACCAGATCGCCTCCGCCGCCGGACTGTCCAAGCGCAGCTTCTTCCGCTACTTCGCGTCGAAGGAAGAGGTGATCCTGGTCAACTTCGAGACGTTCGGCCGGGCGCTCGCCGACGCCGTCGGGCGACGCCCCCCGCAGGAGGGCGCATGGCTGGCGCTGCGCCGTGCCTTCGACCTCATCGAGGAGCGCAACCGCCTCGATCCGGGGCGCACGTTCGTCCTGCTGCGGATGCTGCACGAGACCCCGGCGCTCAAGGCCGCGCACCTGGAGAAGCAGTCCCGATGGCGGGAGCTGCTGGTCCCCGAGGTCATCGATCGCCTCGCCCGCGTGGCCGCCCCGGCCCGGTCCGAACCCTCGCTCGGGTCTGACCCGTCGGTCGGGTCTGATCCGTCGGTCGGGTCTGATCCGTCGGTCGGGTCCGATCTGCCGGTCGAGTCGGATTCGTCGGCGGGGTTCGATTCGTCGGCGAGGGCGGAGCCTCTGACTGGTTCACCCGGTGCCGATGAGCGGGCCGGTGGAGTCGGTGGGGTCGAGCGGCGTGCTGCCGCGGTCGTCGCGGCCGCCCTGGCCTGCCTCGACGCCGCCCAGAGTGCGTGGTGTGACGCCGGCGGCCGGGCGTCGCTCGCGGCGCTGCTCGACGAGGCGATGGGCGCGGTCGCGCCCTTGCGCGCATGACCTTGCGCGCATGAGCCGGGCGGGTGATCGCCACGTTCCGGCGGTCAGTCCGGCAGGACCTTCCCGCAGAGCTGCTTCTGTGTCACCTCGAAGGCGGTTGCCGCGGCGTTCGCCCGGACGAAGGCGTAGCAGGTCTGCTGCCGGCCGAAGTCGTCCCTGATGCTGATCGGCGCGATCAGCCCGCGGGCGTTGTAGTTCGAGACGTTGTGCAGGTTGCGGATGAAGGAGGCGCGGGTCGGGCAGGTGCCGGCGTCGGCCAGGCCACGCAGGAACAGGTCGGTCTCGATGTAGGAGCGCAGCGCGAACTCCTGGTCGGGCGAGCTGAGCTGGGGCGCGTACCGGTGCACGGCGTTGCGGTACTCCTCCAGCGGTGGGCCGCCGGCCTCGAACGGCAGGAAGTACAGCGGGATCGACACCCCGGCCATCACCGGGCCGAGCTGCCGCAACAGGCCGGTGTCATACCCGGTGAACGACAGGGTGGACTTCGGGGCCGCGCCGGCTGACCGCATGGCCCCCAGGATCTCGGCGAGGGAGCGGGCGTCGAGCAGGCTGAGCACGACGTCGGTCCCCTCGGCGGCGAGCCGGCGGCCGGTGGTGGCGGGGTCGTCGACACCCTCGGTGTAGGCGAGCCCGGTCGCCTCGACGCCGGCGGCCCGCATGCTCCGGATGACCTTGTCGCCGAAGCTCGCCACGGCGCCGGACAGCGGCTGGATGAGCATGACGGCCTTCGTGCCGCCGCTCTGCCTGACGTAGGTGCCGAACGTGTCGATCGCGGACTCCGCCGAAGAGACGAAGGAGAACATGTTCCGTTACTGCGCCCAGACCGATTCCGCGTCGAGGCCGGTGACGGGAACGCCCTGCTCGTTGAGGTACCTCGCGCTACCGGAGGCGGCCACCGACGATATGATCAACCCGAAGACCCCGGTGTTCTCGACGAGGTCGCGCGCCACCCGCCCGTTCGTGTCCGGGTTCGCCTCGTCGTCGCGCCATTCGTAGGTGATGCGGCGGCCGTTCACCCCGCCCTCGGCGTTCGCGAGTCCCAGCCGGGCGTCGACGCCCGCGCGGGCCGCGGCGAAAACTGCCGATCCGACCCCGGTGTCCGGATAGATGAAACCCAGCTTGATCTGGTCTTTCGAAACTCCGGGGGAGTTACAGGGACCGTCGGCGTCCGGTGGGCCCGCCGTCGAGCATCCGACGCCCGCCACCAGCAGGCCCATGATGGCGGCGGCCACGCCTAAGCGGCCCTTGCGGGATGAAGACACAGAGTCCCCTCAAGTCGATGGCCGCGCCGACTCTGGTGCTCGGCGATCGGGTGCGCGAGGTCGTTCCCCTGTCATGCCTCGCCGCATCGGGGCCGCCCGGCGAGTGGAGCGATCCGCGAGGCCGGAAGATCCGTCATGACATGGATAACTTAGTAAACCTCGATCGACCGTGCGGCAACAGTCGTCCTATGCCGGGCAGTCATGCCCCGACTGTCGGGATGCGAGCTCCAGCCGAGCCTCGCCGGGCAGGGAGTGGCCTCGATGCGCCTTCCTTGGGATGTGCGCCGCCCCGGGAGCGCGTTGACCGGGCCGGAGGGGTCGTCCCCGGTGTCGCTGGGACTCCGCGGGAGAGGGGGACGTGGACATAGTTATCTGTTATAACTAGGTGGTGGATGAGAGTGCTGAGCGCTTCGGTGTCCTGACGGACGCGGCCTTCGAGCGGTCGCGCAGGCGGATCGGGGTTCCGCAGCCCCTGCCGAACCCGCCGCACAACTACGAGGTGACCTGGGACGCCTCCCGGCACTTCGCCTACGGCTACGGGGACGACAACCCGCTGTACTGCGATCCGGACTACGGCAAGGGCACCCGGTGGGGGACGCTCATCGCGCCGCCGACCTTCCTGTACACGGTGGGTGAGGACGCGGCGCCCAGGCCCGACCCGGAGACGAAGGCGTTGCTCAAGGGCGATCCGTTCGCGGGCCTGGGTTCCTACCAGGCGGTGATGGAGTTCGAGTGGTGGCGGCCGTTCGCCCTCGGTGACCGGGCGCGTTGCCTGCGTACCCAGGTCGGGGTGGTGGCGAAGCCCAGCTCCTTCGGGGGGCGCACCGCGCACGTCACCCACGACTTCATCTTCGCCAACCAGCACGGCGAGCCCACCTGCCTGCAGCGCGGCACCTGGATCAACGCGGAGCGGCACACGTCGCGGGAGCGCAAGAAGGAGCACGATCTGCCGGAGCCGTACTCGGCGGAGCAGTTGGCGGAGATCGACGCCCTGTACGCGGCGGAGTCGCGGCGGGGTGGGCAGCCGCGGTATTTCGAGGACGTGGTGGTGGGGGAGGAGCTGCCGACGAAGGTGAAGGGTCCGTTGACGACGACGGATGTGGTGGTGTGGCACCTGGGCTGGGGAATGCAGCTCACTCCGCCGGGTGCGTTCCGGTTGGCCCACCGGGTGCGGGCGAAGGCCCCGGGGCTGTATCCGGCGAACGCCCTGAACATTCCGGACACGGTCCAGCGGTTGCACTGGGAACCGGCGCGGGCGCAGGAACTGGGGTTGCCGACGTCGTACGACTACGGCGCCATGCGGGAGACGTGGCTGTGTCATCTGCTGACGGACTGGATCGGCGACGAGGGCTGGCTGTGGAAGCTTTCGGTGCAGCACCGCCGGTTCAACTTCGTGGGGGACACGACCTGGTTGAAGGGGCGGGTGACGGACAAGCGGCAGGTGTCCGGGCCAGACGGGTCCGAGGCCCGCGGCGAGGGGGGGATCCGCGGCGAGGGGGGGATCCGCAACGAGGGGGGGATCCGCAACGAGGTCGAGATCGAGGTGTGGGCGGAGAACCAGCGGGGGGTGACGACGTCGCCGGCGAAGGCGGTGGTGCTGCTGCCGAGCCGGACGGGTGGCCAGGTCGTCCTGCCCACCCCGCCGGCCGACTCGGCCGAGGGCATCGTCCGCCACGAGATGGACCGCATCGCGGCGGAGGCGGCCGCCGAATCCTGACGTTCCCCGCACCGTGAGACGTCCCCGGCGGGCGAAGGCTGGTCCTTCGCCCGCCGGGGACGTTCGCCGTTTCGGGGCCGGTTGCCCCTGCCTCGCTCCGGTCCTGGGCCCCCGGGCGGGCGTGGCACAACGGATCACCGCTTGACCAGGTCGACCACCTAGTTTACAAAGATAGCGGTGTGCCGCACGTCTCACCGGTCGTCGACCGGATGCGTCGAGCCCCGACGTGCCGAAGGGCTGACCCGTCCCGCTCGGATCGTCGCGCCCCCCTGACCGAACCGGTAGGCCACCCGCACCCGGCGGTCCGTCCCGCGGCGTCGGGGTCGGCGCGTCAGGCCGCCCGGACCCACCTGCACTCGATCACTTCGCGGCTGTGCCGACGGAGGGTGAGGGGAGACATCGCCCGCGATGACTCAACACATAGTCTTCCTGCTACTCGGGCTGGGGAGCGGAGCCGTCTTCGGGGCGCTCGCGCTCGGCCTGGTGGTCACGTATCGCAGTTCGGGTGTGGTCAACTTCGCCACCGGCGCCATCGCCCTGTACACCGCGTACACGTATGCGTTCCTGCGCAGGGGTGAACTGCTGCTGCCGATCCCCGGCTTACCGAAGACCGTCTCCGTCGGCTCCGACTGGGGCCTGTGGCCCGCCCTGGGCGTCTCGCTGGTCATCGCCGCGTTGCTCGGGGTCCTGCTCTACGTGCTGGTGTTTCGGTGGCTGCGCACCGCGCCGCCGGTCGCCAAGGCGGTCGCCTCGATCGGTCTGCTCATCGTCTTCCAGGCGCTGCTCGCCCAGCGGGTCGGCACGACGCCCGTGTCGGTGAAGCGGATCCTGCCCAGCGACAGCTACACGATCGGCGACCTGCGCATCCAGGGCGACAAGCTGTGGTTCGCCCTGACGATCGTCGTCCTCGCGCTCGCCCTCGCCGGCGTGTTCCGCTTCACCCGCTTCGGCCTGGCCACCCGGGCCGCCGCCGAGACGGAGAAGGGCGCGCTGGTCACCGGCCTGTCGCCGGACCGCATCGCGCTGGCGAACTGGGCCATCGGTGCGGTGGTCGCCGGCCTGTCCGGCATCCTGATCTCACCGATCGTGCCGCTCATCCCGGTCTCCTACACCCTGTTCATCGTGCCGGCGCTCGCCGCCGCCCTGGTCGCCGGCTTCAACTCCCTGGGCCTCGCCGTCGGCGCCGGCCTGCTCATCGGGATGGTGCAGTCCGAGCTGCAGTACCTGCAGTCCCAGCACTCCTGGCTGCCGCAGCAGGGCCTGGGCCAGCTCGTCCCGCTCGTCGTCATCCTGGCGTACCTGGTCCTGCGCGGCCGGCCGCTGCCGACGCGCGGCATGCTCATTCGCGCCAACCTCGGCCAGGCGCCCCGGCCGCGCCACCGGCTGCTGAACGTCGTCATCCCGGCCGTCGTCGCGGTCGTGCTGCTGGTCGTCACCTCGGGCTCGATGCGGGCCGCGGTCGTCACCTCGATGCTGCTCGGCATCGTCACGCTGTCGTTGGTGGTCGTCACCGGGTACGCCGGCCAGGTCTCGCTCGCGCAGCTCACCCTCGCCGGGGTCGGCGGCTTCCTCGTCAGCCGGATGACGACCGACTGGAACATTCCGTTCCCCGTCGCCCCGTTGCTCGCCGCGCTCGGTGCGATGATCATCGGGGTCGTCGTCGGCCTGCCCGCGCTGCGCATCCGCGGCCTTCCGGTCGCCGTGGTGACACTCGCCCTCGGGATGGCGGTCGAGTCGATCTGGTTCCGCAACCCGGACGTCAACGGCGGGACCGGCGGCGCGAAGGTCGCCGACCCGAAGCTGTGGGGGCTCAACCTGCGCATCGGCGCGGGCGAGAACTACCCCCGCATCCAGTTCGGCCTGCTCTGCCTGGTGGTCCTCATCCTCGTCGCGCTGGCCGTCGCGGAGCTGCGGCGCAGCNGCCTCGGCGCGGCCATGCTCGCCGTGCGCGCCAACGAGCGCTCGGCGGCGGCCGCCGGCATCGACGTCGCCCGGATCAAGATCGCCGCCTTCGCGATCGGGTCGTTCATCGCCGGCCTCGGCGGCGCGCTGATGGCCTACCAGCAGACCCTCGTGGACGCGGAGTCCTTCTCCGTCGTCGGTGGTCTGGCCCTGTTCGCCACCGCCTACCTCGCCGGGATCACCTCGGTCTCCGGCGGTCTGCTCGCCGGCGTCCTCGGCGCGGGCGGGCTGTTGTTCGTCGCGCTGGACAAGGCGGTCGATCTCGGTAGCTGGTACCAGGTCATCACGGGTCTGGCCCTGGTCCTGTCCGTGCTGCTCAACCCGGAGGGCGCCGTCGGCCCCGTCCACGCCTGGTGGTCAGGTCAGCGGGCGAAGCGGCTGCGCGCCGAGCCGCCGGTCCTGCCCACCGCCGACGCCATCCCGCCGACCATCCCCGCCGAGCCGGCCGCGGTCTCCGAGCCGGCCGCGGTCTCCGAGCCGGCCCCGGTCTCCGGGTCGGTGCCGGCTTCCGGGTCGGTGCCGGTCGCGGCCGATGCCGTCGCGGCGGCGGCGACCGCCGACGCCGAGCGGATCCTGCTCACCCTGCGCGGAGTCGGGGTGCAGTACGGCGGCGTGCGGGCCGTGCAGGACGTCAGCCTCGACTTCGGCCACGGCCAGGTCATCGGTCTGATCGGCCCCAACGGCGCGGGTAAGACCACCCTGATCGACGCGATCAGCGGCTTCATCACCGCCACCGGCGAGGTCGAGTTCGAGGGCTACCGGCTCGACGGGCTCAAGCCGCACCACCGGATCCGCCGGGGCCTGGGCCGCACCTTCCAGGGCATCGAGCTGTACGAGGACCTCTCGGTCGCCGAGAACGTCTCCGTCGGCGAGGCCGCGGCCCGCGGCGGCGGTGGCCGGCTACCCGCCGATCACGCCGACCATCTCGACCGGCTCTACCGCGCGTTGCAGCTCCACGAGGTCCGCGACCGCCCCGTCCGCGAGCTGTCGCAGGGTCACCGCCAGCTCGTCTCGATCGCCCGGGCGCTCGCCGGCCGGCCGCGGGTGCTCCTGCTCGACGAACCGGCCGGTGGCCTGGACAGCACCGAGAGTCTCTGGCTCGGCGAGCGGCTGCGGGAGGTGGCCCGCACCGGGGTGACGATCGTGCTCGTCGACCACGACATGAACCTCGTGCTCGGCGTCTGCGACCGGATCGTCGTGCTCGCCCTCGGCGCGGTGATCGCCAGCGGCTCGCCTGAGGAGATCAAGAACCATCCGGCGGTCACCGAGGCCTACCTCGGCAGCACCCCCGTCGCGTCGCAGCCCTCGGTGCCGGCCGGAGCGGTCGCCGGTTCCGTGGTCGCCGNCCCCGCGGCGGCAACCCCCGCGGCAGCCGGAGCCCCCGTGACCGCCGATTCCGCCGACGCCGACGCCGACGCCGACGCCGGAGTGAACGCCGACGCCGAGGCCCAGGCCGGCACCGGCACCGGCACCACTGCTTCCACCACTGCTTCCACCACGGCGACTCCGCCCGGACCGTCCGCATCGCTGGAGAAGGAGAGCGTCGGTTGAGCGTCCTGCTGCAGACCCGCGGGCTGAACGCGGGATACGACCGGGTACCGGTGGTGCGCGGCTTCGATCTGACGCTGCGTGAGGGCGAGGTCGTCGCCCTGCTCGGGCCGAACGGCGCCGGCAAGACCACGGTCCTGCTGACGCTCGCCGGGCTGCTGCCCACGCTCGGCGGCGAGGTAGCCGTGCACGGGCAGGGCGTGAACCGGGCCAGCCCGCGGGCGCTGTCCAGGCTCGGCGTGGTGCTCGTGCCCGACGACCGGTCCCTGTTCACCACGTTGACTTCCCGGGAGAACCTCCAGCTCGGGCGGGTCAAGGGCGGGCTGAGCGTCGACGAGGTGCTGGACTACTTCCCGGCGCTGCGCAAGCGGCTCGATGTCCGGGCTGGGATGCTCTCCGGCGGGGAGCAGCAGATGCTCGCCATCGGGCGGGCGCTCGTGCAGCGCCCGCGCATCCTGCTGATCGACGAGCTCAGCATGGGTCTCGCCCCGGTGATCGTGCAGGAGCTCCTGCCGGTCGTGCGGGCGGTGGCCACGGACACGTCGGCGGCGGTGGTGCTCGTCGAGCAGCACGTGCACCTCGTCATGGGCATCGCCGACCACGCGATCGTGCTCGCCCACGGCGAGGAGGTGCTGTCCGGGCCGGCGGCCGAGCTGCGGGCGAAGCCCGAGCTGCTGGAACGGGCCTACCTCAGCGAGCGGCACGCCCCGCGGGAGACAGCCGCCTGAGCGTGGCGAATCGCCTTCGTCGCGTCCCCGGCCCCGGCCCGGCTTTCACCGTCCTGGCCGTTCGGCAACACATCTCGGCGTCTGCTGGCCCGTTCCGGCGCCTGCGGCCGTACCCACCGGAGAGCCGTCTCCGGGTGAAGGCCGCGCCCACGAACTCGGTTTGCTTGACGAACCGCGTGATCACTAACATAGTGCACTAAGTCATCTTAGGAATTCTTGTGGGGTCTGCGGTCGTCGCGCCGGCGAGGGGCACCCGGCGATCGGCCGGGCCGCCCGACCGGCGGGGATACCCCGCCATCTGCGGGACGGCCGGACGGTGAGAGGGAGGAACAGTGGGCGCGAGGAACGGGTACTGGCACGGCGGACGCCGCGGCGTGCGGGCGGGATCGGCGTTCTTGGTCCTCGGCCTGGCCTTACTTCCGGCGGCCTGCGGCAGCGGGAGCGGCGGCGGCGACGCGGGCAGCTCGTCCGGCCCCACCGCGTCGACCGCGACGCTCCCGCCGGGTACGAAGGCGGCGGGTGCGCCGGTGAAGATCGGTTTCATCACCGCGGAGGGCGGCAGCGCGGTGTCCCTGCCCGAGGTCCGCGAGGGCGCCCAGGCGGCCACCGCCTACGCCAACGACTACCTCGGCGGCATCGGCGGGCGGCCCATCCAGCTCGTCGTCTGCAAGTCGCAGGAGGACGCGGCCTCCGCCCGGACCTGCGCCAACGAGATGGTCGAGCAGAAGGTCACCGCGGTCGGCACCGGAACCACCGGCTTCGGCGACACCCTCGTGCCGATCATCGCCGGGGCGAAGATCCCGTATGTCACGGGCACCGCGACCGCCGGCTCCGAGTTCGCCACCGATGGCGTGTTCTCCTGGACCGGAGCCTTCCCCGNCACGCTGGGCACGATGGCGAGCTACGCGAAGGAGAAGGGCTACAAGCGGGTGGCGCTGTTCGTCACGGACGTGCCGGCCGCGATCACCGGGGCGAACGCCCTGGGCAAGCCGGTGTTCCAGAAGTCCGGCGTGGACCTGGACGTCATCTCCATCCCGCGGGGCACGGCCGACGCCACCTCCCAGGTGACCTCGGCGATCGGCAAGAAGCCGGACGCGCTCGCCCTCGTCGGCGACGCCACCCACTGCACCTCGGTGTTCAAGGCCTTCCAGGCCGTGGGTGCGACCCAGCCGAAGTTCGTGATCCAGCCGTGTGTGTCGAAGACCGTCGACGACGCGGCGCCGGGCCAACTCGACGGCTCGATCCTGTTCACCCCGTCGGACACCGACTCCGACGACACGGAGGCGAAGCTGTACCGCACGGTGATGGCCAGGTACACGCCGAAGACGCAGACCGACGGCTATGCGGTCACCGGCTACCAGACGGTCCTCGGCCTCGCACGGGCGCTCAAGGGCATCAGCGGCGACGTCACCCCGGCCTCGGTGACCTCCACCCTGAAGACGGCCAGGAACATCGCGATGCCCGCCGGTCACGGGCTGACGTTCTCCTGCGACGGCAGTGCCATCCCGAGCCTGAAAGCGCTGTGCTCGGCCAGCTCCGTCGAGGCGACCCTCAAGGGCACCAGGGCGACTGACGTCCGGACGGTCGACGCGGCGAGCCTGTTCGCCGCCGGCTAGGCAGATCCGTCATACCCGACGGTGCCATCCGGGCACCGACGACCGGGGCTCGGATCGGACGATGACGTCCGATCCGAGCCCTTTTTCAGGTTCCGGAGTGGTCGCGATCCGGCATGGAGGGAGTGCCGGAGCGGGCCGACGGATCGCGGCAGGGCCCGGAGGGAGCAGTGCCGGGCGGTGGCTGCGGTGGCCCGTCGGTGGTGGCGCCTGACAGCGCCGGTGCTGCTTGCGGCACTGTGGTGCCAGTGTTGCGGGTGTCGGTGTTGCGGGTGTCGGTGTTACGGGTGTTGGTGGTGTGGGTGTCGGTGGTGCGGTGCTGGGGCGGCGTCGGCGGTGGGAGTGAGCCGCCATGCCGACCCGATCGGCGTCCGTTCAGTCCAGTAGGCCGATCTGCCGGGCGGTGTGCACCGCCGCGGTCCGGTTCCGGACGCCCATCTTGCGCATGATGCTGCGCATGTAGGTCTTGACCGTCTCGGCCCGGATGGTGAGCTGCTCAGCCGCCTCGACGTTGGAGCACCCCGTGGCCACCAGAGTGAGCACCTCCATCTCACGCAGGGTGAGGCGGAAGGGCGGTGGCTTCGCCGGGCTCTGCACCACCGGCTCGCTGCGTAGCAGTGAGTAGATGCGCAGGATCTGGCGTCGCAGGTGGGGTGTCGTGAGCTGCGCGCTGAGCTCCAGCAGCTCGATCTGGGCCAGGCGAACCCGTTCCCGCTGGGTCCGCACGTCGGTCGGTTGGTTGTCGGCGGAGAACGGACCCGACGCTCGGTCGAAGCCGGCGGCGGTCATCGTCCGGTGCAGGCGCACCTGCACAGCGGACGAGTCCGAAACCACTGGGCCCATCGTGCTCCTCTCCCTGTCCACTCCGGTTTACCCGACCACTCCGGATGAGGATCACCGGCTCATCGCCGGCAGTCCGGCAGATTCATCCGAGGGTCGGGCAGGGGATCAGCCGTACACCACCTTTGTGGGTGGCCATGCATGGCCCGACCCCGGGTGAAGTGGCGCGCCGCCACACCAACTCCCTCCGGGCTCGGCATGCCTTCGCCGGCCCCACTGTCGGCTACATCGAAAAGGTTATCCCGCCGCCCGCCCATGCCGTCAATGCCGCCCGCTCCGATGTGCGAGAACTGACTCTCGTGGCGTCGGTGAGCCCCAATGAGGATCCTGATCCCCTCCCCCGAACGGGGGTCCGCCCGCTGCGGCTGATCGAGCCGCCGGTCGCACGTCCCATCGGTTTGCGGGGGGTACGGAAGGAGATTCATGGGGCCACCTGGACGGGCGGGTTGCCGGCGCGATGGCCGGCGACGAAAACTGCTCTGCCAGGTTATCCGATGAGCCCCCGTGTTTATTAGGCGGCCCGGGGGCGGTCGAGGTGGGCGGATGCACGGGAATCCGCCTGCTGCCACCCCTGGAATGGGTGGCACTGGCCGCAGTCCTGATCTTCGGGGAGATCCCCGAACTCCGCCATCCGGACCGCGGCGGTTACGGCGACATCTACTACGCGGCCGCGGTCCGCTCGGGTGCGTAGTTCGTAGCACATCCAGGTGTTCGATGCTCCCCACCCGGCCAACTTCAGCGTCCCCGACCGCCGATCAAGGCGGCCGGCAGGCGGATGCCCGGCCGGAGCCCGGCCGGCCGACAGCGCGACGAGCACGGCTGTCCGCCCGCCCGCCTCCTGCCCGGGCGGTCCGTGCTCGCCGCCGGTGGAGCGGGGGCCCGGTGGCCCCCGGCCTCGCGTTCGACCCGGCGGGCGGCTTGCCGAGCCCGCGGTCGACGTCGCCGGCCCGCCCTTCGCGGACGATTGCAGGATCGTTGCAGATGCCCTTTCGCCGGGCCTTCACCCCCGCCTTGCCTCGCGTGCGCAGATCAATGTTGCGGCCCGGCATCGCCGGATCCTCTCGGTTGTCGGCCAGCAGTGGGATCGACACCCGTCCACCGAGGTGGAGAATTTCCGTGTCGGCCGAAGTCGACGCCCATGCGGGCCGTCGAGATTCGCCCGCACGGTTCAGGACAGGGAGATGGTTCCTGAATTCGACCTGGGCCGTCAGCTCGGATATATTGCCGTCCTGAAACCGCGCAGAACGACGTACCGAAATCGGCGGAAAAAGGAGCACGGATTAGCTTTGCGTGACCGTCGACCGGTCGCCGACGACATCATCCGGGGCCGAGTTCATGGCCCGCCTCGGGTGGCGGGTTGGCACGGCCCGTGCATGTTTTCGTACTTGCCTCGTGGTTGGCTCACGTGTTTTTCTCGGATGATTCGCGAGGCCGATCGTCTCGAGTTTGTCCACCGCTGGAACCGCCGCTGTTCAGGAACCGGCAGATCGGCTGTTGAATGCGGGTCGCGGTGATGCGGTCAGGTTGCCCCCGGCCCCGGCCGGAAAAACGTCTCTCGCCGCCACGGCAGGCGGCTGCGCAGGTTCTCCGGGACGTCGGGACACGGGTTCAGAGCTGCGCGGGACGACCTGGCCCGTGCGTTGCCGCCGCAGGTCGACGACTTTCGCGGGTTCAGCGGCCCCCGGTCCGACGCCGGCTGGCGGGGCCGTGCCCGCAGGTGGATCGGCGAGGCGCACCAGGACCGGGCGGCTGGCCGGGAGCCGAGTTCAACGACGCCGACCCAACGCCGGCGGACCGGGAACACGACGGGCTCCGTTGCGCATCTTCGCTGGTCAGGGACATGGCAGGGGGGCCGCCGGGCCGGCGGCGGCGCGGCTGTCAACCGTGGTGGAGGGCTCGGCGCGGTCCCGCGGTGGTCCTGGGAACGCTCGCCGTGTCGGCACCCGTCGTCCGACGCCGTGTCTCGGACGTCCGTGCCGTCCAGAGAGGTCAGGTCGACCTTTCCGGCTGTCCTGGCGCCGCGCGCTCGTGGGAATCAACGGGGCCAGCCGGCGGCTCGTGTTCCGTCCTCCCCGTCCGGCAGTGGGATGTCCGTCGGTTCGCCGCCGGGTCGCGATGGTGTGCGCGGCGGCCTGATCAACCCGGCGGTGGCGCCCGCATTCNCCCCCCCGTCGTGGCGGGTCCCGCCGCTGCCCCCGGAGTTTGTCGCCGTGCTGGTCAGCGACCTTTCGACCATCATCTTCCGGGAGGTGGTCCGGCGGGTGTGGAGGTTCGATCCGGGGTCTGTCTGAGTGTCTGTCGCGTTCCGGGTGGGGCGACGTCGAGAATTCGGCGTCGAGTGGGGCGGAGATCGGTTCGACGGGTGGAATCGGCGCATGCGGCGATAGTGGGGCCCGCAATCCGGGGTGTTCCCGGGTCGGCGGTGCGACGCGTGGTGTCACTGGGTTGTCCCCTCCTTGTGATTGTGTGGTCACGTCGGTCGAGACACGGACGATGGTGGGCCCAGGGACGCGGACCGCATGATCGTCGGTCTTGTGTGCATCGCGGGAAGTGGGTNCCCGGCGTGACGCCGCGGCGCCGACGCGCGCTTTGTCCGGGGCATCGAATGGCCGGGTGATGGCCTCGATGACGCCGCCGATCCCGGTGGGCACGCACCATGAGCTCCGGCCTGAGGGGAGTTCGGCGCGCGGCCGGTTGTGGTGCGCGGGGGCGGTCCCGGGCTCGGGTCGGGGTGGCTCGGGAACGGTCCGGGTGGGCGGGGTGGACGGCGGAGTCGGCACGATCGACCGCGTTGCTCGGGTCGGCCGCTCGGGTCCCTGTGCGTCCGTGGCGCGGAGACGGCCTGGTGGGCTATCCTCGTGCACTAAGTTAGAGATGTCGGAGGGTGTGCTGCCCAACCCGGCTACGTCCTCGCCGTGCCGGCCGGGCCGGGTCGGGGGTCCTACGGCCACCCCGATGACGAGGAGGCAACGAGATGCCAGCCGAGGTACCCGCGCTGACGAGCGTCCTCGCCACGCTGGGTGATGATCACGTTCTCACCCTCACGCTCAACCGGCCCGACCGGCTCAACTCGTTCAACCAGGAGGTGCTGGACGACTTCCGGGCGATCTGGGACTTCGCCGCCGTCACCGACGACGTACATGTCGTCGTCCTGCGGGCGCAGGGCGAGCGCGCCTTCAGCACCGGCGTCGACGTGGTCGAGGGCTACGACCTCGCGAAGGAGCCCCTCAAGCAGGTGGACCCGGCCGCCTACCTCTCCCCGAAGTTCAACCAGTGCTGGAAGCCGCTCGTGTGCGCGGTGCACGGCATGGCCGCGGGTGGGGCGCTGTACTGGCTGAACGAGGCCGACATCATCATCGCCGGTGAGGACGCGACCTTCTTCGACCCGCACGTCACCTTCGGCATGACCGCGGCGTTGGAGCCGATCGGGCTGGCCCGCCGTATCCCGATCGGCGAGGTGCTGCGCATGGCGCTGCTCGGTAACGACGAACGGATGTCGGCCAGGCGTGCCCACGAGATCGGTTTCGTCAGCGAGGTCGTCCCCCGTGACCGGCTGTGGTCGCGGGCGCAGGACATCGCGGAGCGCATCGCCCGCCACCCGACCGTGGCGGTCCAGCAGACCGTGCGGGCGATCTGGGAGTCCCTGGACTCCACGCGGACGCAGGCCCTGCGCACCGGCCTGCTCTACGTGCAGGTCGCGACCCCACCGGGCACGTCACGCACCCAGCCGGCGACCCGCGGCGGGTATGAGGTGCGGTAATGGTCACGTCGCCAGGCGCGCCCGCCGCCCGGTCCGATCCGGCAGGTATCGTTTTGCGACCGGGCGCGCATCACGGGTTACCGGGGCCGCAATCACCTCAAAGCTAACTAGGTTTACTCTGTAGTAGCATGGACGCGGAGCCGTGATCCCGCGGCCCTGACCGGGATCGCGGCGGTGGTTCGCAGCGTCCGACATTCCATGCAACGCGAGGAGTCGATCCCATGGCCGCGCCGGTCTTCTCTCTGCCGGAGGGTCGGTCCGGGGCGGACGTGCGGTCCCCGAAGACAGCCGAGCTGCTCACCCGCAGGCTCCGGCGGATGATCGTCACCGGGGAACTGCGCGACGGCGACTATCTCCCCCGCGAGGCCGAACTCATGGCCCACTTCGGGGTCTCCCGCCCGACGCTGCGCGAGGCCGTGCGGGTGCTGGAGGCCGAGTCCCTCGTCGAGGTCCGCCGCGGCTCCCGCACCGGCGCCCGCATCCGGGTACCGGGCCCCGAGATGGTCGCCCGCCCGGCCGGGCTACTGCTCGCCGTCGCGGGCACCACCCTCGGTGAGGTGCTCATCGCGCGCCTCGGGATCGAACCGCTGGCCGCGTGGCTGGTCGCCGACCGGGGTTCCGACGACGCGATCGAGGCGCTCGTCGCGGCGCTCGACGAACTGACCGCCAAGCTGGCCCAGGACGTGAGCGGTGCCGCTGTCGGGGCGGGCTTCGCCCGGTTCCACGAGGTCGTCGTCGAGCAGTCCGGCAACCGCGCGCTCGTGGTCACGGCCGGCATGATCCAGGAGATTCTCGCGCGGCACATGGCGACCGCGACGAGGACGCACTACGAGTCCGAGCCGGACGAGGTGCAGTTGCAGTACCGCCGGGCGGTCCGGGCCTACGAGAAGCTGATCAGCCTGGTCCGGGCCGGCGAGGCGGACGAGGCGGAGCGGTTCTGGCGGCGCCACCTGATCTCCGCCAACGAGTCGCTGCTGCGCGGGTTCGACGCGGCCGGCGTCATCGACATCCTCGAGTAGCCCCGCGCGCAGCGGGGCCCATCCCCGGTCCCGCCGGCGCGAGCGCCCTGGCCGGGCGGGCCGATCGGATGCGGAGCCCAAAGTGTGCCCAGCGGTGCGCCGGGGGAGGATTACCCGGGCGGGCCGGAGCATCGGTTTCCCGGCCCGCCCAACGCGCGGCCGTGGGCCGGGCGTCGATGCGCGGGGAGGGCGGCGCAAAGGTGGGACTGCGGGCAGGTCGCGCGGTCCGTGCGCTGCGGGGCCGCGGGCCGGGACGGAGCCGGTCGACGGGCCCGTCTTACCAGGCCGCGGGGCCGTCACCGGCAGGCGTGGGCGGCGCCGGAGCCGGACGCACCGCCCCGGCCGGCCGGGCGGCGGTACGTCCCACGGCCGAAGTCGCCGATCTGTCGCTGACCCTGGCCGGCGCCGAGATCGGGGTGTGGAGCTGGGAGCCGGCCAGCGGTCAGCTCGTCTGCGACGAACAGGCGGCCGCGCTGTGCGGTCTGGCCCCAGACGAGTTCGACGGGACCATCGACGCCGCCCTCGCCATGGTCCACCCGGAGGACCTGGCGGGCGTGCGCACGACCCTGTCGGACGCCGCCCGCACCGCCGGCGCCGTCCTGGAGGAGTATCGGATCCTGCGTCCGGACGGCTCGATCCGCTGGGTCCAGGCCCGTGGGGCCATGGTGCGGGACGAGACGGACGGCGCGGCGCGGATGGTCGGGCTGGTCGGCGACGTCAGCTCGGTGCAGGCGGATCGCGACGGCGCGGGCCCCGGGTCCACCACACTCTGGCGCGCCGCCCGCCTGCTCGACCTCACCCACGCGATCGGGCAGGCCCTGACCGTCGACGAGCTCGGCGACGTGGTCGTGCAGACCGCCGCCGCCGACCTCGGGATCGTGTTCGCGGCGGTCATGCTGCACGGCGACGACGGCGAGCCGTACCGCAGCATCGTGCACCCGGCGACCTCGCCGGTCCTCGCGATGTGGCAGGCCCTTCCGATCCGCGGGCCGGCCGCCGCCGCCGACGTCGTGCGCGACCGGCGGCCCCGCTACCACCCCAGCCGGGCCGAGTACCTCGCCGACTACCCGGACCGGGACCAGACGGTGCGGGTCCTCGGGCTGAACGCCTGTGCCCACCTGCCGCTGGTCGTCTCCGGTCGGCTCATCGGCGTCCTCGTGCTCGTCTGGGACGTGCCCCGCGACTTCGACCCGAGCGATCAGGCGTTCCTGCAGACCCTCGCCGGGATCTGCGCCCACGCCTTCGAGCGGGCCCGGCTGTACGAGCGCCAGACGACGCTGGTCACCGTCCTGCAACGGGCGATCCTGCCGCAGCGGCTGCCCGATCCGGCCGGAGTGCGACTCAGCGCCCGGTACCTGCCGGCGAGCCGGGACGTCGGCATCGGCGGCGACTGGTACGACGCCATCGTGTTGCCGGACGGCGCGCTCATGGTCGTCGTCGGGGACGTCGGCGGCCACGGCCTCGGCGCGATCGCGATCATGGCGGAGCTTCACCAGGCCACCCGGGCGTACGCGCTGCAGGGCCGGAGCCCGGCGGAGATCACCACCCAGCTCGCCGCGAACCTCGCCGGCGAGGGCGACGAGACGCTGGCCACCGCCGTCGTCGCCCATCTCACCCCGGGCGAGCGGCGGTTGACCTGGTCCAGCGCGGGACACCCGCCGCCGCTGCTGATCGCCGGGTCGTCCACGCGCTACCTCGAACAGGTACACGGCCCGATTCTCGGCGCGGCGCCAGGCCACCGGTACGGACAGAGCGAGCTGCCGCTGCCGCCCGGCTGCCGGCTGCTGCTCTACAGCGACGGGCTGGTGGAACGGCGGGGGGCGTCCCTGTCGCTGGGCCTCGACGCGTTCGCCGCCGCCGCGAGCGCCGGGACCGCACCCGGCCCCGACCCGGCCGGTGGGCCCGGGCCCGGCGGTGGGCTGGAGAACCTGTGCGACGGGATCCTCGCCGAGATCACCGCTCCCTCCGGGCGCGACGACGACGTCTGCCTGCTCGCCATCGGCCTGGACTGACACCCGCTCGCCCAGCCGGTCGGCGCTGGCCCGTCACAGGGAGTGGCCCGCCTGGGTCGGGCGCGTCAGGGCCAGGCGCGTCAGGGAGCGGGCGCGTCAGGAGTGGGCGACGACCCGGCCGGTCATCGACTCGGGCAGGATGCGCACCCAGTGCGGGTGCTCGATGCGGTCCGCCCACGGGGCGAGCCCGGTCTTCTCCAGCCTGGCCAGGGTCTGCTGATCGGTGACCGCCACCGCCCTGCCGTTGATCAGAACGCTCCAGCCCGCGCGGGCCACCGGGTCATGGCCGTCGACCTCGAATCCGACGGCGTCCTCCTCGAGCGCCGCGGCCAGCTTGGAACCGGTGGCCGTGCGGAACGCGATGGCGTCCCCGTCCAGCACGTAGTTCACCGGCAGGACGAGGATCTCCCCGTCCGCGCGGAAGGCGACCCGGCCCACCTGCTCGCCGGCGAGCAGCCACAGGCAGGTGGCCGCGGGCAGGACACCACCCCCGGCATGGTCGAGGGTGACGGTGGTCTTGTCACTGGCGCTGGCGGTGAAACCTGGCGCGCCCACACTCGTCGATGTCATCGTGTGTTCCCCTCGTCCGCTGGTGGGCGTCCGGACCGACGGGGCGCCCGGACCGCTTCGGCGATGCCCGGTTCGACGGTAGATCGGTGCGCATCGGGAGATCAGGGCCGATCGTCGTCCGCCCGCCGGGCCCTCCGGCACGGCCGTGCCCGTCCGGTTGGTGCGGTGCCGGTGCCGGTGCCGTGCGCGGTGCCGGTCCTGTGCACGGTGTCCGTCCTGTGCGCGGTGTCCGTCCAGCGCCCGGTGTCGGTCCAGCGCCCGGTGGTCAGCGCCGTGCCCGGCGCCGACATCCCAGTCCTACCCGGGCAGGCGGGGGATGCGCACGGTCGACCGGGGCGGATCCGTGGTCGCGCGGTGCGGTCAGCAGGTCCGCAGCAGCCGATCCAGCACGCGGGTGCCGAACTCCAGGGCCGCGACGGGGACCCGTTCGTCGACCCCGTGGAACAGGGCGCTGAAGTCCAGCTCCGGCGGCAGGCGCAGCGGCGTGAATCCGAGGTGGCGGATCCCCAGCCGCTGAAACGACTTCGCGTCCGTCCCCGCGGCCAGCAGGTAGGGCAGGACGCGCGCGCCCGGGTCCTCCGCTTCGATCGCCGCTTCGATCGCCGCCACCAGGGCGCCGTCGAAGCTCGTCCCGACCGGCGGCAGGGTGTCCCATTCGGCCAGCACCCGCGGGCCGAGCACCTCGACCAGCTCGCGGCCGAACGCCTCCTCCCGCCCGGGCAGAAACCGGCCGTCCACGGTGGCGCGGGCCGTGGCGGGCACGACGTTCGACCGGTACCCGGCGTCGAACAGGGTCACGTTCGCCGTGTCCCGCAGCGCCGCTCCGACCAGGCGCGCCAGCGGGCCGAGGCGGTCGACGGCGGCCTGCGGATCGGCCTCGTCGAACGGGGCCCCGGTGATGTCCGCGATGCCGGTGAGCAGCGCCCGGATCGGATCGGTGAGCACCAGCGGGAAGCGGTGGGCGTCGAGGCGGGCGACGGCCGCTGCCAGAGCCGCGATCGCGTTGTCGTCGTGCAGCATCGAGCCGTGCCCGCCGCGGCCGCGGGCCGCCAGCCGCAGCCACATGCTGCCCTTCTCTGCCGTCTGGACCAGGTAGGCGCGCACGTCCTCGCCGGTGGTGGTGGAGCCGGGGGTGGTGGAGCCGAGGGTGACGGAGAAGCCGCCGACCTCGCCGATCGCCTCGGTGGCGCCCTCGAACAGATCGGGACGGTTGTCCACCAGCCAGCGAGCCCCGTACCAGCCGCCGGCCTCCTCGTCGGCGACGAACGCGAAGATCAGATCGCGCGGCGGGGTGACCCCCTCCCGGCGCAGGCGGCGTGCCACCGCCAACATGATCGCCACCGCGCCCTTCATGTCGACGGCGCCGCGCCCCCACACGTAGCCGTCGCGCACCTCGCCGGAGAACGGGTGGACCGTCCAGTCGGCCGCGTCCGCCGGGACGACGTCGAGGTGACCGTGCAGGAGCAGGGCGCCCCGCGACGGGTCGGCGCCGGTCAGCCGCGCGACGACGTTGCCGCGCCCGGGTGCGCCGGACTCCACGTAGGTGACGTCGTAGCCGACGTCGGCCAGCCGGCCGGCCACGTACTCGGCCGCGGGCCGCTCGGTGCCCCGGGCATGCGGGTCGCCGTGGTTGCTGGTGTCGAAGGCGATGAGGTCGCTGGCCATCGCCACCGCCTCGCCGGCGGCGACCCGCTGACCGGCCGATGTGTCGGCACCGCTCATACCGCCGGCTCGTCCGCGCCGGCGCCCGGGCGCGCGGCGAGCGGCCCGTCGGCCTGGGCGGGCACAGGCACGGGCACGCCGCCCGGGACCCGGGCGGCGCGGAAGGTCACGGTGCGCCGCTGCCGGAAGCCGAGGGTCTCGTAGAGACGGATCGCGTTCGTGTTCGTCGCGGCGGCGTGCAGGAAGGGGATCTCACCGCGGGCGCGGATCCCGGCGGCGACCGCCCGCACGAGCCGGGACGCCAGCCCCGTCCCCTGATGATCCGGATCGGTGCAGACGGCACTGATCTCGGTCCAGCCCGGTGGGTGCAGCCGCTCCCCGGCCATGGCGACCAGCGCCCCGCCGCGGCGGATGCCGAGGTAGGTGCCCAGCGCGATGGTGCGGGGCAGGAACGGGCCCGGGCGCGTGCGGGCCACCAGGTCGAGCATCTCCGCGACGTCCGCCGGACCGAGGCGTACCGCGTCNTCGTCGTCGACCGCATCGATCCCGGCGTCGATCATCTGGACCCCCGGGCCGAAGCCGACCTCCTCCCACCCAGGCGGCACGGCCGCGTCGACGCCGGTGAACGGCACCAGGGCGCCCGGACCGAGCAACGCCGCCAGGTCCCGCCAGGTGTTCTCGTCCGGCTCGTCCGGCAGGGCGATGAACGGGCAGACGTCCGCCGGATAGCGCAGCACCTCCCCACGCCGCTCGGCGAGGTGCGCGTGCGGGCCGAGCAGGGCCGAGCGGGCGGGGTTGTCCAGGACATGCCGGGTCGTCACCCGGCGACCTCGATCACGATCTTGCCGCGGGCGTGACCGGTCTCCACCGCCCGCAGGGCCGCGTCCGCCCGGTCCAGCGGGTAGACGTCGCTGACCTGGGGGTCCAGCACCCCGGCCGCGACGAGGCCGGCGACGGCGTCGAGCACGTCCGCGTTGCGGGCCCGCTGCACGGCCACCCCGCCGAGGCGGGTGACCGTCGCCGTGTCCGCGGCCGTGACCAGGCGCGGCGGGGCGTCGGCGGCGGAGGCCGGCGGGGTGAGCACCCCGGCGATCTCCTCGAGCGCCGCACCGCCGACGAGGTCGTAGACCGCGTCGACGCCCTGCGGCGCGACCGTGCGGACCCGGTCGACGACGCCCGGGCCCGGCTCGACCCAGGCGACCCCGAGGGACTCGACGAGGTCCTTCTTCCCGGCGCTCGCCGTGCCGACGACGGTGAGCCCGGCGTGCCGGGCGATCTGCGCGGCGGCCACGCCCACCCCACCGCCGACGCCGGTGATCAGCAGGGTCGCGCCCGGCGGCAGCGCGAACTGGTGCACGCCGTCATAGGCGGTCGCCGCCGCGACCGGCAGGGCGGCCGCGTCGCGGAAGCTCACCGCGGCCGGCTTGTGCGTGGCCAGCGCGGCCGCGAGCAGGGTGTACTCGGCGTAGGCGCCGCCGACCGTGATCCCGAGGACCTCGTCGCCCACCGCGAATCCCGCCACCTGCGGGCCGACGCCGGTGACCACGCCGGCCGCCTCCAGCCCCAGCACGACGGGGAACACCGGGTCGGGCAGGCCGGGTATCGAGTAGCCGTCGCGCAGCTTCCAGTCCGCGGGGTTGACGCCCACCGCGCGCACCGCGATCGCGAGCTGACCCGGGCCGGGCTCGGGCGCCGGCAGATCGGTGAACGTCTCCACCTCGGGGCCGCCGTTCGCGGTATAGACGTATGCCTTCGGCACCGCAGTCCATCCCTTCGTCACTGGTCGACGTCAACGGACCGCCGCACAGTCCTGGCCAACGGTCCTGTCCAACGATCCCGCTTCAACGGTTCGCTTCAACAACGGCCGGCGCCGTGGCCTTCCGCATCGTCAGCCGGGGCGCCGGACCCGTCACCGCGCCGCCCGGTTCGGCCCCGATCGCCCCGGGACGCCTCAGCCGTGGCGGCGGGCCCACTCCGCGGCCAGCAGCTCGTAGGAACGCACCCGGTCGGCGTGCCGGTGGGTGATCGTGGTGACGGCCAGCTCGTCCGCGCCGGTCGCCGCCGCGAGCTGTTCGAGCCGGTCGGCGACGGTCGACGGGGAGCCGACGAGCTGGGTGGCGACCCGGTCGGCGACCAGCTCCCGATCGTCGTCGCTCCACGTGTGCGCGGCGGCCTGCTCGGGAGTGGGGAACGGGATCGCGCCCGCGCCGCTGCGGATGCTGCGGACCCACAGCCCGTAGCCGGCGGCCAGCCGGGCCGCGCTGGCGTCGTCCTCACCGACGACGACGTCGGCGGACACCGAGACGTACGGGGCGGCGAGATCCGTCGACGGCTCGAACGCCGCCCGGTACGCCTCGACCGCGTCGAGCACCGTGCTGGGGCTGTGATGGTAGGACGCCGCGAAGCGCAGCCCCCGCGAACCCGCCACGGACGCGCTCGACCCTCCGGACGCCCCGAGGATCCACACCTCCAGCGCCGCGCCGGCCCCGGGCCAGGCGCTGGCCGTCTGGCCGTCCGCGGTGTGGTAGGTGTCGCGCAGCAGGGCGAGGACGTCGTCGACCTGGTCGGCGTACTCCGGGGTGTAGGCGCCCGGCTGCTGCAGCAGCGACAGGGTCACCCCCAGCCGGGGGGAGCCGAGCAGCCGGCTGAAGTCGAACCGGCGGGGGATCAGCAGGCCGTTGGCGGCCCGCTGCTCGGTGCTGTGGTCGACCCCGCCGAGGCTGGCCTGGTAGGCGGCCGCCGCGGCCGTGACGAGGGCCGGGGCCGGGGTGGGTGTTGCTGCGCCGTCCCCGGGTCCGCCGTCTCCGGTTCCGCCGTCCGCGCCGGCCGGGGACGAGCCGTTGCGGGGCGCGCCGTTCGTCGGTGCCGGCCGGCCCGGTGAGCGGCCGATGCCGAGGTCCAGGCGGCCGGGGTGCAGCGCGTCGATCAGCCCGAACTCCTCGACGACGGACAGCGGGGTGCGATGCCCGCTCTGCACGCCGGCCGAGCCGAGCCGGATCGTCGACGTCGCCCCGGCCACCAGCGCGATCGCCACCGCGGGGGACACGCCGAGCAGGCCGGGGTTGAGGTGATGCTCGGCGAACCAGTACCGCCGATAACCGAACTCCTCCGCCTGCCGGGCCAGGTCGACGGTGTTGCGTAGCGCGTCGTTCGGGGTGTCACCGGCGCTGACCGGAACGAGATCGAGGACGGCCAACGGGATGTCTGCCATGTCTGGCCTTTCGGTCGAGGCGGGTGGGGCTGGTGCCGGCGCCGGGCCGCTCCCGCGGTGGGCCCCCGCCCGAGCCGTGGGCATCGTCCCGACAGCCGTCCGGGTGGGTTCCGCGCGGTGGTGTGGGATGCCGGCCGGAGACCGGTGCGGCCCTGGCGATCCGGGCGGTCCAGTCGGCGGCCGCCGATCCGGCGGGTCCCGCGCTGTCGGGCCCTGGCCGATCGTGTCGCGGGGCTCCCCGGCCGGCGGCCTGGACCCGCGGGACGGTCCGGAGCGGTCGGATGAGGCGGTGCGGCGCGGCGGAGCGGACCGTGACCGAGGCTGCGGCCGCGATGCGGCGCAGGCGGACCGCGGGATCGGACCGGTCAGGGAGCGGGACAGCGACTGCTGGACGAACGGCGCAGATCGATCACGAGCCGCCGGGTGAGCCGCCACCGGGCGGACCGGCTGCGCGGCAGGCCCCACCGTGCGCTCGCGGGACGCCGATCGGGTGCCGGCGGCATCGCACCACTCCCTCGACTCGGGCCTGCGTTCGACCCGGGCCACGAAGCCGGTTCGTGCGCGGGCCGCTGGGGAACGTGGCCAAGCCGCCACGGGCACGCCGACGACCGGCCGGCCGTGACCGCGAACCATGCAGTCCGGCGAGGCGTCCCCCGGGCCCGGCGCAGCGGCCTGACCAGGGTCAAGCTAATCGCGAAAGTCGACTATGTCCATAGGCCCGCTGGAGTCCGGCGGACCACGGGGTGCGTGGGCCCACTGGGTTCAGTCACCGAGCCGAGCCGAGCCGGGTGGCGACGGCGGTGCCCGTGGTCGCCTCGAGACGAGTGGTTCCGAACCCCGGCCGGACGTCGCGGATGTGATGTTCCTGCCCGGTGGACCGTGCCGCCCGCGGGGATGGAAAGATCCGGTTGTGCGGGCGACGCGCGCCGGGGCGTGGACGCCGCAGCCACGTGTCGGGGAGCAGAGAGGCGGGGCGGACGTGCAGGCAGACGCGGGGACGAGCGGACGCGCGCGATCGGTCGACCTGCGGGAGGACATCCCGCACTCGGCCCGGATGTACGACTACTACCTCGGCGGCAAGGACAACTACGCGGCGGACCGGGAGGCGGCCGAGCAGGCGCTGGCGGTCTTTCCCCACCTGCGCACCTACGCCAGCCAGAACCGGGCCTTCCTGCACCGGGCCGTGCGGTACCTGGCGGCCGACGCCGGGGTGCGGCAGTTCGTCGACGTGGGCACGGGCATTCCGACCTCGCCGAACCTGCACGAGATCGCCCAGCGGGTCGCCCCGGACGCGCGGATCGTCTACGTCGACAACGACCCGATCGTGCTCGTCCACGCGCGGGCCCTGCTGACCGGAACGCCGCAGGGCCGGACCGCCTACGTCGACGCGGACCTGCGCCGCCCCGACGAGATGATCGCCGTGCCGGAGTTCGCCGCCACCCTCGACCCGGCGCGGCCGATCGCGCTGTCGCTCATCGCGATCCTGCACTTCTTCCCCGACGCCGACCGGCCCGCGGACATCGTCGCCCGGCTGTGCGAGCGGCTGCCCGCCGGCAGTTTCCTCGTCGTCAGCCACGGCACGGCCGAGCTCGCGCCGCAGGCCGCGGCGCGGGTCGTCGAGGTCTACAACAGCCGCGGCATCCCGTTCCAGACCCGCGACCGCGCCGAGCTCACCGCCCTGCTGCCCGCCGGGTGGGAGCTGGTCGAGCCCGGCGTCGAGGTGCTGCACCGCTGGCGCCCCGAGCCCGGCAGCGACCCCGATCTCATCTCCGACGCCGACATCAGCGCCTACGCCCTGATCGCCCGCAAGCGGTAGCGCGCTCCCAGAGTCGTCCCCGCCCGCGCGGGGGTCTTCCCGAGCTGCGCCGGGCGCGGCCACCCCGGGCCTGAGTCGTCCCTGCTGCCGCAGGGGTCCTTCTTGGTGGCTTGAAGAGTCAGGGCTCGGTGTCCTGTGCGGCGATCACCGCGCCCGCCTGCGCCGCCTCGCTCGGCTGGTCGGGCAGGCGCCGGCCGTCGCCGGCGAGCAGGTCGCGGATCTCGGTGAGCAGGCGCGTCTCGTCGCTGATCGCCGGCTCCGCCTCGGGCACGGGATGGCCGCGCCTGCGCAGTTCGTTCGCCTTCGCCAGTGGCAGGACGACCACGAAGTAGACGACCGAGGCAACGAGCAGGAAGGCCACCACGGCGTTGAGGAACAGGCCGTAGCGGAACACGCTGTGGTTGATCGTGAACGACAGCCGGGCGAAGTCCGGCTTGCCGCCCACCGCGGCGATCAGCGGCGTGAGCAGGTCGTCGACCATCGCCTTGACCACCGCGGTGAACGCGGTACCGATGATCACGGCGACGGCCAGGTCGACGATGTTCCCGCGCATGAGGAACTGCTTGAAGCCCCCGAGACCCGGCCGGATCAGCCGCACGGACGGCTCGACCATTTCCCGACTCCGACCGATGATCTTCTTGAAGCCGAACACGCCATCTCCTCGCCAGCTCCGCACGGACCCGTCGGGCGGGCCGCCCGCGGTGGGCGGGCGGCGGCCCGGGAGGGCGCCCGACCCGCGTCCGTTATCACCCGGCGAAGGCGGATCCAATCCCGCTGGTCGGCCGGCGGTGCCACCGCCGGGGAACCCCGAGGAGCCGGCGGGTCAGCGTTCCTTGGCGGCGCGGAAGCCCCGGTCCAGGTCGGCGAGGATGTCCTCGACGCCCTCGATGCCCACCGACAGCCGGACGAGTTCCTCACTCACCCCGCTGTCGACCTGCTCGTCGGGGGTGAGCTGGGCGTGCGTCGTGGACGCCGGGTGGATCGCCAGCGAGCGGACGTCGCCGACGTTGGCGAGATGGCTGTGCAGTTCCAGGCCCTCGATAAAGGCCCGCCCGGCCGCCGCGCCGCCGCGGATCCCGAACGCCAGCACCGCCCCGGCCCCGCGGGGCAGGTAGCGCTGGGCCGCCGGGTACCAGCGGCTGTCCGCCAGGCCCGGGTACGCCACCCAGGTGACCTCGGGACGCTCGGCGAGCCAGGCGGCCACCCGGGCCGCGTTGGCGCTGTGGCGCTCCATCCGCAGCGACAGCGTCTCCAGCCCCTGCAGCAGCAGGAACGCGTTCACGGGGGACAGCGCCGGGCCCAGGTCGCGCAGCAGCCGGGCGCGGGCCCGCACGATGAAGGCGGTCTCGGCGAACGCCTCGTGGAAGACCAGGCCGTGGTAGGCGGGGTCGGGGGTGGTGAAGCGGGGGTGGCGCCCGGCCGTCCAGTCGAACCGCCCGCCGTCGACGATGATCCCGCCGATCGTCGTCCCGTGCCCGCCGATGAACTTGGTCGCCGAGTGCAGCACGATGTCGGCGCCGTGTTCGAGGGGACGGTTCAGGTACGGCGAGGCGAGCGTGTTGTCGACGATCAGCGGCACCCCGGCGGCGTGCCCGACCTCGGCGACGCCGGCGATGTCCAGGACGTTCCCCCGCGGGTTGCCGATCGTCTCGCCGTACAGCGCGACGGTGTTCGGGCGGATCGCGGCCCGCCAGGCATCGAGGTCGTCCGGGTCGTCGACGAACGTCGTGGTGATGCCGAGCTCGGCCAGCGTGTGCTTGAACAGCGCGTACGTCCCCCCGTACAGCGACGTCGACGACACCAGGTGGCTGCCAGCGCCGGCCAGGTTGAGCACCGCCAGGGTCTGCGCCGCCTGGCCGCTCGCGGTCGCCAGCGCCGCGACCCCGCCCTCCAGGTCCGCGATCCGCTGCTCCAGGGCGTCCTGGGTGGGATTGACGACCCGGGTGTAGGTGAAGCCGACCTCGGCGAGGGAGAACAGGTCGGCCGCGTGCCGGGTGTCGTCGAACACGAACGACGTGGTCTGGTAGATCGGCACCGCGCGGGCGCCGGTCGCCGCGTCGGGTGCCGCCCCGGCGTGGATCTGCCGGGTCTCGAAGCTCCAGCCGGTCGGGGAGGTAGTCACGCGGAGATTCCTCTCGTGTGGATCAGTGGGTGCCGGGACCGGTGGGCTGCGTGGCGGTGGGCTGCTCGACGGGGGACTGAGCGGCGGGGGACTGAGCGGCGGTCGGGTGCTCGACGTCCGCGTAGTGGCGGCGGGCCACCTCCGGATGGCTGCGCAGCCAGCTCTTCAGCGTGTTCACGCCGTGCTGCGCGAAGATCGGGTTGTGCGGGTCGGGTGGGGGAGCGTCGCCGATCTCGCGCAGGAGCTCCTCGGGCAGGGGGACGGGTTCGAGGGTGGCGGACAGCCGCGGGCCGAAGAAGAACGCCACGGACAGCCGTTCGTGGCCCGGCGGTGGGCTGACGACCCGGTGCACGGTGGCACGGTAGTAGCCACGGGTCGCCAGCTCGAACATCTCGCCGATGTTGACGACGAAGGTCCCGGGCCGCGGGACCGCGTCGATCCAGCCGCCGGAGCCGTCGGCGACCTGCAGCCCCGCGGCCGGCTCGACCGCGTCCCCCGGTCGGTCGGCGTCCCCTGGCCGGTCGGCAACGCCGTCCCGGTGCTCGTCACCCGTACTGCCGTCTGCGCTCCCACCGCCGCCGCTGCTGTCGCTGCCGCCGTTGCTCCCGCCGTCGCCTCCTTCGCGCAGCGCCCGGACGTCGTCCTGGAGGACGAAGGTGAGGAAGCCGCCGTCCTTGTGGGAGCCGACGCCCTGGTCGTAGCCGGCGGGGTGGGCCGGGGGAGCGGTCAGGTAGCGGATCAGCTTCAGGTGCGAGCGGGGTTCGTCGGCGAAGGTCCGGTCGAGATGGTCGGCCGGCAGCCCCAGCGACTCGGCGAAGGCCCGGACCAGCAGCCGGGACAGCCCGCCGAGCTCGTTCATGTAGGCCAGCACGCTCGCGCGCAGCTCGGGGATCTGGGCCGGCCACTGGTTGGGGCCGTCGAGCCGCAGGTACGCCGGGTCGTCGGGGCCGAGGACCTGGGCCGGGCGTTCGTCGGAGATGTCTATCTGCTCGCGAATGTCGGGATTGCCGCGGGTGATCTCGTGGCCGAGTCGGGTGTAGCCGCGAAAATGCGGCGAATGAACGTTCTCGATCTCCAGCTTCGCCGCCTCGTCGAGGTGGAAGAAACGGCGGCTGACGTCGAGCACGGCGGCGGTCCGCGCGGCGGGGATCCCGTGCCCGGTCAGGTAGAAGAAGCCGGGTCCGTGGCAGGCCACGCGCAGGTCGGCGAGAAACCGCGCGCGATCGGCGGTGCCGGCCAGGAACGGGCCGATGTCGAGAGTGGGCAAGGTACGGGCGCTGGTCACGGTGGGTTCGCCTCCGGCGCGTCGGTGTCGGGGTGAAAAGCGGCGCGGGCGTCTGGGACGGCGCTGGCATCTGGGGACGGCGCTGGCATCTGGGGACGGCGCGGGCGTCGGGGGACGGCGCGGGCAGTCGAAGGATGGCGCGGGCGGTCTCGGGACGGCGCGGGCAGTCAGGGACAGAGCCGGCTGGCCACCAGCATGAGATCGACCGGGCGACGCCGGGTGAGCCGAATGCGCGAAGCCACCCTGCCACTGTGCCAGGCGGCGGCGCGGTCCGTGCGGCGTCCGCGCCGACCACGTCCCAGGCGTTCCGGGGCGTTCTGCGCGCCTCTGGACCGATTGCCGCGCCTCTGGTTACAGTCAGGCCGTGGGAACTGGGCAGCCGCCACGGCTGGCGATTCTGGACGCGTTCTGGAGTTCCCGTCGCGCGCACCACTTCGACCAGATCTGTTGTTGATCAACGCCTGACGGCGAGCCTGCCCGGGTCGGCCGGCTGCCGTCCACCGGCTCGGTGCCCCGACGCCGTCCACCTCGCTGTGCGCGTGCCCGCCGCGTCGACGGACTTACCGCTGACGGACGAGGTGCCGCAGGCGAGTTCCCCGCGCATTCTCGGCGCGGCCGTTTCCGGCCCGCCGCCTGCATCCTTCCGGTCGCCGGGCGCTGACTTCCGCGCGTCCGTCGGCATCATTGCTGCCTCGCAAAGGGCGCTTCATGAGAATCAGAACTTTCGCCGCTGCCGTCGCCGTGACCGGCCTGGCGCTGGCGGCCTGCGGGTCGGACGGTGGGGGCGACGCGGACGGCGCATCGGCGTCGAGCGGCGCGTCGGCGTCGACCGGCGGGCGCGCCAATCCCGACGCCACCGTCACCATCGGCGCCGTCCTCGAACCGACGAGCCTCGACATCACCCGGACCAGCGGGGTCGCGCCCGGCCAGATCCTGCTCGGCAACGTGTACGAGGGGCTGGTGAAACGGGACCAGAAGGGGGTGGTGAGCCCGGCGCTCGCGACGTCCTACAAGATTTCCCCGGACGGTCGCACGTACACGTTCACCCTCGCGGACAACGCCGCCTTCCAGGACGGCGCCGCGGTGCGCGCCGCGGACGTGGTGTCGTCGCTGACCAAGGTGATCGCCCCGAACTCGACGAACCCGCACGCCAGCGACCTGGCCTCCATCTCCGCGGTCGCCAGCCCCGACCCGCACACGGTGGTGCTGACGCTGAAGGAGCGCGACAGCGGACTGCTGTTCAACCTGACCGGACCGGCCGGCGTCGTCGTGCGCGAGGGCGCCACCGGCCTCGACGGTCATCCGGACGGCACCGGGCCGTTCCGCTTCGACTCCTGGCGGCGCGGCGACAGCATCACCCTCGTGCGCAACGACGCCTACCGCGGGCCGAAGGCGAAGGTCGCCCGGGTGGTCTTCCGCTACCTCACCGCCCCGAACGCGCAGAACAACGCGGTGCGCACCGGCCAGGTCGACGTCGGCGTGATCTCCGACAACGATCTGGTCGAGGCCTACCGCGGCAACCCGAAGTTCCTCATCGCCGAGGGCACGACCACCGACAAGTTCACCCTGGCGTTCAACCAGGACCGCGGGCCGCTGGCCGACGCCCGGGTCCGGCACGCGATCCGCCAGGGCATCGACAAGGACGGGTTGATCAAGGTGCTCGGCGCCGGGACCCGGATCGGCTCACCCGTGCCGCCGTTGGACCCCTGGTACGAGGACCTCACGAGCATCGACCGGTACGACCCGGCGAGCGCGCGCCGGTTGCTCGCGCAGGCGGGGCACGGCGGCGGGCTGCGCCTCGGCCTCACCATCCCGAACATCTACCCGCAGAGCATCGGCGACTACGTCGCCTCGCAGCTACGCGAGATCGGCGTCACCGTCGACCTGCGCCGCGTCGAGTTCCCCGCGTGGCTCACCGGGGTCTACACCAAGCACGACTACGACCTGAGCATCGTCGACCACGCCGAGGCGCGCGACCTCGCCTTCTACGTCAAGCCCGGCTACTACTTCGGCGACCGCTCCCCGCAGGCCAGCGATCTCGCGAAGGCCGGTGCCACCGCCGCCTCCGACGCCGACCGCGACACGGCCCTGCGCGCCCTCGCCCGCCGCTACTCCGAGGACGCCATCGCCGACTGGCTGCTGCTCGGCAAGGCGCGGCAGGTCGCCCGGGTCGGCGTCACCGGCTACCCGACCGACAACGTCTCCGCGACCTACGACCTGTCGAAGATCGAGGTGGCGAAGTCTTGACACGCCCGGTCGGTGGCCGTGGTTGCTGGGGTGGCCGTGGTTGCCGGAGTGGCTGGGGCAGCCGGAGTGGCTGGGGCAGCCGGAGTGGCCGGAGCGGGGCGGCGGTCCGATGGCGGTGATCGTCCTGCGGCGGCTGGGCCTGCTGGTGGTTTCCCTGTTCGTCGCCAGCCTGCTGGTGTTCGCGCTGCTGCGGCTGTTGCCCGGCGACGCCGCCGACGTGCTGGCCGGGACGTCCGCCTCGCCCGACCAGGTGCTGCGGATCCGCCACGAGATCGGCGCCGACCGGTCGCTGCCCGCCCAGTACCTGCACTGGATAGGCGGCGTGCTGACGGGGGACTTCGGCGTCTCGGCGCTCAGTGGCGCCTCGGTGTCGGCGGAGCTCTCCGAGAAGCTGAGGGTGACCGCCCCGCTCGTCGGGGGCGCCACCCTGCTGGCGCTCGCGGTCGCCGTGCCGCTGGGCATCCTCGCCGCGGCGCGCCACCGGCGGGCGTCCGGGGTCGCCCTGTCGGCGCTGAGCCAGCTCGGCCTCGCGGTTCCGGCCTTCTGGATCGGGCTGATGCTGGTCACGGTGTTCGCGGTCGACTGGCGGCTGCTGCCCGCCGGCGGGTTCCCCGCGGACGGCTGGGCCGATCCGGTCGCGGCCGTGCGCGCCCTCGTGCTGCCGGCGGTCACCCTGGCGGTGGTGGAAGCCGCGGTGCTGCTGCGTTTCGTCCGCTCAGCGACCCTGGAGGTGCTGCACGCCGACTTCATCCGGACCGCCCGGTCGAAGGGCCTGACCCGCGGGCAGGCCCTGCGTCGCCACGGGATCCGCAACGCGGCCCTGCCGGTGGTGTCGATGCTCGGCCTGGAGTTCGCGACGTTGCTGCTCGGCGCCGTGGTGGTCGAGAACGTGTTCGCGCTGCCCGGGCTCGGCGAGATGCTCGTCGCCGACATCGGCAACCGTGACCTGGTCAAGGTCCAGGGCACGGTGCTGCTGGTGACCGCGGCCGTGCTCGTCGTCGGCTTCGGCGTCGACCTCGCGCACCGGCTGCTCGATCCGCGGCTGCGCGGCGCCCGGTGACCGGCTCGGTGGGGGCGCTGGTTCGCGGCGTGTGGGGCAGCCGGTCCGGCCGCCTCGGCGCGGTCCTGTCCGGGCTCGTCGTCGTCGCGGCCGTCGTGTCGCTGGTCTGGACGCCCTACGACCCGTCCCGGGTGGACCCGGCGGCGTCCTGGGCGCCGGTCGGGACCGCGCACTGGTTCGGCGCCGACCGGCTCGGCCGGGACCTGTTCAGCCAGGTCCTCGTCGGCGCGCGCACCACCCTGGTCGTCGCCGTGGCGGCCACGGCGATCGCCGCAGCCGTCGGGGTGGGGCTCGCGCTGCTGGCGACCCTGCCGCCGCGCCTGGTCGCCGAGGGGGTCGCGCACCTCGTCGACGTGCTGCTGGCGTTCCCGGTGCTGCTGCTCGCCATGGTGCTCGCGGCCGTGTACGGCGGCTCGCGCTGGACCGCGATCGTCGCCATCGGCGTCGGGGCGGGCATCGGGCTGGGCCGGGTCACCCGTGGCGAGGTCCGCCGGGTGCTGGGCGCCGACTACGTGCTCGCCGCGCGGGCCGCCGGCGCCGGCACCGGTCGGATCGTGCGCCGGCACGTGCTGCCGAACATCGCACCGACGGTGTGGGTCCAGCTCTCGCTCATCCTCGGCCTGTCCGTGCTGACCGAGGCGGCACTGTCCTACCTGGGTTTCGGTACCCCGCCGCCCACCCCGTCCTGGGGACGGATGCTCTCCGAGCTCCAGCCGTACCTCACCCTGCGCCCGCTGACGCTGCTGTGGCCCGGCCTCGCGGTCGTGCTGACGGTCCTCGGCTTCAACCTGCTCGGGGACGGCCTGCGCGAGGCCGGCGACCCGCGGCTGCGCGAGCGCCCGGCCGGGGGCTCCGACGGCGCCCCGCGCACAGCGGCCGCCGCCACGACCCCGGCGTCCACGACCCCGGCGCCGCCAGCCCCGGCGCCCATGGCCGCGGTGGCGCCCACGGCCGGTTCCGCCCCGCGAACGCGACTGCGGTGGGTCCGTGGGGAGGGCCGGGCATGACGACCGACGCGGCGGTGCTGGAGGTGACCGACCTGCGGGTGCGTCTCGGCGGCGTCGACGTGGTGGACGGCGTCAGCTTCGCCCTGGCCGCGGGCGAACGGCTGGGGCTCATCGGCGAGTCCGGGTCGGGCAAGTCGCTGACCGCGCTCGCCGTGCTCGGCCTGCTGCCGGCGGGGGCGCGCGTCACCGGCAGCGTCCGCCTGCAGGGCCGCGAGCTGCTCGGCGGCTCGGACCGGGAACTGTCCCGGCTGCGCGGCCGCGACCTCGCGATGATCTTCCAGGAGCCGTCGACCGCGTTGAACCCGCTGATGCGGGTCGGCCGCCAGATCTCCGAACCGCTGCGGCTGCACCGCGGGTACTCCCGCCAGGCGGCGGCGCGGGCCGCGGTGGAACTCGCCACGGCGGTCGGGCTGCCGGACCCGCAGCGGCTCGTCCGGTCCTATCCGCACGAGCTCTCCGGCGGTCAGCGCCAGCGGGTCTGCATCGCCGCGGCGCTGGCGTGCCGGCCGGCGCTGCTCCTCGCGGACGAGCCGACGACGGCGCTCGATGTCACCGTCCAGGCCGAGATCCTTGCCCTGCTCGGCCGGCTCGTCGCCGAGGCCGGCACCGCCCTGCTGTTCATCACGCACGACCTCGCGGTGGTCGCAGCCGTCACCCGCCGACTCGCCGTGCTGCGCCGTGGCCGGGTCGTGGAGACCGGCGCGACCGACGACGTGCTGCGGGCCCCCGCGGACCCGCACACCCGCGCGCTGCTGGCGGCGGCGCGGCTGACCCAGTGGAATCTCCCCGCCGCCGGATCCGCGGCGGCGAGGACGAGCCCGTGACCGCGGTGAGGGAGCAAGCCGACGGCGGCGCGACCGGCGCCGAGCCGTTGTTCGAGGCCACGGGGCTCGTGCGGAGCTACCGCCTGGCGCGGACCTCGCCGTTCGGCCCGCCCGGCGTCCGCCACGCCGTGCGCGACGTGACCCTGCGTCTCGCCGACGGGGCGGCGCTCGGCATCGTCGGCGAGTCCGGGTCGGGCAAGTCGACCCTCGTCCGCCTGCTCCTGGGACTGGACCGCCCCGACGCCGGCACCGTCCGCTACCGGGGCCGGCCGGTCGTCGCCGGGCGTCCCCGCGCGCTGCGCTGGTTCCGCCGCGAGGTCCAGGTCGTGTTCCAGGATCCGGCCGCCTCGCTCGACCCGCGGATGACCGTCGGCGCGGCCGTCGCGGAACCGCTGGCCTGCCTCGGCGTTCCCGGCGACCACGACGAGCGGGTCGACGAGGTGCTGCGGGCCGTCGACCTCGATCCCGACGTCCGCGGGCGCTACCCGCACGAGTTCTCCGGCGGTCAGCGCCAGCGCATCGCCATCGCCCGGGCGCTGGCGCCCCGGCCGCGGGTGCTCGTCGGCGACGAGCCGGTCAGCGCCCTGGACGTCTCCGTCCGTGCCCAGATCCTCGACCTGCTCGGCCAGCTCGCCGAACGGCACCGCCTCGGCCTCGTGCTCGTCTCCCACGATCTCGGCGTGGTCGCCCGGCTCTGCGACCAGATCGCCGTCATGCGCGGCGGCACGCTGGTCGAGCAGGGTGCGACCGCCGACGTGCTGTCCCGGCCGGCCCATCCGTACGCGAGGGCGTTGCTCGCGGCCGTGCCACGACTGCCGCCGCCCTGACCGGCGCATGCTGGTGGACCCGACCGTCGACGAGACGGGAGCCGAACCCGCCGAGGTTCGCCGCAGTCCGATGAGGTACGACCAGGGAGGACGCGATGCCCGCACCCGGCGGCCCCGGCCCGTTCAGGCTGGGCTTCCTCACCCATGTGCATGGCCGCGGACGGCCGGCCGGCGCCGTCTACCGCGACCTGGTGGAACTGTTCGTCGCCGGGGAGGAGCTGGGGTTCGACGGCGGCTGGCTCGCCCAGCACCACTTCTCCCCCGACTACGGCCGGCTGCCGTCGCCGCTGCTGCTGCTTGCCGCGGCCGCCCAGGCGACCCGGCGCATCGACCTGGGCACCGCCGTCGTGGTCCTGCCGCTGGAGGACCCCATCCGCCTCGCCGAGGACGCCGCCGTCCTCGACGCGCTCAGCGGCGGTCGCCTGCAGCTCGGGCTCGGCACCGGTGGGCCGAGCGCGCCCGCCTTCGGCGCCTTCGACCGGGACGTCGCCCGCCGCCGGGAGCTGTTCGACGAGGCGCGCGGCCGGCTGCGGGAGCTGCTCGCCGGCGAGTCGATCGCGGGGACCGACGGGCTGCGGCTGCACCCGCCGGCGCCGACCCTCACCAGCCGCTTCTGGGACTCGACGACGAGCGTCGACGGGGCGCGGGCGGCGGCGCGGGCCGGCGACGGGCTGCTGCTCGGCATCGGCCCGGCGGGCTCCGCGCAGCGACCTCTTGCCGACGTCTACCTCGCCGCCCACCACGCCGCCGGCCGGGCGCCCGCGGGCGCGCGCCTCGCCGTCTCGCACGGGGTGTTCCCGGGGCCGGACCGGCTGGCCGCCCGGGTGGACCTGGCTCCCGACATCGCCCGGTTCCGCCCCTGGCTGGGGAACTTCGGGTTCCCCGCCGACCTCGACGACGGCGCCGCGCTCGACGCGATGAACGTCCACCACGGCCCGGTCGGCGTGGTGATCCACAGCCTCGCGACCAACCCGGTCGGCCCCGCCGCCGTGTCGTACTTCATCGCCGCGGTGCAGGGCGAGACCGGCGCGGCGGCCGACCTCGACGCGACCCTGCGCCGCATGGAGCTCATCGCCACCGAGATCGCCCCGGCGCTGGGCTGGCGGCCCGCCGCCGGACCCGTGCCCGACCCGCCGACTGCCGCCGACCCGCCGACTGCCGCCGACCCGCCGACTGCCGCCGACCCGCCGACTCCCGCCGGCCTGGGGACTCCCGCCGGCCTGGGGACTCCCGCCGAACTTGAGGCTCGCGCCGCACTGGAGAGGAACCGATGACCACCACCCCCGACGGGCGTCCGCGGCGGATGCTGACGCTCGGCGCCGTGCTGCAGGGCGCCGGCGGTCACATCGCCGGCTGGCGCCATCCGCTGTCCCCGCCCGACGGCGAACTCGACCTCGCCCATCACATCCGGGTCGCCCAGACGCTGGAACGCGGCACCTTCGACGCGCTGTTCATCGCCGACGTCGTCGCGATCTCGGGGACGGACCTGGACGCGCTGCACCGCACCGCCCGGTCGGTCCGGTTCGAGCCCCTGACCCTGCTGGCCGCGCTGTCGACGGTGACCGAGCGGATCGGCTTGGTCGGCACGGCCAGCACGACCTACAACGAGCCGTTCCACGTCGCCCGCAAGTTCGCCTCGCTCGACCATCTCAGCGCCGGGCGCGCCGGCTGGAACGCGGTGACCTCGGTGCTGCCGCAGGAGGCCGCGAACTTCGGCCGTGACGCCCACCTCGAACACGGGCTGCGCTACCGGCGTGCCGAGGAGTTCGTCGAGGTCGTCCGCGAGCTGTGGGACAGCTTCGACGACGGCGCCGTGCGGCGTGACATCGCCGCGGGTCGCTACTACGACCCCACCGGCCTGCGCACCCCGCACCACCGCGGCGAACACTTCGCCGTGCGCGGGCCGCTGAGCATCTCCCGGCCCCCGCAGGGCCACCCGGTCATCTTCCAGGCCGGTTCGTCGGAGGCGGGCAAGGACTTCGCCGCCCGCTACGGCGAGGTGGTGTTCACCGGGCAGGGCACCCTGGCCGGTGCCCAGCGGTTCTACGCCGACGTGAAGGCGCGGGCCGCGGCGCACGGGCGCAACCCGGACCATCTGCTGGTCTGGCCGATCCTCGCGCCGATCGTCGGCGACACCGAGGCCGCCGCCCGCGCGCGGCGCGACGAGCTGCTGGAGCTCATCCACGACGACGTCGCCCGTCGCCTCGTCCAGGACACCGTCGGCGACGTCGACCTCTCGGGCTATCCGCTGGACGGACCGTTGCCCGAGGTCGGTGAGACGAACCGCAGCCGCAGCCGCTCCGAACAGATGCTCGACCTCGCCCGCCGCGAGAACCTGACGATCCGCGGGCTCGCCCGGCGATCCTCCGGCGGCGGCATGATCACCGGCACGCCGGAGACGATCGCCGACCACGTCGAGGAATGGTTCACCGGGCGTGGGGCGGACGGCTTCAACGTCGGCTTCCCCTACCTGCCCGGCGCCGCCGAGGACTTCGTCGACCAGGTCGTGCCGGAACTGCGCCGCCGCGGACTGTTCCGCGAGTCCTACACCGAGACCACGTTGCGCGGGCATCTCGGCCTGCCGCGCCCGGTCGCCATCGCGCGGCGGGACGACCTCACCCACCCGAGCGAGCCTCTCGCGGACGAACCGAGCAGGGCAGGATCCCGATGACGTCCACGCAGCCTCGCCGCGGCGGTCAGGTCCATCTCAACGCCTTCCTCAAGCCGCCGGGGGAGTTCCTCGCCGCCTGGCGGCACCCCCACGCCGTCGCCGACGCCGGGGTGAACATCCGGCACGTGATCGAGCTGGCCCGCACCGCCGAGCGGGGGACGTTTGATGCGATCTTCCTCGCTGACCTGGTCGGCGTGCCCCTGACCAGCCAGGAGGTGCTCTCCCGCGTCTCGGTCGTCAACGACTCCTTCGAGCCGACGACCCTGCTCGCCGCGCTCGCCACCGCGACCACCCGCATCGGGCTCGTCGCGACGGCGTCGACGACCTACAACGAGCCTTACCACCTGGCCCGGATCTTCGCCTCGCTGGACCACCTGTCCGGTGGGCGGGCCGGCTGGAATCTCGTCACCTCCCTCAACGACGCGGAGGCGCGCAACTTCGGGCTGGACAGCCACGTCGAGCACGAGCTGCGCTACGCGCGGGCCGCCGAGTTCCACGACGTGGTGACCGGGCTGTGGGACAGCTTCGACGACGACGCCTTCCGCCACGACCAGGCCAGCGGGGTCTACTTCGACGCCGACAAGGTCCACTGGCTCAACCACGCCGGGACGCACTTCCGGGTCAGCGGGCCGCTGAACATCGCGCGGCCGCCGCAGGGCCGCCCGGTCGTCGTCCAGGCCGGCGCGTCCGAGACGGGCCGTGACCTCGCGGCCCGGGTCGGCGAGGTGATCTTCACCGCGCATCCGACCCTGCCGGCGGCGCAGGCGTACTACGCCGACATCAAGGCGCGGGCTGCGACCGCCGGACGCGACCCCGACCACGTGATCGTGCTGCCCGCGCTGTCCACGATCGTGGGGCGGACCCAGGCCGAGGCGGAAGACAAGATCGCCGCGTTGCGCTCGTTGCTCGACCCGCGGGTGGCGCTCGCCGACCTCACCTACCGGCTCGGCGGGTTCGACCTCACCCGTTTTCCCCTGGACGGACCGCTGCCCGAGCTGCCGCCGTCCAACCAGAGTCTCAGCGGCCAGCGGCAGATTCTCGACCAGGCTCGGGCGGACAACCTGACCATCCGCCAGCTCGCGGACCAGATCGCCCGGGACGACCGGACCCTCGTCGGCACGCCGACGACCGTGGCCGACCACATCCAGGAGTGGTTCGAGCAGCGCGCCGCCGACGGCTTCAACGTGATCTTCCCGTATCTGCCGGACGCGTTGAACGACTTCGTGGACCTGGTCATCCCCGAGCTGCGCCGCCGCGGCCTGTTCCGCACCGCCTACACCGGCCGCACGCTGCGCGAACACCTCGGCCTCCCGCGCCCACCCAGCCGCTACGCCTCCCGCTCCGGCGCGCCGACCTGACCCCATCAACGCCTCCCGGCCGGCCCGTGCTCGCCGATCCAGTCCGGGTCTGCTGCCAGCACATTCGCCCCATGGCAGCGAACGAGCATGGCCCCGGGACCGATTAAGATAGCGAGGATTGCAAGGAGGTGCGTCGTGCCGCTCTACACCCCACTCACTCTCGACGATCTCTCAAAAATACTGAAACCATACGACTGCGAGCCCATATCGCACGCCCACCTGTCGGCAGGAGTGGAGAACACAAATTATCGTGTCAGGACACGCGGCAGGCTCCAGGATGGTGTCCTGACGGTCCTGGAGAACAGAGATCTCTCCTCGGCTGAGGCATATGCCGGGCTACTTGCCCGCCTCCATGCGAGCGGTATTCCGATGCCACGTATTTGGAGAAGGCGTGACGGCGGCCATGTTTCGGTGCACCGTGGAAAGCCCGTCATCGTGTCGGATCATATATCTGGCCACTGCCATGATGTACTTCCATCGGAATTCCTTCCTGTGGCCGGAAGGGCACTGGCCAGCGTTCACGCACACTCGAGCACGGACTTTCTTCCGGATCCGGTCGTGAGGCTTGGAGAGTCCGATCTCCAGCACATCGATTCGTTTAGCGATTCGACCTTCTCGTCCTGGCTACTTGAGTGGCACGACAAGGTTTGCTACGTCACTGAGGACGATAGCTTGCCGCGAGGTCTGACTCACGGCGACCTGTTTGCGGACAACATGATTGTCACTCCTCGGCGCGATGTCGTGATCCTGGATTGGGAAAACGGTGCAAATGACTATCATGTTCTTGATCTAGGTATGGCGGTTCTTGGTCTGACTGGAGTCGGTGCGATATTCGATGCGAATCGAGCCCGACTCCTTCTTGAGGGCTATCAGTCGAAGCGTGTCGTCCGGCTATCGCCTGATCGTCTTCTTGAATCCATCATCTATGCCGCTGTCTTCACTGCATATCACCGATACCTCAAACATGAGATCGCGGACCGTGCCAGCGGAAAGCAAGGGTATTATCGCGAAATACCGACATTCGTCGACTCGCTCATCGCGCGTTGGAGTGCTGTCTTCTGACGCGGTTGGACTCGCAATCGAGGGCCGTCTGAAGCGGGATCCTCAACTATGCTGACGCCGGCAGGCCTTCTTCTACTGAGCCCACGAATTTGATCATCTCGAGGTAGCTTTCGCTCTTGCTCGGATCCGGGAATCGAATGTTGTGGCGAACGTAGCGGTGGTAGGCGATGATTACGGCCGCGTTGATAACTTCTATTGGGAGAAAAATGAGGTCCGCCTCGTCGAGTGCTCTGATCTCCCGGTAGCCGGCGACAAGTGCGTCCATGCGCACCGGAGACAGGAGGCCACCCTCTTGGCCAAGCCCGACAATCGTCATCCCGAGATCGAGCAGAGGATCGTCGAGAGAGATGGTCTCCCAGTCCAAGACGGAGATCTGACCGTCGCCGGACACGACGAGGTTGTCTGCGAAGAGATCTCCATGCACGAGCTTCTTCGCGGGTTCGCGATTTGCTTCCGCGCGACGGACCCGCTCCAGCTGTGCGGAGAGCCAGAAGCCGAATTCCTTGTCGGCGAAGTGAGGAATGGCGGACTCGTGCGTGACCGAGAGCCTACGGGTCCCAGGTGGAATGTCCCTCAGTTCCGGTACATGAAATGCTAGCTGATGGATCTGAGCGAGGATCCGCCCGGCGGCGGGAAGGAGCGACAACGGGAGAGGATCTTGCACCTCGCCGGCTATCCAATACTTCAGGATGGCGGGTCGGCCTTCGAGTATGGTGACCAGATCGCCATTGACGGTGGGAACAACCTCCGTGGTTGGAACGCCCAGCTCGAATACGGCTTGGGTGTGTGCTGCAAGTCGTTTGGCACTAGAGATGTCATGGTTGTCAAGGATGGTCAGGACAAACTCACCNCTGCTGGCTGAGAGGTGGAAGCTGGAGTTCGCCGCACCCCCCGGCAAAGAAGCCAGCCGGGGCTCGTCGAGTGCGTACCGCGTTGAGACCGTCGCCAGATCGACCTGATCTACCGTTGTATAACTTGCCATACGGAATCAATCCCCTCGTCGCCCTGCGACTTCCAGTCGTCGATCGTCGACGATGGCGCTCCAACGGGCACGGACCAGTTGGGACCCGTCCAGCCACTGGGCCAGAGGTAGATCGGAAGGCGGCTCGTCACCCGTCATCAGATAGGTCAGCTCCGCGAGATAGGCGAATTCTGCACCCAGGATACAGGCATGTAGTCGTGGTCTCGCGTCGGCCAACAAGGTCGGCGAGTTGAGCACCACGGCATGTAGACACGCCGCGAATCGGATGTAGGCAACAGAGGATGTCAGGCCCGCCTCGCGGGCCGTCTCTGCAAGCTCCTCGGCACGCTCCGGCAGGTCCGCAGCGACGCCCGCGTCACGCAGGAGCTCCGCGGCCCGCGTTTGAATCTCGGCCCATCGAAGCGAGACCCCGGCCAAGAGAGCATCGGCGCGCGCGATCTGCTCGGTAGCCCGGGACCTGTCCTGGAGCCCGGCCGCGAAGGCCAGACAGGCCTGCGAAAGGGCCGCCTCACCCGGCTGTGCGTTGGCAATCGCTTCGTCGCGGCTCGCGGCGTACGACGCGCAAGCGAGAGTAACGTTTCCCTGGGTCCACCAGAGGTCGCCGAGTGTGCGGTCTCGCCGGCCTTCCGGTCCGAGCCTCTCGGCTCCGGCCAGCACCTCAGGAAAGCGTCCGAGTCGGCGAGCAAGATGCACAAGCCCGCGAGCCGCGGTGGGAGCAAGACGGCCACCGGAGTCGACTACCTCCTGCATGCCGTCCAGGGACTGCTGCACATTTCCAAGATCGCGTTCACATTCCGCAAGAAAATAGCGCGGCAGTTCCAGGAGAGAAGGTGGCAACTGGCCGGAGGCCAAGACGTCCCGAAGCCGATCAGCAGTCTGGCCGCGGTGCCGATGTTGCCGCTGGGCGATGGTGGTCAAGGCGGCAGCAAGGGCATCCACGGCGTTGCTCATATCCCCCTCGACGCTGTTTCGTGTCCCCGGGGCGGGTGGGAGATCGATCGGTTCCCAAATGTAGTCCTGGACGTAGCGGAATGCGGCGTCTTCCAGCCAGCCGAGTGGCAGGCCGTAGGACCGGGCCAACGCCATACCCTGCCGCAGCGCCGCCACCAGCTGGCTGCGATTTGCGGTGGACTCGCCGCCGTACGCCTCGAATGCTCGGATAGCGGCGCGCCGCCAGTCTGCTGGGCTCCAGCGGTCCTCGCTAACCGAGTCGGCCTCGCGTACCGCCTCGCGGATCAGATCGTGCAGTCGGTAAGGCCACAGGGTCTCCCGGTCTTCGTCGATGAACGGTCGCTCGATCAGTTCCAGGACTGGAGCGTCCTGATCCAGTCCCGCTGTGGCGGCGGCGAGCTCCACAGAGAAGGAGTCAAGCAGGCTTACCGCCCGCAAGGCTCGTCGGACATCCGGCGTGAGGTCGCGGAACGTGCGGGCGGCAAGAGCGGGAAAGTCCAGATTGAACTCCTGTGGCGTTGGAATTCGACCGTGCCTTCTATAGAGGTCAAGAAAGCGCATGACCGCGAGGTCGAGATACAGCGGCAAGCCATGGGAGTTCGCGGTGATCAGCGCTCTCGTTGCTTCGTTGATCAAAGGTTGTTCGTTCACGGTGAGGCGCTCGGAAAGATAAGTGTCGCAGTCCTCGGTCGACAGATACCCGACGATATGCTGGCGCGGTTCGTCGGTCGCGCCGCCGGCTAGCAGAGGCCAGAAATCGCGCCCCGCCCAATCCAGCTGGCCTTCGAGCTTGCTCTCGGCCCACTCGAGCCTATTGCGACCCGTCACGATGAAGAGCGTGTTCGGCATCAGCCATACCATGCGTTGGATCAGTCGTTCGAGGTCGCGGTGTACGCGATCTCCTACGTCTTCGAAGGTATCCAGCAGTACGACAAGCGCCACATTTTTCTTTGGAGGAAGTTGACTAAGATCCCAGGCCAGCAAGTGGGAGTAGTAGCTGAGTGCCTCCACATTCGGCTCGGCTTCGAGGAGATCTGCCAGCCTTTGGCAGTTTGCCAGTGCACGCAGTTGATGTCGGTGTTCTCGTAGCCCTCGGATGACCGAAAGCAGCCCTTGACCGGCCAGCGCACCGACGGTTCCCGGAAAGGCGACAGCCTGTGCCACGTCGGCCAAGGCCGACTGCATTTGATCGGAAAGCGATTTCGCGCCAGGGAACCGATTGAACCACGTCCGGAGACGAAGGTACTCCTCGAGAGGTTCGCCCGGGTGGTTTCGACTCCAGTAGCGTTGGAAGGCGAGGTCGAATGCCGGCATCGGCCGTCCAATTTCTGCGACGGCCAGCCGAAGGGCCAAGACCAGTGATTCGAAGTCGCTACCTACGCCTCTGGACAGGTCGATGCGGACTGGGATAACCGTGCCCACGTCCTGTTCCAGTGGCGGCCACTCGGGCCTCGCGGAATCGCCCGTAGCCAGATGATCGGCCAGGCCGCGCGATAGCATGGATTTACCGATCCCACCGACCCCGTAGAAGACGAGGACGTTCCGCCGGGGACTTTCCAGATCCTCCACGTCGAAGGAGGAGTCTCGGATCCGCTGCGTGTGGCGGATGAGACTTGTCGCTACCGTCGCCCACTCGTCCTGCCGATCGGCGAAGAAGTCGACCGCCTTCAGTTCGCGATCATTAGAGCGGAAGAGTGCACGCAGGTCTGATTGCGACACGGGGGGCCAACCTTTACGTAGACGACCCAGTGCACCTATTGCATCACGCTGCGTGCGAGTGCGTCAAGAGTAGGTCTATCATTCCGGCTTCTGCTGCAGGCGGTCCGGCGAGCTCCGTCTGTCCCAACCCGACCAACTACGCCATGGAGGCGAGGGCAACCCGGCTTGGGCGCCCCTGGGCCTGATCGCTCATGTGGTGCTCGACTCGGCGGGCGCAGGACGGCGCTTCGCGGTCGTCAGGGGAGCTGTCTGCTCATGAACCAATGCCAGTGAATTAGGCGACGCGCGGGAGCGTGACGGTGGGTGGCCCGGTGTGACGGGTGGTGATGTGGATGTCGCGTTTGACGAGGTAGCTGTTGTGGCGGGCTCGTTTGATGACGCGGGGGCAGGTGCGGTGGCGGATGGGGTTCTTCCGACGGCGAATGTCACGGTGGACCCGTGTGAGGGTCTTCTTCTGGTCGTCAGGGGGAAAAATCCGCCGGCCCGGTGATGTGGCGGCGGATGACGCGGAGTGCGCGGGTGAAGGAGAGCCGATCGGGGTCTATATCGACTTCTTCGGCCGCGTCGGCCATGACTTTTCGGATGACGTGGTGGGTGAGGAGCATGGCCCAGACTTCCTGGCGGACCATTTCCGGGGTTTTTGAGCGAAGCACACGTCCGTTTCCACGCTGACTGATCTTAAGTTCCCCGATGCTGATTTCCTCCTGCCAGCGCTCGCTGTAGGCGGCGGCGAGCAGTGGAGCGGGGGTGTCGGCGGGGTCGAGCACCGTGGTGATCAGGCAGATCGTTTCTGTTCCGTCGCCGTCGCCGCGGTCGGTGATTTCGTATTCCACGACGCGGACAGTCATCGCCTCGGCCGAGTCGAGTTCGACGCCGTGCCGGGCGTTCTCCACGAGGTTACGTCGACGGCCGGCGGACAGGCCACCGGCGAGGACGACGGAGCGGTAGGAGCCGTCGGCGAAGCTCTCCAGCACAGGCAGGGTGAGATTCGCCTTGACACGCCACATGAGGTCGGCGCCGGTCTCCGCGGCGGCGCGCCACAGGTCGTATCCGTAAAAATTTCGGTCGGCGATGACGAGCATGCCGGGTTCCAACCGGCCCAGGATCTGGCGGGCCAGCGTGGTCTCACCCGTTCGGCATCCACCCAGCGCGGCGGCGAGAAACGCACGGGTGCCGCACTCGACGAGCCCAAGCACCTGAACTTTCGGGTAGGCGCTGGCCTTCGGCCCGTCCTGGAGCTTCTCGAACTCCTCGCGGTTGGCGGCAGTATCGGGGACGTCCAGGCTGAACCCGTCGATCACCATCAACCGCCGACCCGTCAGGAACCCCCCTTTCAGCCCGGGATGCCCGATCGGTTCCGCTGCCCGTTCGAACAACACCCGGAGCGGCTCCTCCCCGAGCCGTTTCCGCGCGTGCGTGATACCGCTCCCGGTCGGGACCTCCCAGTCCCGCCACCAGCCGAACACCTTCAGACCCGCGACAAGCTTCTCCATCACCTCCTCGTAGTCGTCATCGAAGAACAGCCACATCGCCAGCGTGAAATACACCATCACCCGCGCGGGCAGCTTCCGGGACCGTTTCTCAACCCGACCCGTCGCGACCAGAACATCGTCCACCAGATCATGGTGGACGAAACCCGTGAGCACCCCGAGCGAAATATGATCCGTCAACCGGCCGCCTGGCCCGGCGTTCCCGTTCTCAAGTACCACGACCTAATTCTACCGTGACCGGAAAAGGCACTCCGACGCCAACACCGCACCTGCAAGATCAATATCCAAAGTGGATCTTGCTGATGCTGTTCTTAATTCACTGGCATTGGCTCATGAACAGAGCTCGTTCACCAGCCGATTCGGTGCCTTCATAGAGGAGGATGTCGAGGCCGCAGAAAGTGAATCCCATACGGAGATAGGCGCGGATCGCAGGGGCGTTGATGTTGGTGACTTCGAGCCAGACATGGCCCGCCCCGCACTCCCGAGCGAAGTCGAATGCATAGTTCATCAGTGTTCGGCCGACCCCTTGCCGGCGATAGCCAGGGGACACCTCGATGTCGCCGATGGTGAGGCGCGAGTTCCAGGGTTCGAAGGAGGTCGCGACGAACCCGCACAGTTCTTCTCCGGAGCAGGCGACGACCGTCCGGGCCAGCGCGGGATCGTCGCCCTCCTGAACTTCGTCGGAGTCCTCCGCGGGAAATAACTTGTGGATCGGGGGGGTCGCCGGTTTCTCGCAGATCGAAAATCCCTCGCCGGTCGCCGTCACCTCGAATATGGAGTTCGAGGTGAAAGATCCGTCGATGGCGGCGATGATCTCACGGTCCTCGGGGCCGGCCAGGCGGTAAAGTAGGGAATCAGCTCTGCCGATTTTCTCCGCACTTTCCGCGGCTGTGATCCTTTCCCCATCATACGACCTGATCACATGATTGTCGCAGACCGATCGCCGGTCTGCGCACTGTTCGGCGACAATCGGTTGCCTCCTCGTGTTCGTGGTCGGCCAGTTGATGTTATGTCAGAGCAATGGTTGAGACCTGTGGATCGGCTGGGGAGGGCGTACCTTCCCGGTGATCGAGGTTGAGGTCTCAGTCAGGCCGACGTTGACGCGTCGGTCGGGAAGGCACGCCCGTGCTCACGGTAGTACCCGAGGAGAACACGCCCGCCGATGGTCCGGCGGGCAGCCCGTCGCTGATCGATGAGATCGTCCGGGAGGGTGCCCGGCGGATGCTCGCCGCCGCCCTGGAAGCCGAGGTCGACGCCTACATCGCCGAGCTCGCCGACCAGCGTGACGCCCGTGGCCGTCGGCTGGTGGTCCGTAACGGTCACGCGCAGCCGCGGCAGGTGATGACCGCCGCCGGCGCGGTCGAGGTCACCGCACCGCGGGTCAACGAC
>NZ_JYFN01000051.1 GCF_000948395.1 Frankia torreyi | reverse complement strand
CCGGTCCACCAACCGGTCCTCGGGCTTCTCCTTCACCTGACCGCGTCTCGGCACCCCTCGAACCTACACGATCAGAACCTAAGTTCCTGGTATTGAGCACGGGCACCATGGTGCCGTGTCTGGAGAATATGAGCAGAACCGTGACACGAGGTCCGGTGCTGAGCAGTGTGGTCGCGAACATCGACACCACCGGGAAAGGTTTTCCCGCCCGGCGAGGAGGCCTAGATGACCGCGCCCGCTCCACCGGCCCCGCGGGTCCGCCGTCCGTGGTACCGCCAGTTGTACGTGTGGGTCCTCGCCGGTATCGCCGCGGGCATCGTCGTGGGTCAGCTCGCCCCGGATTTCGCGGTCCGCCTCCAGCCGCTGGGCACGACCTTCGTCGACGCCATCAAAATGGTCATCGCGCCCATCGTGTTCTGCACCGTCGTCGGTGGCATCGCGCAGGTCGACAACCTGCGCAAGGTGGGCCGCGTCGGCCTGAAGTCCATCGTCTACTTCGAGGCCGTCACCAGCCTCGCGCTCCTGCTCGGCCTGGTCGTGATGAACGTGTTCCGACCCGGCGACGGGGTGCACGCCAACCCTGCCGCCCTCGCCGTCAACGACACCGTCGGCGGCTACATCAAGCAGGGCAGGAGCGAGGGCTGGGGCCACTACCTGTCCGACATCGTGCCGGGCAGCGTGGTCGGCGCCTTCGCCGACGGCGACATCCTGCAGGTGCTGTTCTTCGCGGTGTTGTTCGGGATCGCCCTGAACCTCATCGGGTCCGCCGGCACCGGCATCGCGTCCGGGATCGAGCGGGTCGGTACCGCGATGTTCCAGGTGATGCGGATCATCATGTACGCGGCTCCCGTCGGCGCGTTCGGGGCCATGGCCTTCACCATCGGCAAGTACGGCGTCGACACCCTGACCAGCCTCGGCAAGCTCATCGGTATCTTCTATGGCACCTCGGTGTTCTTCGTCCTCGTCATTCTGGGCGCGATCGCCGCCGCCGTCGGCGTCAACATTCTGCGGCTGCTGCGCTACATCCGCGAGGAACTGTTGATCGTCCTGGGCACCTCCTCCTCGGAGCCGGTGCTTCCCCAGCTCATGCGCAAGCTCGAAGCGCTCGGCGCCCCCCGACAGGTCGTCGGGCTGACCGTGCCCACCGGATACTCGTTCAATCTCGACGGCACCTGCATCTACCTGACCCTCTCCGCCCTTTACCTCGCCCAGGCCGTCGACGCCGACCTGTCGATCGGCCAACAGCTCGCCATCGTCGGTGTGCTCCTGCTGACCTCGAAGGGCGCCGCGGGCGTCACCGGTTCCGGATTCATCGTCCTCGCCGCCACCCTCTCCACGGTCGACACGATTCCGGTGGCCGCCATCATGCTCATCTTCGGCATCGACAAATTCATGTCCGAATGCCGGGCACTGACGAACGTCTGCGGGAACACTCTCGCCACCCTCGTCGTGGCCCGCTGGGAAGGCGTCCTCGACACCGAACGCATGCGCCAGGTCCTCGCCCACGGCTCCACCGAACCGCCCGCCCTCGTCGAATCGCCCACCCTCGTCAAGGCACCTCGAGACGTTGCCGACCGTCCGGGGGCGGGCCACCCATCCGCCGACCCGGATGACGCGGAACTGACGGAGGCGGCCGCGATCCCCGTGCCCCTGACCAGGCAGGAACCCGGGAACTGAGGTAAGCCCGGAGCCCAGCTAGCGCTTGACGGCGACGCCGCCGTAGCCGGCGACCTGGACGTCGGTCAGGTCCGCCGCGCTGCCGTCGGGACGCCAGCGGTGCACGATCTGCACGCCGGGGTCGATCAGGTCCAGGCCGGCGAACAGCCCCTCGACCTCCGCACGGCTCCGTAGCTGCAGCGGGATGCCCTGCCGGTGGTAGGTGTCCATGAGCCGCGACGCGGCGGGGGGATCGAAGTCGGCGGACAGGTGGGTGAGGACGAGGTGGCTGCCGGGCGCCAGGGCATCGAGGAGCCGGCGCAGGATGCCGTGCGGATCGTCGGTGTCCGGGATGAACGGGAAGATCGAGATCAGGGACAGGGCGACCGGGCGGGACAGGTCGAGCGTCTCGCGCAGCTCCGGGGCGTCCAGAATGCGCTCGGTGTCGTGCAGGTCGGCGTCGATGTAGGCGGTCCGCCCCGCCGGGGTGCCGGTGAGCAGGGCCCGGGCGTGGGTCAGGACGATCGGGTCGTTGTCGGCGTAGACGACCCGGGCGTCGGGCGCGATGCTCTGCGCGGCCTCGTGCAGGTTCGGGCTGGTGGGGATGCCCGTACCGATGTCGAGGAACTGACGGATCCCGACCTCGCCGGCCAGGTACCGGGTCGCCCGAATCATGAACTCCCGGTTCTGGCGGGCGGCGATGCGCGCGTTCGGGAACACCGACAGGGCCTGCTCGGCGGCCTCCCGGTCGGCGGGGAAGTTGTCCTTCCCGCCCAGGTAGTAGTCGTACATCCGGGCCGAGTGCGGCTGGTCGGTCTTCAGCGCCACCGGGACGTGCTCGTCCGCGAGGGACTTCCACCACTGCCCGTCCGTCGTGGCCCGGTCCGTCGTGGCCCGGTCCGTCGGCTGCTCGCCAACCGGGTCGGGTAGATCCGCGCTCGACACCACAACCAGCCCCCTCACCTTTTGCGACGATCCCTCCCGAATGATCCTAATGGGCGTCTGTGCGCTGCGTGCCAACGTGGTGCGAAGGAGTGACCGTGTCCGCGAACGCGGTCGCCGCGGCCGCCGGTCACCGCAGCAGGACCGAGGGCGGACGAGCCGTTCGCGGTCGGGTCTGCGGTCGCCGCGGCGGCGACCCCGCGTTGGGACAGGGCGGCGCCGGTGAGGATCACCACCGTGCCGGCCGGCTCGTTCCACGTCAGGCTTTCGCCGAGGAGCAGGACCCCGGCCAGCGTCGACACGACGGGGACGACGTAGGTGACCGTCGCCGCGACCGTCGCGCCCGCGTCCCGGACGAGCCCGTACTGGAGCAGGAACGCCCCACCCGTGCCGAGGACGCCGAGAACCAGCACCGCGAGCAGCGATCGCGTGGGGAAGCGGGTCGGGAGGTCCGAGAAGGCGGCGGTAACGACCACGAGTTCCACAGCCCCGGCGGCAAGCTGACCGGTCGAGAGCGCCAGGCTCGAACACCCCGAACCGGTCAGGAAACGCCGCACGTACACCCAGCCGACGCCCATGCTCGTCGCCGCGGCCAGGGCCAGGGCCATTCCGGTGATGCTCTGTCCCGCCGTACCATCCCAGACGCCGAGCACGACCAGGACGCCGAGAAAGCCGATCAGCAGGCCGGCGAGTTGACGTCGGACGGGCCGCTCACCCGGGAGGGCGACGAGCGAGGCGAGCGTCGTGAACAGCGGCGTGGTCGCGTTGCAGATCCCGGTGAGTGCCGAGGGGATCCGCTGCGCGGCGAAGGCGAACAGGGCGAACGAGGCCGCGTTGAGGAACATCGCCGCCACCGCGAGGTGCGCCCACAGCCCGAGCCCGCGTGGCAGCCGGTCGCGTCTGAGCACGAGGGTGGCGGTGAGGGCGGCCGCCCCGAAGGCGACCCGGCCGAACGCGACCTGCAGGGCGGGAAATCCCTGCGTGCCTACCTTGACGAGGAGAAAGCTGAGTCCCCAGATCGTCGCCAGCAGTCCGAACCGCATCCGCCAGCCGACCCTGGGCAGTGCTCGGCCGGCGACGTGCGAGGACAAGGGCTTTTCGTCGGCCTGGCCACGACTCCCGGCGGCCGGGAGCGACGCCTGCGGGCTATGACGGAATGGTGGCGGCATCGGCCCATCATTGGCGCGCCCCGGCGGAGAGAACAAGGTAAACCTACTAATGAGCACCGCGTAGCATTGCTTATATGTTGAACCTGGAACGATTGCGGGTCCTGTGCCTGGTCGCCAGGTACGGATCGGTCGGCGCAGCCGCGGACATGCTTCATGTCACCACCTCGTCGGTTTCCCAGCAGATCGCGAAGCTGGAGCGGGAGACGGGCACTGACCTGCTGCTCCGCCACGGCAGGGGAGTCCGGCTCACAGCTGCGGCGACCCTGCTGGTGGACCACGCCGAGCGCATCCTGTCGATGATGAGCGAGGCGGAGGCGCACCTTCACGCGCAGCTCGGCAAGGTGGTCGGCACGCTGACTGTCGGCGCGTTCCCGACCGCGGCCCGCGGATTGTTGCCGGCCGCGCTGCGCCTGCTGGGAGAGGGGCATCCCAGCCTTGTTGTCCGGGTCGAGGAGATGGACTTCCAGAGTCCCCTCGTGCGGGTCGGTCGGGGTGAGCTGGACCTGGGCCTGGTGCAGGACTGGGAAAACGCACCGATGACCCTGCCGGACGGACTCCACCGCGCCACGCTCATGGCGGACGTCGCGGAGGTGGCGCTGCCCGCCGACCATCCGCTCGCCGGGCCCGGCCGGGACTGGATCGCCGTCGACGAGGTGCTCGGCGAGCGCTGGATCAGCCGGACCGTGGGTTCCACCTGCCACGACTGGCTTATCCACACGCTGCGGGCCCACGATGCCCAGCCCCGGATCGAGCACACTGTGATCGAGTACTCGACCCAGCTCGCGATGGTCGCCGCGGGCATGGGGCTTGCGATGGTGCCTCGGCTCGGTCAGGGTCCGGTGCCGGCCGGGGTCCGCGTGCTCCCGCTGCGCCCGGTCCTGGGCAGGAGCATCTACGCCGTCTGGCGCGCCGACAACGCGGGTCGCCCGGCGGTGCGGCACGCGGTCGCGGCGCTGCGGGCCGCGGCACAGTCCGCGTGACGGGTCTGGTGGCACCGGGAGGTGAACGGATCTTCCCGTACGACACCGTCTCTTCCTGGATAGCCGTGCCGACGGGGCAATACGGGCATAATGGGTTCTGGTAACTCGGTACGGTATTTTGCCGTACCTGGGTGTTGTCACCAGGTTCCGGGATCGTTACGCTTCCCCTGCGCCGGTTCGAGATGCGCCTTTTCGGGCAGCCGGCTGAATCACGGGGGTTCACTTTCTGCGTCGGTGCGATGGGCCGCCGACCGTTGTGGGCTGTCTCGCGGGACGGGCCCGGCTGGTTGTTCTGTTCTCTTTCGCCGGTCGGATTCTTGCATGGGCCGAGATGCGGCCGTGCGGACAGGAAAGGTGGAAAAATGTCCCTTTACCACACCGAAATCCAGTGGGGCGGTCCGGGCGCGGACTGGCACAAGGACAGCGATCTGCAGATCGTCATCAGCAACCGGAACGGCGTCGTGCCCCAGTCGGGCCGGCCCGCCACCGGGACCCAGGTGTCCTGGTCGGGCCCGCAGGGGAACGGAAGCGTGACCTTCTTCAACGACGGCGTCTCGTTCCAGGGCACGGCCCAGTTCCCGAACGAGGGCCCGGTGGGCTACCGCGGAACGGCCGCATCGTAGGCGGCTCCATGGTGTGACAGCCGGTCGCGGTACGTGTGACCGCGGCCGGTTGCACGCATGTCGTTGTGCCATCGGACCGGCGCTGCTGCCAAGACCGCGGCGCAGGCGCAGGTCACCGCGATCACCTGGGGCACGACCTGAAGACGTTAGGCGGGCGCCGGGTCGGCGTCGACCGCCGGACCCGACGGCCACAGCTCGATCGCCCGCTCCACGGCGCTGCGGATGAGCGTGCCGTCGACGGTCAGCGTGGACTCGGCCAGGCCCCGGGCCGCCAGCGAGGTCGTGAAGGTGACCGGACCGGGCGGCGGCAGCGGTCGCAGCCAGTAGCGCAGCCGGGTCCGGCCCGGGACGCTCGAGGAGCCGCCGAAGGTGAGCGTCGCAACGGGCGTCGGGCCGGTCGCGTCCGGGCCGAGACCCGGGGGCAGCTCGAGGGGCGAATCCGGGCCGGTCGTCTCGGTACCGTCGGCAAAACGTACCCGCAGGGGCACCCGCACCGGGGCCCCGTGCAGCCAACCACGGTTCGGCGACAGCTCGGCCTCGCCGGGATCCCCCCGCCGCAACAGCACCTCGACGGACACCGCGACACCGTCCGCGCAGGCGGCCAGCCCGGCGAGCACGACGACGGTGTCGGCCGTCCGACCGATGACCGCCGTGACCGGGACGACGCCCGGAACCACGTTCTCCGGAGGGCCGTCCGCCCCGGCCTCGGCGGCCCAGGCCTGGAAGGCCGAGAACGGCTCGTCCGCAAAGGAGCTCACCCCCCGAGGATCGCCGATCATCGCGATGGACACGCCGAAATCGGCACGCATCGCCGGAAACCTCGACGCCGCCCGCCCGACGCGTCGACGTTCCCGCGGGCCGGGCCCCGTCGGGGCCCGGCCGGAGGAGAGGATCAGGCCATGACCGAGGACGCCGCACCGCCGCACCCCGCGCCCGCGGGGCCCGTCCAGTCCGAGCCACCCGCCCGGTCCGAGCCGCCTGCCCAGCCAGAGCCGCCTGCCCAGCCAGAGTCGTCCTGGCAGCAGGTGGGGGCGCGCAATCCCGAGTGGCTGCCGTGGGTGCGTGAGCTGCACTCCATCGCCCAGGCCGGGCTCGCCTACTCCCAGGACCCGTACGACCTCGAACGGTTCTCCCAGCTCCGGCGGCTCAGCTACGAGATCGCGGCCCACTGCACCGTCGTCACCGTCGAGGCTGCGGAGGGCCTTTTCGGCGGTGAGGTCGGCTACCAGACGCCGAAGGTCGACGTGCGCGGGGTGCTGTTCGACGGCGACCGGATCCTGCTCGTCCGCGAGAAGGAGGATGGCGGCTGGTCGCTGCCCGGCGGCTGGGCCGACGTCGGCCTCACCCCGGCCGAGGTCGTCGTCAAGGAGATCTTCGAGGAGGCCGGGCTGCGCGCCGAGCCGGAGCGCCTGCTCGCCGTCCTCGACAAGCGCCGCCACGCCCACCCGCCGTACCCGAACGACACCTACAAGATCTTCATCCGATGCCGGGTGGTCGGCGGGAGCCTCGGTGGCGGGCTGGAGACCTCCGAGGTCGGCTGGTTCCCGCGCGACGCCCTGCCGCCGCTGTCCGAGAAGCGCAACACCACCGGCCAGCTAGCCATGATGTTCGGCTACCTGGACGACCCCACCGCCCCGGCCGTCGTCGACTGAGCCGGCTCCGGGTATCCCCGGCATCCGGGTATCCCGGCATCCGGGCTGTACCAGTAGCCGGGAGGCGTCAGGGCGCGGCGCCGAGCGCTGCGGTGAGCCTGGTGGCAAGGTCGTCCATCACCGCCGGCGGCACCCATTCGGCCTCCGGACGGCGCAGGAACGTGAAGACGTCCGGGCCCTGGGCCGCGGCGGGCAGATCCGCGGCGCGCGGCACGACGTGGATGTGCAGATGCTCGAACCCGGCGGCTTCCGAGAACGCGGCCACGTAGGTCTTCACGCAGCCGGTCACCTCGACCAGCGCCCGGCTCAGCCGCCAGGTCAGGACCCCGAGCTCGGCGGCCTCGGCCTCGGTGAGCTCCGCCGGGGAGGTGACGTGCCGCCGGCTGACCAGGACCAGCCACCCCGGCAGCGCCGTGCGGATCGCGTGCGCCGCCCGCCAGCCCGTCCCGATCAGCACCCGCTCCCGCGGCGGCAGCCCGGCCAGCGCCGCGTTGCCCGCACACGAATAGCAGTCATTCTCTCCCACGGCCGACGCCACGCTGATGCCCATCGCCGCCCCGCCTTCCCAGCGAAGAATGCTTCACGCCTCGCCTGATGATGCGTTTCGATCCGCGTATTCAGCATCGAACACCCAGGTATCGCATGCGCCTCCACGTGCAGGTTCTGCCACGCACCGCCACAACGATGCGACGCGGAAGGAGGTTGTTGCCGGTCCCCACAGGATAAGATCATGCGCCTGGCGGGGATCGATGAACGCGCACAGGCTCAGGTGCTGGTCGATCGACTGCTCGAGCAGCCGGATGATGCTGCCGACCGGGTCGTTGCGGTCCTGCATGCGCATGCAGCCGCGCTCGCCTGGGTGCGGGACTCTGTGGGCCTCTACCCGGCGTCCCCGGAGATCGCGGCTGTGCTCAATGATCTTGCCGGGCAACTGCGCGACGTGGGCGACGAGCGTGATCCGGTCGCCGTTCTCGGTCAGGCTGCTGTTGATGCGCCCGCTGCGTACCGGGCCGCCGCAGCCGCGTGAGCGGCTACATCCTCGGTGCTCTTATCCGGCGGTCGGCGCACAGCGACAGCAAGGGGCGGACGTTGAGTAGGAACGGGCGGCGTCAGGCGGTGAACAGGCTGCTGGCCCAGAAGTCCTTGGGGTCGCGGACGCCGGGCGGGATCGCGAACACGGCGCTGCTGGTGTGGACGATGTACTCGTTGAGCGCGTCCGACGCGGCGAGCCGGCGCTGGATCGGGAGGAACCCGGTGCGGGGGTCGCGCTGGAAGGCGATGAAGAACAGGCCCGCGTCGAGCTGCCCGGTCTCCTGGTTGACGCCGTCGGTGTAGGAGTAGCCGCGGCGCAGGATCGTCGCGCCGCCGTTGGTCGACGCGGCCGCGAGCCGGATGTGGGCGTCCGCGGGGATGACCGGCTCGCCGTCGGCCCCCTTGGCGGTCAGCGGGACCGGGTCGAACTCCTCGGCCGCCCCCAGCGGCGCGCCGCTCGCCTTCGTCCGCCCGAACACCTGCTCCTGGTCCAGGAGGAAGTCGCGGTCCCAGGACTCCAGCAGCATCCGGATGCGGCGGGTGACGACGTAGGTGCCGCCGCGCATCCACGCCTGGTCGCCGTCCGCGCCGACCCAGACATGCTTGTCCAGCGACGCGGTGTCCTCGCGCTTGACGTTGTTCGTGCCGTCCTTGAAGCCCATCAGGTTCCGCGGCGTGTCCTGGCCGCTGCTGGTCGTGCTGGTCCGGCCGAAGCCGAGCTGGAACCAGCGCAGCACGGCGGTGCCCTGGGCGAGGCGGCGCAGGTTGCGCACGGCGTGGAAGGCGACCTGCGGGTCGTCGGCGCAGGCCTGGACGCACAGGTCGCCGCGGCTGCGTAGCGGGTCGAGGTTGTCGCCGGGCAGCGGCGGGATGTCGGCGAGCGCCGCGGGCCTGCGCCCGGCCAGGCCGAAGCGTCCGTCGAACAGGCTCGGCCCGACTCCGAAGGTGATGGTCAGGTTGCCGGCGGTCAGCCCGATCGCCTCGCCGGTGTCCCGCGGCGGCGAGTGCGGCGCGGCGGCGTCGTCGGCGACGGCCTGCCCGGCGGCCATCCGGGCGGCGGCCGCGGTCCATCCGACGAGCAGCTCGCGTAGCTGGTCCCGGCTCACCCCGGCGGAGACGTCGAAGGCGGCGAAGGCGAGCCGGTCCTGGGCGTCGGTGGTGATCCCGGCCTGCTGCGCGCCGTGGAACGGCACGACGCCCCGGGGCGCTGCGGCGGTCGCGGACGACGAGTCGTCCGAACAGCCCGCGGCGGTGGCCGCGACCACGCCTGCCCCGGCAAGGCCCGCGGCGCCGAACAGCGCCCGCCGGCGCGACAACGCGACTTGCTCGGCCATGTCGATACCCCTTCTCCCGTGGGTCAGGGGGTTCTCCCACGGGCCGAGGGGTCAGGCTTCCGCCCGCCCCCCGACCCCTCTGACCTGGTCGTTCGCGGTGCACGGCCGCCCGCGCACCGCCCTGCCTGTTCTGCGGCCCGGCTCTCGCCGGGGCGCGGCCTAGCTGACGACGACGCCGGCGACCTGGGACAGCGGCTCGGCCAGCGCGTCGACCGCCTGGGACAGTCCGCGGCGCTGGTCCTGCGTCACCTTGTCGTAGCTGACGTAGCCGGTGCCCTCCTTGTACGGGGCCAGCGCCTTGTCCATCGCGGTGAAGCGGGTGCGCACGGTGCTGGCGAGCTTCGGGTCGAGCGACTTCAGCGCCGGCTCCAGCAGCGTGAACGCCTTGTTCGCACCCTCGACGTTGCCCTGGATGTCGACGAGGTCGAGCTTGCTGTACCGCTCCTCCTCGCCGGTGATCTTCGTCTTGCCGACCTCGTCGAGCAGCGTGGTGGCGCCGTTGGCGATCTGCGCCGGCTGGAAGGTCGTCTTCGCCACGAGCGTGTTGAGCTTGCCGACGTCGGTGTTGAGCTTGTCGGCGATCGGCCCGGTGCCCGCCAGCGAACGGTCGGCGAAGATCGCCTTCTCCAGTCGGTGGAAGCCGGTCCAGCTCGCGGCGTCGGGGGCGTCGTCGATGCGCGCGTCGATCGCGGGGTCGAGGTCCCCGAACGATTCGGCGACCGGCTCGATCCGCTCGTAGGCCAGCCGCGGCGCGGCGTAGAGCGTGGCCGCCCGGTCGAGGTCGCCGGCCTTCACCGCGGTCACGAGCGCACCGGTCGAGGTGACCAGGTCCGCGACCTGCTGGCGGACGTAGGTGGCGTAGCCGGTGGTCGCGGTGGTCAGCGCCGTGGTGACCTCGGCGCTGTGGGTCGCGGCGGGGGCCGAGCCGGCGGCCTGGGTGACGGTGAAGTCGACCTTCTCCGTGTCCGCGCCGGGGCAGTAGAGCTGGTACTTGCCGGCCTTCACATTCAGCGAGAACGTCCCGGACAGGCCGGGGGTGATGTTCTCCTTCTCGCCGATGATGGTGTCGCCGTCGACCAGCTCGGCCTCGGTGACGGCATCCGCGCCCTTGTTGACCACCTTGAATATGGTCGGGCCCGACGGAATCGTCGACACGTCCGGCGTACACGCCTTCGAGGTGATCGTGACGTTGACCGTCTGTTTCGCCCCGGCGGCGGCGCCCGAGCCCCCGGAACTGCCCGAGTCACTTCCCCCGCAGGCGACGGCGCCCGTCGCGATCACAACGGCGATGGCGCTATACGCGACAGGTGCGCGGCGCACGTGTGCCCCCACTCTTCTCTCTTCCGGATCAGTGAAATGGATATGCATGGCGACTGGTCCCATGTGACGGCAGGGACCTGACCGGCGGCCCGGGGGCGGTCACTGGGCCGCGGGCGCCGGGTCGGTGGCCGGCGCGCCCGTGGCGTCCCGCTCCGCGGTGGTCGTGGGCCGAGGGGCGGCGGGCGGGCGGCGACGGGCCGGCCAGGCGACGTACGCGGTCAGCGGCACCAGGTACACGAGCCAGGCGATGACCTCGGCGACCACGGGTCGGGGCTGCAACCCCAGCACTCCGGTCAGCACGCTCGCCAGCGGCGTACCCGGGCGGACCAGCCACGACAGGTCGAACGTCCGCTGCTGGCCGATGTTGAGCCAGCCCGCCTCGTGCGCGGTATGCGCCGCGGTCGCCAGCAGGCCGGCCGCGATCAGCACGAGGACGAGGCCCGTCACGCGGAAGAAACGCGCCAGGTTGACGTGCACGCCGCCGCGGTAGATGCCGAAGCCGACCGCCACGGACACCAGCACGCCGAGCAGCGCGCCCCCGCCGGCGGTGCCCGGCGAGCTGCTCGCGTTGAACGCCGCGATGAGGAACACGGCCGTCTCGAATCCCTCGCGCAGCACGGCCAGGAAGGCCATGAACACCAGCGCCCGGGTCGAGCCGGTCTCCAGCGCCGACGCCGTGGCCGACTCCAGCGACCCCCGCAGGTCGCGGGAGTGACGCCGCATCCAGACCACCATGTAGGTCACCATGGCCACCGCGATGAGTCCGATGACCGTTTCGAGCCCCTCCTGCTTGCGCTGGGGCAGCTCGCGGTCCAGGACGTGCAGCGCGATGCCGATGCCCAGGCAGAGCAGCACCGCGAGCGAGACGCCGAGCCACACCTGGCGCAGGGCGTCCCGGCGGTCCCGCTGCCGGAGGAAGGCCGCGACGATGCCGACGATCAGCGACGCCTCAAGGCCCTCCCGAAGGCCGATCACAAACGTGGGAAGCAAACCCTGCCTCCGTCTCTGTTCGCCCGCGACTTCCCGGCCTTGCGGATGTGCGGCCCGTCACCTGCGGTTAACCTCAGCTAAGTTAGGGCAACCTAACGGCGTTGGCAAGAGAACCGTGACGGACGGGGCGGGCCGGGGCATCGCGGCCGCCGGGTGGGCCCGCCGCGCCCGCCACCTGCCCGAACGACGGTCACGCCCCGCCGCGGGCGTCGCCGGTCCGCCACCAGCCGACCACTCCGCCGGGCGAGGTGGGGTCGCCCGTCCACCCTGCGCGTCAGGCAGTCACCAATGGTGTGCGGATGAACCGTCACGGTGGCTTTTCGGGCCGCTTTCCGGCTCCGCGGTTGCTCGGGCGGACGGATCCTGCGCGTTCGCCGGAAAAGTGACTCGTTCCCGAGCAACCTTCACTAACCCGACCGAAAAAGGGGAAATGGCGACTGATCGGTCGGGATGACAGGAATCACACCGCTCCGGCGGCCGGTGCCCAGCGACGGGGCTGCCCGTTACTCACGGTGGTCGACCTGGAGGCGTGCGGGGTCTCTACGGTGGCCGAACGGTTGCGGCCGCATCGGTCTGCGACCGGGGGCGATGTCGACGGTCGGCCGGGACGGTCCCGGATGTCCCTGCTGTGCAGCTTCGTGCGTGCATCCGCATCTACGGATCAAGATGCGTTCTGGCACACGTAGATGCGTTTATTTTTAGCAGAATGCTCCGCTTTTGCGGATCCGTAATCTTCGTTTTCGGGTGGGGTGTGAGGATCCTGGGCGGACTGCGCCGTTCATCGCGGTCCGGTCGGAAGGTGGCATCCTTCCGTATCGTCGACACTGCCCGCCTTAGTTGGCACAACAGCTCGTCCCGGATGCTCGGGTCGCCGCAGATGTCAACGAAATGAACGCGGGATCTCGTGGATTATGCTCGCCTGGAAGTTCATGCTTCCGGCGCGTGGTCTTCCCCGAGGTCGCCGCGAATCGCTGGCGAGGCCGGCCATTTCGTGGTCGGGTATCGGTGATGCGGCTGCGCAGGCGGTCCGCTTCGTGGCTGCCGGCCTGATCGTCAGTCCTGCGCCAGATGGGGACGGACATGAATGAAGATCGTGAGAGTTCCAGTATGACGGACGGAAGCGGATCTTATAACGGAGCGCATTTCGTCGGACGCGAACAGCGCTCGCCGGAGGGGGCGGCAGACTATGTGGTGGACGGTGGAGTGCCCACCGTGACCCGATCGGCCTCCAGTGGCGAGATCCCGCCGATGGCGCGGCCCTATGTAGCCGCCGGCGCCCTGTTCTTCGACGACGACGGCCGAGTCATGCTCGTCGAGCCGTCCTACAAGCCCGGGTGGGACATTCCGGGCGGTTTTGTCGAGCCCGGAGAATCTCCGTACTCCGCCTGCGTGCGTGAGGTGGAGGAGGAACTCGGCATCNCCCCGCCGATCGGCGAGCTCCTCGCGGTCGACTGGGCCCCGCGTCCCAAGGACGGCTGGCTGGAGGGGGAGATGCTGCTGTTCGTCTTCGACGGCGGCCTGCTGCCCGCCGCCTGGCGCGAGCGCATCCGGCTCGACATGGATGAGCTCGTCAACTTCGCCTTCGTGCCGGTGGACGAGGTCGACCGGCTGCTCCCGCCGTTGCACGCCCGCCGGGTCGCCGCGGCCGCCCGCCTGCGGCGCACCCCGCACCGGGCCGGCTACCTGGAGCACGGCGAGCAGATTCCCGTCCAGACCCTGGCGCGTGGGACGGCTGGGCGTAGCGCGGTGCGCTGTCCTCCCGACCCCGCGCCCGGTCCCGAGCTCGCCGACTGGCCGGCCGATCTCGGTGCGCTGTCCGTCAACACCCGGGAGAGCCACGGCTGACCGATCCGTGGGCTCGGCCCGATCCGTGGGCTCGGCCCGCTCTGCGCCCGCGGCGAGTCGGGGTCGGCGGCGAGTCAGGCTGGGTCGATGGCCAACTCGGCAAACGACGCGACGCAGTGATGAGTGCCGGCGACGTGGTGCGGCTCGTCGGGCCGCAGGACAGCGACGGTGGCGAACCCGGCGGCCCCCGCGGCGTCGAGTTCGGCGGACACGTCGGACAGGAACACCGCGCGCGGCGGCGTCACGGCGAGCTCGGCGGCGATCCGGCGGTAGGCGGCCGGATCGCGTTTGGGCCCGGCGCTGTCGATGTCGAAGTATCCGTCGAACAGGCTGGTCAGATCGCCCGCCGGGGTCGCGGCGAACCAGGCCCGCTGGGCGCGGGCCGAACCCGACGAAAACACCGCCAGCCGGACCCCCGCCGCGTGCCAGCGCCGCAACGCGGGGGCGACATCGTCGAACAGCTCACCGTCGAGCTCCCCGGCCGCGAAACCCGCTGCCCAGATCAGCCCCTGCAGCGCCTTCAACGGCGCCACCTTGCGGTCATCGTCGCTCCACCGGGCGAGCGCGGCGACGACCCGCTCCACCGGCGCGTCGGCCTCACCGAGCAGCGACCGTGCCTCGGTGACGATCCGGCGCACCTCGGGATCATCACCGTGCTCGCGGACCCACGGCCCCAGCCGCGCCCGGGCATACGGAAACAGGGTGCCCAGCACGGCGGCGGTGGGACTGGTCGTCCCCTCGATGTCGAGCAGGGCGAGCCCGGCGCTCAGGCGCGGCGGGTTCACGAGGCTGCGGCCGGCCCTTCGGTGGCCGGCGCTCCGGTGGCCGGCGCTTCCGCCGCCGGCTGGGCGGCGCTCGCGGCCCGCCGGGCGAGGGCGTCGAAATCAGGAATCCGGGTGGCGATGTCGCTGCCGGTGAACGCGCCGACCCAGCCGTCCTCGGCGCGGAAGAACCGGACGGCGGCGAAATCCGGATCGACGCCCATGTCGAACCAGTGGGTCGTGCCCTTCGGCACGCTGATCAGATCGCCGGCCTCGCAGCGCACCGCCTGCACCCGATCGTCGACGTGTAGGTAGAACACGCCGCTGCCGGCGGCGAAGAACCGGATCTCGTCGTCGTCGTGGGTGTGCTCGGCGAGAAAACGCTCCCGCGCGGCGGCCGCCACCTCGCGCCAGTCGGCCGCCGCGGTCGGGTGCAGGGCGGCGACGTCGACGAGGACGAATCCCTCGGCGGCGGTCAGCGTGTCAATCCGCGAGCGGTAGGCGGCGAGGATTTCCTCGGTTCCGGCGCCGGCCGGCAGCCCGGGGGCCAACGGCCACCGCTCGAAACGCACGGATATTCCGGTCAATACCGCCGCGATCCGCGCGGGATCGGCGGTTTCTTCGAGAAGGCGCGGCCGGGTATCGGCCGTCCACGTCGTGAGATAGGTCATCGCCCGTCAATGTTCCGCCGGGCCGGGATGCGGGTCAAGGCCGGTGTCCGGTGCCGCCGACCGGGTGTATCCCGGTCGTTTCGCCGGGCGCGACCCACGGTCATCGGTTACGGTCCGATCATGGTAGATGCCGGCGACCCCGAGCCGCGGCCGCTGGTCTGGACGGGCACCTCGCTGCGCCTGCTCGACCAGACCGCGTTGCCCGAGACGCTGGTCCACCTGGAGGTGGACGACCCGGACGAGCTGGTCGCCGCGATCCGCCGGCTGGCCGTGCGCGGGGCACCCGCGCTCGGGGTCGCCGGGGCGTTCGGCGTCGTGCTCGCGCTGCGTAACGCCGAGCGTGACGGCTGGGCACCCGGGCGGCTCGACGCGGCGCTGCGCCGTTTGCGGGCCGCCCGGCCGACCGCGCTGGCGCTCGCCGCCGGCGTCGACGCGGCCGCCCGGCGCATCCCCGACGGCCTGCCGGCGGTGCTGGCGGTGGCCGAGCGGCTGGCCGCCGAGGACGAGGCCGCCAACCGGGCGATCGGTCGGCACGGCGCCGACGGCGTGCTCGCCCGCACGACCCGGCGCCCCCTGCGGGTGTTGACGCACTGCAACACCGGCTCGCTCGCCACCGCCGGATGGGGGACCGCGCTCGGCGTCATCCGCGAGCTGCACGCCCGCGGCGCCGTCGAGGTCGTCCACGTCGACGAGACGCGGCCGCTGCTGCAGGGCAGCCGGTTGACCGCCTGGGAGCTCGCCCGGGCCGGCATCGACTGCCGGATCCAGGCCGACGGCGCCGCCGCGGGCGCGATCCTGCGCGGCCTCGTCGACGTCGCGCTGGTCGGCGCGGACCGGATCGCCGCCAACGGGGACGTCGCGAACAAGGTCGGCACGGTCGGGATCGCGCTCGCCTGCGCCTACGCGGACATCCCGTTCGTCGTCGCCGCGTCGCGCTCGACGATCGACCCGGACACCCCGTCGGGGACGGACATCCCGATCGAGGAGCGCGACGGCGCGGAGGTACTCACGCTGGCCGGCCACCCGATCGCGCCGCCGGGCGTCCGCGGCTTCAATCCCGCGTTCGACGTCACCCCCGCCCACCTGGTCAGCCTCCTCGTCACCGAGGACGGCGCGAGGCCCGGCGGCCCGCTCCCCACGGTCACCTGACCGTCCGCTCCGCCGGATGGTCTCGGCGTCACCCGACCGTCCGCTCCGCGCTGCGCACGGCCCACTCGCACAGCCACTCCACCGCTTCGGCCCGGTGCCGGGCGGCGACCAGGTCGGTGCCCCAGACGTACATCCCGTGCCGGGCGACGAGGACCGCGGGCGTCGCCGGGTCCCACGCCGCGCTCACCCGCCCGGCGAGCACGGTCATGTCCTGGCTGTTCGCGACGACCGGCAGCCGGACCGGATCGCCGTCGGCGGCGCGGCCGAGCGCCTTGAGCATCTCGTGGTCGCGCAGGGTCAGCCCGGCCGGGAACCGGTCGGCGGCCAGCACCGAGGCGACCGTGTGCAGGTGGACGACCGCACCGGCCCCGGTCAGCGCGATCAGCCGGGCATGCAGGACGGCCTCCGCCGACGGCCGCCGCAGCGGGCCGCCCGCCGCTCGCGACCTGCCCGCACCCGGCGGCTGCGCCAGCTCGGTCGGCACCCCGCTGGTCGGCGCCCCGCTGGTCGGCAGCCGTCCCGTCGGTACCCCGGCGCCGTCCAGCTCGACGACGTCGGTCGCGGCGAGGGCACCCTTGTCCAGGCCGCTCGCGGTGACGAGGATCCGCACGGGATCCGTCCCGACGACCACCGAGAGGTTGCCGGAGGTCGCCCGCATCCAGCCGAGCCGCGCGTAGCGCGCCGCCTCCCCGGCGAGCGCGGCGCCCGGTTCGAGCCCACCGCCGCCGTTGCCGCCGTCATCCCTGAAGCTGTCGTCGCCGGGCGCCGCCGGTGCCGTGGCCATGCCCATGGCGCGAGTATGGGCGCGCGGCGGGCCCATCGCGGCACATCCGGCCCGGCCACCGATGGCTCACACATGATCATCTGGCGGGGTTGAGGACCCTGTGAAACGATTCATGCGCTTGGAGTAACTAGGTGGACGTGTCCTCCGGCCGCGGCCGGGGCGGTCCCGGCGGCGGAGGGGGTGCCGTGTGCGCAGGTATCTGGTCGAAGGTCTCGGAACGTTCGTGCTGGTCCTCGGCGGGGTGGGGACGGCCGTGCTGGCCCGCGACGCCGTGGGCGTGCTCGGGGTCGCGCTGGCGTTCGGGCTTGCGCTGCTCGTGTTGGTGTACGTGATCGGGCCGATCTCCGGCTGCCACGTGAACCCGGCGGTGACCCTCGGGCTGCTGCTGTGCCGGAAGATCGAGCCGAGGCACGCGCTCGGCTACGTGGCGGCGCAGTGCGTGGGCGCGATCGTCGCCGCGGGCACGGTCTGGCTGCTCGCCGACGCGGGGCCGTTCGGGTACTCGCCCGGCCTGCAGGGGCTCGGCGCCAACGGCTACGGCGTGCACTCGCCGGGCGGCTACGGTCTCGGCGGCGTCTTCCTCGTCGAGATCCTGCTCACCGCGCTGCTGGTGTTCACGGTGCTCGGCGCGACCGACGTCCGGGCCCCGTTCGGCTTCGCGGGACTCGCGATCGGGCTGGTCCTCGTCCTGTGCAACCTGATCAGTATCCCGCTCGACGGCACCTCGGTGAACCCGGCCCGCTCGCTGGGTCCGGCCGTCTTCGTTGGGGGCTGGGCGCTCGGGCAGTTGTGGTTGTTCATCGTGGCGCCGGCGATCGGCGCCGCCCTCGCCGCGGCCTCCTACCTCGGCCTGCGCCCGGGATCGCAGGTCAGCGCGTCCACCGCCGAGGCCGAGCTGCCGCAGGAGTCGCTGAGCCGGATCGCCCGGGAGACCGCCCGGCTCATCCGCGGCGGCGTCGAGTAGACCAGATCGGCGAGGGCTCAGCCCTGGGCGGCGTCGGCGAGCGCGTCGGCGGTCGCCTCGATGAGCTCGTCGGCGATGAGCCCGACGGTGACGCGCAGGTGGTCGCCGTCCAGCGGGGCCGCCTCGAACGGTGTGCCGGGCGCGGCCCCGATGCCGCGGGCGGCGAGCGCGACCAGGGCGACCTGTTCGTCGGCGACGTCGACCCACAGGTTGATGCCGTCCGCGCCGACCGCGTGAACCCCGCGCGCGGCGAGCGCGGCGAGCATCCGTTCCCGGCGCGCGGTGTAGCGGGCGCGGGCGGCGGCGAGCGTCCGCTCGGTCGCCGGGTCCGCCAACAGCTCGGCGAGGACGGCCTGCAGCAGCCGGCTCGACCACCCCGGGCCGAGCAGGCGGCGGGTGGCCACCGCCTCGACGGTGGCGGCGACCCCGCCGACGGCGGCCAGGCGCAGGTCCGGGCCGTGGCTCTTGGAGAAGCTGCGGATGTGCACGCAGGATGCCGGCAGGTGGCGGCCGAGGCTCACCGGCGCCGCGAGGGCCACGTCGCCGGCGTGGTCGTCCTCGATCACGGTCACCCCGGTGCCGGCGAGCAGCTCGGCGAGTTCGCGGGCGCGGTGCTCGGTCATGCTCACCCCGGTCGGGTTCTGCGCCCGCGGTTGCAGGTACAGCGCGACCGGGCGGGTGGTCAGGGCCTCGCGCACCGCGTCGGGACGCACCCCGGCGGCGTCCGACGGAAGCGCGACGACCTCCGCTCCGACCAGTTCCAGCAGGTCGAGCAGCGGCGGGAAGCAGGGGTTCTCCACCAGCACCCGGCTGCCGTAGCCGACGAGCGAGCCGGTCACCCGGTCGAGGGCGTCCATGGCCCCGTCGACCACCGTGATCGCCTCGGGAGAGAACGGCCAGCGGGCCCGTAGTGCCTTCTCCAGTTCGGGCAGCACGGGGTCGTCGAGGTAGCTGGTGGTCAGGTTGCCGCGGGCGATCCGGGCCAGCGCGGGGGCGAGGTCGGGCAGCAGCGCCGGGTCGGGCGTTCCGGTGGAGTAGTCCCGCCCGATCCGGCCGGGACTGCGGGTCACCCGCCGGTAGCGCCGCGCCCCGCCGACGGTGGGCGCGGCGCTCTCCAGCACGAAGGTCCCGGCCCGCCCGCGCGGCACGATGACCCCGGCGCGCGCCAGCGTGCGCCAGGCCTGGCTCACCGTGGTCGGGCTCGTCCCGAGGATCGCAGCCAGTTCCCGCACGGTGGGCAGCCGGGCCCCGCCGGGCAGGCTCCCCGCGGAGACCAGCCGGCTCACCGCCCCGGCGATGCCCCGCGCGGAGCGGTCGTCCACCGCGGCGGCGATCAGTTCGAGCATGGCGTTCGTCCCCTGCCTGTAACAAATGGTAACAACAGGACAATTGTCCGGGTTGAAGTGTGACAGTAGTCTGCGGTCAAGCAAAACCGATCCTCCGGCGTGCGCGGACCGGCGGCGGGGTAAGGCGAATGGCGCCGGACCGGCCCGCGGCGGTGCGCCGAACCGGTGCACGGCGGATCTGACACGACAAATTTCTACGGCAGACCGTCGGGCGAACACGCAGCGGCCCGGCCGGCCGGCGACAGGGGTGGTGCAGGCATGTCCAGGGTGATTCGAGCCGCTCTCGTCCAGGCCCGCTGGACCGGCGACAAGGAAACGATGATCAAGGCGCACGAGGAGTACGCCCGCTCCGCCGCCGCCGCCGGGGCGAAGGCGATCTGTTTCCAGGAGCTGTTCTACGGCCCGTACTTCTGCCAGGTGCAGGACCCCGCCTACTACGCCTACGCCGAGTCGATTCCCGGGCCGACGACCGAGCGTTTCCAGGCGTTGGCCGCGGAGCTCGGCCTGGTCATGGTGCTGCCGATGTACGAGCAGGAGCAGCCCGGCGTGCTGTACAACACCGCGGCCGTCCTCGACGCCGACGGCCGCTATCTCGGCAAGTACCGCAAGACCCACATTCCACACGTGACCGGGTTCTGGGAGAAGTTCTACTTCCGGCCAGGAAACCTGGGATTCCCGGTCTTCGACACCGCGATCGGGCGGGTCGGCGTCTACATCTGCTACGACCGGCACTTCCCCGAGGGCTGGCGGGCGCTCGGCCTCAACGGCGCCGAGATCGTGTTCAACCCATCGGCGACGTCGCGTGGCCTGTCGAACTATCTGTGGAAACTGGAGCAGCCGGCCGCGGCGGTCGCCAACGAGTACTTCATCGGCGCCATCAACCGGGTCGGGATCGAGGACCTCGGCGAGGACGACTTCTACGGCACGTCCTATTTCGTCGACCCCGAGGGCGCGTTCGTCGACGGCACCGGCGACGCGCACGAGCCCGAGCTGATGGTCCGCGACCTCGACCTGGACCTGCTGGCCGAGGTGCGCAACCGCTGGGCCTTCTACCGGGACCGCCGGCCGGACGCCTACGGCGACCTCACCGCCCCCTGNCCCCNCCCCGCCGCAAGGAGGGATCTGACGCATGAGAACGCTCATCACGGGTGGGACGCTGGTCGGACCGCTCGGCGCGGCCCCGACGGACGTGCTCGTCGACGGCGAGACGGTGGCCGCCCTGCTCGCCCCGCCGGCCGCGCTCGGTGCGTCCGCCCGGGGTGCGGCCGGCGGCGGGCCGGCGGCGAGCGGCGCGGGCCGCCCGGCGGTCGACGCCGACCGGGTCATCGACGCCACCGGCAAGTACGTCATCCCGGGCGGGGTCGACGTGCACACCCACATGGAGCTGCCCTTCGGCGGCACCGCGGCCTCCGACACGTTCGCCACCGGCTCGGCCGCCGCGGCCTGGGGCGGCACGACCACGATCGTCGACTTCGCCGTGCAGCGCACCGGCGAGGTCGTCGAGGAGGGCCTGGCCGCCTGGCACGCCAAGGCCGAGGGGCAGTGCGCGATCGACTACGGCTTCCACATGATCATGGGTGGGGTCGACGAGGCCGCGCTCAAGGCGATGGACTCCCTCGTCGCCCACGAGGGCGTCACCAGCTTCAAGCTGTTCATGGCCTACCCCGGCGTGTTCTTCAGCGACGACGGCCAGATCCTGCGGGCGATGCAGCGCGCCGCCGACTCCGGCGCCACGATCATGATGCACGCGGAGAACGGCCTGGCCATCGACGTCCTCGTCGCGCAGGCGCTGGCCCGCGGCGACACCGACCCGATCCACCACGGCCTGACCAGACCGTCGGCGCTGGAGGGCGAGGCCACCCACCGGGCGTCCGTGCTCGCCCAGGTCGCCGGCAACCCCCCGCTGTACTTCGTGCACCTGTCCGCCTCCGAGGCCCTCGGGGTGGTCAGCGCCGCCCGGGCCGCCGGGCGCAACGTGTTCGCCGAGACCTGCCCGCAGTACCTGTACCTGAGCCTGGAGGAGCACCTGGGCGCCCCCGGCTTCGAGGGCGCCAAGTACGTCGCCTCCCCGCCGCTGCGCACGAACACCGCCCCGCACGCCGACGACCTCTGGCGGGGGCTGCGCACCGACGACCTCGCCGTCGTCTCCACCGACCACTGCCCGTTCTGCCTCAAGGAGCAGAAGGAGCTCGGCCGCGGCGACTTCTCGAAGATCCCGAACGGGATCGGGACCGTCGAGCACCGCATCGACCTGATCTACCAGGGCGTCGTCACCGGGAAGATCTCACTGCAGCGCTGGGTCGAGACCTGCGCGACCACCCCGGCGCGGATGTTCGGCCTTTACCCGCGCAAGGGCGTCATCGCCCCCGGCTCGGACGCGGACATCGTCGTCTACGACCCGAACGCGACGACGACGATCAGCGCCGCCACCCACCACATGAACCTCGACCACTCGGCCTGGGAGGGCTTCGAGATCGCCGGGAAGGTCGACACGGTGCTCTCCCGCGGGTCCGTCGTCGTCTCCGGCGGGCAGTTCAGCGGCCGTGCCGGCCACGGCCGCTACGTGCCCCGCGGCCTGTCCCAGTACCTGCGCTGACCTGCGCTGACCTGCGTTGACACGGAAGAGGAGGTGCGGCGATGCGGACGATCGGTCATCTCATCGGCGGGGCCGAGGCGGCGGACGCCGCCGGTCGCTACGCGCCAGTGTGGAACCCGGCGACCGGCGAGCAGCAGGCCCGCGTCGCGCTCGCCTCGGCGCAGGAGGTGCGCGCCGCGGTCGGCGTCGCCCGCGCGGCGGCCCCGGGCTGGCGGGCGACGCCGCTCGGCCGCCGGGCCGAGGTGATGTTCCGCTTCCGCGACCTGCTCGACGCCGGCCGCAAGGAGGTCGCCCGGCTGCTGACCGCCGAGCATGGCAAGACCCTCGACGACGCGCTCGGCGAGATCGCCCGCGGCCTGGAGAACGTCGAGTTCGCCTGCGGCGCCCCGCACCTGCTGCGCGGCGGCTACTCGGAGGAGGTCTCCGCCGGCGTCGACGTCCACGAGGTGCGCCAGCCGCTCGGCGTCGTCGCCGGCATCACCCCGTTCAACTTCCCGGCGATGGTGCCGCTGTGGATGCTCGCGAACGCGCTGGTCTGCGGCAACGCGTTCGTGCTCAAGCCCAGCGAGCGCGACCCGTCCCCGGCGCTGTTCCTCGCCGAGCTGCTGGGGCGCGCCGGGCTGCCCGACGGCGTGCTCAACGTGGTGCAGGGCGACAAGGTCGCCGTCGACGCGCTGCTCGACCATCCCGACGTCGCCGCGGTGAGTTTCGTCGGCTCGACCCCGATCGCCCGCTACGTCTACGAACGCGCCACCGCCGCCGGCAAGCGGGTGCAGGCCCTCGGCGGGGCGAAGAACCACATGGTCGTCCTGCCCGACGCGGAGATCGCCGCGGCGGCGGACGCCGCGGTCTCCGCCGCCTACGGCTCGGCCGGCGAGCGCTGCATGGCGGTGTCGGTGGTCGTGGCGGTCGGGGAGGCCGCCGACCCGCTGGTCGAGGCGATCGCCGCGCGGGTGCGCGGCATCCGGGTGGGACCCGGGTATGACGCGGCCAGCGAGATGGGGCCGCTGATCACCGCGGCGCACCGGGACCGGGTCGCCGCCTACCTCGACACCGCCACCGCCCAGGGGGCGAGCGTCGTCGTCGACGGCCGCACCGACCCCGCCACCAGCGGCCCCGGCTTCTTCCTCGGCGCGAGCCTCGTCGACCACGTGCGGCCGACCAGTGCCGTCTACACCGACGAGATCTTCGGGCCGGTGCTCGCCGTCGTGCGGGTCGCCACCTACGACGAGGCACTGCGGCTGATCGAGGACAACCCGTACGGCAACGGCGCGGCGATCTTCACCCGCGACGGCGGGGCCGCCCGGCGGTTCACCGCCGAGGTGCAGGCGGGGATGGTCGGCGTCAACGTGCCGATCCCGGTGCCGGTCGCCTACTACAGCTTCGGCGGCTGGAAGGGTTCGCTGTTCGGCGACCTGCACATGTACGGCCCGGACGGGATCCGCTTCTACACCCGGACCAAGGTCGTCACCTCCCGCTGGCCCGACCCGGCGACGAGCTCGGTCGACCTCGGCTTCCCCCGGACGCGGTGACGCGGTGGACGTCGGAGTGGTGCTGCAGACGAACCCGCCCGCCTCCCGGGTGATCGACCTTGCCCGGCAGGCGGAGAACCTGGGCTTCAGCCACGTCTGGACCTTCGACTCCCACCTGCTGTGGGAGGAGCCGTTCGTCATCTACAGCCAGATCCTCGCCGCGACCCGCAAGGTGCTGGTCGGGCCGATGGTGACCAACCCGGCGACCCGCGACTGGACGGTCACGGCGTCGCTGTTCGCCACCCTCAACGAGATGTTCGGCAACCGGACGATCTGCGGGATCGGCCGGGGCGACTCGGCGGTGCGGGTCCTCAACGGCAAGCCCACGTCCCTGGCCACCCTGCGGGAGTGCATCGAGGTCGTGCGCGAGCTCGCGAACGGGCGCAGCGCGCAGGTCGACGGCAGCACCGTGCGCTTCCCGTGGGGCGCGGCGAGCCGGCTCGACGTCTGGATCGCCGCCTACGGGCCGAAGGCGCTGGCGCTGACCGGGGAGATCGGCGACGGGTTCATCCTCCAGCTCGCCGACCCGGACATCGCTGCCTGGACCATCCGGGCGGTGCGCCGCGCCGCCGAGCGGGCCGGGCGGGACCCGGCGGCGGTGAAGTTCTGCGTCGCGGCGCCCGCCTACATCGGCGCCGCGGACCCGCTGTCGCTGGCCCACCAGCGCGACCAGTGCCGCTGGTTCGGCGGGATGGTCGGCAACCACGTCGCCGACCTCGTCGCCCGCTATGGCGCGGACGGCTCCGTGCCGACCGCGCTGACCAGCTACATCGCCGGCCGCACGGGCTACGACTACAACGAGCACGGTCGGGCCGGCAACGCCCACACCACGTTCGTCCCCGACGAGATCGTCGACCGGTTCTGCCTGCTCGGCCCGCCGGAGGCCCACATCGAGCGGCTGGCGCAGCTCGCCGAGCTCGGCGTCGACCAGTTCGCCGTCTACCTGCAGCACGACGCCAAGCTCGCGACCCTCGAGGCGTACGGCGAGACGGTGATCCCCGCCGTCGCCGGCACGGTGCGCGCCACCTCCGCCGGCACCCAGCCCCCCGCCCCGGTCGCCCCGGCGACCGGGGCGCCGTCGGCGACGCCGCCCGCGGTGTCTCCTGCAGGGCCGCCAGCGGACCCGACTCCGGCGGCCGGCGGATGACCGACGCCGCCCTGTCGACGGCCGCGGCGGCGACCGTGGCCGGTCCCGCCACCGGGGCCACGCCCACCGGCGACCCCGCGGGCCCCGACCCGCTCGGCCTGCCGCCGCGGCGGCAGGCCGCGGGCGTGGCGGCGCGGGACCGACTGCGCCGGGGTGTCCTCGCGCTCGTCGCGCTCGTGCTGCTGTGCGCCGTGTGGGAGGGCTACAAGGCGGTCGGGTCGCCGCAGGGCACCCGGCTGTGGGGCGCGCCGGTGCTGCCGCGGACCACGGACGCGGCCATGCCGCACGTCTGGTCGGTGCTGGCGGAGCTGGGCCGGCCCGAGCTCAGCCTGCGCGACGACCGCACCGTCGGGGAGTCGGTGCTGCGCGGGATGTGGTTCTCGCTGCGGGTGGCGCTCGCCGGCTTCGGGGTCGGGGTCGGGGTCGGCGTGCTGCTCGCCGTCGCGATGGCCCGCCTGCGGGTGCTGGAGCGCGGGCTGCTGCCGTACGTGATCGCCAGCCAGACCATCCCGCTGGTCGCGCTCGCCCCGCTGGTCGCCGGCTGGGGCGGCCGGCTGCACCTGGGCGGTCTGGCCTGGCAGCGCTGGATGTCGGTGGCGCTGATCGCCGCGTACCTGGCGTTCTTCCCGGTCGCCGTCGGGATGCTGCGCGGGCTGCAGGCGCCGGCGGCGGAGTCGGTGGAGCTGATGCGCAGCTACGCGGCGTCATGGTGGCAGACGCTGATCCGGCTGCGGCTGCCGGCGTCGGTGCCGTACCTGATGCCGGCGCTGCGGCTCGCGGCGGCCTCGGCGGTGATCGGCACGGTCGTCGCCGAGATCTCCACCGGCACCCGCGGCGGCGTCGGGCGACTGATCATCGACTACTCCATGTCGGCGAGCAGCGACGCGACCCGGCTGTACGACGCGGTGCTCGGCGCCGCGGCCATCGGGCTGGTCATGGCCGCCGCGGTGGCGCTGTTGGAAGCGGCGGTCGGCCGCCGGTGGGGCCGTCATGCCTGACGGGCCGCGCGGGCGGCGCACGGAAGCGAGGACGAGCGGCATGACGGCGGAGGCGGTAGTGGAGGCGGTGGCGGCGGCGGAGGAGGAGGCGGCGGTGGTGGTGCGCGGGGTGACGAAGGCGTTCGACGTCGCCGGGGCGGCGCCCGCCGTGGCACTGACGGACATCGACCTGACGGTCGCCCGCGGCGAGTTCGTCTCGCTGATCGGGCCATCCGGCTGCGGGAAGTCGACGCTGCTGCGGCTGGTCGCCGACCTGATCCCGCCGACCCGCGGGGAGATCCTCGTCGGCGGCCGGCCGGCCCGCCAGGCCCGCCTCGACCAGGACTACGGCATCGCCTTCCAGCAGGCCGGCCTGTTCGGCTGGCGCACCGTGCTCGGCAACGTCGAACTGCCGCTGCAGGTCCACGGGATGCGCAAGGCCGAACGCCGGGCCCGCGCCCGGGAGCTGCTCGACCTGGTCGGGCTCGCGGACTTCGCCGGCCACTGGCCCGGCCAGCTCTCCGGCGGCATGCAGCAGCGGGTGGCCATCGCCCGCGCCCTCGCCGAGCGGCCCCGGCTGCTGCTGCTCGACGAGCCGTTCGGCGCCCTCGACGAGATGACCCGCGAGCGCATGCAGGCGGAGCTCGCCCGCATCCGGCGGGAGACCGGGACCACCGTCATCCTCGTCACCCACTCGATCCCCGAGGCGGTGTTCCTCTCCGACCGGGTGGCGGTCATGTCGGCGCGGCCGGGGCGGATCACGGCGATGGTCCCGGTGGAGCTGGCGGCGCGGGCCGGCGTGGGCCGCGGCGTCGACAGCACCGACCTGCGGGAGCAGCCCGAGTTCTTCGCCGCGGTCACCGCCGTGCGCGAGGCGCTGCGCGCCGGCGAGTCCGCCCTGCTGCGCGTTGCGTCGGGCGGCGGCGCGCCGGCGGGGGCAGGTCCGGCGGGGGGAGGTCCGGCGGGGGGAGGTCCGGCGGGAGTCGGTCCGGCGGGGGGAGGTCCGGCGGGAGTCGGTCCGGCGGGAGTCGGGGCTTCGTGAGCGGGGTTCGGCCGACCGCCCGGGTGCTGGCCCGCGGGCGGGCGATCCTGCCACCGCTCGTCGTCGCGGTCGTCGTCCTCGGCGCCTGGCAGGCGTTCGTCGACCTGGGCGACGTGCAGCCCTACCTGCTGCCGAGCCCATCGGCGATCGCCCACCAGTTTCGCGAGCACGTCGGTCCGATCCGGTCGGCGGCATGGGTCAGCGGGGTCAACGCGGCGGTGGGGTTGGCCCTCGGCGCGGTCGCGGGGCTGGTCGCGGCGATCGTGGCGGCGCGCTCCCGGCTGATCGACGGGATGCTCGCCCCGGTCGCCGCCGCGATGAACGCGATCCCGATCATCGTGCTGGCCCCGCTGTTCAACGCGATGTTCTCGACGACGTCGTCGGTGCCGCGGCGCGCGGTGGTCGCGGTCGTCGTGTTCTTCCCGGTGTTCGTCAACACCGCCCGCGGGCTGCGCGAGGTCGCCCCGGTGCACCGCGAGCTGATGCGCAGCCTCGCGGTCGGGCCGTGGCGGTTCGCCCGGACCGTGTCGCTGCCCGGGGCGCTGCCGTTCTTCTTCACCGGGCTGCGGCTGGCCTCGTCGCTCGCGGTCATCGCCGCCGTCGTCGCCGAGTACTTCGGCGGCCGGCAGAACGGCCTCGGTTCACGGATCACCTCGGCGGCGGCGAACAGCGCCTACCCCCGGGCGTGGGCGTTCGTCGTCGCGGCCTGCCTGCTGGGCCTGCTGTTCTACCTGGTCGTCCTGGCGGTGGAGAGGGCGGCGATGCCCTGGCGCCGACACGCCGGTCGGTAATGCCACCAACCGGGAATCCGGCATTTATTCACAAGGGGTAACGGGAGCGATATGAGAAGGAAAAGGACGCTGGGTGGGCTCGCGGCCGGGTTGGCCGCGGTGCTGGCCCTGGCCGCCTGCGGCTCGGACGGGGGCAGCAGCGGCTCGGATGCGTCGACGACCGGCACCGGGGCGAAGCTCACCCCGGTGAAGCTGCAGTTGCAGTGGTTCACCCAGGCGCAGTTCGCCGGCTACATCGCCGCGAAGGAGAAGGGCTTCTACCGCGACGCCGGTCTCGACGTCAAACTGCTGGAGGGCGGCACGGACATCGTGCCGCAGACGGTGCTGGCCCAGGGGCAGGCCGACTTCGCCGTCGCCTGGGTGCCGAAGGCGCTGGCCTCCCGCGAGCAGGGCGCGCAGATCACCGACATCGCGCAGATCTTCCAGCGTTCCGGCACCCGGCAGGTCAGCTTCGCCGACGCCGGCATCAGCGGGCCGGCCGACCTCAAGGGCAAGAAGGTCGGCAACTGGGGCTTCGGCAACGAGTACGAGCTGTTCGCCGGCATGACCAAGGCCGGTCTCGACCCCGGCAAGGACGTCACCCTCGTCCAGCAGCAGTTCGACATGAACGCGCTGCTCTCCGGCGACATCGACGCCGCCCAGGCGATGAGCTACAACGAGTACGCCCAGGTGCTGGAGGCGAAGAACCCGAAGACCGGCGAGCTGTACAAGCCGTCGGACTTCACCGTCGTCGACTGGAACGACGTCGGCACCGCCATGCTCCAGGACGCGGTGTGGGCCTCCACCGACAAGCTCCAGAACGACCGGGCGTACCAGCAGACCGCGACGAAGTTCCTGACCGGCTCGCTGCGTGGCTGGATCTACTGCCGCGACCATGCCCAGGAGTGCCGTGACCTGGTCGTCGCCGCCGGCTCCAAGCTCGGCGCCAGCCACCAGCTCTGGCAGACCAACGAGGTCAACAAGCTGGTCTGGCCGTCGCCGGAGGGCATCGGCATGGTCGACAAGGCGGCCTGGGACCGGACCGTCCAGATCGCCAGGGCGACGAAGAACGCCGACGGCCAGACCGTCCTCACCAAGGCCCCCGAGGGGCTCGCCTACACCAATCAGTACGTCGAGCAGGCGCTGTCGGCGCTCAAGGGTGACGGCGTCGACGTCACGGGGTCGAGCTTCAAGCCGCTGACCGTCACCCTGAACCCGGGCGGCGGCTGACCCGTCCCCCCGTCTCCGCCGTCACACCGACGGCGCCCCCGCTCCCGGCGCCGGTGAGATCCGATGGTCCGTGGCGCCGCCGCGCGCCCGCCGGCCCGACCGTGGGTCGGTGGCGCGCGGCGCGTCCGCCCGGACCGGGCGGTCCCACCCGCGGGACGCCGACGACGAGGAGAGGACCCGATCCCTTGACGACCACCCCCGCCACCCCCGCCACCCCCGCCACCTCCGCCACCCCCGGCACCCCGGGCGTCGCCGGCCGCAGCGAGGCGTACCTCGACGATCGTCGGCACATGTTCCACTCCTGGTCGGCCCAGGCCAGCCTCGACCCGGTGGTCGTCGCCGGCGCCGAGGGGAGCTGGTTCTGGGACGAGTCCGGCCGGCGCTACCTGGACTTCTCCTCGCAGCTCGTCAACGCCAACATCGGCCACCAGCACCCGGCGGTGGTCGAGGCGATCGTCGCGCAGGCCCGCTCGCTGACGACCGTCGCGCCGTTCCACGCCCACGAGGTGCGCTCCCGCGCCGCGCGCCTCATCGCCGAGCGCGCGCCGGGCGACCTCGACCGCGTCTTCTTCACGAGCGGCGGGGCCGAGGCCACCGAGAACGCGGTGCGTATCGCCCGGCTCGCCACCGGCCGCCACAAGATCCTCGCCGCCTACCGCTCCTACCACGGGGCGACCGGCGGCTCGATCACCCTGACCGGGGAGCCGCGGCGCTGGCCCAGCGAGCCGGGGATCCCCGGCGTGGTGCACTTCTTCGGGCCCTACCCGTACCGCTCGCCGTTCCACGCCGCCGACGCCGCCCAGGAGTCCGACCGCGCGCTCGCCCACCTCGCGGAGGTGATCACGCTGGAGGGCCCGGCGACGATCGCGGCGATCATCGTCGAGCCGGTCGTCGGCACCAACGGGATCCTGGTACCGCCGCCGGGGTACCTCGCCGGGGTGCGTGAGCTGTGCGACACCCACGGCATCGTGTTCATCGCCGACGAGGTGATGTCCGGCTTCGGCCGGTGCGGCGAGTGGTTCGCCGTCGACCACTGGGGGGTCGTCCCGGATCTGATCTGCTTCGCCAAGGGCGTGAACTCCGGGTACGTCCCGCTCGGCGGGGTGATCCTCGCCCCGCACCTCGCCGACGCCTTCGCCGAGCGCCCCTACCCGGGCGGGCTGACCTACTCCGGGCACCTGCTGGGCTGCGCCGCCGCGGTCGCCTCGATCGAGGCGTTCGAGGCGGAGGGGATTCTCGACCATGTGCGGAGGCTCGGCACCGAGGTGATCGGGCCGGAGCTGGCGAAGCTGGCAGCCAACCATCCCTCGGTCGGCGAGGTCCGCGGGCTCGGTGTGTTCTGGGCACTGGAGCTGGTCCGCGACGGCGCCACCCGCGAACCGCTCGTGCCGTTCAACGCCGCCGGCCCGGCCGCGGCCCCGATGGGTGCGGTCGCCGCGGCCTGCCGCGAGCGCGGCCTGTGGCCGTTCACCCACTTCAACCGGGTGCACGTGGTACCGCCGTGCACCATCTCCGAGGCGGACGCGCGCACCGGGCTGGCGATCCTCGACGAGGCGCTGACGGTCGCCGACGGCTTCACCACGGGCTGACCGCACGCGCCGGGGCCCCGACAGGCACGTGCCTGCCGGGGCCCCGGTTCGTCAGTTCAGCGGTCCGCGTGGGGACGCCCCCTGTTCGCGGGCGGACCTGGCGGGTCGCCTCAGTGGGTGGGTTCCCCCGCGCGGGGGCTGCCCTCCTCCCGTCCCGGCTGGCCGGGGACCTGGCGGACGTGACCGCCGGTGCCGACCGGCTGGCCGGCGGAGGTCAGCGCGTCCGGGGGCAGCGGGGTGTGCTGCAGCTCCTCGATGTCCTCGGCGGACTCGACGGAGATCCGCGGCAGGATCCGGTCGAGCCAGGCCGGCACCCACCAGTTCGCCTTGCCGAAGACGTGCATGAGCGAGGGCACGAGCACGGTCCGGATGATGAACGCGTCGATCACGATCGCGCTTGCGAGCCCGAGGCCCATCAGCTTGATCACGCGTTCGTCGCCGAGGATGAACGAGGCGAACACCAGGGTCATGATGGCGCCGGCGGCGGAGATGACCCGGCCGGTCTCGGCCTGCCCGAGCGAGACGGCGAGCCGGTTGTCCCGGCGCGCGGTCCACTCCTCGTGCATCCGGCTGACCAGGAACACCTCGTAGTCCATGGACAGGCCGAACAGGATCGCGAACAGGATGACCGGGATGAACGCCTCGACCGGGCCGCCGGTGATGCTGAACAGCGACGAACCCCAGCCCCACTGGAACACCGCGACGACGACGCCGAAGGCGGCGCCGACCGCGAGCAGGTTCATCACGGAGGCGGTCAAGGGCACCAGCAGGCTGCGGAAGACCGCCACCAGCAGCAGGAAGGCGAGCACGACCACGACGCCGATGAACAGTGGCAGCTTGCTCGACAGCGTGCTGGAGAAGTCCTCGAAGATGGCCGTGATGCCGCCGACGTAGATCCCGGTGTGGGACGGGTTGGCCTGTGGGACCACGTCGTCGCGCAGCTTCTTCAGCAGCTTCGAGGTGTCCTCGGCCTGGGGACTGGTCGTCGGGTACAGGGAGACGATCGCCGCCTGGCCGTTCGGGCTCGGCCGCGGCTCCGACACCGACGCGACGCCCGGAGTGGCGCGGGCCGCCTTCACCACGGCGTTCAGGTTGGCCGTGTCCTGCGGCGACTTGATCTCCGCGACGATCGTGAACGGGCCGTTGAAGCCGGGGCCGAACCCGTCGGCGAGCAGGTCGTACCCGCGCTTGGTGGTCTTCGAGCTGTCGCCGTTGCCGAGGTCGGAGGAGCCGAGCCGCAGCGAGAAGAACGGGATCGCGATGATGAGGATCACCACGGCGCTGATGACGGCGAACAACTGGGGCCGGCGCTCGATGCCCTTGGCCCAGCGCCACCAGAAGCCTCCGGTGTTCTCATGCTCCGGGCCGCTGTCGGCGAGCTTGCGCCGATCGCGCTTGCTGAGCACCCGCATGCCGTAGAAGCCCAGCAGGGCGGGCAGCAGCGTGACGGCCGCCGCCATGGTCATCGCGACGGCCACCGCCGCCGAGATCGCCACGCCGTACAGGAAGCTCACCCCGAGGGCGAACATGCCGAGCAGCGCGATGCAGACCGTGATGCCGGCGAACAGCACGGCGCGGCCCGAGGTGTTCACCGCGGTGACCGCGGCCTCCTCGGGAGACTTGCCGGCCCGCAGGCCGATGCGGTGCCGGTTGACGATGAACAGCGCGTAGTCGATCCCGACGCCGAGGCCGATCAGGGTCGCCAGGATCGGGCTGAACTCGGCGATGGTGAGCACGTGCGAGAGCAGGATGATCAGCAGGCTGCCGACGCCGAGCGCGACGATAGCGGTGATCAGCGGCAGCGTCATGGCAAGCAGCGAGCCGAAGGCGATGAACAGGATGATCGCCGCGGCGGCGATGCCGATGAACTCGCTGTAGCTCTGCTGCTGCTGCTCGGTGATCGACACGACCTGACCGGTGGCCTCGACCTGCAGGGTGCTGGAGTCGTAGCCGCGGGCGGTGTCGACGAGCTGCTGGATGTCGTCCTTGGGCAGGTCGATGCCCTGCTCGTCGAAGTCGATCGTGGCGAAGGCGGTGTGCCCGTCGGAGCTGATCTGCGAGGCCCCGCGCGGGCCGTAGGGGCTGCCGACGTCCGAGACGTGCGGGACCTTGGCCAGCTTGTCGAGCATCTCCGTCGCCGGCGCCTTCAGGGCCGGGTCGGTGACGGCGACGCCGTTCTTGCTGTGCAGCACGATGGTGGCGCTGTCTCCCGAAGCCGCCGGGAAGTCGCGCTGCAGCAGGTCGATCGCCTTCTGCGAGTCGGTGCCGGGCAGGGAGAAGGCGTCCTTGTAGTCGCTTCCGGCCGCCTGGCTGACCCCTCCGAGGACGGCAATCGCGGCGATCCACAGGAGCAGTACGAGCCGGCGGTGCCTGAAGCACCATCGGGCGAGCGAAGCCACGGTTTCCCCTCGAGCGTTGATGATCGGTCGGTGTCGTCACCTGCGACGTCTTGATCGGCAGCGGTCCGTTGCTTGCTACCTGGGAACTTACCGGTCGTTTAGTAGGTAAGCTTGAGGGTAACATTCGTCGCGGACTCGATCGGAGGGGTGCAGGGCTGCCATGGTCGAGTCGACGTCACCCGGGTCAGCGAGCGATACCAGGTCGCGGATCCTTGCCGCCGCGGTGAGCCTCTTCGGAGAGCAAGGGTATGCCGGCACTTCTGTGAGGGACATCTCCGAGCGACTCGGCGTGACGAAGGCAGCACTCTATTACCACTTTCCGTCGAAGGAGACGATCCTCGACGCGCTGTTGGAGCCCTTCGTCTCCGAACTGGGCCGGCTGGTCGAACTGGTCCGGCAGTCGCCGCCGCCGAGCGCCCGGGTCCTGCTGGAGCGGCTGGTGGACATCATGGCCGGCCCCGGCGGCGTCCTGCTCGCCTTCGTGAACGATCCCTCGGTGATCCATCGCAAGATCGGCAAGAGCGACATGCTCTCCCTGCAGCAGGCCCTGGTCGGGGCGCTCGCCGGTCCGGCGCCGTCGGACCTGCGGCTGCTGCGGGCGCACTGCGCGGTCGGCGCGCTGCGCGCGGGGATTCTCGGGATGGCGTTCGAGCGCGCCCACGCCCAGGCCCGGGCTGAGGACGCCGACGGCGCCGGGGCGGTTCCCGGTGACGCGCGGGTCGCCTTCGGCGGGTCCGATCTGACCGGTGCGCCCGGCCGCGGGGAGCCGCTCTGCTCGGCGGCGCTGCGCACCGTGGCGGCCCGGCTGCCGCAGAGCATGCGCCCGCTGGTCTCCGCCACCGAGCGGCGCGAGATCGTGGCCGCCGCGCTCGCCGCTCTCGGCGCCGAGGAACCGGCGCCCTGGTCGTCGGGATCCGTCTGCTGCCCCGGTGCGGGCGAGGGTGCCCGGTCCCCCGGGGCCACCGGATCGTGCGTGGAATCCGCGACATCCGGGGCGCTGTCCGTGCCGTCGGTTTCTTCCCCATCCGCGCTTCCCGGTGTGCGCGGAGTTGGGATCACCCGGATCGGTGGGGTGAATCCCTCGGGCATCCACCCGGGGTAGTCCATCCGCTGGATGGATGGGTGGATTGAACCGGCATTCGTACGGGTGATCGACTGGTGCGGTTGAGTGTCCGATTGGGGTAGTCGGCACCCCCGGTAGCCACCGAACGTGCCTCCGTCGTCGTGCCGGCGACCACTGTCGGACCTCCCGTGATGCATCTTCGGGGCCCATGTGTCGGATGTCACCGTGGCGGGTGATATCCCCGCCCGGTGGTCCGTCCATTAGGTTCGGAGAAATGCCGCTTTCGATCACGTTTGTCGAAGGCGGTAGGGTGGTCGTCGTGTGGAGGATGGATCAGTGCTCGGACGATGCCCCACCAGCCTGTCCGGCGTACGTCACAGACCGGCCCGACCCGGCGCGGGAACGATCCACGGATGAACCTGGGCGCCGACGGGGCTGCTCTGGTGGCGACCCGATCGGACTGACGGCAGGGTACTGACGGCGGAGGTGGCGGGCCTGTGCCCGCCGGTTGTGATGTCGTGGTGACGGCCCTGCCGCGGGTCGTCGCCGGGCAATTCCGGCGTGGGCAATGCGGTGGGAAATCACCCCAATACCCGGGCCGGCCGTGGGAAGCGGTTCGCACGTCCCAGCAGAAGATCCCGAATCCATCGTACGACCGCCAAATCGGACCGCACCCGCGGTCGGCGATAGCGGGACGGCTCCGATAGCGGGGGTCGTGACGATAGAGGGAGTGTGATAGGGAGTCCGGAGCCGCGCATGTGATCCGCCCGCCCCGATGTCGCCCATCTGACCATGGACGATCCGACTGCGGGACGGTGAAATGGTGGGAGTCGTGGACCTGGTGGCGCTCGCGCGCCCGGGGTCCTGGAGTCCGACGCTTGAGAAGCAGTAGCTGTCCGGATCGGCACGGCCATCGAGTGTGGTCGAAGCGGTGGTCCGACGGGAGAGCTCGTGCCATCGGACCATGCCGATCATGCTCGGTCGGGCCACCTCGCGACGCGGGGCGAGATGAGTGGGGAAAGCAGCAGGTGACGTGCAACCAGTGCCCGCGGGGGAGAACTGCGTGAAAGGAACGACCGGAAGTGGTGTGTCATGAGCACACGGTCCCGGCCTGCTTTCCGTGAGGGAGGGTTGACCGTCCTCACCAACCGGACCGCGCGAACGGGCACAGCCCCCGCCACCTGGCCGCCTCGAACGGCCGTCGTGACCGGCGCATCCAGCGGCATCGGCCGGGAGGCCGCCCTGCTGCTGGCCGCCGGCGGCTGCCGCTCGCTGTTGGTCGGCCGTAACGGCGCGGCGCTGGATGAGGTCGCCGCCGCCACGGAGGGTCACCGCATCTCCGTCGACCTGTCGGCCGCCGGCTCGGAGGTGGCGGTCGCCTCCCGGGCCAGTGAGCTGCTCGGCGACGTCGATCTGCTGGTGTGCTCGGCGGGGCTCGGCGCCGCCGGCCCGTTCGACGTGATGTCGCCGGAGGCGATCGCGGAACTCGTCGCGGTCAACGTCCTGTCGCCGATGGCGCTGGTCAGGGCCATGCTGCCGGCCATGCTCGATCGTGGGCAGGGGCGCATCCTGATCGTCGGCAGCATCGCCGGTGCGCTCGGCGTGCGCGGCGAGGTGGCCTACTCCGCGACGAAGGCGGCGATGGTCGGCTTCGCGGACGCGTTGCGGGCCGAAGTCGCCGGACGTGGCATCACGGTGACGTTGTGTTTACCTGGCGTCGTAGACACCCCGTTCTTCCACCGCCGCGGGGCGCCGTACGTTCGGCGATGGCCGCGGCCGATCCCGGCCGCGCTGGTCGCCGAGCGCATGCTGGCGGCGGCGGGACGGGGCAGCGCGGAGGTCTGGGTGCCAGGTTGGCTGCTCGGCGCGGTGCGGATCCACGGCGCGGTGCCGTCGCTGTACCGCAGGTTGGCGGGTGTCTTCGGATGATCCGGTACCGGGAGCGTGCTGCCGGCTGGCCTGTGTCGCCAATTGGGGGTGAGTGACACCGACCACAGCTCCGGCGGCCTTCGGGCCGTCGGCGGCAGACGCGCCGGGTGGGGCCGGCGGCGCATGGCGCCGTCGGCCCCGCGCCGCCGGAACCCCGGGTGGCACCATGGCGCGCCTGCCAGGACCGGTCGCCTGAGCCGGTCCGTCCGGACCTGCGGAGCAGGTCCGCGTGAGGCGCGCCCATGACCTCCGGTGCGAACGGGCGCCCTGGTCCCGTCGGCGGACCGGGTCGTCGCCAGCGCAGAACCCGCCGAGCCTCGGCGCTGCCCCAAGGTCCTGGCGCCGACCAAGGTCCCGGCGCTGTCCAGGTTTCTGGCGCCGGCCGCGGCCTCCGCGGGGACCCCCATCCCGGCACACCGCGCCCGGAGTGCAGACCGTCATCGAAGGAGAGGCGTATGACCGCCATCGACGCCCCAACCGGCCCACCACGCACGCCTGCGCTGTCGGGCGCGACGGGCCTGTCCACTCCCGCCGAACACCTCCTGCGCGCCGCGCCGGCGGAGAACTTCCCGGTCTCGCCGATCGTGCTGCCCGCGGCCGTGCGCGCCCACTTCAACGCCCTGTACGCCTTCAGTCGGTTCGTCGACAACATCGGCGACGAGGCCGCGGGCGATCGGCTGATCCTGCTCGACCGCCTCGCCGACGATCTGTCGGTGATCTGGGCCGGCGGTGAGCCGGAGCTCCCCGTCCTGCGCCTGCTCGCGCGCACGGTGCACACCTGCGACCTGCCCGCCGAGCCCTTCGAGCGGCTCGTCGAGGCCAACCGCCAGGACCAGCGGGTCACCCGCTACGAGACGTTCGACGACCTGGTCCGCTACTGCACCCTGTCGGCCGATCCGGTCGGCCGGATGGTGCTCGGCGTGTTCGGGCTCGCCACCCCCGACCGGGTCGTGCTCTCCGACCGGGTGTGCACCGCGCTGCAGCTCGCCGAGCACTGGCAGGACGTCGCCGAGGATCTCGCCGCCGGGCGCATCTACCTGCCGCAGGAGGACCTCGACACCTTCGGGGTCACCGAGGACGACCTGCGGGCGAAGGTGGCGAGCCCGGCGGTGCGCCATCTGATGGCCTTCGAGGTCAGCCGCGCCCGCACCGTGATCGACCAGGGCGCGCCGCTGGTCTCGATGGTGCCGGGCAGACTGAGGCTGGCGCTGGCCGGCTTCGTCGGCGGCGGCCGCGCGGCGCTCGACGCGATCCGCCGCGCTGGCTACGACGTGCTCGGCGGCCCGCCCAAGGCACCCAAGCCGCGGATGGCACGCTTCGCTCTGGTGGCGCTCGCGCAGTCGGTGGCTCCGGGAGCGCCGGCGGCGGCCCGCACCGCCGCGGCGGTGGCGACCGCGACCAGCGCGACCGGCGTCGCGGCCCGACGCGGCTCGGAGGAGGGTCGATGAACAGCCCGGCGTCGAACTCGGCGCGCCGGCCGACCGTGGCCGAGGCGTACGCCGCCTGCGAGGCTCTGACCAAGGAGGCGGCGCGGAACTTCTCGTACGGCATCCGGCTGCTGCCCCCGGAGAAACGGGGCGCGCTCAGCGCCGTCTACGCGCTGGCCCGCCACCTGGACGACATCGGTGACGGGGACCTGCCGGCCGAGGAGAAGCTCGCCGGGCTGGCCCAGGTCCGGGCCGAGGTCAACAACCTGGGCGCGGGTAGCTCCGACCCGATGTACGTCGCCCTCGACGACGCCGCCCGGCGCTTCCCGATCCCGCTGGAGGCGTTCATCGAGCTTGCCGACGGCGTCGAGAGTGACGTGCACGGCACCACGTACGACACGTTCGACGACATGGTCGGCTACTGCCGGCTCGTCGCCGGCACGATCGGCCGGCTCTCGCTGGGCATCTTCGGCACCGAGCAGGCGGCCTCCGACCGCTCCGCCCCGGCCATCGCCGACGCCCTCGGGGTGGCCCTGCAGCAGACGAACATCCTGCGCGACGTCCGCGAGGACCTGCTCGGCGGGCGTATCTACCTGCCGGCGCAGGAGCTCAAGGCCGCCGGGATCGAGCTCGCCGTGGACGCCAGCGGTCGTCTCGGCGGGCCGCCGACGGCACTGCTGGGCTACCTGCGGTCCTCGGCGCAGCGGGCCGAGGAATGGTACGACCGCGGCATGGTGCTACTCGACCTGCTCGACCGGCGCAGCGCGGCCTGTTGCGGCGCGATGGCCGGCATCTACCTGCGGCTCAACCGGCGGATCAAGAACGAACCGGCTGCTGTGCTGGACCGTCGGCTGGCGCTGCCGGGGTGGCAGAAGGCGGTCGTCGCCGCCCGCAGCCTCGCCGGGCGACCGGAGACGAGCGCCGCATGACTTCCGGGGCACGCGGGATGGGCGAGGCGGCCGGGGTGGCCGGCGCGGCTGTGGCGGCGGGTCGGGACGAGTCCCGACCACACCTGGTCGTCGTCGGCGGCGGTCTCGCCGGGATGGCCGCGGCGCTGCTCGCCGTGGACAGCGGCGCGCGGGTGACGCTGCTGGAGGCCCGGCCGCGCCTGGGCGGCCAGACGACGTCGTTCCGGCGGGGAGACCTGTGGATCGACACCGGTCAGCACGTGTTCATGCGCTGCTGCACCGCCTATCGCGGGCTGCTGGCGCGCCTCGGGGTGGAGCACCTGACCACCCTGCAGCCCCGCCTGGACGTCCCGGTGCTCCTCGGGGACTCGCTCACCCGGACCCGGCTGCGGCGCACCAGCGTGCGCCTGCCCGCGCCGCTGCACCTGGCCCCGGCGCTGCTGGGCTACCGGGCACTGCCGCTCGCCGAGCGGCTGCGTGCCGGGCTCGCGGCCTTCCAGCTCGGCCGCCTCGACCAGCGCTCCGCGGCGGTGGACGAGCGGTCGTTCGGTGCGTGGCTGACCAGCCACGGCCAGGGCCCGGCAGCGACGAAGGCGCTGTGGGAGCTGCTGACCGTGGCGACGCTGAACGCGCCGGCCGCCGAGGCCTCGCTGGGCCTGGCGGCGAAGGTCGTGCGCACGGGCCTGCTGGACGGCGCCGACGCCGGCGACCTCGGCTGGGCGGAGGTCCCGCTGGCCCGGCTGCACGGCGACGCGGCGATGGCCGCCCTGGCCGCAGCCGGCGCCGACGTGCACCTGGGGGCCAAGGTCCGCGCCATCACCGCCGCGGGCGGCGGCTGGGAGCTCGCGGTCACCGCCGGCGGCACCAACCGCGGCGAGGCGGTGCCCGGCACCGACGCCGCGGGCAGGCTGCGCGCCGACGCCGTGGTCCTCGCGGTGCCGCCACCGGCGGCGGCGGACCTGCTGCCGGCCGGCGCCGGCCCGCGGCCCGAGCGGCTGCGCGAGCTGGGCGACTCGCCGATCATCAACGTGCACATGATCTATCCACGGCAGGTGATCGAGGGGCCGTTCCTGGCCGTCGTCGACTCGCCGATCCAGTGGATCTTCGACCGGACGATTTCCTCCGGCCTGGCCGCCTCGGGCCCGCCGGGTGCCCAGTACCTGGCGCTGTCCCAGTCGGCTGCCGAGCCGTGGATCGACCGGTCGGCGAACGAGCTGCGCACGTTGTTCGTCGACGAGATGGCCCGGCTGTTCCCGGCCGCCCGCGCGGCCGCGCCGCTCGAGGTCTTCGTGACCCGGGAGCGCACGGCCACCTTCCGGCAGGCGCCCGGTTCGCTCGCATTGCGTCCGGGTACCTCGACCGGACTGCCCGGCTTTGCTCTGGCCGGCACCTGGACCGACACCGGGTGGCCAGCGACCATGGAATCTGCTGTGCGTAGCGGACTCGCTGCAACCCGTGAGAGCCTGGCCGGCATGGGGGTCGTCGTCAACGGGTTGGCCGGGTCCGCCGGGGGAGACCGGGGGGCCGCCGGACCATCACCGACATCGGCTCGCGCCCTTCCGCGGCAGGGCGCCGACGGGGCGTCCGCCACGAGCACCACACCTTCATCAGACCCATCGCTTGTGCTGGATACAGCGGTTGCACCGAATGCATCGGATTCGTCGGATTCTCCGGATCCACGGGGGGAGAACANGGTGACCGCCGCAACGAAGGCGGTCACCGGGCCGGTGCCCACCGGCCAGCCAGGGCACTCATCCACAGGGGGATTCCCGGTATGACCATGACGGTTCCGGATGCGATCGAGCGGGGGCGGACCCTCACCGTGCCGGCGCTGCGCGCCGTGGTGGACCGCCTGCACCCGCGCCTTCGCCACGTCGTCGCCTACCACCGCGGCTGGGTGGACGCCGCCGGCGAACCGCTGCCCGGTGGCGGCGGCAAGCTCGTGCGCCCGGCGTTGGCGCTGCTGTCCGCCGAGGCGGCCGGCGCGCCGGCGGAGGTCGGCCTGCCGGCCGCGGTTGCCGTCGAGCTCGTGCACGACTTCTCGCTGCTGCACGACGACCTGATGGACGGCGACACCGAGCGCCGCCACCGGCCCACGGCCTGGACGGTCTTCGGTGCCGACGGCGCGATCCTGGCGGGCGACGCCCTGCTGGGGCTCGCCACCCAGGTCCTGCTGGAGGTCGAGGGGGACGCCGCGCGGCGCGCGGCGCTGATCCTCGGCGCCGGCGTCCAGGACCTGGTTCGCGGCCAGGCCGAGGACCTGATGTTCGAAAGCCGGTCCGACGTCACCGTGGCCGACACGCTGCGGATGGAGGACGGCAAGACCGGCGCGCTGCTGGCCTGTTCGGCGTCGCTCGGCGCCGTGCTCGCCGGCGCCGCCGACGAGATGGTCGACGCGCTCGCCGAGTACGGCTCCCGCCTCGGCACGGCCTTCCAGCTCATCGACGACCTGCTCGGCATCTGGGGCGACCCGGCGGTCACCGGCAAGCCGGTGCTGTCGGACCTGCGTTCCCGCAAGAAGTCCGTGCCGGTGGTGGTCGCGCTGGAGGCCGGCGGCGGCGCCGCCGAGGAACTGCGTGCCTTCCTCGTCGGCACCGGGGAGTCGAGTGAGGCGGAACTCGCGCACATCGCCGAACTGGTCGAACAGGCGGGCGGGCGGGACTGGACCACCGCCGAGGCCGACCGGCAGCTCAAGGCGTGCGAGAACGTGCTGCGCTCGCTGTCGATGCCGGCCGCGGTCGAGGCGGAGCTGCTCGCCCTCGCCCGCTTCGTGACCGAGCGCGATCGCTGAGGAGGCCGCAGGTGAGCACAGGCGCCCATGCCGCCTGGTCCACCCGCCGCCCCGTACCAGGCCGGGGTGATGCCGGGAGGCCGGGCGGCGCCCCGCCACGGCTCGACCGGCGGGCGGCCCCACCGGGCCGCCGCGACGCCGGACAGACCGGCGATCAGCCTGGTGATCGCCCGCTTGACCATCGCACGTACGACGAGGGGAGTCGTCGATGAGCCTGACCTCGGACCCGTCCCCGGCTGCTCCGACTGCCGAGAAGAGCCCGAAGCGGCCCACCATCCCGGTGCCCGCCACGGCCGACGCCTACGGGATCTCCCGGTCCTCACCNCCGCTGCCCGCCGGTACCGGCAGGCCGCACACGGCCGGCCCGATCAACGCGGGCGTCGCCGCGGCCCGCGCGCGGGACCATCTCCTCGCGCTGCAGTCGGATGAGGGCTGGTGGAAGGGCGACCTCGAGACGAACGTCACGATGGACGCCGAGGACCTGTTCATGAAGCAGTTCCTCGGCATTCGCGGCGACGACGAGACCGAGCAGACCGCCCGCTGGATCCGTTCCCAGCAGCTCGCGGACGGCGGCTGGCCCACTTTCTACGGCGGCCCGGCCGACCTGTCCACCACCATCGAGGCGTACATCGCGCTGCGCCTCGCCGGCGACGCGGTCGACGCCCCGCACATGGCGCGGGCCGCGGAGCTCGTGCGCGCGCAGGGCGGGGTGGCCGCCTCCCGGGTGTTCACCCGGATCTGGCTGGCGGCGCTCGGCCAGTGGTCCTGGGACGACGTGCCGGTCATCCCGCCGGAGCTGATCTTCCTGCCGTCGTGGATCCCGCTGAACGTCTACGACTTCGCCTGCTGGGCGCGCCAGACGATCGTCGCGCTGACGATCGTCGGTTCCCTGCGGCCGTCGCACGACCTCGGCTTCACCATCGACGAGCTCAAGGTGCCGGCGGCGGGGCGCAAGCCGGCCCCGCTGCGAAGCTGGGAGGGCGCCTTCGAGCGACTCGACAAGCTGCTGCACCGCTACGAGCGCCGGCCGATCAAGCTCCTGCGCACCCTGGCGCTGCGGCGGGCCACCGAGTGGGTCGTCGCCCGGCAGGAGGCCGACGGGTGCTGGGGCGGCATCCAGCCGCCCTGGGTCTACTCCGTCATGGCGCTGCACCTGATGGGGTACCCGCTGAACCACCCGGTGATCGCCACCGCGTTTCGCGGAATGGAGCGGTACGTGATCCGCCGGGACACCCCGGAGGGTCCGATCCGCCAGATCGAGGCCTGCCAGTCGCCGGTCTGGGACACCGCGCTCGCGGTCGTCGCGCTGGCCGACGCCGGCGTCCCCGGCGACCATCCGGCGATGGTGAAGGCCGGCCGGTGGCTGGTCGACGAGGAGGTCCGGGTCGCCGGGGACTGGGCGGTGCGCCGCCCCGAGCTCGCCCCCGGCGGCTGGGCGTTCGAGTTCGACAACGACTTCTACCCGGACGTCGACGACACCGCCGAGGTGGTGCTGGCGCTGCGGCGGCTGCTCGGCGCGGGGCACGTCGCCCCGCCGGCATCCCGGCAGGGCCGCGCCGAGGCCCCCTCGGTGAACACCGTCGAGGACGCGGACCCGCGGCTGGCCGCGGCGATGCGCGCGGCGGCGGCCCGCGGGGTCGACTGGAGCGTCGGGATGCGCTCGTCGAACGGCGCCTGGGGTGCCTTCGACGCGGACAACGTCCGGACGCTCACCACGAAGATCCCGTTCTGCGACTTCGGCGAGGTGGTCGACCCGCCGTCGGCGGACGTCACCGCGCACATCGTGGAGATGCTGGCCGACCTCGGCCGCTCCGACCACCCGATCACCCAGCGGGCGGTGCAGTGGCTGCTGGACAACCAGGAGCCGGGCGGCTCCTGGTTCGGCCGGTGGGGCGTCAACCACCTCTACGGCACCGGGGCGGTCGTGCCGGCGCTGATCGGCGCCGGGGTGCCCACCGACCACCCGGCGATCACCGCCGCGGTGCGGTGGCTGCTCGAGCACCAGTCGCCCGAGGGCGGCTGGGGCGAGGACCTGCGCTCCTACACCGACCCCGCCTGGATCGGCCGGGGCGAGCTCACCGCGTCGCAGACGGCGTGGGCGCTGCTCGCGCTGCTGGCGGTGGACCCGCACAGCCTGGCCGTGAAGCGCGGGGTGCGCTGGTTGTGCGAGACCCAGCGGCCGGACGGCACCTGGGACGAGCCCTACTTCACCGGCACCGGTTTCCCCGGCGACTTCTCCCTGAACTACCACCTGTACCGGCTGGTCTTCCCGCTGACCGCGCTCGGCCGGTACGTGGGCCTGACCGGGGTGGCCACACCATGAGCACCTCCACCTCCCCGGGCGGCGACGGGACCGCTCCCGACGCTGTCGTGACCCCCGCCGACCGCACGGCCCCGGCGGCCGCGGCGGGGGGACCCGCCGTGATCCCCAACCAGGACCCGGCGTCGCCGTCGGTCCCCTCGTCCGCCGGGGCGCGCCGGCCGGGCGCGCCGGCCGCGTTGCCGCTCGTCGCCGCGGCGGGCCGCGGCGGCTCGGCGAGCGTCGCGACCGCGCCGGCACCGGCGGGCGCAGGCCCGGCCGCGGTGGGCCCGTCCGCCGCGGTGGGCTCGTCCGCCGGGGCGCCGGCCGGCGGCGTGCAGGCGCCGCCGCGGCCCGCCGAGCCGGCCGCGCCCGTGGCCCGGCCCCGCCGCCGCGGGCGGCTCGTGGTCGCGACGGCGCTGCGCTTCGAGGCGATGGCGGCCGGCCGGTCCGGCCTGCCCTCGGACACCGTCATGGTGCGCACCGGGATGGGCCCCGACAAGGCGGGCCGAGCCGCCCGGGTGGTCCGTCAGGCGCGCCCCGACGCCGCCGCCATCGTGGGCCTGTCCGGCGGCCTCGCCCCCGGGATCAAGCCCGGGGACATCGTCGTCGCCAGCGAGGTCCGCGCCGCCGACGGTTCGGTCGCCGCCCGCTGCGCGTCCGCCCCGCTGCTGGCCGGTGACCTGCGCCGGCTCGGCCTGACCGTCCACGTCGGCCCGATCGTCACCGTGGCGAAGGTCGCCACCGGCGACGAGCGCACGCGGCTCGCCGCCACCGGCGCCATCGCGGTCGACATGGAGAGCGCCCCGATCGCCGCGGGGGTCGGGGACGTCCCGTTCGCCGCGGTGCGGGTCATCGTCGACACCGCCGACGAGCCGCTTGGCCGCCTCGACCTGGTCCGCCGCGGCGTGCTGGGCCTGCGCACGATGCGCCGGCTCGGCCTGCCGATCGGCGCCTGGGCAGCGGCGGTGGGCCGGCGCACCGTGCTGCTCGCCGAGCCGCGGGCGTTCTGCGCCGGGGTCGAGCGCGCCATCGAGGTCGTCGAGCGCGCCCTGGAGCTCCACGGCGCGCCGGTCTACGTCCGCAAGCAGATCGTGCACAACTCCCACGTGGTGGCCGACCTCGCCGCCCGCGGAGCAATCTTCGTCGAGGAGCTCGACGAGGTGCCCGCCGGCGCGACCGTGGTCTTCTCCGCGCACGGAGTGGCCCCGGCGGTGTGGAACCAGGCCGACGGGCGCCAGCTCTCCGTCATCGACGCGACCTGCCCGCTGGTCGAGAAGGTGCACGCCGAGGCCCGCAGGTTCACCTCCCGAGGCGACACCGTGCTGCTCATCGGCCACTCCGGTCACGAAGAGGTCGACGGCACGCTGGGCGAGGCGCCCGGGCGCATCCGGCTGGTGCAGTCGCCCGAGGAGGTCGACTCCCTCGACGTCCCCGACCCCGAGCGGGTCACCTACCTCATGCAGACCACGCTGGCGATGGACGAGGCCGAGGAGGTCGTCGACGCGCTCAAGGAGCGCTACCCGGCGATCGTCGGCCCCGGGTCCGCCGACATCTGCTACGCCACGTCCAACCGGCAGAACGCGGTGCGCAAGGTCGCCCAGGAGGCGCAGCTCGTCCTCGTCGTCGGGTCGGCCAACAGCGCGAACTCGGTGCGGCTGGTGGAGGTCAGCCGGCGCGACGGGGTGGCCTCCCACCTCGTCGAGAACGTCGGCGACGTGGAGCTGTCCTGGCTGGACGGGGTGGAGACGGTCGGCATCTCCGCCGGCGCCTCGGCCCCGCCGTCACTGGTGGAGGAACTCACCGCCGCGCTGTCCGGTCTCGGCACGACGGACGTGACCACCCGATCCGTCGGTACCGAGACGGTCGCCTTCCACCTGCCCAAGGAGCTGCGCCGCGCCGGCGCCACTGCGGCCGGCGCCACTGCGGCCGGCGCCGCCTCGCCGGCGCACGTACCCGGCTCGTCGTAATCCGACTCGCGGTCCCGACCGCCGGTTGCCCGACCGCTCGGCGGGGATCGCCGTGCGCGATCCCCGCCCCCGGCGTCTCCCTAGGCTGCTGACCATGACCGCGATGGAATCCGCGCCCGCCGTTCCCGAGCCCGACCCCGCGCTGTGGGGCGAGCCGCGTAGCAAGTCCGTCACCTGGTACGACCCGATCCGGGTCGCGTCGGCCGCAGCCACCCTGAGCGGCCTGGAGTTCCTGACCGCGATGCGCGACGGCCATATCCCGCCGCCGCCCATCTCCCGGCTGTTCGACTTCCGGCCGGTCGAGGTCGCGCGCGGCGACGTGGTGTTTACCTGCCAGCCTGACGAGTCGGCGTACAACCCGATCGGCCTGGTCCACGGCGGCCTGCTCTGCACGATCCTCGACACCGCGGCCGCCTGCGCGGTGCAGACCACGCTCGACGCCGGCGTCGCCTACACCTCGATCGAGATCAAGGTGAACTACCTGCGGCCGGTGCGGATCGCGGCGGGCCGGCCCAACCGGCTGACGGCGCACGGCTGGACCACGAGGCCGGGGCGCCGGGTGGCCTTCGCCGAGGGGGACGTCCGCGACGACGACGGCAAGATTGTTGCCACGGCCAGCAGTAGCTGCCTGATCCTCGCCTGAGACGGCTCCGGTCGCCGGGAACCCCAAGGTGTGTGACGCTGCGTGACGGGTCAGTGTCGTCGCCGGCATCCCGTCGTCCGGCCAGTGGAACCTGCGGGCGAGTTGGAGGTTGTCCCCACACCTCCGACGCCTCGTCGAAGGTTGACGATGCGAGGCCGGTGGAGGCCGTCATCGGCGTCATTGAGCCGTCGAGCGAGGGCTCTGACCTGGCCGAATACGTTCCGCGACCGGCTGCTCGGACGGTCGGGTCGGCTACGGGACACGGCTGTGCGACAGTTCATCGCTCGATCCACATGCAGGCTGTACGTACAGCCTGTATGGTCAGTGCAGAGATCATCGGTCATCCCACCGGCGACCTGAGGAGAGGGGAGCTACGCCGTGGCGGTCGAGTGGCGGTACCAGCTCCGTATCGGTACCTACCTGGCGAAGCAGAAACTGCGGCGCCGCAAGCACTTCCCGCTCGTGTTGGAGCTGGAGCCACTGTTTGCCTGCAACCTGTCCTGCACGGGCTGTGGGAAGATCCAGCATCCGGCGTCCGTCCTGAAGCAGCGGATGAGCCCCGAGGACGCGCTTGCCGCGGTCAAGGAGTGTGGCGCTCCGGTCGTGGCGATCGCGGGCGGTGAGCCGCTCATGCACCCGCAGATTCACGAGATCGTGAACGAGCTGGTGAAGCGCAAGAAGTTCGTGATCCTGTGCACGAACGGCCTGCTGCTGCAGAAGAAGCTCAAGAACTTCACCCCGTCGCCCTACTTCACCTTCGTGCTGCACATCGACGGGCTGCGCGAGCGGCACGACTCGGTGGTGGAGAAGGAGGGCACGTTCGACGAGTGCGTGCGGGCCTTCCACGCGGCGAAGGCGGCCGGCTTCCGGGTCGGCACCAACTCCACGTTCTTCAACAACGACAGCCCGCAGGACGTCATCGACATCCTGACCTTCCTCAACGACGACCTCAAGGTCGACCAGATCCAGCTCTCGCCGGGTTACGCGTACGAGAAGGCTCCGGACCAGGAGCACTTCCTCGCCGTCCAGGAGACCCGCGAGATGTTCGGGAAGGTCTTCGCGGAGGGCCGGCGCAAGAAGTTCCGGCTCAACCACTCGCCGATCTTCCTGGACTTCCTCGAGGGGAAGAAGGAGCTCGACTGCACCGCCTGGGGCATCCCGAGCTACTCGCTGTTCGGCTGGCAGAAGCCCTGCTACCTGATGAGCGACGGGTACGTCTCCTCCTACAAGGAGCTCGTCGAGACCACCGACTGGGACTCCTACGGTCGCGGCAAGGACCCGCGGTGCGCGAACTGCATGGCGCACTGCGGCTACGAGACCTCGGCCGTGCTGGCGACGATGGGCTCGCTGAAGGAGTCCATCCGCGCCGTCCGCCAGGTCTGACGGTCTGACCCGGCGGCGGCCCTCCCGCCGCCGTACAGCCTGCACGACGAAACGCCGCCCCGACCGCTCCCACGGTCGGGGCGGCGTTTGGCGTTTGCGGGAGGCTGCGTGGGAAGCCGGCTACAGGGGTCCTTCTGGTGGGCATCGCGTCCGGTTTGTCTCCACAGAGAGACCCGCCTGGACCCTTGCCCCTGCAGCCCCCTGCGCGCGTCGTTCCCGTTCTCGGGTTGGCGGAGGGGGCTGTGGCCGCGGCGGCTAGCCCTGTCCTTCGCACGTTCGTGCGATGTGACAGTTCCGTGATCTTTTGGTTGTTCCGTGTCGGGTTTGCCGNGGGGTGGAGTGGTGGGCCTGGCACGGTTCCCGCCTGTGACGGTCGTGGCGGGTTATGGACCTCCGAGCGTGGAGAAGATGCTCGGCGCGCTGCCGGTCGTGCGGGACTTCCTGCGCCGGCTTGGGGTGGCCAGCGTCGTCGACCGACTCTGCCCGGTCCGCGAGGACGCCCGGCTGACCCACGGCCAGGTCATCGAGGTCCTCATCGCCAACCGGTTGACCTGCCCGACCGCGATGGTCCGGGTCGCCGACTGGGCGGCGGCCTGGGCGGTCGAGGAG
>NZ_JYFN01000006.1 GCF_000948395.1 Frankia torreyi | reverse complement strand
CCCTTCGGACCGAGCGTGACCTTGACCGCATCGGCCAGCTGGTTCATGCCGCGCTCCAGGCCGCGCCGAGCCTCCTCATCGAAGGCAATGATCTTCGGCATGGTTTCTGGGTCCTCCCAGTGGGATGGCAGGTTCGATGGCCTGGCCACAACGACGCCCGCGACGGACGGCTCCCGCCGGCTCCGACCTCGGTGCAACCACCGTGGACGCCGGGTGAACGGGCAGCCTCGCCGTTTCAGCCTTGGCACTCCCTAGGTGAGAGTGCCAAGTCCTGTTTAGCACTCGGCATGGGAGAGTGCAAGCTCGCCGTCGCTTCGCCGCGTTGCGCACCGCAGCTTCCACGGCCCGTTCCGCGACCGGGTGCGGCGTGGCGACATCCCCGGTCAGCCTCGTGTGCGGGCGGCGAGCCTGCCGGCTGCCGGCTCGGTGTCCGCTAGCCGACAGGTCGCGGCGCTGGTGGCCGCCAGGCCCGCCAGGGCCGGCGACTTCCTTGCCCTTCTGGAGGGTTTCGTGCCTGATTCGTCCCTCTGGAAGGGCAAGGAACCGTGCCGCAGGGACCCAGACCGCGGGTCCGGGAGGAGGCGGGGGTGATCAGTCGTCGCCGAGGCCGGCGGCCTCGAAGGCGCGCAGCGACGGCTTGATAGTGGCCGTCGGTCCGCCGGTCTCGACCAACGGGTCGAGGGTCTTCAGTCCATCGCCGGTGTTGTAGATGACGGTCTCGGCGGCTGGGTCGAGCAGGCCCTCGCGCAGCAGGCGGCGCAGGTTCGCGACCGTGACGCCGCCGGCGGTCTCGCCGAAGATGCCCTCGGTGCGGGCCAGCAGCCGCATACCCTCGAGGATCTCGTCGTCACTGACGTCCGTGATCGCACCGCCGGTGCGGCGGGCGACGTCGAGGGCGTACGGGCCGTCGGCCGGGTTGCCGATGGACAGCGACTTGGCGATCGTCGACGGTCGCACCGGGGCGACCGTGTCGACCCCGCGGGCGAACGCGGCGGCCACCGGGTTGCAGCCGGCTGCCTGCGCGCCGAAGACCCGGTACGGCGTCGGCTCCACCAGGCCCAGCTTGCCGAGCTCGCCGAAGGCCTTGTCGACCTTGGTCAGCAGCGAGCCGGACGCGATCGGCACGACGACCTGCTCGGGCAGCCGCCAGCCGAGCTGCTCGGCGACCTCGTAACCCAGCGTCTTGGAGCCCTCGGCGTAGAAGGGGCGGACGTTGACGTTGACGAACGCCCACTCGTACTCGCCGGCCAGCTCGCTGCACAGCCGGTTGACGTCGTCGTAGTTGCCCTGGATCGCGACGAGGGTCCCGCCGTACACGCCGGTGGAGACGGTCTTGCCGGCCTCCAGGTCGTGCGGCACCAGCACCACCGAGCGCAGGCCGGCCCCGGCGGCGTGCGCGGCCACGGACTGGGCGAGGTTGCCGGTCGAGGCGCAGGCCACCGTGGTGAATCCGAGCTCGCGGGCGGCGCTGAGGGCCACCGAGACGACGCGGTCCTTGAACGAATGCGTCGGGTTGGCGCTGTCGTCCTTGACGTAGAGCGTCTTCATCCCCAGCTCGGCGGCCAGGCGCGGGGCCGGGCGCAGCGGCGTCCAGCCGGCGCCGAGCGACACCCGGCGCGCCGGGTCATGCCCCGCGGGCAGCAGGCCGACGTAGCGCCACAGGTTGGCCGGCCCGCGCTCGATGGACTCCCGGGTGACCCGGCCGAGCAGGTCGGGGTCGTAGGAGATCTCCAGCGGGGCGAAGCACTCCACGCACACGTGGGTCGGGGAGAGCGGGTAGGTGGCGCCGCAGTGGCGACAGGACAGTCCGACCGCGGGGTTCGCGACGTCGAGGGCGGTGGTGTCGGCACGCTCGGGCGCGAGAGTCATGAAGAAGCTCCTCATCTTTCCCGGGGCAACCTGCCACGGGTCGGAATTAGCACCTGCCACGCATCGGATGCGGGTGGTTGCCGGGGCTTCACTGGGCCGTTCCCTCTGCCCCTCTGGATGAGCCAGATGAAGTTGTCTGTCCGTACTGTAGACCGTGTGCCGGAGATCGTGCACCAGTGTTTCGTGGTTCACGGCCATGAGATCGTGTTTCGCCGGGTGCAGCCCGCCCCGGCCCCCAGAATGTTCACCGGCGCCGGGCACGGTTCACCGGCGCCGGGCACGCCGGGCCCGCGTCCGGTGACCGCCGCTCGCGCCCGGTGCCTGGGCAGCCGGTGCCGGCGGGCCGACCCACCTCGCAGACCAGGGAGTCCGTGACAGTGAGTATTCGCGTCGTCTACACCGATCTCGACGGCACGATGGTCGGCCCGAAGGGCTGCTTCTTCCGCGCCGAGGGCGGGACGATCACCCTGGACCCGGCGCAGGCGCTCGCCGAGCTGCACTCGGCCGGCGTCGCGCTGGTGCTGGTCAGCGGCCGCACCCGGCCGCAGCTCGTCGAGGCGGCACAGATCTTCGGCGCGGACGGCTTCATCGGGGAGCTCGGCGCCATCGTCGGCTGGAACGACGGGCGGGACAGCGAGATCCTGCGCGGTGCCATGCCGCCGGACTTCGACCAGGTCCCCGAGTCGCTGCTCGACCGGCTGATCGAGCGCTACCCGGGCCGCCTGGAGCTGCACACCCCCTGGCACGCCGGCCGCGAGGTCGACGTGATGCTCCGCGGCCGCATCGACGTGCCCGAGGTCGACGGCTGGCTCGCCGAGACCGGTTTCGCCTGGCTGAGCATGCGTGACAACGGTCTGATCTCGCCGGCCCACATGCCTGGGCTGGGCGTGGCGCCGCACGTCTACCACCTCGTCCCCGACGGGGTGGGTAAGGGCGACGCGGTGGCCTACGACCTCAAGCGGCGCGGCGTGTCCCCGGCCGAGGCGATCGCGATCGGCGATTCCGCCAGCGACCTGGCGATGGCCCCGCATGTCGGGCGCATGCACCTGGTCGCCAACGCGCTGCGCCACCCCGACATCACCGCCCTGCTCGAGCGGTACGACAACGTCACCGTCGAGGCGGGCACGGTCGGCGCGGGATGGGCGAGCGCGGTGCGGACGGCCGTCGCCGTCTGACCTGCCCGCCGTCTGACTCGCCCGCCGTCTGACCCGCCCGCCGGCAGCCGGTTCGCGGCTGGTTCGCCTGGTGTTGGCGGACCGGACGGCGGCCGGACACCGGACGGACGATGTCCGGCCATATCCGGCGGAACCCGCGCCGGATGGCCGCGGTGTGGCCGGCGGTCGGGCCTGGACGACCGTCCGAATGGCCTACCCTCCGCAGTGTGCAGCGGATGCGGGAAGCCGAGCAGGGCACGTCGGGGGGTCCTTCGCCGCTGGGGACGGCCCGGGTGCTGGTCGCCTCCAACCGGGGGCCGGTGGCCTTCGTCACCGGTGACAGCGGGGAGCTGGTGCTGCGCCGGGGGGCGGGCGGGCTGGTCAGCGGTCTGGGCCAGGCGGCGGTCGACGCCCCGCCCGAGGCCCTGCCGATGGTCTGGGTGTGCGCCGCGCTCGGCGATGCCGACCGGCGCGCGGTCCGCGCCGCACCGGCCGGCCGGCTCGACCTCGCCGGCCACGACACCGGCGGTACGGCCGTGCGGATGCTCGACGTCGACCGGGTCGTGTTCGACCGGGCCTACAACGCGGTCGCGAACCGCATCCTGTGGTTCATCCAGCACCTGCTCTACGCCCCGGCCTCGCAGCCGGTGTTCGGCCCGTCGTTCCGCCGCGACTGGGCGGCCTACGAGGCGTACAACGCGATGTTCGCCGAGGCGCTGGCGCACGAGGCCGCCCCGGGCGCCTCGGTGCTCATCCAGGACTACCACCTGACCCTCGTCCCCGGGCAGCTCCGCCGGCTGCGCCCGGACCTGCGCATCGGTCACTTCAGCCACACCCCGTGGGCGCCGCCGGAGTACTTCCGGATGCTGCCCGATGACGTCGGCGAGCAGATCCTGCGCGGCATGCTCGGCGCCGACCGGCTGGGGTTTCTCACCGACGCGTGGGCCGACGCCTTCACCGAGTGCGTCCGCGGTCTGCCCGGCGTGCGGGTCGAGCGGCGCTCGATCACGGTGGCGCCGCCCGCCGGGGCGACGGAGGCCGGACACACAGTGCGCATCGGGGTACACCCGCTCGGCGTCGACGCCGACGAGCTGCGCGACCGGGCCGACGCGTCCGACGTCGCCGCCCGGGCGGCGGAGCTCGTCGAGCTGGCCGAGGGCCGGCGCCTGATCGTCCGGGTGGACCGCACCGAGCTGTCCAAGAACATCGTGCGCGGCCTCGCCGCCTACCGCGAGCTGCTGCGGACCCGCCCGGAGTGGCGCGGCAAGGTGATGCACCTCGTCTGCGCCTACCCCTCGCGGCACGACCTGCCGGAGTACCGCGAGTACACGGCCGCGGTGCAGCGGCTCGCCGCGGAGATCGAGGACGAGTTCGCCACGGACACCTGGCTGCCGCTGCGGTTGGAGATCACCGACGACTATCCGCGGTCGATCGCCGCGCTCTCGCTCGCCGAGGTGCTCGTCGTCAACCCGATCCGGGACGGGATGAACCTCGTCGCGAAGGAGGGGCCGGTCGTGTCGCGGCGCGACGCCGTGCTGGTGTTGTCCCGGGAGGCGGGGGCCTGCGCGGAGATGGGGCGGGCGGCGCTGGTGATCAATCCGTTCGACATCCAGGCGACGGCGCAGGCCCTGCATGCGGCGCTGACGATGCCCGCGGCCGACCGCCGGCGCCGCGCCGGCGAGCTCGCCGCCGTGGCGGGCCGGCTGCCACCGCGGGTCTGGTTCACCGACCAGCTCGACGCCCTCGCCGCGGATCGCCCCGACGCGCCGGTCAGCCGCCGAGACGCTCGATGAGCACCTCCAGCAGCGCGACCATCCCGGCGGGACCGCCGACGACCAGGTCGGCGCGCTCCCGCAACACGGCGGGGACCTCGGGGCTGTCGCTGCAGACCGTGATGCCGGGCAGGCCGCCCGCCCGCATCTCGTCGACGGCGGAGAAGGCGGGCAGGTCGCCGTAGTCGTCCCCGGCGACGAGCACCGAGCGCGCCCCGCGGGCGGCGACGAGCTCGCGCAGCGCGCCCCCCTTGTCGTGACCGGGCGGGCGCAGCTCCAGCACCTTCTTGCCGGGGGCGGCCTCCAGCCCGTGCTCCTCGGCGAGGGTCGTCAGCGCCGGGGCGAGGGCGGCCAGCGCCGCGTCCGGGTCGGCGGTGCGGCGCACGTGCACGACGAGCGCCTGGTGCTTGTCCTCGACCACCGTGCCGGCGGGGGCGTCGCGCAGCAGCTCGGGCAGTGCGGCGCGGACGGCGCCCACGCCCGGCAGCGGCTCCGGGCTGGTGATCGCGCGCGACCGCGAGTCCCACCGCTGCAGTCCGTACTGGCCCAGGATGACCAGCTCGCCGAGGTCGGGGAGCTTCTCCACCCCGGTCAGCTCCAGCAGCGCGTCGACCGGCCGCCCGGTGATGATCGACAGCGTGCCCACCGCACGGGAGATCCGGCGCAGCGCCTCGATCGCCCCGGGGGCGGGGACGGCGTCGGCCGGGCGGGCGACGATCGGGGCGAGCGTGCCGTCGTAGTCGAGGGCGATCAGCGCGCGGTCGGGAGCGGTGAGCAGGGCGGCGAGCCCCGCACCCCCGGCGGGGGTGCGGGGCGCTGGCGCGCGGTGCTGGGCGGAATCGCTCACGGAGCCTTCCCGGGGTCGATGGTCGAGGACCGGCGGACATGCCCACCGGGGGATGTCCCAGACGGGACGATCACTGATCATTTTTCCGGGTCGGCGGGGAAGTCGCGAGTGATGACGAGGATCAGGGTGTTGGTGGAGACGATCCTCGTCTGCGAGCGGGGGACGATCTTCTCGATGCCCGGAACGGCGTCCTTGAGCGCCTGGGCGGCCGCGGCGTCGTCGTCGTCATAGAACACCGTCGAGACCGGCACGTTGTAGACCGACTGGAAGTTACCGGTCCGCTCGACGGGGAACCCGGCGGCCTCGACCCGCCCGGCCGCGACCTCCGCCAGGCCGGAGATCCGGGAGTTGTTCAGCACGACCACCGGCGCCGTCACGGTGGGCCGCTGGCTGTGCGGTGCCGGCGGCGGCGCGGGTGTCGAGGATGGTGGCCGCTCGGCGGGCGGCGTCGTCGCGGCCGGGCTCGGGCGACGGGTCGGCGAGGCCGCGGGCGTCGTGCGGTGCACCGCGGGCGACGGGCTCGGGCTGCCGCCGTCCGGGGTGTGGATGGGCGCCGCGACCGGCTTCGGCCGCTCGGGGTCGGACGTGCCGTTGAACAGGTTGACCAGCAGGATGCCCGCGAGCACGGCGAGGACAGCGACGGCCCCCGCCGCCACGGCGTGCAGCCGGTCCGCGCGCCGGCCCGGGGGGCGGCGTCGCGGCGGCGCGCTCGTGCCATGCGTCATGAGCGGCTTTACTCCTCGCTCCGGTCCCGGCGGCCGGACCTGGCGGCCCGGCGCTGCTCGCGCAGCCGGCGTAGCCGCCGGACGAGCATCGGATCGGTGATCAGTGCCGCGTCCGAGTCGATCAGTCGATTGAGGATCTGGTAGTAGCGCGTCGAGGACAGGCCGAACTCGGCACGGATCGCCTCCTCCTTTGCCCCCGGATGACGCCACCAGCCCTGCTCGAAGCGAAGGATGCGCCGGTCACGGTCGGACAGCTCCGCGGCCGGTGTGCTCGCCCGCCCGGGTTCCTCGGGCGGCAGGGGTTGAGCTGCCTGCACAGCGGGACCTCCTCGGGACGCAGCCGGGACGACGAGCGCGGTCGGACGCGGCCACGCCACGCCCGGTATGGTTCGCCCACTATTTCATCCTGTGGGTCCGACATCTCCGGTCGTCTCCGGGAACACACATGCCGGGCAGCCGTCGCGACGGCGGGCCACGGCACAACAAAGCCTGCGTCGGTGCGGCGGGCTCTACGCTGGACCGGTGAGCCGGCGATTCACCCGCACCACGGAGGACTTCGACTGCCTCGTCTGCGGGACCGCCGTGCGCGGCGACGGGTACACCAACCACTGCCCGGCCTGCCTGTGCTCGCGCCACGTCGACGTGCATCCCGGCGACCGTGCGGCCGCCTGCGGTGGGGTGATGCGCCCGGTGGCCGTCGAGGCCCGGACGCACGACGTGATCCTCACCCACGCCTGCGAGCGCTGCGGTCACCGCCGCCGCAACCGCACCGCGCCGGCCGACGACCGCGACGCCCTGCTCGCCGTCGCCGCCGCGGCGGCGACGGCGGCGGTGTTCCCCGCCGAAGGGGCCTTCCCGGCGGCGGGCCCTCCGGCGGGGGGGTCCCCGATCGGACCGGGCTCGGCCGGTCCCCGGCCCCGGCCCCGGCGTCGCGCCCGAGCCGGGCGGGGCCGCTGAGCGCCGGCGGCCAGGTTCGACGCGGCCAGGTTCGACGCGGCCAGGTCGGGCAGCCGCACGAGTTGCCGAGAGCTCGCACGATCGGTGGCCTTGACCGTGGTCACCCCCGGCAACTCGGCGACCGGCACCGGCCGGTGGCAGTCCCAGGCATCCCGGGATGCCGCCCGGCGCGGCCCGTTCCGGGGCCGGCGCGTCACCTCGCGCCGGCGGATGTCCCGTCGGTCGGGACTGCGTCCCCGTGGGGGAGAGGACGGCTGGTCCAGGCGGGAACCGCGGATCGGCCGCGGGTCGCTCAGGGGTAGAGGCCGCGCGTCTGGTGGGCCTCGGCGACCCGGCTCACCCCGATGATGTGCGCCGCCTGGCGCATGCTGACGCCCTGCGTGGTGGCGAGCATCGCCACCTCGCTGTAGGCCCGCTCCATCAGCGTCCGCAGCCGGTCGTTGACCTCGTCCTCGGACCAGAAGTAGGCCTGCATGTCCTGCACCCACTCGAAGTACGAGACCGCGACGCCGCCGCCGTTGGCGAGGATGTCCGGCACGACCATCACGCCCCGGTCCTCCAGGATCCGGTCGGCGTCCGCCGTCACCGGGCCGTTGGCCCCCTCGACGATGATCCTCGCCTTGATCCGGTCGGCGTTCTCGATGGTGATGACGCCTTCGAGGGCCGCGGGGACCAGTACGTCCACGTCGAGTTCGAGCAGGTCGTCGTTGGTGAGCGTGTCCGTGCCGGGGAAACCGACGACGGTCTCCGCCCCCTCGGCGAGGTGGCGGATCAGCGCCGTCGGGTTGAGGCCCTGCGGGTTGTACACGCCGCCCTTGACGTCCGAGACGGCGACGACCTTGCAGCCGGCGTCGTGCAGGTACTGGGCGGCGAGCGCCCCGACCTTGCCGAAGCCCTGGATGGCGACGGTCGTGGAGTGCGGGTCCCGCCCGGTCTGGCGCAGCGCGGCGAACAGCGCGAGCTGGACGCCGCGGCTGGTCGCCCCGGCCCGTCCGGCGGAGCCGCCGATCGACAGCGGCTTGCCGGTCACGACGCCGGTCGCGGTGTGGCCGGTGTGGGCGGAGTAGGTGTCCATGATCCAGGCCATGGTCTGCTCGTCGGTGCCGACGTCGGGGGCCGGAATGTCCTTCTCCGGCCCGATCAGGGGGACGAGTTCGGCGGCGTAGCGCCGGGTCATGCGCTCGCGCTCCTGGCGCGACAGCAGCCCCGGCTCCACGGCGATGCCGCCCTTCGCCCCGCCGTAGGGGATCCCCATCAGCGCGCACTTCCAGGTCATCCACATCGCCAGCGCCTTGACCTCGTCGAGGTCGCAGCTGGGGTGGAAGCGGATGCCGCCCTTGCCGGGGCCGCGGGCGAGGTTGTGCTGGACGCGGTAGCCGGTCAGCACCATCAGCGATCCGTCGTCACGCAGCAGTGGCACGCTGACGGTGATCGCCCGGCGGGGCGTGCGGAGCAGTTCGTGCAGTCCGTCGTCGAGGCCCAGATGACGGGCCGCGTTCCCCAGTTGAACGCAGGCCGTGTCCCATGCTGAGCCGGATCCGAGGATCACAGGCACCTCCGCGGCGCGTTTCGAGCCACCCTCCGCCGCCGAACGCGCCGCCGGGTTCGTCGGCCACGGCGCGCTCCGTTGCGCACCGTGGCAGTGACTCGATATGGCGCAAACAATAGGTGACAGCAGAGCCCTCCCGCCCGGCGCATCGAGGGCGCGCCTCGGGCCGCCCGAACGGGCGGGTACGGTCGCGGACGTGCGCGCGGATCAGTCGGCCCTGTCCGGCGGGCCGGCCGGCCTGCCGGCCCCGGAGCCGACCGCCGCCGCCGGTGCGGCGGCCACATCCCGGACCGGTCCGGGTGCCCCCCTACCGGCCGCTCGCCGGTTGTGGGGTGGCTGGCTGCTCACTCGCGCGCTGCTCGTCGCCGGCGTCCTGACCGGCCAGACGTTCGGTGCTCAGCAGACCGTCCTCGGTGATCTTCGGATCTACGCCGGCTGGGCGCACGATCTCGGCCACGGCGGCGGGCTGCCCGTCGGCGATGACCGCTGGCAGTACCCGCCGGGGGCGGCGGTCGCGCTGGTCCTACCGGAGCTCGCTCACACCCTTTCGGCGGTGCCCTATCGGGTGGCGTTCGTCGTGCTGACGCTCCTCGCCGACCTCGCCGTGACCGTCGCGCTGGCGCGGCGCGACCGTGGCGCGGCGCTGTTCTGGGTGGTCGGGATCACCGCGCTCGGCCCCGTGGCGCTGGCCCGGTTCGACCTGCTGCCGGCCGCGGCGGCCCTCGCCGCGGTGCTCGCCGTGTCGCGGGCCCGGTTCGGCCGCGCCGGCTTCCACCTCGGCGTGGGGACGCTGCTCAAGGTGTGGCCGCTGCTGCTGCTGGTCGCGATGCCGGCGCCGGCAGGCTCCCCCGGCCGGTGGCCGGCCTGGCTGCGGGCGGGGGCGGCTCGCCTGGTCGGCGGGGTGGCGGGCGCGGTGGGGCTGCTGGCCGTCGTCGCAGCGCTGACCGGCTGGTGGCGCGACGTCCTCGGCTTCCTCGGCGCGCAGCAGGCCCGCGGGCTGCAGGTCGAGGCGGTGGCCGCGACGCCGTTCGTCGTCGCCCACATGCTCGGCGGCCCGGCGCCCGAATACTCCTACGGCTCCCTGCAGTTCGACGGTCCGGTGGCACGCGCCGTCGCCACCGCGTGCAGCCTGGTCGAGGCCGTCGCCATCATCGCGGCGGCGGTGTGGTGGTGGACGCGGGGTCGGTCGCCGGCGGAGACCGGGACCGCCCGGACGGTGGCCGCGACGCTCGCCGGGCGGGCCCTCGCGCTCGTCGTCGTGGTCGTCGTGACCGCCCGGGTGCTCAGCCCGCAGTACCTCGTGTGGATCCTCGCGCTGGTTGCCGCGGGACTCGCCGTCGGCTCCCCGGCGGTGAGCGTCCGTGGGCGACTGCCGGTGGCGCTGCTGGCCTGCGTCGCGTTGACCCAGCTCATCTACCCGTGGCGGTACAACGACGTCATCCAGGGCCGGATCGTGCTGAGCCTGCTGCTGGTCGGGCGCAACCTCGGTCTGCTCATGGTGTGCTGGTGGGCGGTGCGGGCCGCCGCCGGGCCGCCACCAGTGCGGCTGCGGCCACGACGGCGAGCGCGGCGACCGTGACCAGGGCGGCGACCCCGGCGGGACCGAGTAGCCGCCAGGTGGCCGCGAGCGGCGAGAGGGTCGCGAGGCACAGCCAGGTGGAGGTCACGACCAGCGCGGCGACCGTGCGTCCCGCGGCCGTGCCCGGCACCCGCCCCGCCCGTCGCCCGCCCGGGGCGCCGCCGGCCGCCAGGATGGCCAGCGGCGTCAGGCACAGCGCCAGGTACCAGGGGTAGACCACCGGATTGCCGAGCGCCACGGCCAGGCCGCCGAAGCCGACGACGACCAGGTCCGGCCGGCTGCCGGCGAACGCCCGGAACGCCCGGTCGCCGCCCGCCGGCGGTGCCTCGGGGGAGCGGCGCCAGGCGCGCAGGGCGAGTGCGAGGACGACGCCCGCCGCGGCCGCCAGGCACAGCGCCCGGGTCACCCGCTGCGTCGCGCCGTCCGCGGTATGCACGCCGACCAGCGCGAGCGCACCGTCCGCCGCCGCCGCGAGGACCGCGGCGGGAGCGATTCCGGTGGTCAGGGTGCCCGAGGTCGACAGCGCGTGGATCCAGGTCGGGCCGAAGCCGGCGGCGGCGATGCTCAGGCCCGAGGCGACGGCGACGGCGACGGCGTCGGCGGCGAGACGCATGGCCCCCGCCCGCACCGGTCGCGGCGCCCGCCGCGCGGCCAGCAGGTGGGCCAGCACCAGCCAGCCGACGCAGAGCAGGGCGGTCGCCTTGACATTGCCCGCGAGGCACGCCAGTCCCGTCGCGGCGGCGCCCGGCAGGATCCCGCGCACCGCCTGGCGGGGGGCGCGGTCCAGCACGAGGGCGGCGACGACGAGCGCGGCGGCGATCGCGTCGAGGTGCGCGCCGCCCACGAGGTGGATGACGACCACGGGATTCGCCGCGACCAGGACCGCGACCGCGCGGCGCCGGGACGGCTCTGACCCGGCGAGGCGCAGCGACAGGCCGATCAGGGCGATCGTGGCGAGCACGGCGATCACCCGGAGGACCGCGATGGTCCCCGCCGGGCCGCCGCCGATCGCCGCCGCGGCCTTCTCGACCGCGACCGCGGCACCGCCGTAGGGGGAGTGGGTGTGCCACCACCGTGGGTCGACGGCCTGGACGAACGCCCGGCCCGAACCGTCCGGCGCGCCGGACGTCAGCAGGGTGGCCACCCCGTGGGTCGCCGGGTCCAGGCCGAGCCTGGCCAGCTCGCCCTGGGCGGCATAGGCGTACACGTCCCGACTGAACAGCGGCGGCCCGACGGCGAACGGCAGGCTCCAGGCGGCGGCCGCCGCGAGCCCGGCGCGGGTGGACACCCGCCCGGCGGCCATCGCGCATACCAGGAGGACCCAGCACAGGCATAGCGTGATGACGCTGAGCGCGGACAGTCCGGCCAGAACGCCCCTTGCCGTCTCCGTCGGCGGGGTCGATGGGAGAATTCCCCACCAGGATGAGGGGTCGGCGACGTTCGGATCGCGTGGGCCGAGCCGCCCCTCGGCCAGCATGGCCACGACTGCGGCGCCGGCTCCGCCGAGGATCAACCAGATGACGCTGGTCGGGCGCCTGACGGCGGATGGTCCGCGGCCGCCGCGCGCCGCCGCGGCGGTGGTAGCCGCGGCCGGCCGTTCGCCGACCGGCGGGCCGTCGGGAGATGATCGGTGGGATGCGGCGGACGGACCGTCGTCGGTGCCTTGGGAGGTCGCGGGTGACAGCGCTCGCGGCGCCCGGTTCCCCGATCGACGCCACGCGCGGTAGCCGGCCGACGACCGTGGCCGTGGCGGTGCCGGCGGGCGAGACCGAGTCTCGCGTGGCTCCACTGCCCCAGACCCCCTTCATCGCCCTCGAGCCGCCGCGGCACCACGGGCCGGTCGTGCGGGGCCTGCTCGTCCTCGTCGCGGCCGTGCGCCGGTGGCCCTGGACGCTGACCGCGGCCCTGTGCCTGCTGTGCGTCGGGCTCGGCGTGACCGGCCCCGACACCCCCGCCCAGGAATACCGGGTGTGGCTGTTCCGCCACGGCGGGGCGGTCCTCTGGGACGATCAATGGTACGGCGGCCACACCATACCCGGGTACAGTGTGCTGTTCCCGCCGCTGGGGGCGTTGCTCGGGGTGCAGCTCCTGGGCGCGATCTCCTGCGTCGCCTCCACCGTGATCGTGACCCGGCTGCTGCGTGGGCCGGGCCGGCGGTCGGGGCAGGACCTCGTCCTCGTGTGGTTCGCCGTGGCGACGGTGTCGAACCTTGTCGTCGGGCGGATGCCGTTCGCCCTCGGCATGGCGTTCGGCGCGCTGGCGCTGCTCGGGGCCCGCGAGCGCCGGACGAAGCTGACCTGGGCCGGCGCCGTGCTGTCGTCGCTGGCCTCGCCCCTGGCTGCCGGGTTCGTGCTGCTCGTCGGCGCCGCGTTGCTGCTGACCATCGGCTGGCGGCGCGTGCTGCCGTTCGCCGGCGCCGGGGCCGGCATCGTCGTCGCGCTCGCCTTCCCCGAGGACGGCTACCAACCGTTCCCGGCGCTGACCTTCCTGTCGCTGCTGGCGCTCATCGCGGTGGGACTGCTGGTAGTCCCGAAGGGTGCCCGGGCAATCCGCCACGGCCTGCTGCTGTGGGCGGCCGCGGCGGCGGTGTTCTTCTTCATCCCGTCCCAGGTCGGGGGGAACATCACCCGGCCGGCGACGCTGCTGGCCGGCCCCGCGGCGGCGCTGCTGCTCGCCGACCGCCGCCGGGTGCTCGCGATCGTGGCGATCCCCCTGATCGGCTGGCAGATCGGTCCGATCCACGGCGCGCTGCTCACCCAGGGCGATCCGTCCTCGTCCGCCGGGTACTACACCGAGCTGCTCGACTACCTCGACCGCGGCGCGCCGGTGCCGGCCGGCCGGGTCGAGGTTCCCTTCACCCGGGCCCACTGGGAGGCGCGTTTCGTGGCGCCCAGCGTGCCGATGGCCCGGGGCTGGCTGCGCCAGCTCGACAGCAAGTACAACGCGTTGTTCTACGACGGCAGCCTCAACGCCGAGACCTACCACGAGTGGCTGATCGCCCGGGGCATCCGCTACGTCGCCCTGCCCGACGTGGAGCTCGACCCGTCCGCCGTTGCGGAGGCGAAACTGCTGCGGGCGGGCCTGCCCTACCTCGAGCTCGCCTGGCACAACCCACACTGGAAGGTCTGGCTCGTCACCGACTCCGCCGGACTGGTGCAGGGGCCGGCGAGCCTCACCGAGCTCGGGGTGAGCTCGGTGGGGGTGGACTTCCGCACGCCCGGGGTCGCTACCGTGCTCGTCCACTACACGCCCTACTGGCGGCTGTCGGAGGGCCGGGCGTGCGTGTTCCGCGCCGCCGGCGGCTGGACGGGCATCCTCACCGAGGCGTCCGGGCCGGTGCGCCTGTCCGCCCGGCTCTCGGTCGACGGCCTGACCCGGGCCAGCGCCCTGGACTGCCCGGTGGATCAGCGCATCTCCTGACGACGGACCCGCCTGGGGCAGCCCGGAACATCCCGGGGCAGCCTTGGACCAGCCTCGGGATCAGTCGAGATCAGTCGAGATCAGTCGAGATCAGCCGGGATCAGTCGAGATCAGTCGGGATCGTCGAGGCGGACGATGCGCAGCCCCACATGGGCGAGGATCGCTGGCAGGCTGCGGATGACTTCGCGGTCGCGTTCCCGGTCGGTGTCGGACAACGCCAACCAGTCGACCAACGCGGGGTGGCGGCGGTCGGGACCGTCCTGTTGGGTCGGTCCCAGGGTGTAGCCCTTGGCCTCCCGCTCCCGGCGCCACCGTTCGTGTTCCTGCTGGGCGAACTCCTCGATCTCGTCCGGAGTGAACGCGAAGTCGGTGTCGGCCACCCCGGCCGGCATCAGCATCAGCGTCTGCGCCGACTGCAGGATCTCTCCGAACTGGGCGGCCTGCGCCCGGTTGGAGTCCTGCAGGTTGGCCGGGAGCTCCTCCCACGTCACCATCGCCGGCCTGGATCTCATCGGGGTGCCCCGGTGGCGTTCCGACGCCAGGTAGCGCTCGTGGCTCGCCCGAGCGAAGCGCTCGATCAGGTCGGTGTCGCCGAGGTCGAGCGGGAGCGCCTCGTCGTTGACGGCGAAGAAGCGCACCCGGCCGAGCAGGTCCTCCAGCAACGGGCCCGGCCGCGGCGTCGACGGGCGAGGGTACTGCGGTCGGCCGAAGACGTCCTGCAGGCTGCGCTGCCGGCCGGTGCACACGATGACCGTGGTCCGCGCGAACCCGAACCGGCCGTTGAGCACCTGCGCCGTGTCCAGTCCGTACAGCAGCGCCCGTTCCTCGTCGCTCTGACAGACGTAGACGAACTCGGGAGGAGGCGCGTCCGTCACGGCCGGCGGCAGCTCGCCGTGCGGGGTGTCGTGACCGGTGAGCTCGACCTGGGCGAGCGCGGGTTCCCGGATGCGTAACGCGGCGAGTATCTCATCAGCCGCCGGATCGGCCACGGCGATGGGCAGCAGTGGACCGGCCGCCCCGACCAGGGCCGACCAGCGGCGGGCCAGCTCCAGCACCAGGGCGCGGCCGAGGCCGGAAAGCCCGAGAACGACCAGGGGCGCCGGTTCGACGGGCGGTTCCTCAGCGTGATCCGGGGCGGCCCAGCTCGGCGGGTAGCGGTTGAGCAGGGCGCGCGCGCCGAGCACCTCGACGGCGAAGAAGTCCAGCCGGAAGCCGCTGTGGTCGTTGAACCCGATCCGGCGGGCCCGTAGGTGCGGGATGAGGGAGAGGTCGCCCACCTGGGCCACGCAGCGCAGCGGCTGGTCCGCCCGGTCGGCGGCCAGCAGCCGGGTGGCCAGGGCAATGGCCAGGTTCGACGAGGTGTCCGGCAGGCAGCCGTAGACCACGTCCGCGCGGGCGACTCCGGCCTTCGCCAGCACCAGCGGCTCCATCGGGTCGCCGACGACCCGCAGCAGGCCGGGCGGGAGTTCGGCGTCCGGATACTCCCGCTCCGCGTCCTCGGCGACCAGCACCACCCGTTTGGACCGGGAGAGCTTGTCGACGAGCGCCGACGCCGTGGGGCCGGTGCCGCACACGATGACGTGGTGGCGGGCATGGCGGGCCCGGAACCGTTCGAAGCGTTGGGCGAAGATCGTGCTCACCCCGTCGGCGACTCCGACGGCCGTGGCCAGCGGGGCGAGGAACCGCGCGATCTCCAGCGCCACCGGGTACCGCCCGCCGTCCTGGAAGACCGTCCCGTCGGCCAGGAAGAGCGTCGCGGTGAAGAACACGATGTTGGGCCAGTTGAACATCGCCGGCTCGTGGCGGAACTGCCGGTACATCCCGAGCAGACCGAGGCTGAAGGCGATCACCCCGAGGACGGCGAACGTCCCCAGCAGATGGCGGCGCAACCAGCGGGCCAACCGCCCGGCGACGAGCAGCGGCCGGTTCGCCCAGCGTTCCAGCCGATGGCCGGGGCCGGGGCGCCCGCCCCGGCCGCCGGGTGTGCCGCGACTGATCACCGGGGCCGTCTCGGTCGGATTGCCGAGGGCGGGTTCGGGATCGTCGGCGCCGGGTGCGCCGTGCCGGACGCCCGATCAGTCTCACCGCGAGGAGGGCTCGGATACCAGGTCGGCGACGACGATGGTGGTGTCATCGCGGGCGCCGGCCAGCAGGGCCGCCTCGACGAGGGCGTCCGCGGCCCGTTCGGGCGGCTCAGAGCCCAGCTCGCCGAGCAGCCCGTCGAGCTGCTCGGGCGTCATCACCTTGGTGATGCCGTCGCTGGCGAGGACGACCCGGTCGCCGGCCCGGACCGGCTCGCTGAAGATGTCGGCCTCGATCTCGTCGGCGAGGCCGACGGCGTTCAGCAAGGGGCCGTTGCGGATCGCGTGCGGGGTGGTCAGCGCCCGCGGACGTCCCCGGCCCGGCTGCAGCCACACCGAGCTGTCGCCGACGTGGGCGACGGTGAGGTACTCGCCGGTGTTGTGCTGCCGGCCGAGGATGACGACGTCCAGCGTGCAGGCCATGCCCAGCCAGGTCGGTTCCTCCCGGGCCCGGGTGCGGACCACCCGGTTCGCCCGCTCCACGGCCCTGCGCAGGCCCTCCAGCGGATCCTCCGCGTACTGCGGCCGGAAGCCGGCCACGGTGGTGACGGTCAGCGTGGAGGCGATCTGGCCGGCGGCCTCCCCGCCGACGCCGTCCGAGACCGCCAGCAGGCCGTCCACGACGACGAAGGCGTCTTCGTTGGGACCGCCGCGCTTGCCCCGGCGGGTCCGGCCGGCGGCGGCCAGCCGCAGCGGGGCGGCCGTGGTCTGCTCGGGCTCGGTCGCCATCAGGTCGGCAGCCTGCTCCCGCGGCGCGGCGGCGGCGTTGGGATAGGTGGTCGCGGTCGGTGTGCTCTCCCACCGCGGGTCGCCCGCGGTGGCCCGCCCCCCGGCCGGCTCCGCTCCCACCGCGGCCGACTGCGCGGCGAAGGTCGTCGTGGGCGGCGCGATCGGGTAGTCGCCGGTCTGCGGGTCGTAGTAGCGGGTGGCGTCCTCCCGCTCGTCCTCGAAGGACTCGGCCTGGTGCGGCGGGGCAGCGGGCGGAGGAGTCCAACCGGTCGCGTCGGGATCGCGACTGTTCTCTTCTCCGACTGGAACCTGCGTGGTCACATCCCCTCCCCACGACGCGCCCGCCTCCGGGCCGTCGCTCGCGTCGTCGGCCGTCTGTTCGGCGGGGGGGCTCGGCGCCGGCTCGGTGAAGCCCGGCACGATCCCGTCCGGCGCGGCGGCGTCGGAGCCGTCTCGCAGCGGCACCGTACCGGATCGATGCCGTTGATGGTCCAAGCCGCGGCTGCGGCGCTGGCTTCCCTGCCGAACCGGCCGGTTGTTCAGGGCGAAGTAGATCACCAGGGCTACCAGCAGCACCACGATGAGCATGATCGGCACCAGCGAGCTACCCATGGCCTCCGTCCTCGCCGAACCATTCACGATCACGCTGTCGGGACGTGTCGCCAGCCGTCTTCCTTCTTACCCAAGGGCACCGACGCACCGCGAACCCCGGGTGTGTCGCGACACCGACACAAGTGCTGGTCATTGTTCCAGACTCCACCGACCCCGAGTAGGGCGAACGGGACAGCCGCGGTGATCGTCCTCCCGGCCGGGTGGCCTCGCGGTCGTCGCCCGGCGGCCCGGCGACCGGTGCTGTCACCGGACGACGACGAGCAGGGCGAGCACGGCGGCGGCCAAGGTGAGAGCGAACACGGGGAGCCCGAAGGAGCGCCGCCGACGCCGGGCCGCGCCGCCTGCGGCGATCTCGGCGATGACCCGGGACTCGACGAAGCCGGGTAGTTCGTGGGCGGCCCGCAGGCGTGGATCGTCCGGAAGGTAGAGCGCCACCAGCCGGCGTACGACGCGTTCCAGGTCGGCGGCATGCGGCCCGCCGCCGGCCTCTCCGCTGTAGGCCGCTGCTCCGCTGTAGGCCGCTGCGCCGTAGTCGTCGGCGGCGTAGTCGTCGGCGCTGCCGGGGCCGAAGTCATAGTCGCCGTCGTAGTCGTAGTCGCCGTCGTAGTCGTCGCCGGCGTGCAGGGCGTGGCGGAAGTACCGCTCCGCCGCCACGCCCAGCTCCGCTTCCGAGGGTGGCTCGGGCGACGCCCTGCTGCCGTGCTGGGGCGTGCCCCGGTTCCAGATCGCCTCGTAGAGGTCCCAGGCATCGTCCCAGCTCGGCACGTACCGGACGAGCAGGCCGAAGATCCGGGCCGCGTCGGGCCGGCCCGACGCGCACGCGTCGAGGAACGCGACCGCCGGATCCCGCGGGGCCGCCGCGGTCGGCGGGATGCGCGCGGTGAGCTCGGCACCCAGGGCGTGCACCTCCGCTGCGGACGAGGCAGGCCGCCGCGACCGTTGCACCGCGCTCGCCGCCCGGTCCGCGCCGGCCTCGCGCCGGGCCTCGCCGCCTCCGCCGGGTGTCTCGCCGTCCTCGCCGGGTGTCTCGCCGGCCCCGCCGCGGGCGTACAGCTCCAGAAGGCGAGCAACGGTGTCGATCACCTGGCCCCCGCCCGGCCGGGCCGTCGCCAGCCGCTCGAAGAAGGGGCGGGCGCCGGCGGCGAGGAGCCCGGATCCGTCGTCGTCGGCTCCTGGCAGCCCGAACCCGCCCGGCCCGGCCGTTACGGCGGCGGCGATGGCATACCGGATGTCCTCGGCTCCGTACCAGCCCGGGGCGTACAGGACGAGTAGCCGGAAGGCGTCGGCTCCCCACGCTCGGGTCTCCCGCAGCAGCCGCACCACCGCCGCAGCCGACGATTCGGCCGCCGCGGCCGACGACTCGGCCGTCGCAGGGAACGCCGTCGCAGGAAGGGCAGCCGCGGGGAGTGCCGCGCCGGCGGTCAGCCAGGCCAGCTCGTCGGCCAGAGCGTCGGCGAACGCGAACCCCTCCGGAAGCCCGAACCGGTCGAACACGGTCCGCAGGGCGGAGGTGAGCAGGTCCCGGACGCGCGCGGCGCGGTGGCCCTCGTCCGGCCGATCCGGGCCGGCCTCGGTTGCGACCGGCAGGGCGGCCAGATCCGCGACCAGCCCGGCCAGTAGCTGCACGATCTGCCGATGCATCTCCGCGACGGCGGTGTGGATCGCCGTGACGTAGGCCGCCCGGTCCACCTCGGTCAGGTGGGCGTCCGGTGCCAGCCGGGTGATTGCCTGGGTGACGTCGCTGGCGGCGCGGGCCAGGACGTCGGCGGGCCGACCAGGCGGGCGGTCAGGTTGCGGCCGGGACCGGGAGCCCGGCGGGCACAGCGGGCCGAACAGGTCGCGCAGCGCGGCGAGTTCACGCAGCTCGGTGGGCGATTCCAGCGGATCGGCCAGCGGATCGGGACCCGCCTGCGCCAGCGAGACCCCCAGCGGGACGCCGAGCGCGGCCAGCAGCCGGTCGACGGGGTGCAGCCGGCCGTCCCAGTACGACCACTCCGTCCGGTAGGCGGCCGCGACGTGCCGGGTGACCGCGACCCGGGCGGCCCGCTCCAGCTCCTGCCGGGGCGCGGTGGCGGCAGCCGCGGGGGAGGCAGCCGCCGGCGGCAGGACCGTCACCGTCACCTCGAAGTCGGTCTCCGCTCCGACCGGGCGGTCGGCTCCGGCGCCGCCGCCCTCCCGGCTCGTGACGGAGACGTCGGGTCGCCCGCTGGGGTCGGGCCGGTCGGCGAGGCTGGGCTGGGCGGTGGGGTCGGGCTGGGCGGCGGTGGGCGGGGGGGCTGCCGGGCGGACGGCGCGCAGTGCGTCGAGGGTCTCGGTGGCGAGCCGCAGCGCGCTGCCGCTGGCCGTCGCGAGGCGGTAGGACGAGAAGACCGATTCCAGGCCGGCCGTGAGGGGCGGGATCGCCCGGCGCATCGACTGTTCGGCGCCGCGGGTGGGCGACGGACCGCGCAGCGCGGCGAGATCGTCGGCCAGCGCGGTCAGTGCCCCCTCGACCTGCCGTTGCTCCTCGACGACCGCGGCCTCGACGTCCACGGCGACCCGGGCACGATCGGCCGGATCCATCTCCCCCAGCCGGTCGAGGACGCCAGCCACGATCATGGCGCGGCCCTGCTCACGTGATGCCGGCCCGGTGCGTGCCTCCTGCCCCGTCGGCGATCTCGGCGGCCGGCCGGAGGCACCCGGAACGGTCAGCCGACCCGCGACGCGGTGTAGCTGCCCGCGCAGCCGTTCGGCGCTTGGCAGGTCGGCGGGCAGGCCGACCGGGTGGGCCAGGATCGCGATCAGGCGACCTGCCGGGTCGGCGTCGTCCCCGCCGGCGCCTCCCGGCGCCAGCAACAGCTCGTAGGCGTCGTGCAGGTGCTCGGCGACCGCGCGCGCCTGCCCGGCGGCCCCTCGCCCCGCGAACGCCGCCGCGGGTGATCGCGCATCCGCCGGTGGGGGTGCGGGCTGCCCCGGGGACGGCCGAGCCGGTGAGGCCTCCCAGCTCGAGGACGGTTCGCCAATCGAGCGGGGACTGATCGGGTGGGGGTCGATCGGGCGGGGACTGATCGGGTGGGGGTCGATCGGGTGGCAGTCGGCCGCGAGGGAGCCGGTCGGGTCGGGGCCCGGCCGCACACCTGACCCGGCCACCGCCGCGTCCCGCCCGCTGGTTGCCACCAGCCGGCGGCACCAGCGCTCGGGATCGTGCGGCCGGAACGCCTCGTCGCCGACCTGGGCGAGCAGGTCGGCGACGCCGCGGATCCCGCTCCGCCCGTAGACGCCGACGAGCAGGTGGGCCGCGTCGGCGACGGCCGGGGGGACCGGCGGCGTCACGCGGGGATCCACGTAGATCGCCGCCGGGTCGGTGCCGGGCCCGAGCTCTGGCGGGATCGGGACGAATCGGAACCGCGGATCGGATCGGCCCTGGCCGACGGCCGTCCCGGCCGACGCCGCCGGTCCGTGGTCCGCGGCCGACGTCGAGCCGCTCGACGCCCACGCCGGCTCATCCGCCGGCTCATGCCTCGCATCGGCGGCGCGGGCGGTGGGCGACGTGGGACGGGGCGCGGGCGGGGCGGCGTGGATGGAGAAGGTGAGCCGGTAGGGGAGCACCCCTTCGAGCATCTCGACGAGTGCCCACATCAGCGTGACGGCCTCGTCCGAGCCGGTGTGCGACACCACGACCGGTCGGTCCGTCCACGACCAGGTGAGGGCCGCCGAGACCAGGACGGTCAGCCGGTTACGCCGGGCGGCGGCTCGGGCGGCCTGGCGCAGCGTCCGCTCGCCGACCCGTCGCTGCGCGGTGAGATCATCGAGGTGCAGGGGGTTCAGCCGCGGTGTGGTCCGGGCGCCACCGGCCGTGGCCCCACCGGCCGTGGCCCCGCCGGCCGCGTACAGCGCCAGCGCGACCCGTTCGGTCAGGTAGTCGGCCCGGCCGATCAGGACGTGCGCCCGTAGCCGGCCGCTACCGGCGCCGCTTCGGCCGGCGACGTGGACGTGGTGGACGAGCGCGGCGTCCGGCACGTCGTCCGGATCGTCCCGGATGGGCCGGTCGGGTGCGCCGACGACGTAGGCGAGCGCGGGCGGCGGCTGGTCGACGGGGCTGTCGCCCGCCTCGACCTGGGCGGCGAGCAGGCCGTTCCACGAACGGGTCACCGCGGAGCTCAGCGAGCTCGCGATGGGAAAGTAGCCCTCGGCGCCGGCCCGCGTCCGCCTGGACCAGGCGTAGACGATCTGGTCCAGACGGGTCACCGCGGAGGTGGCGTCCCGCGCCGCGGGGGCGTGGTCCGAGGCCGCGGGGGCGGCGCGATTCACGGTCGCAGCCCCGGGAACAGGACCCCCAGCACGTCGGCGTCCCGCGCGGGGGTCAGCCGCAGCACGCCGGCGAGCATCGTCGCCGCGGTCCAGACGATCTCGATGGTCGGCCCGACCGGGTCCGCCGGGCCGGCGCCGTCCGTCTCCGGCGGTGGCGGTGGCGGCTCCGGGCGGGCAACCCGTGGCGCGAAGGCGATGATCGTCGCAGCGTCGGAGCTGGGATCCAACAGCGCCAACCGCCCCTCGCCGGCAAGCTCGGGGACCACCGCCGCATCGGTGGGGGCATCCGACCAGGATGTGGCCCCGATCTGCAACCCGCGCAGCAACTCGCCGGGGAGCCGGCCGACGACGGCGCGGATGCCGGGGAAGGCGAGGCAGCCGGGCATGGCGGACACCGCGCGGGTGACCTCGTCGAACACCTCGGGGCTGCGCAGCGCGTCGAGCAGCACCCGTAGCGCCGGCCCGGCCGAGTCCACCGCGGCGGCCGACGGTCTGCCCTCGACCGCCCCGACCCAGAGGATCGCCGGGATGGTGGGCGCACTGCCGGGCGCCGCAGACGCGGCCGCCGCGGTCGGCCGCGCGGATCCCTCGGGTGCGTCGTCGCCGAGGGATCCGTCGTCGACGAAGGCGGTGTCGTCGACGAAGGCATAGAAGGCCGGGTTGTAGGGGGCGTCGAGGTCGGGGAGCGTCTCGTCACCCGGCACGGCGCCGAACAATTCGTCCTGGGCACCTTCGTCCTGGGCACCGGTGCCGCGCCACGGGTCGGCGCCGGTGTCCGCCGGCGCCGGCGCTCCGTGTGTCCCGGGCGCGGTGATCTCGCCCGGCACCGGCCCCACCAGGACGAGCAGCACCGACTCGGCGGGGCGCCCGGTGGTCAGCGCAGCCAGTCCGGCCTGGTGAGCCGCTGCCGTGCGGGCCTCGTCGACGATCAGCAGACGCTCCGCAGCGCCCACGTCGAACCGCGGGCGTCGGGTGAGCAGGGTCCGCAGGGTGCCGGGGGCCCAGGGGCGTCGCGCCACCCGCCGCCGGCAGCCCGAGCGCAGGTCCAGGGTGGCAACCGGGCCGGTCGCGGTGCTCACCGAAGGCTCCGGGTGAAGGCCGTCCCGCGCAGCATCGAAGCATTCCACCGGCCCCGCGGACGTTCATTCCTCCGCGTCGGGTATGCCGGTGCGAGGCCGACCTTCGACGGGTATCGGGACTGCCGTTGATTTGCTGGCAGGCAATGCTCCCGCACAATGGAGGCCCGGGTTTCGGCGCATGGACGGGACGAGCTGCCCCCACTCGGCGTCCGCTGCTTCCCTGACAATGGACGTCCTCCCGGTTCGCCGTAGTCGACAATGATCGTGTAGTCGGTCGATTACCGCCTACTCGCGAAAGTTATTCCTTGGACCCCCGGTCGGTCCAGCGAAAGTCCGAAAAAATCATCCAGGCCCGAGTGGCTGGATCTCCGGACGCCGCCGCCGGGAGCGACCGTGCCGGCGGCGGGAATTACCTTCGGCTCCGCCGCGTGACGGAGCCGAAGGCAGGTGCCCCGTGCAGCGGCATGTGCAGCACGTTGTTCCCGTTTGCGGTGCGCCAAGGGTCGGTGGTCGATGATCGGCCCGGCTGTCGTTACGTACGTCTGCTCCGAACGCCGCGCCGGGGTTTCCGGCAAAGATGGGCGGACGTTGCAGTGCTGATGTCGGTTCGATGTTCCGCGGGATGTCCGGCGGTCACCGCCGGGGTGGCCGGACTGTCCGGTGAAAGGAGCTCGGGACCGCGCGCGATCATCTCGTCGCGCCGGGGGCGGGGGCGGCCTTCTTCACCGGGCGTAACGTTAATTCGGCTCGGCGGCGCGACCGGAACATATTTCGTCACCGAAGGCGAGCGGTGAACGATCGGAAGATCGCCGATCGAGGCGCACCCCGGTGACTTCCGCATTCTCTCCTCGGGGCGTCTTCGGACCTCGCGGCGGACGTCAACTGTCGGCGGACGTCAACTGTCGGCGGAGGTCCAGGGCCTGCTCCCGGCGTCAGCCGGTCGGCGCCGCGTCGGTTCTGGGCCGGACCAGAGTCACCCGGTCGAACGGCACCGGGTCGGGGGAACCCGAGTCGTACGCGGTGATCCGGATGCTGGTCAGCCCGCCGGGCTCGCCGGGATCCACCTCGAACCCGGCGAAGGCGTAGGGATGATCGGGGGCTCGGAAAGCCAACCAGGCCGCGTCCTCGAGCTCGCGGACGGCGGTCCGGTGCCGGCGCCCCGGTTCGGGGTCACGGACGCCGACCACGATCCGTCCGGCCGGCGGATCGAGCAGCGTGTCCGTGGACGGCGACGACGAGCCTCCGGTGCCCGCCATCAGGTGGACCGTGCCCGCCGACGTGTCCACGACGGCGCCGCCGGACCCGACCGCCCCCACCACCGGTCGGGGGGCGAGGGTCCGGCTGCCCGGGACGGTGCCCCGCACCGGGTGGCTGCGTTCGTAGTGGTGCTCGTGCCCGTAGAGCACGAGGTCCACTCCGTGCCGGTCGAACAGCGGCAGCCAGGCCTCCCGGATGCCCAGATCGGCGCCGTTGTGATCGGCCGACGTGGACAGGGCCGCATGGTGCATGACGACCACGATCCAGTCGATGTCCGGGTCGGCCCGGGCCTGCTCCAGCGTCCGAGCGAGCCAGGCGGTCTGCCGGCCGGCGCTGAACCCGCGCAGGTAGATCGGGCCACTGTTCTGGTAGCAGACGTCGTCGGCGCTGACCACCACGAAACGGACCGCCCCGACCGTGAAGGCGTACCAGAGGCCCGCGAGGTAGCCCTCGCCCCCGTTCGGCGGCAGTTCGAAGTAGGTCTGGTAGGCCGCGAGCCCCAGCGCCCCGTTCCCCCGCTCGATCTCGTGGTTGCCGACGCAGGGCATCCACGGCCGTGACCCCGCGGACGGGCTGATCATCGTGAACCAGTCGGACCAGGTGCGTACCGGGTCCTCACGCTGGTTGGCGTAGGACAGATCCCCGCCGGTGAGCGCGAACAGCGGTGCGCACCGCTCGACGCCGGCCACGGCGTACCCGGAGGCGGGCGAGCCGAACGGGTCGTACGGGCGGTCGGTGCCCTGATCGCCGAAGAAGGTGAAGCCGAAGGCGGCCCGCGAGCCCGGAGCCGTGCGGAACGAGCCGTCCGCAGCCTGCGGGCGGCCGTCGTGCTCGAGGGTGAACGCGTAGTCCGTGGCGGGTTCGAGCCCGGTCAGGGTCGCGTGATGGACGAAGACCTGCTCGCTGGTGCGGGCGTCCCGGTAGGAGCGGGTGGTCGCCGGGACCGGCTCGCCGACGGTGCCGGGTTGGGACCCGCAGCGCACCGCGGGCCGGGTTACGGGGCCGCGGGTCAGCCAGGAGACGACCATGACCGTCGCCGGCTCGGCGCCGAAGGTGAGATGGACGCCGTGGGCGTCGTCGGCACCGCCCGTCACTCCACCCGATCCCGCCTGCTGTCCGACCTGGTCCCGTCTGACCTGGTCCCGTCTGATCCGGTCCCGTCCGATCTGGTCCCGCCTGAGCTGGTCTCACCTGAGCTGGTCTCGTTGCCGACCAACGAGCATGGTGCCATGGCCCGCGGCCGCCCATCGACCGAACGTCGTGTGGGGTAGCCGACGTTGCGCCGCCACCGGGGCCGAACCCGTGATCCCCTACTGTCCGGGTGACGCCGCAGGCGCCCGCCGTCCCAGGGACGGGTGACACCGGGGGGTGACCCTGACCGCCGCCGACATCGCCCTGCTGGTGGGCGCCGGCGTGCTGGCCGGCATCACCAGCACCGTCGCGGGGCTGGCGTCGCTCGTCTCCTACCCCGCGCTGCTCGCGACCGGGCTGCCGCCGCTGGCGGCGAACGTCACCAACACGACGGCGCTGCTGTTCGTCGCGGTCGGCGCGGCCGCCGGGTCGCGACCCGAGCTCGCGGGTCAGACCGACCGGGTCGCCCGGTTCGCGGCGATGGCCCTCGCCGGCGGGGCGGTGGGCGCCGTCCTGCTTCTCACGCTGCCGGAGCGGACGTTCGAACGAGCGGTGCCGGTGCTGATCGCCGGGGCGGCCGTGCTGCTGTGGGCGCAGCCCCGGATCCTCGCCCGACGGGCCGAAGCGCCGGCCGAGGGCGGCCCGGCGGTGCTCGCCGCGGTCTTCGGAACCGGGATCTACCTGGGCTATTTCGGCGCCGGTGGCGGAGTGGCGCTGCTCGCCGTGCTCGCGGTGGCGATCCCCGAGCCGCTCGCCCGGGTCAATGCGATCAAGAACGTGTCGTCGGGCTTCGCGAATCTGGTCGCGGCGGCGGGGTTCGCCGTCTTCGGCCCGGTGCGCTGGGCCGCGGTGGCGCCCCTGGCCGTCGGTCTGCTGATCGGCGGCGCGGTCGGGCCGCTGATCGTGCGCCGGCTGCCGGGCGACATCCTGCGGGTGCTCATCGGGCTGGCCGCGCTCGGCCTCGCCGCGAGCCTCGCCTGGGATGCCTACACCTGAGCCTGCGCCGGAGCCGATTGCGCGGGCCGCGGAAACGACTGAGCCCCGGAACCTGGTGGGGTACCGGGGCTCAGCCGCAGTCCGGCGGCGCTGGTGACGCGCCGCTGGCGCTACTCGCTGGACTTGGCGAGGTCGATCGGCGGCGCGTCCGGCACCTGGTTCGGCTTGGTCTCGCCGCGGAAGACGAACTTCGCGTCCTCGTCCTCGCCCTCGACGTCACCGACGACGATCTCGCCCGGCTTGAGCGTGCCGTACAGGATCTTCTCGGACAGGACGTCCTCGATCTCCCGCTGGATCGTCCGGCGCAGCGGCCTGGCGCCGAGCACGGGGTCGTAGCCCTTCTTCGCCAGCAGCGCCTTGGCAGCCGACGTCAGCTCGAGGGCCATGTCCTTGTTCTTGAGCTGGATGTCCACCCGGGCCAGCATGAGATCGACGATCTGGATGATCTCGTTCTCGGAGAGCTGGTGGAAGACGATGATGTCGTCGATCCGGTTGAGGAACTCCGGCCGGAAGTGCTGCTTGAGCTCGTCCTGGACCTTCGCCTTCATCCGCTCGTAGTCAACGGCGCCCTGACCGGTGGCGAAGCCGATGCCGGGGCCCTTGGAGATGTCCCGGGTGCCCAGGTTCGACGTCATGATCAGGACGGTGTTCTTGAAGTCGACCAGTCGGCCCTGGGAGTCGGTCAGGCGACCGTCCTCCAGGATCTGCAGGAGCGTGTTGAAGACGTCGGGGTGCGCCTTCTCGACCTCGTCGAACAGGACGACCGAGAACGGCTTGCGCCGCACCCGCTCGGTGAGCTGGCCGCCCTCCTCGTAGCCGACGTAGCCGGGCGGGGAGCCCACCAGCCGCGAGACGGTGTGCTTCTCCATGTACTCGGACATGTCGAGCTGGATGAGCGCGTCCTCGTCACCGAAGAGGAACTCGGCGAGCGTCTTGGACAGCTCGGTCTTACCGACACCGGACGGGCCGGCGAAGATGAACGACCCGCCGGGACGCTTGGGGTCCTTCAGCCCGGCACGAGTGCGCCGGATCGCCTGCGAGACGGCCTTGATGGCCTGCTGCTGGCCGATGACCCGCTTGTGCAGCTCGTCCTCCATGCGGAGCAGACGGGCCGTCTCCTCCTCGGTGAGCTTGAAGACCGGGATGCCCGTCCAGATGGCGAGCACCTCGGCGATCTCCTCGTCGCCCACCTCGGCGACGACGTCCATGTCGCCGGCCTTCCACTCCTTCTCCCGCTTCGCCTTCTCGGACAGGAGGGTCTTCTCCTTGTCCCGCAGCGAGGCGGCCTTCTCGAAGTCCTGCGCGTCGATCGCGGACTCCTTGTCCCGGCGGACACCCGCGATGCGCTCGTCGAACTCGCGCAGGTCCGGCGGCGCGGTCATCCGGCGGATGCGCATCCGCGAGCCGGCCTCGTCGATCAGGTCGATCGCCTTGTCCGGCAGGAAGCGGTCCGAGATGTACCGGTCGGCCAGGGAGGCGGCGGCGACCAGGGCGGCGTCGGTGATCGAGACGCGGTGGTGCGCCTCGTACCGGTCGCGCAGGCCCTTGAGGATCTCGATGGTGTGCGCCACCGACGGCTCCGCGACCTGGATCGGCTGGAAGCGGCGCTCGAGCGCGGCGTCCTTCTCCAGGTGCTTGCGGTACTCGTCGAGGGTGGTGGCACCGATGGTCTGCAGCTCACCGCGGGCGAGCATCGGCTTGAGGATCGACGCGGCGTCGATCGCGCCCTCCGCGGCGCCCGCGCCGACCAGCGTGTGCAGCTCGTCGATGAACAGGATGATGTCGCCGCGGGTGCGGATCTCCTTGAGGACCTTCTTCAGCCGCTCCTCGAAGTCACCGCGGTAGCGGGAACCGGCGACCAGGGCGCCGAGGTCGAGGGTGTAGAGCTGCTTGTCCTTCAGGGTCTCGGGCACCTCGCCCTTGACGATCGCCTGCGCCAGGCCCTCGACGACGGCGGTCTTGCCGACTCCGGGCTCGCCGATCAGGACCGGGTTGTTCTTGGTCCGGCGCGACAGCACCTGCATGACGCGCTCGATCTCCTTCTCGCGCCCGATGACCGGGTCGAGCTTGGACTCGCGCGCCGCCGCGGTGAGGTTGCGGCCGAACTGGTCGAGCACCAGCGAGGTGGACGGGGTGCCCTCGGCCGGAGCGCCGGAGGTGGCCGTCTCGCCCTTGCCCTGGTAGCCGGACAGGAGCTGGATGACCTGCTGGCGCACGCGGTTGAGGTCCGCGCCCAGCTTGACGAGCACCTGGGCGGCGACGCCCTCGCCCTCGCGGATCAGGCCGAGCAGGATGTGTTCGGTCCCGATGTAGTTGTGGCCGAGCTGGAGGGCCTCCCGAAGCGACAGCTCCAGGACCTTCTTCGCACGCGGGGTGAACGGAATGTGCCCGCTCGGTGCCTGCTGGCCCTGGCCGATGATCTCCTCGACCTGAGACCGCACACCCTCAAGGGAGATGCCGAGGGACTCGAGGGCCTTGGCGGCGACGCCCTCGCCCTCGTGGATCAGGCCGAGCAGGATGTGCTCGGTCCCGATGTAGTTGTGGTTGAGCATCCTGGCCTCTTCTTGGGCCAGGACGACGACCCGACGTGCCCGGTCGGTGAATCTCTCGAACATGTGCGCTCCTTCGAGCTGCGACCGACCACACGACAGCCGGTATCCGCATGCTAGCTCCGCCGAGGCATGTCCTCACGCATCGAACAGAAACCTACCCGCCGGCTCCGTCCACTTCGTCGGGGACGGAGGACCAGCTCAACTGCCGGTCCGACCAGCGGAGACGCCTAGGGCAACCGTGGCCGACCAGCCATGATTCCGTCACGTCGTTCCGCCAAGAGCAGAACGACTCGAGCCGCGCGGCACCATCGCCGCCCGCCCGCTCGGGGCGGTGGGATCCGCCCGCCAGGCGGTCTCCCGCCCGAGCCGACTCTCCCTCGTCGCTACCGACGGTAGTCGATGGTGGGGTGCCTTCTGTTGTGATTGGCGCCACATGCACATCGCTTTGTCATTTTGATGTTACTGTTCGGCGTCAAGACTTTAAAGATCTTGCAATTGTCGGACTCAACGCCTTCCTATAGCTACTTTACGTGCGCCAACCGCGGACCGCGTGCCGAACGCAGGTCAGACCGCAAGACCTCCATTACCCTGCGTATCTATCCAGGCACGCATGCGCCGCTCCCGTTCGGTGTCGTCGGTGAAGGGGCAGGTCGTGCAGTACTCGTCCCCGAGGCGGTGCGCGAGGCAGCACGATCCACAGCGCATCCCGGTGTAGGGCCGGCCGCGATGGACGAATTCGTGCCAACGCGGGCGGGCACGCATCGTCGGGGCCGCCCGTTCGAAGAAGGCGTCCGCCTCCTGCCGTCCCGCATCGGGGTCCCCGGTGGCCCGCTCGGTCAGCAGGAAGGCCCGGGCGCACTGAGCGGCCACGGCGCCCCAGAGGGCCGGGTAGCCGAGTCGGACCCGCGCCCGCAGCTCGCGGACGAACGGACTCAGATGGGTGAGCACCTCGTCCACGAGGACCTCCCGCAGCGCGGCGAGATCGCCGACCACCCGGTCCGACCCGACGTGGGGCCGCGTCGCCCGGTCGACGGGGCCCTCGGCTGGCGCGGAGTCGGCCAGCGCCGTCCCGACGGGCAGGTGCAGCGCCGTCCGGTCGAACCAGCCGCTGTCGAGCTCCCGCAGCGACATTCCCGCCGGTCCCAGGTCCGGGACTCGCCGCAGCAGCACGTAGGAGGCGATGGCGGGCGCGACGACGGCGGCGGAGTACCAGTTGGCCAGGTAGCTCGCGGCGACCTCGGGGCTGGCGCCGGGATGGGACCGGGCGATCCGGGCCAGCGACCGCGTCACTCCCGCCGGGCCGGAGAGGAAGGCGCAGTCCGCCCAGCCGGGGCCGGTCGGCACGCCGTGACACAGGCTGCGAGGTTCCAGCGCGCTGGCGAGGCTAGGCGGGACCATTCCCTGGGCGGCGGTCGCGCTCGACTCCCGTGGGGATCGGGGAGGCGAGGATCCGCCTTCGGCGGCCGGCTCCCGCGGCGTTGCGGGAGCCGGCAGTGGCACGAGCATTTACTTAGGTAAGGCTAACTTCAGGCTTGCTGTCAAATGCGTGTGGCCCCACCGGCATGCATGCCGGGCATGAGGTGTTCCGCGGCCCCTATCCGTTGTGGGCTCTGCGGCACCTCACCGCCACCCTGCGTGCAAGTGGTAGAACCGACATCCGCCGTCCTCCGGCGCTCGCGCCGGAGTTGGCCGCGAGCTCGCACCCGACTGCATAACGTGGCCGATTGTCCTCGGGTCGTCGGCGTCGCGCATCCGCAGGTCACCTTGGAGTGCCGCACCGCAGGTGGCGGGGTGCGAGCCGTTGGCGCGAACGGGTGGGCGAGATCGGTCGGCGGCGCGGCGGCGTGGTCGGCCCGGCGGCGCGGCACGACTGGGGCGCTGTGATCTGCCGTGGCCACCCATACCGGAAAGTCGCCGATCACCTACCGCGACAGTGTCAGCTTGACACGTTGTGTCCGTTATGGAACGTTTTGTAGCTCTCGGCGATCCGTGTGCGTACCTGGGCGGGGATCGTGCATCCCTTGCCGGTACGGTGCGTGTGCACGGGTCGGAGATCTTCTGTTCACGGCCCGGCTGTTACGGCGCTACGCAAGTCTGTTCCATTCGACGACGAATAGGCCAGGGTTGATGGGGCTGAAAGATCTTCCCGTCGCGGTCGGAGACCGGCATGTGGCCGCGTTCCAACGGGCGGGTTGGGAGGTGGCTCGCCGCAGCGGTAGCCACGTCGTGCTCCGCCGGGCCGGGGTGCAGGCGAATCTCTCGGTGCCCTGCAATGGACAGGAGGTCAAGCGGCCGCTGCTGGCCAAGCTCATCGAACGAGCCGGACTCACCCCGGAGGAGTACTGCGACTACTTCCGGCGGCGCTGACGATCCGCTGTCGTAGGGGCCGCGGAGCTCAGGCCGCCACCCGGACCGGGACGGACAGCTCCGTCGGTAGTCTGTCGGCGTCGGGCTGCTCGTGCCGGCCCACGCTGAGGTGCTGGCCGCTCTGGACCTCCAGGACGAGGATCATCGCGTCGAGGATGTTGTCCACCGTCTCGTCGAGACTGTCGCCCTGGGACACGCACCCTGGGAGCTCGAGGACCTCCGCGATGTAGCCGCCGTCGATTTCCGCCGGTTCGATACGTATCGTATAGACCTGGTCTGCACTACGTATCGTCATGATTGTCTGCTTCCAAGCCGCCGACATCTGCGTTAGGTGAGAGCCTAGCGTTCAGGGGAGCCAGCCGCCTCGGGTACCGGCTGAAGACCACCCCTCCTTCAGGACCTGATCGTGCCATCGCCGGCCGCGATCGCCCCCGGGCACCGCCGGACGGAGGGTCAGCGGCGGTCATCGGCGAGGTAGCGGTCGACCGCCGTGGCGATGGCCTGCTGGCCGCGGGCCGTCGGGTGCGCGCTGAGGTCGCGGGCCGGCGGCAGCAGGCCGATCGGGGCCACCCAGGAGTCCTTGGTACAGATCTCGTGGCCGCGCAGCGCCCGGTCGGTCGCGACGTACTCCACGTCCGCGTCGGCCGCCGCCCGTCGGATCACCCGGTTCAACTGGCTGTTCAGGTTGGTGAGCTGGCGCCGTTCGGTGTTGCTCAGCCATTTACAGGTGTTCTTGCGCTGGCTGCTCGGGAAGATGTCGGGATATCCGACGACGAGGATCCTGGAGTGTGGCGCCGCCGCCTTCACCGCAGCATAGTTCGCGCTCAGGACGTCCGGGAGTTCCTTGGTGATGAGATTTCGCTCGCGCTTGTCCTCGCCATCCCAGAAACATTTCCAGGCGAAGCAGCTCAGGATTACGTTGCTGAAACCGGCGTCGTTGCCGCCGATGGTGATGGTGACGACATCCGGGGCGGTGCGCAGCCGCCGCAACTGGGTGAGCTGTGGCACTTCGCCCTTGAACGATTCGTTGAGGGCGTCCGTGGTCGCCCCGGCGCACGCGGCGAACAGCGCGACGGTGGCCGGCGGCTCCATGGTGGCGAGTTTTCGCGGCCACGCCTGGTTGCTACGCCGACAGCGGGGCGTGAGCACGTCGAAGGGCGGACTGCCCTCGCCGGAGGAGTAGGAGTCGCCCAGCACCGCCAGGGTGCGGGGGCGCGCCGCCGCGAACGCCGGTGCATTCCATCCGGACGACGCCGTCACGGCGGTATACAGAAATACCGTCGACAGCGCGAGAAGGAAGGGCCGGACGAGACGCCCGGCCCGGCCGGGCCCGTCACCCGTCCAAGCCTCCGAGGATCGGTCCCGCATAGCTTGGAATCGTAACCGGTGGAACCGGTCGCGCACCCCGGATCCGGCGGGCTGTCGGTTGTCCGACCACCATCCGGGGGAGAATTCGTCCGCCGCTCGCCGGACGAATCACGCCGGGGCCGGAATCAGATGTTCTTCTCGAAGACCAGGCGGAGACCGATGAGTGTGAGATGCGGCTCGTGCCGGTCGAGCGTTTCGCTCTCCTTGACGACGAGCGAGGCGAGCCCGCCGGTGGCGATCGCGGTCGCGTGCGCGCCGAGTTCGGCGCGGATCCGTCGGACCAGCCCGTCCACCTGCCCGGCGACCCCGTAGATCATCCCGGACTGCAGCGCCTCGACGGTGCTCTTGCCGATCACCGACCGCGGCGGGGTGAGCTCGACCTTGCGCAACTGCGCCGCCCGGGACGCCAGCGCGTCCAGCGCGATCTCGATGCCGGGCGCGAGCACCCCGCCGATGAACTCGCCCCGCGCCGAGACCACGTCCAGGTTCGTCGAGGTCCCGAAGTCGACGACGATCGCCGGCCCGCCGTACAGGTGATGCGCGGCGAGCGTGTTCATGATGCGGTCCGCCCCGGCCTCCTTGGGGTTGTCGATCAGGATCGGCACCCCCGTCCGGGTACCCGGTTCGACGATGACGACCGGAATGTCGCGGAAGGCGCGGACCACCATCCGGCGCAGCTCCCGCAGCGCCGCGGGGACCGTCGAGCAGATCGACACGCCCGTGATCCGATGCTCGCCGAGCAGCCCGCGGTAGAGCAGCACGAGCTCGTCGGCGGTGGCGTGCGGATCGGTGCGGACCCGCCAGGAGTCGGCGAGGTCGTCGCCGTCGAAGACGCCGACGACGGTGTTGGTGTTGCCGACGTCGATGGCGAGCAGCATCAGGACTCCTCCACGGTCGGGCCCGCCGGGCTCGGGCCCGCGCAGTCCGGTCCCGACTGCCGGCCGGGATCGAGATCGAGGCCGAGATCGAGAGCGGGCGCCGAGTGGGTCAGGGCGCCGACCGCAAGATAGTCCACCCCGGTGGCCGCGATGTCCGCGGCCACCCGCAGGCTCAGCCCGCCGCTGGCCTCCAGGCGTACCCCCGCGGGCCTCGCGACGGCCACCGAGGCCCGCAGGTCCCGCGGGGTCATGTTGTCGCAGAGGATGAGGTCCGCCCCCGCGGCGACCGCCTCGGCGACCTGGTCGACGGTGTCGCACTCGACCTCGACGGGCAGCCCCGGGAACCGGGCCCGCACCGCGGCGAAGGCCGCCGCCACCCCGCCGGCGGCGACCACGTGGTTGTCCTTGATCAGGGCGGCGTCGGTCAGCGACATCCGGTGATTGCTGCCCCCGCCGCAGCGCACGGCGTACTTCTCCAGGGCGCGCAGGCCGGGCAGTGTCTTGCGGGTGTCGCGGATCGCCGCGCCCGTCCCGGCGACGGCGTCGACCCAGGCCCGGGTCAGCGTGGCGATCCCGGACAGGTGGCACAGCAGGTTCAGCGCGGTGCGCTCGGCGGTGAGCAGGCCCCGGACCGGGCCGTTGACCCGGGCCACCGTCGTGCCGGGGGAGACGGCGTCGCCGTCGCGGGCGGTCAGGGTGACGGTCACGGACCGGCCGAGCAGGCTCTCGAACACGGCCGCGGCCACCGGCAGCCCGGCGACCGTCCCCGCCGCGCGGCTGACCAGGGCGCCGTGCCCGACCAGGGCAGCGTCGACGGTCGCCTCGGAGGTGGCGTCGACCGCGCCGGCGCCGCCCGGGCCGTCCGGCTCGCAGCTCGGCAGGTCCTCGGCGACGGCCCGGCCGATCACCGCGACGACGCCTTCGGGGTCAAGGCCGGCCGCGGCCAGCGCGCTGCGGGTGGCGGGGGACAGCCGACCGCTGTGCACCTCGGTCCAGCCGTGCACCTCGGTCCAGCCGTGCACCTCGGTCTGGCCGTGCCCGTCGGTCTGGCCGTGCACGTCGGTCCCGCTCACGGCGCCGGCCGCATGGGTTCGACGTTGATGATCAGTTCCCCCTCCGGGTCGAGCCGGGTCAGGATCCGGCCGAGCCAGTGCGCGTCGTCGCGGTCACCGAAGTCCTCCCGCCAGTGCGAGCCCCGCGTCTCCGTGCGGGTCGCGGCGGCGGCGACCAGCGCGGTTGCGACGGTACGCAGATTGGTCATCTCCCAGGCCGGCGGGCCGGCGGTCACGGTTGCGCCGCTGACCCGAAGGTCCCCGAGGCCGGCGAGGACCTTCGCCGTCGCCCGCAGGCTGTCGGCGCTGCGCAGCACCCCGGCGCCGTCGGTCATCGCCCGGGTCAGCTCGGCGCGTTCGGCCGGATCGGTCAGTCCGCTGCCCCGGCCGACGACCGGGGCGGCCGGCACCGCGTCCCGGCACCGGCCCGCGTGCTCGGCGCCCGCGATGTCCTGGGCGATGCGGGCGGCGAAGACCAGGCCCTCCAGCAGGCTGTTCGACGCCAGCCGGTTGGCGCCGTGCACCCCGGTGCAGGCCACCTCCCCGCAGGCGTACAGGCCGGGGACGGTGGTGCGGCCCCACAGGTCGGTGCGCACCCCGCCGGAGGCGTAGTGGGCGGCCGGCGCGACCGGGATCGGCATGGTCACCGGGTCGACGCCGACGGAGCGGCAGCGAGCGGTGATCGAGGGGAAGCGTCGCTCGATCGTCTGCGCCCCGAGCCCCCGGGCGTCGAGGTAGAGGTGCTCGACCCCCTGCGCGGCCATCACCCGCGACATCTGCTTGGCGACGACGTCGCGGGGGGCGAGGTCGGCGAGCGGGTGGGCACCGGCCATCACCCGCGCTCCGGCGGCGTCGACGAGGACGGCGCCCTCGCCGCGCATCGCCTCGCTGACCAGCGGCTGCTGGCCGCCGGGTTGGGCGCCCACCTGGGCCGATTCCGCCGGCGGCAGCCACAGCGCGGTCGGGTGGAACTGGACGAACTCCAGGTCGGCGACGACGGCGCCGGCCCGCAGCGCCAGTGCCACGCCATCGCCGGTGGAGACGCCCGGATTGGTGGTCGAGGCGAAGATCTGCCCCATCCCGCCGGTCGCGAGCACGACCGCGGGCGCGGTGACCGCCCCGACGCCGTCCTGACTGCCCTCGCCGAGCACGTGCAGGGTCGCGCCGGCCGCCCGGCCGTCGGCATCCCGCAGCAGGTCCAGGACGAGCGCGTTCTCGATCACTTCGACCGCCGGATCGGCCCGCACCGCGGCGATCAGGGCCCGCTCGACCTCCAGCCCGGTGGCGTCGCCGCCGGCGTGGACGATCCGGTTGCGCAGGTGTCCGCCCTCGCGGGTGAGGGCGAACGAGCCGTCGTCGGCCCGGTCGAAGCGCGCGCCGAGCTCGGCGAGTTCCCGCACCCGGGCCGGTCCCTCGTCGACCAGCACCCGCGCGGCGTCCGGGTCGCACAGGCCGACGCCGGCGACGAGGGTGTCGGCGAGATGGTCGGCGGGGGAGTCCTCGGCGGCGAGCGCCGCGGCGATCCCGCCCTGCGCCCAGCGGGTGGAGCCGGCGTCGAGATGCGCCTTCGTGACCAGCAGGACCCGGGCCGCGGGCAGCTCCCGGCGCAGGTGCAGGACCGCGGTGAGGCCGGCGATCCCCGATCCGATGACGACGATGTCCGCGGCGCGGCTCCATCCTGGACGCGGCGCGCCGAGCCGGCACGGTAGCACGATCACCGGGGCGCCACGACCGTCCGGCTCGCCGCGACCGCGACGGGGGCCTGGTGGACCGGGGTGCCCCGGCGGGCGGCGGCCGTCACCGGGTTGGCCGGCACGGCGACGTCGCCGCGCAGGCTCGAGGGATCGTCGGGAAGCGCCTCGGCCGGGTCGTGCCCACGGCCGATGATCCGGTTCTCGGCGTCGACGAACAGCACCCTCGGGACGTGCCGGCGCGCCTCGGCGTCATCCATCATCCCGTAGGCGATGATGATGACGAGGTCCCCGGGCTGGACCAGCCGGGCCGCCGCGCCGTTGATGCCGATCACGCCGCTGCCGGCCGGGCCCGCGATCGCGTACGTCTCCAGGCGGGCCCCGTTGTTGATGTCGACGATCGTCACCTGCTCGCCGGGGAGCAGGTCGGCGGCCTCGAGCAGGTCGGCGTCGATCGTCACCGAGCCTACGTAGTGCAGGTCGGCCTGGGTGACCGTGGCCCGGTGGATCTTGGCGGTGAGCATGGTGCGCAGCACGGTCAGGCTCCCTGGGTGTCGGTGGGGAGGATGAGCGAGATGTTGTCGATGAGGCGGGTCGTGCCCACGCGGGCGGCGACGAGCAGCAGCGCGGGGCCGCCGCGCACCGGCCCCAGGTCCTCGGGGCTGGCCAGTTCGAGGTAGTCGACGTCCACGCCGTCCGCCGCGTCGAGCACGGCGCGCGCGGCCGCGAGCACCGCCGGCGCCCCGTCGCCGGCGGCCGCCGCGCCGGCGGCGAGCGCCCGGGACAGCGCGAGCGCGTCGGTCCGCTGCTCGGCGGTGAGGTAGACGTTGCGGCTCGACCTCGCCAGGCCGTCGGGCTCGCGGGCCGTCTCCACCCCGATCACGGTCACGTCGAAGGCGAGGTCGGCGACCATCCGCCGGATGCAGACGAGCTGCTGGGCGTCCTTGCGCCCGAAGAACGCCAGGTCGGGCTGGACCAGGTGCAGCATGGTCCCGACGAGGGTGAGCATCCCGTCGAAGTGGCCGGGGCGGGACGCCCCCTCCAGCACCGCGCCGAGCGGGCCGGCGCTGAACCGGACCAGCGGCGGCGGATCGTGGATCACCGCGGGGGCGAACACCACGTCGACTCCCTCCCGGGCGCACACCGCGAGGTCCGCGGCGAGCGTGCGCGGATAGCGGTCGAGGTCCTCGCCCGCGCCGAACTGCAGCGGGTTGACGAAGATCGTGGCCACCACCTGGTCCGCCCGGGCGCGGGCCGCGCGCAGCAGGCTGGCGTGCCCCTCGTGCAGCGCCCCCATGGTCATGACGACGGCGCGGACCGGCCGGTCGTGCCGCGAGGCCGCGCGGGCGGGCCCCGCCTCGCCCGCGGCGGCGGCTCGCGGGTGCGCGCCGGCCGCCCGGTCCAGTGCGACGAGGGCGGCCCGTAGCTCGGCCCGGTCGCGAGCCAGCACGGGCCGACCGGGTCCGCCCGGCGCTGGCGCCGGGCTGGGGATGGCGGTGGGCCGCGCCGCCGTTGCGGGAAGCTCGGCGGCCGCCGCCGTGGGCCGGGCCGCCGCCGCGGGATCGGCGGTCGCTGCAGGCTCGGCGGCGACGGACTCGGAACCGGTGGGCCGGCCGGGGCGCGGGGCGCGGTCGGGCGCGGTGGAGGAGACGATGCTCATGGTTTCCGTTCCAGTCCTCGGGTGGGGTACCGGACGTCGAGCGCCACTGTAACTCGCCCGCAATGCTCGCCGCGACTCCCTGTGATCCGGGCATCGTCCCGATGATCCACGTGCCGTTTCCCCAGCCCCGCGCCCGTGCCCCGCGCCCCTGCGAGGGGTCGACAGCGGAGCGTCACCCCGGGGGCATCGCCCGGCGGTCCGAACGGGCAGGTACCCGGGTGCCGACCGCGCCGGCCGCGCCGACCGTGGCGGCGGTGCCGGCCGTGGCGGCGGTGCCGATCGGCTGGGTGGGCAGGTCGGGCCGGCGCGGGCCGTCGGACCCGGGCTGGCCGCCGCGCCACACGCGCTCCCCGAGCAGGGTGAGCACGGCCGGCATGAGGATCACCCGGATCAGGGTGGCGTCGATGAGGATCGCCGCGCCCAGGCCCACCCCGAGCTGCTTCATGCTGACCTGGGACAGCGTCGCGAAGATCGAGAACACCGCGACCATGATGACCGCCGCGCTGGTCACCACCCCCGCGCTGCGCCGCACCCCCACCGTCACCGCGTCGCGCATGGACAGCCCGGCCTCCCGGGCCTCCCGCACCCGGCTGAGCACGAAGACCTGGTAGTCCATCGACAGCCCGAACAGCACCACGAACAGCATCAGCGGCAGCCAGTTGGTGACGGCCCCGGTGGAGGTGTAGCCGAGCAGCCCGTCTGCCCAGTGGTGCTGGAAGACGGCGACGAGCAGGCCGTACGCGGCCCCCACCGACAGCAGGTTCAGCCCGACGGCCACGGCCGCGACCAGGGTGCTGCGGAACGCGGCCAGCAGCAGCCCGAAGGCGAGCACCATGACGAAGCCGATGACCAGCGGGATCCGACTGTTGAGGCGGGCGTTGAAGTCCGCGGAGCCGGCGGTGGTGCCGGTGACGTCGGCGTGCAGGCCCGGCGTGGCGCCGATGGTCGCCGGGATCACCACGGACCGCAGCGTGTGCAGCGCCTTGACCGACTCCCTGTCCGTACCGCTGCCCGCGATCGGGATCTTCACCCGGGCGACCCGATGGTCGGCGGTGATCGTGACGACCACCGGCTCGAACATCCGGCCGCTGGCGAGCGCCCGGGTGCGCAGCGCGTCGATGGCGGCCCGCGCCTGCGGGGTGGTGACGTCGTTGCCGTCGGCGCCGGAGACGACCACCGCCGCGGCCACCTCGCCGCCGGGGAACGCCGCGGAGAGCCGCTCGTAGGTCTTCATGATCGGCAGGTTCTTCGGGATGTCATCGATGCCGGGTTCGGCGGTGTGCATCCCGAGTGCCGGCAGGGCCAGCAGCACCAGCAGTCCGCCGGCCACCGCGGCGACCATCCCGGGCCGGCGCAGCAGTCGGCCCATGATCCCCGGCCTGGCGAGCTGTTCCTGGTAGGCGCGCCGCCGCGCGAGCAGCTCCTCCCGATGGTCGCCCGACCGGTGCCCGTCGTGCCTGGGGTCGTCGTTCCTGGGGTCGTGGGCGGCGGGGTCCAACGGCTCGACCGGCTCGGTGCCGGCCCGATCACGCCGCCTCACGAGGCGGCCGCGCCGGGCGGGCCGTCCCGCGCGGCGGTGCCACGGCAGGCGCAGCAGCTCCACCCGGTCGCCGAGCAGCGACAGCAGCGCGGGCAGCACGGTCAGCGAGCCGAGCACGGCCACCAGGACGACGATGATCGTGCCGACGGCGACCCCGGTGAACACCGACAGGCCGGTGATGAACAGGCCCGCCATGGACGCCGCGACGGTGAGGCCCGAGACGAGAACCGCGTGCCCGGAGGTCTCGGCGGCGATCTCCAGAGCGCGCTCGGGCCCGTGGCCGGCGGCCCGCTCCTCGCGTTCCCGGCGGATGTAGAACAGCGCGTAGTCGACGCCGACCGCAAGCCCGATGAGCAGCATGACCGAGGTCGCCGTGTCGTCGGTCGGGAACAGCCGGCTGGCGAAGGCGACCAGGCCCAGCGCCCCGACGAAGGCGGTCAGCGCCAGCGCCATCGGGATCACCGCGGCGACCACCGCGCCGAACACGGCCAGCAGGATGCCGAGAGTCAGCGGGATGGCGAGCAGCTCGGCGCGGTGGAAGTCCTTGCCGACGGTGGCATTGAGGGCCTTGTCGGCGCTGGCGTCCCCGAACTGTTCGATCGACAGGCCGGGATGCGCCGCCCGGACGGCGGCGACGGCGTTCAGCGTCGGCTCGACCGGCGCCGGATCGTCGTCGGTGCCCTTCAGATTGAAGGCCAGCAGCACCGAGCGCAGATCGTGGGAGACCAGGCCGGGGTCGGCGCTCACGCCGGGCAGGGGCAGCGGGCCGCGCACCGCCGTCGCCACCCCGCTCGCCCGGACCCGGGCGGCGGCGTCGGTCAGCGCCGACCGGATCTGCGGGTCGGCCAGCAGCGCCTGCGGGTTCGCCGCGGGGGTGGCGCGCTGGATCAGGACGTTCTCGTCGGCCGGGTTGACGTAGCCGTGCTCGTCGAGAATGTGCTGGGCCCGGGCATCCTCCCCGGTTCCGTAATCGGCGTCGGCCAGGGTGTGGGTGCCGATCGTGCTGCCGAGGACGATCGCCAGGGCGACGCCGAGCAGCCAGCCGCCGACGGCCAGCCACCGGTGCCGGACGCTCCACCGCGCCGCCCGGGCGGCGAGATGCGTCGGCCGGTCGGCCTGCTCCGGCCGCCGGACGTGCCGGCCGGATGCGGGCGCGACGGCTGTCTGACCTGGGGGACTGGCTGGCGAAGGAGGTGGCGTGCGCATGGAACGACGATCTCGTTCCCGGCGTTCATGGTCACTGCGGTGAGCTACCGGGTTCTCGCTGTGGCCACCCGCCGTTGCGGGGTGGGGCTGCCCCCACCCCGGCCTCCCCGGCCTGCCGCCCGCGGTGCGGCGGGCTCAGGAGGNGGAGAGGNAGTCCTTGAACGAGATGCCGGTCAGCCGCTCGTACGCCTCGACGTAGCGGGCCCGCGTCGCCTCGACGACGTCGTCCGGCAGCTCCGGTCCCGGCTCGGTCTTGTCCCAGCCGGTGCTCGTCAGGTAGTCCCGGATGTACTGCTTGTCGAACGACGGCTGGGAGACGCCCGGCGACCAGGTATCCTCCGGCCAGAACCGGGACGAGTCGGGGGTGAGCACCTCGTCGGCGAGCCGCAGCGTGCCCTCGGCGTCGTGGCCGAACTCGAACTTCGTGTCCGCGAGCAGGATGCCCCGCTCGGCCGCGAGGTCGCTGGCCCGCCCGAAGATCTGCAGGGTGAGCCGCTCCAGCTCGGCGGCGAGCTCGTCACCGACCCGCCCGGCCGCGTCCGCGCGGCTGATGTTCTCGTCGTGCTGGCCGATCGGCGCCTTCGTCGACGGGGTGTAGATCGTCGTCGGCAGCTTGCTGCCGTCGACCAGCCCGGCCGGCAGCGGGTGCCCGCTGACCGCGCCGGTGCGCTGGTAGTCCTTCAGCCCGCTGCCGGTCAGGTAGCCGCGGGCCACGCACTCGATGAGCACCATGTCCAGCCGGCGGCACAGCATCGACCGGCCGCGCAACTGCTCGGTGTACGGCGCGAGCTCGGCCGGGTACTCGTCCACGTTCGAGCTGATGACGTGCGACGGGACGAGGTCGGAGAGCTGGTCGAACCACCACAGCGACAGCCCGGTCAGCACGGCGCCCTTGTCGGGAATCTCGGTCGGCAGGACCACGTCGAACGCCGAGATGCGGTCGCTGGCGACCAGGAGCACGGCGTCGTCCCCGACCGCGAACAGCTCCCGAACCTTGCCCGAACCCAGGTGGGTGAGTCCGGCGAACTCCTCATGTGTCAGCGGCATGCCCCGACCGTACCGACCCCGGACACCACCCGTGGCCTGGTGCGTCCCGCGCCATGCCCGCGCAGCGATTTGTCTGTTGGCGGCGTACCGCGCAGGTCGGACGCCGCCGTCACCGACCTGCGGTGCCGGCGGCGAGCGCCGAGCATGGACGGAGCCGACCGGTTCCGCCTGCAGGCGAGGGGGCGGCGGGCGACGCGAGGGCGGCGAGCGACGGGGCGGCGGGCGAGGCGGAGGGCGGATGGCGAGGGGAGCGGGCGGGGGGCGTCCGGAGAGCGGGATCTACGGCACGGTGCTCACCGCGGGCCTGCTTGCCGCCCAGGACCCGCGGCACGACCCGATGGCCGGCATCGTGCTCGACGTCCTGGTCACCGTGACCGTGTTCTGGCTGGCCCACGGCTACGCCCATGCCGTCGGCCACCCGCTGGCCCGGGGCGAGCCGAGCGGGGCCCTTGATCGCCCCGGCGACGCGGACCCCGGCCCCGACCCGCCCGGGTCGGCCGCCGGTGTGAGCCGCCGTCCCGCCCCGGACCGCGCTCCGGCCGATCCATCCTCAGGCCCCCGGGTCCGTGGCCCGCGGCTGGCGTGGACGGCGCTGGTGGCGAACTGGCCGCTGGCACGGGCCTCGATCCTCCCGCTGGGCGTGCTGGTGCTGGCGCGGCTCGCCGGCGCCTCCGTCGACGACGCGCAGGAGGCGGCGCTGTGGACGTGCGTCGCCCTGCTGGCCCTCTGGGGGCTGCGTGCCGGGCGGGCCGCGGGCCTCGGCGGCTGGCGGCTGGTTCGCTACGCGACCGGCAGCTCCCTGCTCGGCCTGGTCCTCGTCGCCCTGGAAGTCCTCATCCACTGAGGCGGTCGTCCTGGCCGGCGACGCGGCTGATCGTTCGGTCGGTCACTGTGCGAACCGGAGCAGTGGGCCGCCGGGCCCGCCGCCGTGCACTTCTCGCGCGCACTGCCTCGGCACTGAAACTAGGACTCCTAGCTGCAGCGATGTCGTGATCATGTCATTGCGGTGACTTTTGCTCCTCGTCTGTCGAGCTCCCGGATGTTTCGATGCGCGGGTCCGGCGCCGTCCCTCTTCCGCTCCACCCGGCGACCAGCGCCACCTGGCGTCGGCGCAGTCGATTCCTCCCTGACCCGAGGAGCCACCTTGAAGATCCTTACCGCGACGGCGACCGCCCAGGGCCGCCGACACAACGACTTCAACTACTGCATCGAGGGGGAGCTCGTGTGGATCGGGCTCGTCTGCGCGACCGATCGCCGGAATCCCGACGGCGGATGTGGCTGTGGGCGCGCGTTCGCAGGGATGTCCTCCCACCGGGCGACGACGACCGCGATGATTCGTGACGTCGCAACGGACCGCCGCCGGTACGTCAGTGCGCTGCGCGCGAGTCTCGAGGCGCAGCGATGGCCTGCCGCCGGCGCCGACGACCTGGCCGACGGTTTGATGCAGCTCGTCGGTGACTGGCCGGTGGGTACCGTCGTCGAACGCCGGCTTGACGAGGTACGTGTCCGTGACTGGCCGCGGCATGCCTGATCGGTGGATTGGCGTGATCATGCGACGACGGAAGGCGAAGGTATCCGGGGCCGGCCGGCTGGTGGCGCCAGCCGGCCCCGGCAGCCGCGGGTCAGGTGAGGGCGGCGAGGGCGGCGAAGACGGGGCCGAGGCGCTCGGTGTAGCGCTCGGGGCGGCTGACCTCGTCGAGGCGGGCCTCGTCGAGGGGCAGGCCGCGGTCGCCAGCGTGCTTGCGCAGGGTCTCGCGGAACGGCACGCCGGTCTGCCAGGTCTCCATCGCCGCCGCCTGGGTGACGGCGTAGGCGTCCTCGCGGGACAGGCCCGTCTCGACCAGTTCCAGCAGCACCGCCGAGGTGTAGACCAGCCCGCCGGTGGCGTCGAGGTTCGCCCGCATCCGCGCGGTGTCGACGACCAGGCCGGTGACCAGCCGCGTCGTCAGGTGCAGCAGGTAGTCGACGCCGGCCGCGGCGTCCGGCAGGGCGATCCGCTCGGTCGACGAGTGCGAGATGTCGCGCTCGTGCCAGAGCGGCACCCCCTCCAGGACGGGGACGTACTGGGCGCGCACGATCCGGGCGAGGCCGGCGATCCGCTCCGACATGATCGGGTTCTTCTTGTGCGGCATCGCCGAGGAGCCCTTCTGCCCGGAGCCGAACGGCTCGGACAGCTCGCGGACCTCCGTGCGCTGGCCGTGGCGCACCTCCAGCGCCACCGCCTCGCACAGCGTCGCGAGCCCGGCGAGCGCCGCCACCCAGTTCGCGACGCCGTCACGCAGCACGACCTGGGTGGCCACCGGCGTCGGGCGCAGGCCGAGCTTCTCGGCGACGTACGCCTCGACGTCGGGGGTGATGTTCGAGTACGTCCCGACCGCCCCGGAGATCTTCGCGACGGCCACGTCGGCGCGGGCCGCCCGCAGCCGGTCGCGGCAGCGGGCGAGACCGAAGGCGAGGTCGGCGACCCGGTGGCCGAACACGGTCGGCTCGCCGTGGATGCCGTGGGTGCGCCCGACCCGCAGGGTGTCCCGGTGGGCCAGGCCCAGGTCGCGCAGCGCCGCGACGAGGGTGTCCGCGCGGGCCAGCAGCAGGTCGGTCGACTCGACGAGTTGCAGGGCCAGCGCCGTGTCCAGCAGGTCGGACGACGTCATGCCGAAGTGGACGTAGGCGGCGGCCGAGCGCGGCTCGGTGCGGTCCGCCCAGGCCGACAGGAAGGCGATCACGTCGTGCTGGGTGACGGCCTCGATCTCCGCGACCGCCTCGGGCGTGGGGGCGGGGGCCGCCCGGACCGGTGCGACGGAGTCGGCGGGGATCCGGCCGGCGGCGGCGTGCGCCTCCATGACCAGCACCTCGACCTGGCACCACAGCTCGTACTTGTGCGCCTCGGACCACACCCGGCCCATGTCGGGCAGGGTGTACCGGCCGATCACGGCCGGGCGCCGGCGCCGGCGTCGGCTGCCGCGCTCAGGGCGTCCGCCGCGGCCTGCTCGAAGTCGTCCTTGAACGCGGCGAGCTTGAGGCTCAGATCCGGGTCGGACAGCGCCAGGATCTGGATGGCGAGGATCGCCGCGTTCGTCGAGTTGTTCAGCCCGACGGTGGCGACCGGCACACCGGGGGGCATCTGGGCGATGGCGAGCATCGAGTCCATCCCGTCGAGCGCCCCGCCGGAGATCGGCACCCCGATCACCGGCAGCGTCGTCAGCGCGGCGACGGCGCCGGGCAGCGCCGCAGCCAGGCCCGCCCCGGCGATGACCACCGAGATGTCCCGGGCGCGCAACTGGCCGACGTACTCGGCGAGGGTGCGCGGGGCCCGGTGCGCCGACAGCGACACCTGCTCGTACGGCACGCCGAAGCGTTCCAGGGTGGCGCCGGCCTTGCTCATCGTCTGGGTGTCCGACGGCGACCCGAAGACGACGGCCACCCGGGGACGGTCCGGCCCGGTGCTGCTCTGCGACACGGTCTACTCCTTCTTCTTCGGCCGCGTCGGGTCCTCGCCCGGCGCGGTGTCCGCGCGGTGTACGTCAGCCGCATGACGCATCCGGGACGGGTCCCCGATATCGGTGCGGTAGTGGGCGCCGGCCAGCGAGATCCGGCTGACGGCCTCGTAGGCAGATCCTCGCGCGGACTCCAGGTTGGAGCCGATCGCCGTGACGGACAGCACGCGCCCGCCGGACGAGACGACCTGCCCGTCGGCGTCCCGGCGGGTCCCGGCGTGCAGGACGTCGACCCCCGTCAGCGCCCCGGCGGCGGCGAGCCCCCGGATCGGATCACCCAGGCGCGGCGCCGCCGGGTAGCCGGGCGCGGCCACGACGACGCTGATGGCGGCGCCGGAGCGCCACACCGGCGCGCGGCGTCCGGACAGCACGTCGGTCAGCGGCGTGGTGAGCAGGGCGAGGATGGCCTGGACCTCGGGATCGCCGAAGCGGACGTTGAACTCCACCACCCGGGGGCCGCGGGTGGTCAGCGCGAGCCCCGCGTAGAGCAGGCCGGTGAACGGGGTGCCGCGCCGCGCCATCTCGTCCACGGTCGGGCGGATCACCGTCGCGACGATCTCCGCGCTCAGCCCGTGCGATGCCCAGGGCAGCGGGGTGTACGCGCCCATTCCGCCGGTGTTCGGCCCGGTGTCGCCGTCGCCGACCCGTTTGTGATCCTGGGCGGGCAACAGCGGCAGGACCGCGCCGGACTCGGTCACGATCGCGAAGAGCGACACCTCCGGCCCGTCGAGGTACTCCTCCAGGACGACCCGGTCATCCGGGCCGCGCAGGCTCGCGCGCACGGCGGCGACGGCGGCCTCGCGGTCCTCGGTCACGGTGACGCCCTTGCCGGCGGCCAGCCCGTCGTACTTCACCACGTACGGCGGGCCGAACTCGTCGAGGTCGGCGAGGGCCGGCTCGACCTCGGTGTGGTCGCGGGCGGCGGCCGTGGGCACGCCGGCGGCGCGCATGACCCCCTTGGCGAAGGCCTTGCTGCCCTCCAGCCGGGCGGCGGCGGCGCTCGGGCCGAACACCGGCAGGCCGCGGGCGCGCACCTCGTCGGCGGCCCCGGCGACCAGCGGCACCTCGGGGCCGATCACGGTGAGATCCGCGCCGACCTTGTCGGCGAGGTCGGCGACCGCGTCCGGGTCGGCGACGTCGAGCGGGCGGGGCTCGGCGAGTTCGGCCGTGCCGGCGTTGCCTGGCGCACACACCAGCGCGTCGACCCGCGGGTCGCGAGCGAGCGCCCGGCACAGCGCGTGCTCGCGCCCGCCGGAGCCGACGACCAGGACCTTCATCTGTTCACCTCGGGGCGGGGACGGCGGCCGGCCGCGCGTCGGCGGGCACCGGGGGCCTGGCGGACGGCCGGGGCGGGGACGGTGCGGTCGGACGGCACGGTGCGATCGGATGGCGCGGTGCGGCCACAGCCGGCGGGGCCGCAGCCGCGCCGCAGCGGAACGCAGCGCAGACGGCGGCCGGGGGCGGCCGTCAAAGCTGGTCCCCGACGCGCGGCGCCGGGGAGAGGAGCCGGCGCGGTTGCACCAGGTGGCGCGGAACCCCCGCGACCGCCGGAACGGGCCGGGGGCCGTGGCGGTCGGATCGGGTCACTGCCCCAGCCTAGCGTGCAACTGATCATCAGGCGTTCCGCGCCCACCCGTCGACGGTCGCCTATCAGGACAAACCGGGCGCGCGACGCTCGGTCGTGTCGTGGCCTGATCGCGGATTCCGGGCCCTCGGCCGGCGGCGGCCGGGGCCGCACGGCGGTGCGATCGGCACGTTTCCAGGGCTCAGACCGTGCAGAACGCACCGCAACCGGCTCCGCCCGGGCGGTTAGAGGCCGACGCCCGCGCGCCAGAGCAGGTGGGCCATCCCGTGCACCAGATGCAGGGCGCAGCGGCGGGCGTCCACCTCGGCCATGCCGGCGACGATGACGGCCGCGTCGACCGGCCAGACCCGGACCTCTCGGCCGAGCACGGTCAGCGGCGACGGATCGTCGCGTCCCTCGAAGGCACGCCCGCCTGGCTCGACGAACAGGTGCAGCGACCGCCCGGCCGCCGGGAAGGACTCGCACCGCCAGTACAGCAGCGGCCAGGCCTTCAGCCGCTCACGGCGGTGCACCCGGTGTGCCGGCTGCCCGCCGGCGGCCGGATCGTCGCCGGCATCCGGCGCGACCCGCGCTGGGATGCTCCCCTGCGGGTCGACGACCGCGCGCGGCCGGGACCCGTGCCGGCCCGCGGACCGGCGCGCCACGGTGCCGCGGGCCCGCACGGTGACCGGCGGCACCAGGTTCTCCGCGGCGCAGAAGTCCAGGAAGTCGCGGATCTGGGCGTCGACGTGGTTCGCGACCGCGGCGGCGCGTTCGAGCCGCTGGGCCTCGGCCCGCTTCGAGCTGCGGATGGCGTGGCTGCCCCGAAGCAGCACGTCGGTGAGCGTCTCCGGCAGCGCCTCGCCGGTGGGGGAGAACCCGACCGGCCAGGCGTCGGAGTCGGTCGGGCGCAGGTACCGGTGCCGTGCCGCCGGCGCCCACAGCGCCGGCCGGGTGTCGGGGACCGGCCGGGCGTCGGCGGCGAAGGGCTCCGTGATCGGCCGGGCGTCGGCGGCGCGGGCGTCGGCGGCGTGGGCCTCCGTGGCGCGGGCGTCGGCCGGGACGGGGGTGGGCGGCGCCGGCATCTGGCCGGGCACGGAGTGATCGTCACTGGACGGGCGGGCCCCTGCACCGGACACCGTCCTCACCCCCACCCGCCATCGCTTACTGTGACCGTCCAAGCCTCGACGGTAACTCTGCGTTGTGCAAGTGGGGGGACGGCCGTCCGGGGCCGCGCCGGGCGCGGTCAGACCAGGTCGTTGATCACCAGGGTCTGGTCCCGGCCCGGGCCGACGCCGATCGCGGAGACGGGAGCACCGGAGAGCTCCTCCAGCGTCCGGATGTAGTCCTTCGCGGCCGCGGGCAGGTCGGCGTACTTCCGCACCTCGGAGAGGTCCTCATGCCAGCCCGGCAGCTCGGTGTAGATGGGACGGGCGTGGTGGAACTCGGTCTGCGTCATCGGCATCTCGTCGACCCGCTCGCCACCGATGTCGTAACCCACGCAGATCGGCACGCGGTCGAAGCCGGACAGCACGTCCAGCTTGGTGAGGAACAGGTCGGTCAGGCCGTTGACCCGCACCGCGTAGCGAGCGATCACCGCGTCGAACCAGCCGGTGCGCCGCGCGCGGCCGGTCGTCACACCGAACTCGCCGCCGATGCGCCGTAGCTCCTCGCCGACCTTGTCGTCCAGCTCGGTGGGGAAGGGGCCGGCGCCGACCCGGGTGGTGTACGCCTTGATGATCCCGACGACCCGATTGATGCGGGTCGGCCCGATGCCGGCGCCGGTCGCCGCGTACCCGGCGGTCGGGTTCGACGAGGTCACGAACGGATAGGTGCCGTGGTCGACGTCGAGCAGCGTGCCCTGGGAGCCCTCCAGCAGCACGACCTTGCCCTCGCGCAGCGCACGGTCCAGCACGAGGCTGGTGTCGGCGATGTGCGGGCCGAGGCGTTCGGCGTAGCCGGCGTACTCCTCGACGACCTCGTCCACTTCGATCCGGCGCCGGTTGTAGACCTTCGCCAGGACCTGGTTCTTCTCGCGCAGCGCGAGTTCGAGCTTCTTGCGGAAGATGCCCGGGTCGAGCAGGTCCTGGACCCGGATGCCGGTGCGGGCGACCTTGTCGCCGTAGGTCGGGCCGATGCCGCGGCCGGTGGTGCCGATCCGCGCCTTGCCCAGGTAGCGCTCGGTCACCCGATCCAGGGCCCGGTGATGAGGCATGATCAGATGAGCGTTCGCGCTGATCAGCAGGCGCGAGACGTCGATGCCCCGGGCGGCGAGCCCGTCCATCTCGGTGAGCAGGACGCCAGGGTCGATCACAACCCCGTTGCCGATCACCGGCACGCAGTCGGCCCGCAGGATGCCACTGGGGATCAGGTGGAGGGCGTAGTGCTCCTCCCCGATGACCACCGTGTGGCCGGCGTTGTTGCCGCCCTGATAACGGACGACGTAGTCGACGGCGCCGCCCAGAAGGTCGGTCGCCTTTCCTTTTCCCTCGTCGCCCCATTGGGCGCCGATGAGGACGAGAGCGGGCACCGGGCGAGGTTACTAGGGATGGCACTCGCGCGTGGCCGGTCGGGCGATGCATCTACCGTCCGGCTTCGGCATCTCACGGTCCGTCGAAGCCGAGTTCGCGGGCGGCGACGGGATCGCTGTCGGCGAGGAAGGTCTGGCAGCGGGTGGCCTCCTCGGCCTCCCCGATGGCCGCCGCGGCCCGCCCGAGCGCGGCCAGGGACCGCAGGAAGCCGCGGTTCGGCTCGTGCGACCAGGGAATCGGCCCGTTGCCCCGCCAGCCGGCGCGGCGCAGCGCGTCGAGTCCGCGGTGGTATCCGGTGCGGGCGTAGGCGTACGCCTCGACGGGCCGGTCGCCGGCCAGCGCGAGCTCGGCGAGGGCGGCCCACGGGGCGCTCAGCGCGGGCGAGGCGGCGGCCACGGCCGTCGGCGCCTCCCCCGCGGCCAGCGCGTCGGTGGCGATGGCGTCGGAGGGCAGCAGCGTCGGCGGCGGGCCTGAGAGCAGGTTGCGGCCCGGGTCGGACGGCGTCGTCATGGCTGCATCCTGCCGCACGGGCGTGGCGACCTGCCGCACGGGTGTGGTGGGCGGTCGCGGCGGGTCACGATCGGACGGTGACGTTCCACAGGTTCTGGCCGACGGCGCCGGGCTGGCCGTCGCTGACCCGGGTCAGGTAGCCATAGAGGGCGGCGATGCCCTGCGACTGCGGACCGAACTTTCCGTCGACGGTGAGCAGGAAGCTCTTGTTGCGCATCGCGGCCTGCCAGACGAACGCGTCCGGCCGGACGTCGTCGCCGTAACCGGCGTTGAGGACGGTGCCCTTGTAGGCGTTGTCGCCCATCTCCTGGCGGGCGCGGTCGAGCGTCATCGGCGGCTCGGCGGGGGNGAGGGCCTGCTCGATGACGTCGCTGGAGCCGGAGCCGACCGAGGCCGGGCCGTTGTTCGTCAGGCCCATCTTGCGCGAGCAGGACGGCCACGGCTGCCAGCCCCGCGAGTTGTAGAGCTTGGCCGCGGCCTCGTCCTGGGTGGCGGGGGAGGCCTGGTAGGGCCGGCCGGAGTAACCGAGGCTGTGCCAGGTCTGGTCGTCGAACTGGTACCCGCCGGAGAAGCCGTTGCCGGTGTTGATGGAGTAGTTCCCGCCGGACTCGCACTGCCGGAGCTTGGCGAAGTCGTCGGCGGTGGCGGCGCCGGCGGGGGCCGCGGTGACCGCGAGCCCGCTGCCGACGATGGCCGTCACCGCGCCGGTGGTGCGAAGGATGCGACCCGCGGTCGAGTGGGTCTGCGGGGCCCGATGTTTACCACCACGCCGTCCTGACGGCATGTCAGTCCAATCCCGATCGCCTGCGGGGTGAGCTGTCGGGTGCGGGCTGGGATGGCCCGGCCGGTCCGCCCCGGGCCGTCGGTGGTGCGTGGGAATCGTTCTCCCCACACCGGATGGCTGGGACGAGCCTGCTTAACCCCAAGGGCGTCCAGAACGCCCGAATTGGTGGGTCCCCCACTCCTGCCCGTTGCGGTGCGTACTAGTTCCAGCCGCTCGCACGTCGGGCAGGACTCGGCGTCCGTCCGAGCGACCTCGCCGGGTGGCGAGTGATCGGCACTCTAGCGATAACGGTCCAGGGGGCGCAAACCGGGGTGGTTCGCAGTAACCAGGTTGGGACGCGCGAACGGCGGAGCCCGACGGTGCCGCCCGATCGGGTGGCGGGGTGTGCCGCCGGCACCGCGGGGTATCACCACGGCGGCGTCGGCATCCGGTGCGGAGTGGGTGGCCGACCGGCCCGTTTCGGAACGCGCACGGAGATCGTCCGGGCGTCCGGGCGGGCCGGTCGGGGCGAGTTGGTGAGCTCCCCTGGCCGGTGTCACCGGGGTGGGAAGGTCGTCCGAGAGCCGTGACGCGCGTCCCCGCGTCCCGGGTCGGATGGACTACATGCGCATGGTGCCGTTTGGCGGCGCGGCGATCGGCCGGATGGCTACCGCGCGTGATGTGGCGCTCAGCCGAAGGTGGCGTGCCAGGTCGCCGGGCCGACGATGCCGTCGACGGCCAGACCGTGGGAGCCCTGGAAGGAGCGGGCGGCGGCGGCCGAGCGCGGCCCGAAGTGTCCGTCCACCGCGATCGGGTAACCGAGCTGGCTCATCCGGGTCTGCCAGGCGCGCACGTCGGCCCGGTCCTGCCCGACCAGCGCGGCCGTGAGGTTGCGGGTGAAGTTCGGGGTGGTGGAGGCCGCGGGGCTGACGGTCAGCGGGGCCCGCGCCGCTGAGCGCGACGCCTGCGCCGCGCCGCTGGCCGACGAGCCGCCCGCGAGCTGGTCGGCGCCCATGCCGCGACCGCAGACCGGCCACTGGCCGAAGCCGGAGCGCTGGGCGAGCCGGAGGGCGGCCTCGTCCTGGACCGCCGGGGGCGCCTGATGTGGCAGCCCGCTGTAGCCGAGGCTGTGCCAGGTGCTGGCCGAGAACTGATAGCTGCCGAAGTAGCCGTTGCCGGTGTTCGTCGTGTAGTCACCGCCGGACTCGCACTGCCGCAGACCCGCCCAGGTTTGCGCCTCGGCCGGCTGGCTGACCGCAAGGGTACCCCCGACCGCCGCCGCGAGAACCGGAGCAACCATGAGGGCCCGCGCCCGGATACGGGTGCCGGCGCTCCATTGTCGGCCACTGGTACGTGCGTCGGACATATGTTTGTGGTCCTTCCCCACGCCTGCGAGGTGAGCTGTCGGATTCGGGCTGGGAACTGCCCGGCCATGCCAGGGATTCCTGGGGACGTGTGCTCGCACCGAAAGACCCTGGTGCGTCCGTCACTCACGGCTTCACCCCGAGAGCATCGAATCCCTTCGACGCTCGGAGATGGTTCCCCCGTTCCTGCCGTCTGGTCTGGAGAAATCGTCGACCGGGGGCAGGATTCGGCGTGCCGCCCGACGAATGCCAGACGTTGTCGTCGGCACGGCGAAGACCATAACCACGCCGGCCGGCGAGTCGCCAAGCATTGAATAGGGCACGTGAAAAAGAGCACAGTCGGCGCGCCTGCTTGAGTGCCCGCTGGGTGACTGGTATCGCGCGTGCGCGCCCGCTCATCAACCTGGCGTTATCGCGGACGGGGGTATTTGTGGCCGGCTGATCACCCTGTTTGCCGATGGGTTATGGCGAGCAGAGCGTGGTGAATCACGCCGAATGGGTGACCTGCGGAGAAGCAATATCGACTGTGCCGCGGCGCGCTGGATGGGCGCAATGGTCCGCTTACCCCGGTTCGTCCTGGGCAGCCTACCTGTGTGAGAAAAACTACGGAAACCTGGTGGTGACTTACGACCTTGTCATTCGGGTGCCCGCCGCGCCCGGTCAGGCACGCAGCGGCGTAGCGACGCTCGGAGGCCCAGGTCTCGGGGGAGGATGTCCTGGTGGGGCACTCGGGGCGTCCGATGCGGCCGCACGTCCGCCTCGTGTGGGTCGATCTGGCCGAAACCTGCTGCTGATAAGCGTGGCCGGGCAACGGACCCGAGGGGGACCACTCGACGAAAGACAGTGGTCCCCCAGTCGCGTGACGCAACTGGGGGACCGTGGGTGCCCGCATGATACGGGACATCATCGAGACGATCGATGGGGTGGATCTGCCGGATGTCCGTTCTGTGCCGGTCGCTCCGTCCCGACCGTCGGGGGCCGGTGGGGATCCGCGCGGCCGCCGGAATGGTTGCCGCTGCGCGCCGGGGCCGGGCCGAGCGGTCCGCCGGCCAAGCCGGCAGAGTCGAGAAAAGCCACCCGAATGGCCGGCCCGGCCCCAGGTGTGCCCGGGTCGGTCCGGGCGGTGCCCGGTGGCACACCCGGCGCGACGATCGCCGGGTGTGATCCTCCGGGCCGGGAGGGTTGCGGTCGGGCCGGGCTCGGGAGCGGGTGGTGGCTAGGCCCTGCTGAGGGACCGACCGGCCGAGCGGAGATCCTCGCACGCCTGGGCCACCCGGGCCGCCATGCCGCTTTCGGCGAGCTTTCCGTAGGTGCGCGGGTCGTAGGCCTTCTTCGCCCCGACCTCGCCGTCCACCTTGAGTACCCCGTCATAGTTCTTGAAGACGTGGTCCACGATGGGACGGGTGAATGAGTACTGGGTGTCGGTGTCCACATTCATCTTCACGACCCCGTAGTCCAGGGTCTCCCGGATCTCGCTGAGGTCCGAGCCGCTGCCGCCGTGGAAGACGAGATCGAACGGCTTCGATCCGGCTGGCAGACCCAGCTTCTGGGCGACGTGATCCTGGCCCTCGCGAAGAATCGTCGGACGAAGCTTGACGTTTCCCGGCTTGTACACCCCGTGCACGTTGCCGAAGGTCGCGGCCAGCAGGTAACGGCCCTTCTCGCCCGAACCGAGGACTTCGGCGGTCCGCCACATGTCGCCCGGCGTGGTGTAGAGCTTCTCGTCGATCGCGCCGACGACGCCGTCCTCCTCGCCGCCGACGACGCCGATCTCGACCTCAAGAACGATCTTCGCGGCGGTGGCGTCGGCGAGCAGTTCCTCGGCGATCTTGAGGTTCTCCTCGAGCTCGACGGCCGAGCCGTCCCACATGTGGGACTGGAACAGCGGCTCGCGGCCGGCGGCGACCCGCTCCTTCGAGATCGCGATGAGCGGCCGGATGTAGGTGTCGAGCTTGTCCGCCGGGCAGTGGTCGGTGTGCAACGCGATGGTGACCGGGTAGGCCTTCGCGACGTGGTGGGCATACTCGGCCAGGGCCTCCGCGCCCAGGACCATGTTCTTCACCGTCGAACCGGACAGGTACTCCGCCCCGCCGGTGGAGACCTGCACGATTCCGTCGCTGCCCGCCTCGGCGAATCCCCGCAGGGCGGCGTTGAGGGTCTGCGACGAGGTGACGTTGATCGCGGGGTAGGCGAAGGCCTCGGACTTCGCCCGGTCGAGCATCTGGGCGTAGGCCTCTGGGGTGGCGATGGGCATCGGTGGGGCTCCTTGTCGAACCTGTCGGGGCGCCGATCAGCCATGGACGGCGGCGCTGAGCAGCCCGACAGGGCCGGCAGACCGCCGTTGGACTGTTGGTGGGCGAAGGGTATGACGGCTCGCCCCGTCGGGGTGGTCGGATGCGGCCGACGTCGCCGGGACAAAGTCGGTCACCGACGCGGCGCCGGTGCGCATTGCCTGTTCGGCGGGACGCCGAGGCTCGCCGGGCGTCGCGACCAGGGGCAGGGGAGGGGATGGCCCGGACGGGTGTGGTCCGTCGGCAGGCCCGGGACGCCGACCGCGGCGACGCGCCCGCCACCCGGCCGGGCCCGCCCGGCACACTGGTCACGTGGACGTCGGCAGCCTGTCCGGGACGACGCTGTACATCGTCCTGTTCGCGATGATTTTCACCGAGAGCGGGATCCTGATCGGGTTCTGGCTTCCCGGGGACACGATCCTGTTCGCGGCCGGCCTGGTCGCCGCGGACGCCGGCGCGGACGTCTCCATCTATGTCCTGTGCGTGGGAGTCGCCCTCGCGGCCAGCGCCGGCGCCGCCGCGGGCTACTACACCGGGCACCGGCTGGGCCGGCCCTTCCTGGAGCGCCGCTACGCCCCGGCCCTGGCCCGGACGGAGGAGTTCTACCGGCGGTTCGGGGCAGTCACCCTCGTGGCCGCCCGGTTCGTCCCGTGGGCGCGGACGTTCGCCCCGGTCCTGGCCGGGGCCGTGGCCATGCCGTGGCACCGGTTCCTCGTCGCCGTGGTGTCCGGCGCGGTGGTGTGGGGGACCGGGCTGATCCTGCTGGGCTACGCGGCTTCCGCCATTCCTGGCCTGCGCGACGCCACGGGCTGGCTCGCGCTGGTGGTGGTGGTCGCCTCCGTCCTGGCGGGGGTCGGGGGCGAGTTGCTGCGCCGCCGCACCGCCCGGGGCCGGACCACCCACGGGCAGTCGGTCCCCGAGGCCACCGCCGACCGGGGGCCGGTGCGTGACGACCCCCACCCGGATGACGGTTCGGTACCGGCACCGGCACCGGTGCCGACGGCGGAACCGGATCCCTCGGCCGCCTCGGCGACCGATCGGGACCGGTGACCGGCGGGTCTCCGCCACAGGTCTTCGCCACAGGTCTTCGACCGTTCGCCGCGATTCGCCGCCGGAGGACGTCGGCGTTGTCCCTTCGTGCCCCCGGTGGCCGGGCCGCTGCCCTGATCGATCCGGCGGGTAATCTCCACCACATCGCTACCAGATCACATCGGGTAGGCAATGGGCGTTGATGATGGTAGTTCCTGACTACGCCTAGCTAGCCTTGATCGATCCAGGCACGAGGTCGGGGGGGCCGACCGAGCGAAGGGTCCGATGCAGCGCACGCGTAATCGCCACCGGGCGCCCCGGCGCCCGGTGCTGCCCGCGTACGGCGCGGCGGCGGGCGTTCTCCTGGCCACGCTCGCGCTCGCGCTGTGGGTCACCGGCCGTGCCGGCGCGGCTACCGGGGGACTCGCCCTCCGTGTGGCCGGCGCGACGTCGGCGGCCGAGCGGTCGTCCACGGGGAACCCCGCTGGCGCGGCCGCGGGCGCAGCCACAGGCCAGGCCGGGCCGGGCACCGTCACCGCGGCGCGCACGCCGGCCCGAGCGCTGGCGGCGCCCATCGGTGGCGCCGCGGGGTCGCCGTCGGCGCAGCGGCCCGGCCCGGGTGCGTCGGGACCGGCCGCCGCAGGCGCCGCCGGTCTGGCCGCGCCCGGCCAGCCGCCCGCCCGGGCCCGCCTGATCGCCGACGTGATCGCGGCCACGAACCGGGCACGGCGGGCGGCGGGCTGCGCGGACTTGGTGGCCGATCCGGTGCTGACGGCGGCGGCCCGGGCGCACAGCGTCGACATGGCAGTGTCCGGCTACTTTCGCCACGACAGCCCCGACGGCCGCAGCCCCTTCGACCGGATGGCGGCGGCTGGCTTCGACTACTCCGTCGCCGCGGAGAACATCGCCGCCGGACAGCGCAGCGCCGCCGAGGTCGTCCGGGACTGGATGGACAGCCCCGAGCACCGGTCGAACATCCTCACCTGCTCGCTGACGCGGATCGGCGTCGGCCTCGCGACGGGCGGGACCTACGGCTACTACTGGACGCAGGACTTCGCGACCCCCGAAACGGGCCCCTGACGCGATCGGCCGGTCCGGCCCGAGAGGTGGCGCCCGCCCCCGGCACCGGCGGATTCCGGTTTCGGGCGTGGAGGGGGCCGGCCGGCCGGGTCGACTCGCGCCGATGGTCCGCCGCTGCGGGCCGATCGATCCCGTAGGGTCGGGACGTCGTCGCCGACGGCAGCGAGGGCGGCACGGCCGGCGGAGCGGACCGCGGCGATCGCGACAGGACCGTCGACGCGGGTGACCCGGGCGTGGGTGACCCGGGTAGGAGGAGTGGGCCGTGGTTCGGGCGGTGGTCACCGGCGCGGCCGGGTTTCTGGGCGGAGCGCTTGCGCATGCCCTGCGCGGGCAGGGCGCCGACGTCGTCGCGCTGGATGTCCGGCGCGCGCCCGGCGTGGTGCAGGCCGACATCAGCCGGCCGGGTGAGTGGGAGCGGGCGCTCGACGGCGCCGACCTGGTCATCCACGCCGCCGCAGTGGGGACCGGCGGCGTCGCGGAGCTCACCCCGGTGCGCCCGGGGCGCGCCGGGGCACCGCTGCGGGTTCCCGGCGCCGAGGTCCGGCGGGTGACGCTCGGCGGTACCGCCGCCCTGCTCGACGCGGCCGGGCGCGCCGGGGTCGCGCGTTTCCTGCACCTGTCCTGCGTGGACGTGTTGTCGCGGGTGGCGCCGCGCGACGGCGAACGGGCCGAGGCCGGCCTGGTGGGCGGGCCGCTGGTGGACGAGACCGCCCCGGTCGGCCTCACCGGCGACGTGCGGGCCGACGCGCTCGCCGCCGCCGAGCAGGCAGTGGGTTCGGCCGCGGCGCACGGGCTCGGTGCCACCGTGGTGCGCATCGGCGACGCCTACGGTCCCCGCGCGGGGCGCTGGACGCTGTGGCCGGTGCTGCTCATGCGGGCCGGCCGGTTCGTGCTGGTGGACGGCGGCCGCGGGGTCCTCAGCCCGGTCCACGTCGACGACGTGGTCGCGGCGGTGATGGCGGTCGCCGCCGCGGACCGCGCCGCGGTCGCCGGCGAGGTGCTGCACGTCACCGGGGGCGAGCAGGTCAGCGCCGCCGAGTTCTTCGGGTACTACAGCCGGATGCTGGACCTGCCCTCGCCGCGGTCCGTGCCGGGCCGGCTGCTCGGGGCCGTGGACGCGTGGGACCGGGTGCGGGCACTCGGCGCGGGGCTGGCGGCCCCGAGGTCGCCGGCGTCGGCGGGCGGTGTGCCAGCCAGCGGTGTGCCAGCCGGCGGTGTGCCGGCCGCGGCGGAGTCGGCGCCCGCCAGGACCGCGACGCCGGACCCGCCCGGCGTCGCCACCCCGCCGCCCGTGTCGGGCCGCCCCGCCGGAGCCCTGGTCCGCGGCCTCGGCGCGCGGCTCGTGGCCGGCGTCGACCCGCGCGCCCGGGTGGACCTCGGCGCGCTCGGCGTGCGCGAACTGACCCGGGACGCCGGCTTCTCCATTACCCGGATCGGCAGCCTGGCCGGCTGGTCGCCCGCCGTGCCACTCGCCGACGGCATGGGCCGCACCGAGTCGTGGCTGCGGGAACGGGGCCTGCTCGGCGTTCGGGAACCGTCCCGCCGTGGGTGAAGGCCCCACCCTCACCACCCCCCGGCTGCTCGCCCTGCCGCTGACGGTCTGGAACGCCGGCTACGTCGCCGAGGAGCTCGCGCCGGCGTTGGCGTTCACGGCGGTGGTCGCCCGGTCCGGCGGGCGCGGCGGGGACGGGGTCGGCCCCTACGGCGGGATCGTCGGCACGGATCCGCACGCCGCCGCCCCGGATCCCCTCGACCCGGCCGGGTCGCTGCGCCGCGAGCTGCGCCGCCGGGCCGGCGCCGGGCGGTCGGTGCTGACCTGGGTGCTGCGGCGAAGGTCGGGGCCGGCGGCCGTCGGCCTGGTCGCCGCGGACACCCACGGCCGGCGCGCCGTGGTCGGGGTGTCGATAGTGCTCGGCTGCCGGCGCGAGGGCTATGCGACCGAGGCCGTCCGCGCGGTCGCCGGCTGGTTCGAGTACCGCGGCGCCCTGGTGGAGACGAGGATCCGCCGCGGTGACGGGATCGGAAAGCGCCTGGGGCAGGCGACCTCGTTCGTGCCCACCCCCGTTCTGATAGCCGACTGGTGGCGGATCTGGCTGCGTCCGCCGACGGGCTGATCACCCTCGACGTCACGCACCGTCACGTGGCCCGGTTGGGTGCCCGCCGGCACGGTGTCACCGCGGCCGTCCCGGCGTTCCCCGCGCCCGGACCGGCCCGTTTCCTGGTCGCCGGACCGAAAGTGCCTGCCCAGCGTTGATGGATGGGCCTGTGCAATGTTGTGTCGGCGTTGCCGTGACAGTGGCCTCCTGTCAGCCGGGCGACAACCGTCTTCTCGTAATTTCGGCGGCAGAGGGCGAGCGGTGGACACGCCGCGGTGGCAGCCCCCTGTTCAGACCGTGATGCCCTGGGGCACCATGTAAAGCGATGTCGCGACCGTTGGCCGACGGGCTGAGTGAGGGCGGGGCGTCCGGGGCGGTCCGTGGGAGGTCCGTCTCGCGTCCGGGGAGGGGAGCCCGAACGGTTCGGCGCTACCTGCGCCTGGGAGGTCAGCAGCATGAGCGTGGATACCCCTCGGGGGACACCGGCCGGAGTCCGGCCGGGGGAGGTCACCTACGACCACCTGATCATTCCGTCGCACTGGCGGCGGTCCAACGAGTCCACGCCGGGCGCGCCCAACGCGTTGTTTCCACCCGATGGCGGCGCGTCGGGCCAGCAGGTTCCGCCGCCGATCAATCCGACGACCGGGGCGATGACCGGTCCCCTGCTCGTCGGGACCACCGCGCGGGCCTTCGCCAAGCTGGATGACCTGATCCGGCTCAGCGCCGAGGACAAGGCCGTGATCGCCGCCCGGCGGGACGAGGCGGAGCGGGCGCTGCGGGCGATCTTCCCGCCCCGGTGCGCACTGCCGCTGGTCGGCGTCGCGACGATCGGCTCGGCCGGGCGGGACACCATGATCCAGCCGCTGGACGAGGTCGACATCTTCGCCGTCTTCTCCGCCGCGAACAGCGCGTGGAAGCGGTTCCGCTGGGACTCGCGCGATCTGGTGCTCTGCGTGCGCAACGCGATCGGCGGCGAGCGGATCCAGACGATCGGCAGCCGCGGCCAGGCGCTGCGCATCGTCTACGACTCGCCGCCGGACGTGCACCTCGTCCCGGCGTTCGATCACCCCCGGGCCGGCTACGTCATGCCCGACCGGGTCGGCGGCTGGCTGCCGACCCGCCCGGAGCGGCACACGAGCTGGACCGCGGACCTCGGCCCCCGGGTGATCTCGGCGGTGCGCCTGCTCAAGGCATGGAACCGGGTGTGCGGCAGCCACCTGCGCTCGTTCCACATCGAGGCGCTTGCCGGGCAGGTCCTCGTCGGTCGCGGGCTCAACACCCGGCAGGGACTGGCCGAGGTCTTCCGCCACATGGACGAGGTCGGCCTGGTCGCGGCGGATCCGGCGGACGTCGGCGGTGACCTGTCCGCCTACCTGCGCCCCGAGGACGTCGACGCGCTCGCGGAGACCATCCGGCTCGCCCGGATCTACTCGGCGAAGGCGGTCGACGCGGAGCAGGCCGGGGACCACGAGGAGGCCGTGGCCCTCTGGGGCTCGGTGTTCGGCCCGGAGTTCCCGACCTTCGGCTGACCCGCCCCGGCCGTCGTTCCCAGGTCCGTCACCGGTTGTCCGCGGGGCCGGGTTCTGGCTGGCGAGGCGTCAGGTCATCCACCGGTCCGGCACGGCCGCGCGGCGCCCCAGCCGGGACCGCTCGGCCTGGGCGGCGACGATCCGCAGCGCCTCGGCCCGGTCGCGCAGGCCGGCCCGCACCCGCACCGGTCCGCCGGTGGTGTCCAGGTGCACGTCGGCGAGGCGCAGCACCCGGGCCAGCGGGTTCGCCACCAGACGGATGCTCTGCACCTTGCCGTGCGGGATCAGATCGGTGTACCGGCGCAGCAGCCCGTGACGCGCGACGAAGACCACGTCGTCGGCGCCGCAGGACAGCACCCGCCAGTGAATCGGGGCGAGCAGCGCGGCCCGTCGCGGCGGGCGGGCCAGCTCCACCGCGGCCACATCCACCCCGGGTAGCAGCTTGCCGATCAGCTCCAGCGCCTCGTCCCGGCGGGCGACCGGAAGCAGGACCGACGGACCGCCGCCGGCCACGTTCATCCGGATGGTCACCCAGCCGCTCGGGCGCCACAGCAACGGCTCCCCGATACTGATCGCCTGGACCCGCCCCGGCGGGACGGTGGCGTGGGCGCGCTCGAGCAACCCGCTGTCGATGCGCAGCCCGTCCGGCGACTCGGACACGGCGTACGGGTAGCCGGCGGCGAAGATCCGGAAGGTGGTGTGCCAGAGCCAGCCGAGCAGCGGGAGCGCGCCCAGGACGCCGGCGCGGGTGCCGGTGAGCAGCGACGGCGTGGCGATCGCCGCCGCCCCGAACAGCGCCGCCCAGGGTGCGGGCGACAGGGCGATCGCCGCGATCAGCCGCCTCGGCAGCACCTCGGCGAGCGGATGGAACGGCGCCTCGCCGACGTCGGGGGCGAGCCCGGCCGCGGTGGCGAGCAGTTCGGCGCGCAGCCGGTGGGCATGCCCGATCGACAGGTACCGCAGGTCGGACCCGGAGTCGCCCCCGTCCGAGTCGGACCGTTCCCGGTGCTCCCGGCCCGCCAGATCGAGGCGCAGGATGGCCAACCCGATCATCCGGGCGAGCAGCGGTTGGACGATGTCCACCGACTGCAGCCGGTCCAGCCGGACGTAGCGGGTGCGCCGGACCAGCAGACCGGTGTCCAGCCGCAGGCCGTCGCGTTCGATCCGGTACCGGGTGAACCGCCAGGCGCAGTAGCCGTAGGTGCCGGCCGCCGGGATCAGGAAGATCAGGGTGAGGCCGATGGCCCGGGCGGTGACATCCTCGGCGAGGTTGCGCCCGACGCTCGCGGCGAACGCGGCGACGATCACCCAGCCCCGCAGGAATGGCGTGAGGGGATGCAGCCGGTGGAACCCGTCCGGCACGGCCATCGGCGCGCCCGCCGGGGAGGCGTCCGAAAAGAGGCCGTCGATCTTGGCAACCCCCCGCTTGGCAACCCCCCGCTCGGCAGCCCCTCGTTCGGTGATCTCCCGCTCGGGGGTCACAGCCCGGCCGACCGGGCTTCGCCACGTTCCGTGAGGGCGTCGCGCAGCCGGGCGGCCTCCCGCGGGGGCAGCCCCGGGATGACGGCGTCGCTGGCCGCCGCCGCGGTGTGCAGTTGCACCTTGGCGATGCCGAAGCGCCGGGCGAGCGGCCCGGCGCTGACGTCGACGAGCTGCATCCGTCCGTACGGCACGACGACCAGGCGCCGCACCAGCACACCCCGGCTGATCAGCAGATCGTCCTCCCGCTCGGCGTAGCGCCAGGCCCGCCAGCCCACGCCGATGGATCGCCAGGCCGCGGCGGCCGCCAGCAGCGGGGCGGCGGTGAGCAGGACCCAGGGCCAGCCGCCGACCGAGAGCGAGATCAGCAGCGTGAGCGCCAACGCCGGAACGGCCCCGAGGACCAGCAGCGTCCGTCGCAGCCGCCGCAGCTCCGGCGGCAGGACCCGCCACTGTTCGGGATCCGGCAGGAGAGCGTCGGGCATGCCGCAACGATAAGTCGCGCCCCGGATACGTCCGACCGGAATGGGACGAGTGGATCGCGGCCGTCCGGGTGTCCGGCGCGGATCTCGCCCCGTTCGGGCGGCCGTGGGCGTCCGCGAGCCTAGACGGGATGGCGCGGTGTCCGCGGGCGCGGCGGGGGNGCCGGCGCGCTGGGGGAGGCCGCCGGGGGCGTGTCGCCGGCGGTGTCGTCCGGGCGAGCCAACCGGCTGGGCCACCAGATGCGCCGGCCGATGTCCAGCGTCAACGCGGGCACGAGGATCGACCGCACGACCAGGGTGTCGAGCAGGACGCCGAACGCGACCACGAAGCCGACCTCGACGAGCTGGACGAGCGGAAAGATGATCAGAGCGGAGAAGGTGGCGGCGAGTACGACGCCCGCGGACGTGATGACGCCGCCGGTGACGGCCAGCGCGTGCAGCACGCCGGGCCGGGGGCCGATCCGCCCGGCCTCCTCGCGGACCCGGGTCATCAGGAAGATGTTGTAATCCACGCCGAGCGCGACCAGGAAGATGAACGCCAGCAGCGGCAGCGAGGGGTCGGCGCCGGGAAAGTCGAAGATCCAGTGGTAGGCGACCGCGCTCCCGCCGAGCGCGGCGAGGTAGGACAGCACGACCGTCGCCATGAGCACCAGCGGGGCGACGATCGCGCGGAGCAGGAACATCAGCACCACGAGCACGACCGTGAGGACCAGTGGGATGATCACCTGGCGGTCCCGCGCCGCCGCGTGCCGCACGTCGAGGTTCACCGCCGTGTTCCCCCCGACCAGCGCGCCCGCGCCCGGCACCCGGTGCACCCGGGATCGCAGCTCGCGCACGGCGTCGAACGACTCCGGGCTGTCCGGCTGGTCGCTCAGGACGACGAGGAACTGCACCCGGTCGCCCGCGCGGCCGACCTCGGCCACCCCCGCCACCCCCCGCGTCGCCCGGATCACGGCACTGACCTGGGGCGCCGCCCGTTCGGCGGCGATGACGTACGTCGGCGCCGCGACGCCCGGCGGGAAGTCCGCGGAGATCAGCTCGATGCCGCGCACCGACTCCACCCGGTGCCGGAAGCCCTCGTCCTGCCGCAGCGACGTGTCCATCGTCAGCAGGCCGACGATGAGCATGCCCAGCGCCAGCGAGGTTCCCACCCACACCGCCCGCGGGTGCCGGTCGATCGCCTCGCCGATCCTGACCCAGCGTCCCGGCTCCTCGGCGAGGTCGAACTCGCTGAGATCCTCGTGGCCGGGGGCGGTGGGCGCGGCCAGCGCGTTGTCGTGGGCGGCCCGCGCCGCCGGCCCCCGTCGGGCCGTGTCGGTGACGGGGGGATGCTCCCCGAATCGGGGGATCAACGGCCAGAACAGCCGGCGTCCGCAGAGCACCATCGCCGCCGGCAGCAGAGTGGTCATCGTCACCAGGGCGGTCGCGATGCCGATCGCGCCGACCGGCCCGAGCCCGCGGTCGGAGGCCAGCACCCCGAACAGCAGGCAGAGCATCCCGATGACGACGGTGCCGGCGGAGGCCAGGATCGCGGGGCCGGCGTGCCGCATCGCCTCGCGCATGGCGCGGCGCGGATCCCGGTGGCGGGTGAGTTCCTCCCGATAGCGGGCGATGAGCAGCAGGGCGTAGTCCGTGCCGGCCCCGAAGACGAGCACCCGCAGGATGCCCGAACTCTGCCCGTTGACGGTCAGCCCGCCGTGCCGGGCGAGCAGGCTGACGATCCCGGCCGCGGTCTGGTCGGCGATGCCCACCGACACCAGGGGGACCAGCCACAGCAGCGGGCTGCGGTAGACCATCAGCAGAATCACGGCGACGATCCCCGCGGTGACGATGAGAAGCCGGCTCTCGATCGTCCTGAACATCTGGAAGGCGTCGGCTACCAGGCCCGCCGGCCCGGTGATCGCGGTCTCGGTCCCGGCGGGGGCGATCCGGGCGGCGATCCGGCGCATCTCGCGGACGTTGTCCGTGAACCGGGCGGCGTCGTCGAGCTGGGCAAGGGGGACGGTGAGGATCAGCGAGCGGCCGTCGGGGGAGACGATGGGCCCGAGGATCGGCCCGGCGGCGAAGGGACGCAGCGCCCCACCGATGGCGGTGGCGGCGGACCGGTCTGCCGGGGTCAGGCCCGCCGGCCTGGTCATGACGACGACGGCCGGTACGGCGTCCTGGCCGGGGAAGTGGCGCTGCGCCGCGAGCAGGCGGGTCGACTCGGCGTCCGCCGGGAGGAACGCGGCCGCGTTGTTCTTCTGGGCGTCGGCGAGGCGGAACGCGATCGGGCTGGCCGCCCCCCCGACCGCGAGCCAGAGGACGATGACCAGCCAGGCCGAGCGGCGTCCGATCACCCACGACACGACCCGCCAGCCCCCTCCTCGGCAGTGCTGCGCCCCGTCCACCGGCAGGCGGCGCCGGATGATGACGACCGTGGTGCTGTCGCGATCCCCTGGCTCGCCCGGCGTCGCGGCCCTGACGGAATCGTCGCAGCTCCGCGGCCCGGCTGCCGGCTACGGCCGATGCGCTCGCGCTACGGGGGCCGGGTCTGTGGGGGCCGGGTCTGCGGTGACCGGGTCTGCGGTGGACCGGTCCGTGGCGGACCGGTCCGTGGCGGACCAGGCGAGGGCGATGTCCGCCGCGACGGCGACGTTGTTCCGCACGGCGTTGATGTTGACCTCGAGGCTCGCTCCGCCGGTCTCCCGGTGGAAGGTCTCCAGGAGGAACGGGGTGACGGCCTTACCGCGGATACCGCGGTCCTCGGCCCAGGCCAGGGCGTCGGCCAGCACCCGGTCGTGCAGGGCCGGGTCGAGGGCCTGGTCGGTGGGCAGCGGGTTGGCCACGACGATCGCCGAGGTGAGGCCCAGCATGTCCGCCGCGGTCATCGTCGCGGCGACCTGACCGGCGTCGCCGACCCGCCAGTCCAGGTCGTAGGTGGTGTGCGGCAGGTAGAAGCCGGGGAAGGTCGACGTCCGATAGCCGACGACGGTGATGCCCAACGTCTCGAGCCGTTCGAGGGTCGCGCCGATGTCGAGGATCGACTTGACTCCGGCGCTCACGACGGTGATCGGTGTGGCCGCGAGGGTCACCAGGTCGGCGGATTCGTCGAAGCTGTCTCCGGCACCGCGGTGCACCCCGCCAAGGCCGCCGGTGGCGAACAGCCGAATCCCCACGCGGGCCGCGAGTAGAGCGGTGGACGCCACCGTCGTCGCCCCGGTCCACCCCGTCGCGCAGGCGACCGGTAGGTCACGCACGGACAACTTGACGACGTCGGCGTCGTCGGCGATGCGGTGCAGATCCGGCTCGTCCAGGCCGACCCGGGGCACGCCGTCGATCACCGCGACCGTCGCGGGGGTCGCTCCCCGTTCGCGCGCCAGCTCCTCCAGCTCCACGGCGACCTCGCGGTTGCGGGGCCGGGGCAGCCCGTGCGCGATCAACGTCGACTCCAGCGCGACCACCGGCGCCCCGGCGGCCAGGGCGTTCCGCACGGTTGCCGAGACGACGATGTTCGATCTGCCCGTCATGCGCCGACCCTACGTCCCGACGCCCCACCCGATCGGCGTCTCATTGCACTACCCGCGGCTCACTGCCCGCGGGTCCGCTCGACCCGAAACCGCAGCGGCACGCTGTACAGCGTCGCGAACCGCTCGACCGAACCGAACACGTTCTTCGCCCAGTCGCTGTACTTGGCGAGGTACCCCGGGTTCCGATCCGCGGGCGGGGCATCCGGGTCGGTGGTGAGCACGCCGGTGAGCACGACGAAGTCACCGCCGCGGCCGTCGTCGTCGAGGNGCAGGGAGCTGCGCGGATTCGTCTGGATCCGGCTCAGTCGCCGGGCGGTGGGTTCGCTGTAGAGCTGGGCGCTGTCGGTGGCGAAGTCCCACAGAAACCAGATCGGCGCCGGCTGCGGGGTGCCGGACCGGTCGGTCGACGTCAGCCAGGCGATCCGGTCCTCGCCCAGCCGCCGAGCGACCTTCGCCCCGAACGCGGTGTCGGGATCGGGAAGTACGGACATCGTCGGCTCCCACCCTCGGCGCGGATCCGCCAGTACTCGGCGATCGACCACTGCTTACCGTAACCTCCCGACGGGCTCATGTGACCGGGCCGCCGCCGGTCCGGGCGCACCGCAGAGTGCGTCGCGCCCGGATCCGGCCGCGGGCCACGCCGGCCGCCCTTACAGTGCCTTGGCGGGCGGCTTGACCGTGCCGGAGACGATCAGTCCGGAGCCGCCGGGCACGGCGTCGACGAGCACGTCGTCGCCGTCGCGGACCTGCCCTGCGAGCAGTTCCCGGGCGAGCTGGTCGCCGATCGCCGTCTGGACGAGGCGCCGCAGCGGCCGCGCCCCGAACACCGGGTCGTAACCGACGTCGGACAGCCATCCCTTGGCGGTGTCGGTGACCTCGAGGCCGATCCGCCGCTCCTGCAGCCGCGCCCGCAGCCGGTCGAGCTGGAGATCGACGATGCGGGCCAGGTCCTCCCGGCCGAGCTGGTCGAAGACGAGGACGTCGTCGAGCCGGTTGAGGAACTCCGGCTTGAAGGCATCCCGCACCGCGACCATCACCGATTCGCGCCGCACCTGCGGGCTCAGGGTCGGATCGGCGATGAACTGCGAGCCGAGGTTCGAGGTCAGGATGAGGATCGCGTTGCGGAAGTCGACCGTGCGCCCCTGACCGTCGGTCAGCCGCCCGTCGTCGAGGACCTGCAGCAGCACGTCGAAGACGTCGGGGTGGGCCTTCTCGACCTCGTCGAGCAGGATGACGCTGTAGGGCCGCCGGCGGATCGCCTCGGTGAGCTGTCCACCGGACTCGAACCCGATGTAACCGGGCGGGGCCCCGATCAGCCGGGCGACCGAGTGCTTCTCGGCGTACTCGNTCATGTCGATGCGCACGACCGCCCGTTCGTCGTCGAACAGGAAGTCGGCCAGCGCCTTCGCGAGCTCGGTCTTGCCGACGCCGGTCGGGCCGAGGAAGAGGAACGAACCGGTGGGCCGATCGGGGTCGGCGATGCCGGCCCGGGCCCGGCGCACCGCGTCGGACACCGCCCGCACCGCCTCGTCCTGGCCGATCACCCGGGCGTGCAGCTCGGACTCCATCCGCAGCAGCTTCGCCGTCTCGCCCTCGAGCAGCCGGCCGGCGGGGATGCCCGTCCAGGCGCCGACGACCTCGGCGACGTCGTCCGGACCGACCTCCTCGTTGAGCATCGCCCCGCCGGGGGAGTCCGCAGCGGCCAGCGCGTCGGTGGCGTCGGTCAGCCGCCGTTCCAACGTCGGGATCGTGCCGTAGCGCAGCTCACCGGCCTTCGCCAGGTCGAGGTCGCGCTCGGCGAGCTCCGCCGCCCGCCGCGCGTTCTCCAGCTCCTCCTTGATCTTCTGGACCTCGGAGATCGAGTCCTTCTCCCGGTGCCAGCGCGCCGTGAGGCTCGACAGCTCCTCCCGCCGGTCCGCCAACTCGCGCTGCAACCGCCCGCGTCGCTCCCGGGAGGCGTCGTCGTTTTCCTTCGACAGCGCCATGTCCTCGATCTCCAGCCGGCGCACGGCCCGCTCGAGCTCGTCGATCGCCACCGGACGGCTGTCGATCTCCATCCGCAACCGGGACGCGGCCTCGTCCATGAGGTCGATCGCCTTGTCCGGCAGGAAGCGGGCGGTGACGTAGCGGTCGGACAGGGTCGCCGCGGCGACCAGCGCCGCATCCGTGATGCGCACCCCGTGGTGCACCTCGTAGCGCTCCTTGAGGCCGCGCAGGATGCCGATGGTGTCCTCGACGGTCGGCTCGCCCACGAGGACCGGCTGGAAGCGGCGCTCCAGCGCCGGGTCCTTCTCGATCCGGGTGCGGTATTCCTCCAGCGTGGTTGCGCCGATCATGCGGAGCTCACCGCGGGCGAGCATGGGCTTGAGCATGTTGCCCGCGTCCATCGCGCCCTCGGCGCCGCCGGCGCCGACCACCGTGTGCAGCTCGTCGATGAACGTGATGATCTGGCCCTCGGCCTCGCGGATCTCGTTGAGGACCGAGGTCAACCGCTCCTCGAACTCGCCGCGCAGCTTGGAACCCGCGACCATCGAGCCCAGGTCGAGCGAGACGATCCGCCGGCCACGCAGCGACTCCGGCACGTCGCCCGCCACGACCCGCAGGGCGAGGCCCTCGACGATCGCGGTCTTGCCGACGCCGGGCTCGCCGATGAGGACCGGGTTGTTCTTGGTCCGCCGGGACAGCACCTGGATCACCCTGCGGATCTCCGCGTCCCGGCCGATCACCGGGTCGAGCTTGCCCTGCTGGGCCCGCTCGGTGAGGTCGATCGAGTACTTCTCCAGCGCGCGGTAGGAACCCTCGGGGTCGCGGCTGGTCACCCGCCGGGCACCGCCGCGGACCTTGTCGAAGGCGCCGCGCAGCGCGTCCGGACTCGCGCCGGCGGAGGTCAGGATGCGGCCGGCCTCGCCCCCCTCCTCGGCGAGGGCGACGACGAGGTGCTCGACCGAGGTGTACTCGTCGCCCAGGCGACCCGCCTGCCGCTCGGCGTTGTCAAGCACGGCGAGGAGCTGGCGGGACAGTTGGGGCGCCGAGACGCTCATCCCGGTGGCTCTGGGCAGCCGGGACACGGCGGCCTCGGCCTTGCCCCGGACCGTGTCGACGGAGGTGCCGGCCGAGGACAGCAGCGCCGCACCGACCCCGTCGGGAGCCTCGAGCAGGGCGGTGAGCAGGTGGAGGGGGTCGACGAGCGGTGACCCGTCGCCGGTGGCTCGACTGATCGCCGCGGAGAGGGCCTCCTGCGAGCGGGCGGTGAGGCGTTCAGCGTTCATGGCGGATCCCAGTGTGGTCAGGTGCGTGCAGTGTCATCCGTTACAACGCTCAGCATACCTGAGTCGTTCCCGCTCAACCTTGATTCGTGTTCGCGCGTTCCCGGAAAGGCGAGAGGGGCTCCTCGTGGCCCGTTCTGGACCGGGAGAAGCCCCTGGGGTCGGTTGCCGCGCCGGCCGGCGCCCTTGCCGGCCAGGCGGTCAACGGCGGGGAAGCGGCCGCCATACCACGATCGCCCCGCGGTCGACCGGGACGAGGTCGCGCCGATGGCTGGCATGCGCCTCGGCCACCTGCCGCTCCGCGTCGACGCGAGCCCGGGTGAGTTCCTCGGTGAGCTGGCGGACCTGCGCCTGCAGCGCCATCACCTGAGCGCTCAGGTGGAGGATCTGCCGGATGCCTTCAAGGTTGACGCCCTCCTCCTGGGACAGGCGCTGGACCTCCCGCAGCAGGGCGACGTCCCGGGCGGAGTAACGCCGCCCCCGCCCCGCGGTGCGGCCCGGGGTGACCAGCCCGAGCCGGTCATAGGACCGCAGGGTCTGCGGGTGCATGCCGGCGAGCTGCGCCGCGATCGAGATGACGTAGACCGGTGCGTCCTCGTCGTGGGCGGGGCCGGGCAGCGGTCCGGTCGGGTAGTACCCCTCCGGCCGGACCTCGGTGGCCGATGCCATCGGGTCCAGCGGCGGTCGATCCTCCGACCGCCGGGCCGGAGACGTCCGCGCGTGCGGCGCGGCCGGCGGGTCGGACGTGCGATTCGGACGCGCGGTCATCCCTCTGCCTCCATCCGTTCCATCAGCGGCGCCCGTGGGTCCTCGGGATGGGCCTGGGCGAACTCGAGCAACGCCGTGCGTGCCCGCGGCGAGAGATCCGCCGGCTTGGGCACGGTCACCTCCAACGTCACGATGAGGTCACCGTGTCCGCCGCCCGGCGCAGGGACGCCTCGACCACGGGCCCGTAGCCGCCGCCCGCTGGAGGTGCCGGCCGGCACCTTCACCGTGAGCGGCGCGCCGTCGAGGGTCGGCACCCGGACCGACGCGCCCAGGGCCGCCTCGGTGATCGTGACGGGGAGCGTGATGGTCAGGTTGTTGCCCTCCCGGTCGAAGACCGGGTGACGCAGCACGTGGACCGTCACCTCCAGGTCACCCGCCGGGCCGCCGCGTTCCCCGGGCGTGCCGCGGCCGCGTACCCGCAACCGCTGGCCGTCGCTGACGCCCGGGGGGATGCGGATGCGCTGTTCGCGTTCGCGTCGACCGGAGCCCCGGCAGTCCGGGCAGGGATGATCGATCAGCGTGCCCTTGCCCAGGCAGTCGCGACAGGGCTCGGACAGCGCGAATCCCCCCTGGGAACGGGAGACCACGCCCAGCCCGCGGCAGGTCGGACAGGTCCGTGGGGTGGTCCCCGGCCGGGCCCCGCTGCCCTCGCAGGTGGTACAGGTCGCGGCGCCGGGCAGGCGGACCGAAGCCTCCAGCCCGGTCAGCGACTTTTCGAAGGGGATGGTGACCTCGGCCTCGATGTCGCCGCCCCGGCGCGGCCCGCGGCCCGGCGACGACCGCTGGAACATGTCGAAGAAGCCACCGAGACCACCGCCCGATCCGCCGAGGAGATCCTCGAAGTTGACGTTCGGTCCGCCCCCGTAACCCCCGCCGGGCGCACCGAAACCGCCGGGCGCACCGAAGCCGTAGCCGCCGGCCCGTCCACCCCCGGGGCCGCCCGCCCGGCCGCCGGCCGCGAACAGCGCCCGGGCCTCGTCGTACTCCCGCCGACGACTCTCGTCGGAGAGGACGTCGTAGGCCTCGGACACCTCCTTGAAGCGCGCCTCGGCCTTCGCATCGCCGGGGTTCTTGTCCGGATGCAGCTCCCGGGCAAGCTTGCGGTACGCCTTCTTGATGTCGGCCGCCGAGGCGTCCTTGGGAACGCCGAGAGCGGCGTAATAGTCCTTCTCGACCATGTCGCGAACACTCACGGCGCCCCTCCTTTCCTCGTCGTGTCAGTCGGCGTCGTGTCAGTCGGCGCTGACAGTGGGCCCGCCGTTGTCCGGGCCGGGGATGCTGCCGGTGTCGTCCGGGATGGGGCTCGACCGCTCCGCCGCCTGCTCGTCCGGTAGCCCGGACCCGCCGCGCGCCGCCTCGTCGGCTGCTGGCTCGGCCTCGGCCGGCGCCGCCACCTCGCCCGTGGGCTCCGCGACCGACACCTGCGCGGGGCGCAGGACCCGACCCGCGTGCAGGTAGCCGGCTCGGAAGACGTCCACACAGGTCGGGCCGGTCACGTCAGCCCGGTAGGAGTGCATGAGTGCCTCGTGGACGGACGGGTCGAACTCGTCGCCCGGCGACCCATAGCGCTCCAGGCCGGCGGCCTCCAACGTCGCCTCGAGGGCCTCGGCGATGGCCTTGAAGGGGCCTTCGAGATCCCCGTGGTCGCGGGCGCGGCCGATGTCGTCGAGGGTCGACAGCAGGCTGGCGAGCAGCTTGGCGCTCGCCTGCTCGCCGATCTGCTGGCGGTCCCGCTCGACCCGCCGGCGGTAGTTGTCGAACTCCGCCTTCAGCCGCTGCAGATCCGCCGTGCGCTCGGAGATCTGCTGCTGCAGGGATGCGACGAGCTCGCCGTCGGCCTCCTGGCCGAAGGCTCCGGGGGCAGCGGCGCCCGCCACCCCGCCGGGCCCGGCGGCGGCATCTGCCCGCACCTCACCGCTCTCCGGATCGATCCGCCGCCGGTCGCGCACGACCACGCGAGGCTCCTCCTCGTCGTCTCGACTGCCGGACCCGCTCGCACCCCACCAGTCACCTGATTGACCGGAGGTCACTTCTTGTCCTCCTCGTCCACGATCTCGGCGTCGACCACGTCGTCGTCGGCCGGTCCGCCGGCACCGGGGGCACCCGCCCCCTCCTGGGCGGCCTGCGCGTACATGGCCTGGCCCATCGCCTGGCTCGCGGCGGCCAGAGCGTCGGCGGCCTCGCGGATCGCCGCCGTGTCGGTGCCCGCGACGGCACCACGCAGGGTGCCGAGCTTCTCCTCCACGTCGGACTTCACCGCGGCGTCGATCTTCTCGCCGTTCTCGGCCAGGAACCGCTCGGTGGAGTAGACGAGGGTCTCCGCCTTGTTGCGGGTCTCGGCCTCGTCGCGGCGGTTACGGTCCTCCTCGGCGTACTGCTCCGCGTCGCGGACCATCCGGTCGATGTCATCGCGCGGCAGGGCGGACCCACCCGTGATCGTCATCGACTGCTCCTTGCCCGTGCCGAGATCCTTGGCGGACACGTGCACGATGCCGTTCGCGTCGATGTCGAAGGTCACCTCGATCTGGGGCAGGCCGCGCGGGGCCGGCGGGAGCCCGGTCAGCTCGAACATGCCGAGCTTCTTGTTGTACGCGGCCATCTCGCGCTCACCCTGGAACACCTGGATCTGCACGGAGGGCTGGCTGTCCTCGGCGGTGGTGAAGATCTCCGAGCGCTTGGTGGGAATCGTGGTGTTGCGCTCGATGAGCTTCGTCATGATTCCCCCCTTCGTCTCGATCCCGAGCGACAGCGGGGTGACGTCGAGCAGCAGGACGTCCTTGACCTCGCCCTTGAGCACGCCGGCCTGCAGCGAGGCGCCGACGGCGACGACCTCGTCCGGGTTGACACCCTTGTTCGGCTCCTTGCCGCCGGTGAGCTCGCGGACCAGGTCGACGACGGCGGGCATCCGGGTGGAACCACCGACGAGAACGACGTGGTCGATGTCGCTGACCTTGATGCCCGCGTCCTTCACCGCCTGCTGGAAGGGGTGCTTGCAGCGGTCGATCAGGTCGGACGTCATCCGCTGGAACTCGGCACGCGTCAGCGACACGTCGAGGTGCAGCGGGCCCTCCGCCGAGGCGGTGATGTAGGGCAGGTTGATCGACGTCTGGCTGGACTGGGAGAGCTCGATCTTCGCCTTCTCGGCGGCCTCCCGCAGCCGCTGCAGGGCCATCTTGTCCTTGCCGAGATCAACCCCGTGCTGACCGTTGAAGGTCTTGATCAGGTGATCGGTGATCCGCTGGTCCCAGTCGTCACCGCCGAGGTGGGTGTCGCCAGAGGTGGACTTCACCTCGACGACGCCGTCGCCGATCTCCAGCAGCGAGACGTCGAAGGTGCCGCCACCAAGGTCGAAGACCAGGATGGTCTGCTCCTTCTCGCCCTTGTCCAGCCCGTAGGCGAGGGCCGCCGCGGTCGGCTCGTTGACGATCCGCAGAACGTTGAGGCCCGCGATCGTGCCGGCCTCCGTGGTGGCCTGCCGCTGGGCGTCGTCGAAGTAGGCGGGGACGGTGATGACCGCATCCGCGACGGTCTCGCCGAGGTAGGACTCGGCGTCCCGCTTGAGCTTCTGCAGGATGAAAGCGCTGATCTCCTGCGGAGTCAGGTCCTTCGCGTCGACCTTCATCTTCCAGTCGGTGCCCATGTGGCGCTTGACCGACCGGATGGTGCGCTCGACGTTGGTGACCGCCTGCCGCTTCGCGACCTCGCCGACCAGGACCTCGCCGTTCTTCGCGAAGGCCACGACCGACGGGGTCGTGCGAGAGCCCTCGGCGTTCGCGATCACCGTGGGTTCGCCGCCCTCGAGCACGCTCACGACGGAGTTCGTGGTGCCGAGGTCGATGCCGACCGCTCGTGCCATGTCTGTGTGCCTCTCGATCCGTGTCGGCGCGCAGACGGTGCGTGCGAGCCGACCTCGTGGGGTGGAACCTCTCGGTGGACCGATTCTCCGAGGGCCACCCGGAGAGTGCGGTCCTGCTAACGCTAGGGCGTATCAGGAGGTTGAGCCTTCCTGACTCATGATGACGGCTCCTAGCATAACCCGGCAGAGGTGAGTCTGCCAGACTCAACTTTACCGACCCGGGTGTGATTCCCGCGGAGGCGGTCCGGCGGGAGACACCGATCGGTGGTGCGGCCGGTCGTGTCCGGCCCTCCGGCGGATGGCGGGCGCGGTCGGGTGTCGCCGCGCGGGATCGCCGCGCGGGGGCGCCCGGTCGGGCGATGCGAGAACCTCCGGCTCGCCCGCCAGCGCCGGGGGCTGCGGGCATGCCACAGACCCGACGCCGCCCGCCGGGTCAGGGACCGGCGGGCGGCGTCGGGTGCGGAATCGGGGCGGACGGTGCCCGGTCAGGAGTCGGCGGGCGGCTGCGGCTTCGGCTTCGCATCTCCGGACGGGGAGCTGTCCGGCGGGTCGCCCACGCTGCCCGCGGCGCCGTTGCGGGGTGGCGCGGCGGCTGCCCGCGGCGGCCGCACGGCGGCCAGGATGCGGCCCCGGCGGGCGCCTGCCCGGGGTCGGGCGCCCCCGCCACCCGGAGCGGCCAGGCCGATCGAGGTCACCGGGCCGGCGGCATCGGGCGGGTCGTCGTCGGCGAGATCCGCGGCCTGGGCCGGCGCCTCGCGACCCGGGACGGCCAGCGGCATCCCGGTCCGCTCGCTGAGGTCGGCCTGCCGGCCCAGGTCGGCCTCGATCTGGGCGAGCCGGTCGAGCATGTCGCTGGCGTCGCCGTCGCGCTCGCGGATGGTGCGCAGCGCGTCCATCAGGGTCAGCCACTGGTCGCGGTCGACGGTGACCTGGTCGGCCAGCCGGTTGGCCGAGAAGGCCGGGAACAGCCGCTCCGCCGCGGCGATGATCTGCCGTACCTCACCCGGGTTGAGGCGGCCGGGCTTCTTCCGGATGAAGTTGGCGACGTCCTTGATGCTGATGATCGTCACACCGTCGAGGGCGCCGTCGCTCCACAGCACGTTGGCCTCGACCATCACCAGGATCGGGTTGACCGGAATCTTGAGCATCGGCAGCGCTGCCCGAACCTGGCTGCGGACCTCGCCACCCAGCCAGGAGGTCCGGTCGATCACCGGCTTGAGTGACTCGCCGTCGCAGATCGCCCCGCCCTTGGTGTAGCGCACGGTCCCCTTGCTGTTGTCGCTGCCGATCACCATCACCCCACCGGGGCCGATCACGAGGTGGCCGATGGTCGCCTCGGAGTACGGCACGGACCGGTCGTGGAGGATGATGTAGCCCTGCCTACGCAGCCGGGCGATGGCCCGGGCGGTCCTGCGCTCGGCCTCGGCGCCCTCCCGCAGCGACTCGATGTCCGGTGCGGTGCCGTACGCGGCGATGATGATGCCGGCCGGCCAGGCCAGGAAGACCAGGAAGAACACCGCGATCGCGATGCCGGGCTGCCCGACCCCGAAGCCGATGACCAGGGCGAGGACGAAGCCGACCACCGCCGCCCGCGCCGCGATGCGGGGGACCTGCCGCGTCAGCCGGTCCCGCCGGACCAGTGCCTGGTTCTCCCGGGCCCGCTGGTATTCCGTCTCCAGGGACTGCCCGGGACGGCCGACTCGGGTCATCGTCGGCCGGGTGCTCGTTGCCATCGTGCCCACCATGGTTCGCAGGGGTCGTCAACGTTGGTAGCGGCCCGTCCGCCGGGAACGCCGGGCATCGTCGCGACAGCGCTGGCACCGAGCCCACGCATGCCTAGGGGAAGCATGCACCGCGGGACACACGATCGCCCGGTCCACTGTGGGCGAAAGGCCGTCCCCATGGTGCGTCGAAGATCCTTGCAGCACAAGGGTTGACATCATCGACTCGGGTGCCATCGCGGCGCGGACGTGGGCGGGACGTGGTCGGACGTGGCGGGACGGTGCTGGCGCCGCGCCCGCCGCCGGCCACCCGCCGACGCCGGCGCGGGTGCGCGGATGCGTGACGGCGCGGTAGTCGCGGCGGTGCGGGGCGTTGCGCGTCGGTTGGGCATCTGCCACTGAAAGTAGCAGTCCAGCGCACCCGGCGCGGGTGATCGGGCCTTCGGACCCCCTATATCGGGCCGCTCGGACCACGTCGTGGCAGGGTCGGGTGGTAGGCGGGCTCGCCGCCGGCTGAAGAGGTCAACGCCGTCCGTATCCGGATCGCGAAGACGACCTTGGCCGGTGGATGGGACGGGGCTCGTCGAACGGGTGGTGCGGATCACTCGTCCCATTTGTTACTAGCCGGTACGAGTAGGCTCACCCGCGATGGTGGGTGCCAGATGGAGGATGCTGTGAGAATTGCGATCGGTGGAGCGATCACGCTGATCGCTCTCGCGGTAGCCGGACGCCGGGTGTTCTGGCTGTTCCGGCTGATCAGGTCGGGACAGCCGGTGCAGGGCCGGCTGGACGACCTGCCGAAGCGCATCTGGACCGAGATCAGCGAGGTCGGCGGTCAGCGGAAGCTGTTGAAGTGGTCGGTGCCGGGCATCGCGCACTTCTTCACCTTCTGGGGCTTCACAATCCTGCTGCTGACCGTCATCGAGGCCTATGGCGGTCTGTTCGACGACGACTTCCACATTCCGGGATTCGGCCACTGGGCGGCCATCGGCTTCCTGGAGGACTTCTTCTCCGTTGCGGTGCTCGCCGGACTGATCGCGTTCACGATCATCCGGATCAAGAACGCGCCCGCCCGACTGGAGCGCAAGTCGCGCTTCTACGGCTCGCACACCGGACCGGCGTGGGTCATCCTCGGCCTGATCACGGCCGTCGTCGTGACCCTGCTGATCTACCGCGGCGCCCAGTACAACACCGGGAACCTGCCGCAGGGCCAGACCAAGTGGGCCTTCGCCTCCTACGTCGTCAGCCGGATCTTCTCGGGCCTCTCGCACGATGTGAACGAGGACATCGAGACGGCCTTCCTGCTGCTCAACATCGCGGTCATCATGGGCTTCTCCGTGCTGGTGGTGTACTCCAAGCACCTGCACATCGGCCTGGCCCCGATCAACGTCGTGCTCAAGCGCGAGCCGGCGGCCCTCGGCCCGCTCGGCAGCACTCCCGACATCGAGAAGCTGATGGAGGAGGACGAGCCGCTCGTCGGCGTCGGCAAGGTCGAGGACTTCACCTGGAAGGCGATGCTCGACTTCGCCACCTGCACCGAGTGCGGGCGCTGCCAGAGCCAGTGCCCCGCCTGGAACACCGGCAAGCCGCTGTCGCCGAAGCTGCTGATCATGGACCTGCGCGACCACCTGTTCGCCAAGGCTCCGTACCTGCTGTCGACGAAGGGCGAGGCCGAGGGCGAGGAGGCACCGAAGGCGGTCACCGGGGTCGAGGAGGACGCGCACGCCCANGCTCACCACGGCGTGCCCGAGTCCGGCTTCGGCCGGGTGCCCGAGCCCGGCCAGCCGCAGGTGGACCGGCCGCTCGTCGGGACCGCCGAGGAGGGCGGGGTCATCGACCCCGACGTGCTGTGGTCGTGCACCAACTGCGGTGCCTGCGTCGAGCAGTGCCCGGTGGACATCGAGCACGTCGACCACATCGTCGACATGCGCCGTTACCAGGTGATGATCGAGTCGGCGTTCCCGTCCGAGGCCGGCGTCATGCTGCGCAACCTGGAGAACAACGGCAACCCCTGGGGCGTGTCGCCGCGGACCCGCACCGAGTGGACCGAGGGCCTGCCCTTCGAGGTGCGGATCATCGGGGACGGCGAGCAGATTCCCGAGGACGTCGAGTACCTCTACTGGGTCGGCTGCGCCGGCGCCATCGAGGACCGGGCGAAGAAGGTCGCGCGGGCCTTCGCCGAGCTGCTGCACACCGCGGGCGTCGAGTTCGCGATCCTCGGCACCAACGAGTCCTGCACCGGTGACCCGGCCCGCCGGCTCGGCAACGAGTACCTGTACCAGGAGATGGCCAAGGCGAACATCGAGCTGTTGAACGAGACGGGCGTCAAGAAGATCGTCGCGACCTGCCCGCACTGCTTCAACAGCCTCGCCCGGGAGTACTCCTCGCTCGGCGGCGAGTACGAGGTCGTCCACCACACCCAGCTACTCGGCAAGCTCGTCGAGGAGCGCAAGCTGGTGCCGATCACCCCGATCGACTCGTCGGTCACCTATCACGACCCGTGCTTCCTCGGCCGGCACAACAAGGTCTACACCCCGCCGCGGGAGATCCTGGAGGCCATCCCCGGCATCCGGGGCCAGGAGATGCACCGTTGCAAGGAGCGCGGGTTCTGCTGCGGCGCCGGCGGCGCGCGGATGTGGATGGAGGAGAAGATCGGCAAGCGGGTCAACGTCGACCGGATGGAGGAGGCCCTCGGCCTCGACCCGGACGTCGTGTCCACCGCGTGCCCGTTCTGCATCGTGATGCTGACCGACGCCGTCACTGAGAAGAAGCTCGCGGGTGAGGCGAAGGAGAGCGTCGAGGTGCTCGACGTCTCCCAGCTCCTGGCCCGTTCGCTGGCCCCGGCGACGCCGGCCACGACCCCGGCCGAGCCCGTCGGCTGACCTGCGCCAGCCCCGCCGCGACCCGGGACCCTCGCCAGCCGCGAGGGTTCCGGGTCGTTGCCCTTTCGGCGGTGGATCAGGCGGGCGGGAGCTCGCCGTTCGGGACGGCGGCGCGGGTGAAGTCGCGGTAGGCGCGGGATGGCGTCGGACCGCGCTGGCCCTGGTAGCGGGAGCCGTAGACGGCCGAGCCGTAGGAGTGCTCGGCCGGCGAGGTCAGCCGGAACAGGCAGAGCTGGCCGATCTTCATACCCGGCCAGAGCTTGATCGGCAGTGTCGCGACGTTCGACAGCTCCAGCGTGACGTGCCCGGAGAAGCCGGGATCGATGAAGCCGGCCGTCGAGTGGGTGAGCAGCCCGAGCCGGCCCAGGCTCGACTTTCCCTCCAGCCGGCCCGCCAGGTCGTCCGGCAGGGTGATGATCTCCAGCGTCGAGCCGAGCACGAACTCGCCCGGGTGCAGCACGAACGGCTCGTCGCCGTCGGGTGCGATGAGTTCGGTGAGATCCTCCTGCTCGACCGACGGGTCGATGTGGCTGTACCGGTGGTTGGCGAAGACCCGGAACCAGCGGTCGAGCCTCAGATCGATGCTGGACGGCTGGATCAGGGCGGGGTCGTGGGGGTCGAGGCGGATCCGGCCCGCGGTGATCTCGGTCCGGATGTCCCGGTCGGACAGCAGCACGTCGAGGACGTTAGAGCATGCGTGGTCGATCTTCATCGTCCGTCCGCCCGGCCACCGCCGGTCGAGGGTTCGCCCGAGGGAGTGAGACGTAGCGTGACAGGGGTAGGTAGAGGCGTGTCCGCTCGGGGAACGCCCGGTCGGAACGGGGCGTCCCGGCGGAAGGGCGGGGAACGCGGACACAGGCGGGAGAAGCATGTTCGGGCTACCCGATCACATTCAGGCGTGCCTGTTCGATCTCGACGGGGTGCTCACCAATACTGCGACGGTGCACGCGGCCGCGTGGAAGGAGATGTTCGACGACTTTCTGGAGAACTGGGCCAGCCGGTCCGGTGAACCGTTCGTCCCGTTCGACATCGGCCGGGACTACGCCGACTACGTCGACGGCCGGCCCAGGGTCGACGGGGTGCGTGCCTTTCTCGCCGCCCGCCACATCCGGCTGCCCGAGGGGACCGTGGACGACCCGCCGTCCGCGCTGACCGTGAACGCGCTGTCCAACCGCAAGAACATCCTGCTCCTGAAGCGGATCAGGACCGACGGCGTGGAGGTCTATCCGGGCTCGAGGACCTATCTGGAGGAGCTGTCGAGGCGCGGGGTGCCCCGGGCCGTGGTCTCCTCCAGCGCCAACTGCGTGGAGGTGCTGCGATCCACCGGCCTCGCCGCCTTCGTCGACGCGGTCGTCGACGGCGTGGTCGCGGCCCGGGACCACCTGGGCGGCAAGCCGGCGCCGGACACCTTCCTCGCCGGCGGCCGGCTGCTCGGCGTGCCGCCGGAGCGGGCGGCGGTGTTCGAGGACGCCCTGGCTGGCGTCGAGGCCGGCCGGGCCGGCGGCTTCGGCTACGTGGTCGGCGTCGACCGGGTCGGGCAGGGGCACGCCGAGCAGTTGCGCAGGCACGGCGCCGACGTCGTCGTCAAGGATCTGGCCGATCTGCTCGCGCCGTCCGCGCCGTCCGCGCCGTCCGCGCCGTCCGCCCCTGGGCGCGGCCCGGCATGATCGACAAGGCGTCCTACCTGATCGAACCGTGGGCGATCCGGGAATCCGGCGTCGACCTCTACGATCTGGGCCGGTCCGAATCGTTGTTCGCGTTGTCCAACGGCCACATCGGGCTGCGCGGAAACCTCGACGAGGGTGATCCACACGGCCTGCCCGGCTCCTACCTGAACTCCGTGCATGAACTGCGCCCTTTGCCGTACGCCGAGGCCGGGTACGGATATCCCGAATCCGGGCAGACGGTCATCAACGTCACCGACGGCAAGATCCTTCGATTGCTGGTGGACGACGAGCCGTTCGACATCCGGTACGGCGAACTGCGGTCGCATCAGCGGATGATCGATTTCCGGGAGGGCGTGCTCACCCGCGACGTGGAATGGGTCTCACCGGCCGGCCAGACGATCCGGGTGCATTCCGAGCGGCTGGTGTCGTTCTCCCAGCGGTCCATCGCCGCCTTCTACTACGAGGTCGAGGCGATCGGGAATCCGGCCCGGGTCGTCATCCAGTCGGAACTGGTCGCCAACGAGCAGCTCCCGACCTGGCGCGGGGATCCGCGGGCCGCCGCCGTGCTGGAGTCGCCGCTGATCTCCGAGCGTCACCGTGCCGACGGGACCAAGGTCGAGACCGTCCACATCACCCGGCACAGCGAGATCCGGGTCGCCGCCGCCATGGATCATCACTTCGAGGGCCCGGACTCGCTGGGCATCTCCTCGGAGAGCGAGCCTGACGCGGGTCGGGTCACCGCGACGGTCGTGCTGCTGCCCGGCCAGAAGCTGCGGATGGTCAAATGGCTCGCGTACGGCTGGTCCGAGCAGCGGTCCCTGCCGGCGCTGCGCGACCAGGCCGCGGCCGCGCTCGTCGCCGCCCGCCAGACCGGCTGGGGCGGCCTGGTGCGCGAGCAGAAGGAGTACCTCGACGCGTTCTGGGCGCGCGCCGACGTCGAGGTCGACGGCGATCCGGAGGTCCAACAGGCCGTCCGGTTCGCGCTGTTCCACGTCCTGCAGTCGGCCGCCCGGGCGGAGCGCCGCGCCATTCCGGCGAAGGGCCTGACCGGTCCGGGCTACGACGGGCACGCCTTCTGGGACTCCGAGACCTACGTGCTGCCGGTGCTGACCTACACCGCCCCCGACGCCGCGGGCGACGCGCTGCGCTGGCGGCATGCGACCCTGCCGCTGGCCCGGGAGCGGGCCGAGCTGCTCGACCTCGCGGGCGCCGCGTTTCCCTGGCGCACCATCCACGGCGAGGAGTGCTCCGGGTACTGGCCGGCGGGGACGGCGGCGTTCCACGTCAACGCCGACATCGCCGACGCGGTCGCCCGCTACGTCAACGTCACCGAGGACGAGCGGTTCGAACGCGAGGTCGGCCTCGAGATCCTGGTCGAGACTGCGCGGCTGTGGCGCTCGCTGGGTCACCACGACCTCGACGGCCGGTTCCGCATCGACGGCGTCACCGGCCCGGACGAGTACTCGGCGATCGCCGACAACAACGTCTACACGAACCTGATGGCGCAGCGGAACCTCATCGCCGCCGCGGACGCCGCCCGCCGCCATCCCGACCGCGCCGCCGAGCTCGGCGTGGACGCCGAGGTGACAGCCTCCTGGCGGGACGCGGCCGAGGACATGTTCATCCCCTACGACCCCCATCTCGGGGTCCACCCGCAGTCCGAGGGCTTCACCGAGCACCAGGTGTGGGACTTCGAGCACACCACGGCCGAGCAGTACCCGCTGCTGCTGCACTTCCCCTACTTCGACCTCTACCGCAAGCAGGTCGTCAAGCAGGCGGACCTCGTGCTCGCGATGCAGCGCTGCGGCGACGCGTTCACCATGGACGAGAAGATCCGCAACTTCGCCTACTACGAGGCGCTGACCGTCCGGGACTCCTCGCTGTCGGCCTGCTGCCAGGCCGTGATGGCCGCCGAGTGCGGCCATCTCTCCCTCGCCCACGACTACCTGCGCGAGGCCGCGCTGATGGACCTGCGCGACATCGAGCACAACACCGGTGACGGCCTGCACATGGCCTCGCTCGCGGGAAGTTGGATCGCGCTCGTGGAGGGCTTTGGCGGCCTGCGCGACGGCGGCGAGGTCATCGCCTTCTCCCCCCGCCTGCCCGAGGGCCTGACCAGGCTCGCCTTCGGCCTGTGCGTGCGCGGGCGCCACCTGCGGGTGGAGGTGTCCGATGCGACGGCCACCTACACCGTCTCCGAGGGGCCGGCGATGACCCTGCTCCACCACGGCCAGACGGTGCGGGTCCAGCCGGACGAGCCGGTGAGCCTCGACGTGCCGCCCGCCCCCGTGCTGGAACGACCCAGGCAGCCCCCCGGCCGCGAGCCGCTGCGCTTCCTGCGCCCGCCCGGCGAGGGCGGCCAGTCGAACCCCGGCGCGGGCTCCAGCGCGGGCGGCGCCGCCAGCGTCGGCGGCGGCCACGGCGGTGTCGGCGGCCACACCGGCGGTCACGGCGGTCATACCGGCGGCCGCGGTGGTGCCGGCAGCTTCACCGGCGCGGTCCCTTCCAGCACCGGCAGCAGCATCGACGGCTGACCACCGCCCCGGCGTCGGCGGCCCGACCGGGCGCCGACGGCGATCTGACCGGGGCGCCGGCCGAGCCACCGGCGGCGGGGCGGGGACACGGAGCCTTCCCGTGCTCCCGCGCCGCCCCGCCCTGCCACCCCGGCCCCTGCATCCGGTACGATGCGGATGCACTACGCGGGCGTAGTTCAGAGGCAGAACACGAGCTTCCCAAGCTTGCAACGCGGGTTCGATTCCCGTCGCCCGCTCCACTCTGGGTTCCCTGGGCAGACGAGGCCTGACCAGGGATATTTAGCAATTGTGCCGAGGGGCCGAGCCCGGTCAGGTCTCATCACCGCAGCGTGAGCTGGGTATGTGCCGTTTTGGGGGAGTTGCGGGACCATCGGAATCCCGGTGGTTGTCCTATTTGCAACCATCTGACGGTTGGTCAATGTCGGTGGGTTTCGGTTGTGTCAGGTTGCGGATACGCGGGGCTTCAGTCTGCTTGAAGGTATGGACCCTCGACACCTCTACATAACACATTGGCGATCACAGTGCTGGTCGCGTCATCGCCGTGGAGATCGTCGATAGAGCGTCCGGGTGCGGGGGTTCGTCCCGCCGCAACCAAAGCGGTGGGTGGTGGAGCAGGCGTGGGGCCCCTTGATGTTGCACCGGCCCGGCGGGTCCAGGTCGACCAGACGGTGGTCCGGCTGCGGGAGGAGATCGCCGGGCTCGAACTGGAGCTCGCCACCGCGCAACCGTTGGAGATCATCCGGGAGACGCTGCTGGAACTGGCCACCGAGAACGTCAGTGTGCCGACCCGAGCCGCAGTCCATCGTCCTTCCGCTATTTCGCGGATATCATATCCATCGAAGAGCGCGGCATGGACACGGAGTACTGTCGATGGCATCGAAAGAACATGTAAATCTTCTATCCCAGGGCGTAGACGGCTGGAATGAGTGGCGTAGAAAGCATCCAGATGTGCGGCCAGAATTCAGTGGAGTTACATTCCGGGAGGCGAATCTTGTCGGAGCCGAACTGAATGGCGGAGATTTTCGAGACACCAGATTCGTTGACACACAACTGTATGGGGCCAATCTGCGTGCCGCAGACTTCACCAGCACCCAATCTCCAGTGTCAGCTCACATTCTGTCGGTGCGAGGATTCGAAGAGGTCCATGATTACCGGGGAGGTGCAGATCTCGGGGGCACGGACCTGTCGTGTGCCGACCTAAGTGGAGCCAACCTCAGTGAGGCAAACCTGCGGCGGGCGAGCCTGGAACGCGCCACACTTGATCAGGCTTCTCTGCGGCGTACTGACCTGTTTCGGGCAAACCTGAGCGGAGCGGATCTGAGTTACGCCGACTTGCGTGAGGCGACGCTGGTGGACGCCACCATTGCACCCTCCGTGTGGCAGCATGACATACACTTCGGATCGGGGTCATATGTCGGCACCAATTCGTACGGAATCATCGTCAGCTATGCAGAGTTTGACGATGAAGGATCGGAATCCAAGATAACACCGAACCTCATGGGCGCCAATCTCCGGGGTGCCGATCTAAGAAGTACGACTCTGGTTGAGGCCAATCTGGAAGGTGCCGATCTTACCGGGTGTCACGTCTATGGAATCTCCGCATGGGGACTGCGAATGAGTGGCGCTACTCAGAAGGACCTGGTCATCACTGCTCCCGGCGAGCCCGTGGTCACAGTCGACGATCTTGAGGTCGCTCAGTTCGTTCATCTTATGCTCAATAACGGCAAGATCCGTAACGTTATTGACACAATAACATCGAAGGCGGTGTTGATCCTAGGGAGATTCACCGCTCCGCGAAAAGAAATACTCGACTCCCTAAAAGATCAACTTAGGCGTCGGGGTTATCTTCCGATAATGTTCGACTTCGATGGTCCGGCATCGCGCAATCTTACCGAGACAGTCTCGACCCTGGCTCACCTTGCGCGATTCATCGTGGCCGACATTAGTGATGCGAAGAGCATTCCTCAAGAGTTGATGCGGATAGTCCCCAGTCTGCCCTCGGTTCCCGTCCAGCCGCTGATTCAGTCTTCACACACCGAGTACGGGATGTTCAAGGATTTTCGGGACTATCCATGGGTGCTGCAACCATATGTGTACGATGATCCGTCTCAACTCCTGGCCTCGCTCGAGCAGCAAATCATCCGTCCTGCGGCCGAGAAAGCCGACGAGATTCGCGCACGGCGAGCGACTTCTTGAACCATAAAAGACTTTGAATGGCTCGGACGGAGTTGGCTGCGGCTTGTCGAGCGTTCGGGCTGGCGGGATCTGCCAGGCGAGCGCTCTACCGTCGTGATCGATCTCCGATGAGTCCCCGAGTGCACTGACGTCCGAGCTTCGTGTGGCTATAGCGCGATAATCTCTGAGGAGCACTGAATTCCGACGGTGACTTTGCGCGACATGCCGAGTGTGCGATGTCTGTCCGGGAAGTCCGCAGCGCGCCGATCGGGTGATCGCGGTTTGGATCCCGGCGTATTCCGCGCGGAGCTGGGCTGGTGTGGAAAATCACACGGCGTTCGTCCACGCCTTGTTGGTGCACACGGCGGCTGGATCATCCCATCCCGCCCCAAGCCCCGACGCGCAGCAGAGAGGACCAGACGACATCCACCCCGAGCCTTCAGCGCCCCCCCGAATGGCCCGCCGATCAAACCCCGACACGGCCGTACGCGCCCTAAAAGCCCTGGTCAGCGGAGATGCGGCAAGCCCAGGGGTACCAGGCCCGCGAACTCCCACGGGCGCGTAGCGGGTTCTTGGCTTTCTGTCCGTGGGCGGCGGAGGCGATGGGCGGGGCCTGGTGATGGGCGGGTTCGAGGGCAATCTGATCACTTGTTCGGGGTGGATCTACCGTGGCTTTGCGCGGCCGGGTGGCCGGGTGCCGGGAGAGCGGTCGGGTTGTGGGCGGGGGTGCCCGCCTGCGGCGTCGATCGAGCCGGGTTCTCGCAATGGGGCGGGGCGGAGGCTGGTCGGGTGGTACTGCACGGGCCGGCGGGGCGGTTCTTCGTGGTCGGGGCGTTCGTGCTCGACTGCCTGGTCAGCACGCGGCGGCTGCCGAGGTGGGGCCGGGACGTGCGGGCCGACGCGATGCGGACCGTGCCCGGTGGGAAGGCGCTCAACCAGGCGGTGACCCTGGCGCGGCTCGGCCTGCCGGTGACCGCGGTGGGGGCGGTCGGAGCGGACGGCGTGGGTGCGGCCGTGCGGGCGGCGCTGGCCGGCGAGGGGGTGGACGTGTCGGCGATAACGGCGGTCCCGGACGTGCCGACGCCCGTCTGCGTCGTCCACGTGCGGGGTGACGGTGAGAAGGCGGTCGTCTGGCGGGTCCCCGAGGCGTTGGCCGTCACCGGAGACCAGGTCCACGCCGCCGCGGCGGCGACGGACGGCCCGGTCGACGCGGCGCTGGTGACGTTCGAGTTCGCCGAACGGGCCGCGGACCTCGTCACCGCCGCCGCCAAGGCCGCCACGCGGGTTGTCGTCAACCCGGCGCCGGCGCCGGCCGACCCGGCGGTCGTCGGAGCCGTTCCGTGGGAGCAGGTCGACATCCTCGTCCCCAACGAGACCGAGGCCCGCGCGCTGCTCGCCGGGCGGGCCGCCGCCCGCGGGCCCGCCGGCCGGCTCGCCGAAGCCGTCGCCGAGACGCTCGGCGTCCCGACCGTCTGCGTCACCCTGGGCGAACGAGGATGTGTGCTGCGCACCGGCGGCGGGACGACCGTCCACCCCGCCGTCGCGGCGAGGGTGATCGACACGACCGGGGCCAGTGACGCCTTCACAGCCGTGCTCGTCGCCCGCCTGGTCGCGGGCGACGACCCGGCCACTGCCGTCCACCACGCGCAGGCCGCCGCAGCGCTCACGGTGAGCCGGGTCGGTGCCTACGAGGCGCTTCCCACCGCCGGCGAGCTGCGCGAGCTGGTCTTCGGCCTACGGAATCCGCCCGGGTAGGGCAGCACCTCCCCTGTCGCCGTCGGGTTCAGGTCGGGCTGACGGTGGTGTGGCGGCCGTGGCGAACTGGGCGATGCCACGGCGGTAGGCGTCCTCCTTGCGGCGGGCGATCGCCGCCGGGTCGATCTCGGCGACGCCGAGCCGGCCCCGGGCGCCGCAGGCGGCGGCGCGCGCGGGGTCGAGCAGGAACGGGGCGAGCGCGGTGGCCAGCGCCTCGGCGTCGTCGGGCGGGACCGCGGTCCCGGACCCCCAGCGCTCGACGAACGGTGCCACGCCGGTCCGGGTCGTGGTGACCACCGGCCGCCCGGCCGCCATCGCCTCGACGGCGGCGATCGAGAAGCTCTCGAAGCGGCTGGGCACGGCGACGGCCCGTGCCCGGCGGTAGAGGTCGCGGAGCTCGTCGGCCGACAGATGGCCGGGGAACTCGACGTGCAGGCCGAGCTCCCGGGCGCGTCGGGCGAGCCAGGCGCCGGCGGGGGCACCGCCGATCGTGCCGGCGGGGCGCCCGGCGAGCACCAGCCGGTGGGCGATGCCCGCGCGGTTGAGCCGCGCGGACGCGTCGAGCAGGACGTCCACCCCCTTGTACGCCTCCAGGCGGCCGACCGCCGCGACCGTCGGCGCCGTGCCGGCGACGTCCGGGACGTCGAGCCAGGGGTGGGCATCGAACGGGTTCGGGATCACCTCCACGGCGCGTCGTCCCAGCCAGCCGCGTTCGCGCAGGGTGTCGACGAGGAGCTGCGACGGTGAGGTCACCACGGCGGCGCGATCGGCGGAGATCCGGTCGAGCCGGTCGGCGAGCCGGCCCTTGCACCCGAGGGGCTGGCCGGCGAGCTGGACGGTGAGCATGGTCGGGCAGTGCAGGTGGATGGCGAGCGGGCGGGTGCGGTACAGCGCCTGGAGCAGACCGCGGGTCTCCCCGTCCTGCGTCTCGATCACGTCGGGGCGCAGGCCGAGGCGGCGCATCCAGAAGCTGTAGGACAACGGCAGGCTGACCCGCAGCGTGATCGAGTCCCGCGGGTACAGCGGCCCGCGCAGCCGCGCCCCGACCGGGCCCAGCCCGCGGGTGACCGGAACCCGCAGCAGCGGCCGCCGGTGCACGTGCACCCCGTCCTGCACGGAGTCGACGACCCGGTGACCTTGGGCGCAGAGCACGTGCACCTCGTGCCCGAGCCGCGCGAGCGCGACGGCCAGCGTCGCCGTGTAGCTGCCCGCGCCGTCCCAGACGACCGGCGGGTACTGCTCGCAGAAGAACAGGATGCACAGGGCGCGTAACGATTGGACCGAATCCGCCATGCGTTTCCGTTTCCATCGGTCCGGTCGCCGGAGCATGCGGGAATGACGGGAATACGTTACCGCGGATCTCGCGGACCTCGCGGAGCTGCGGGTGATTGCCGTCGCGCGTCCGGTGATTCGCCCTGGATGGTCCGGTGGGGCGTGGTGGGATTGCGTCACGTGGTGCTGGCGTCGATATCGTCCGGGCAGGTCCGAGACCGTTTGATGGCCGGCCGGGAGTCGGTCCTTCGTCCGAGCTTGCGGGCAAAAGTGGCGCGCTGTCGTTTCCCCGGAGGGACGGTCGGGCATTCGGGTGGGAATGTAGGGGATACGATTTCGCCGAGGTGCCCATGATGATTGCCGCGGCGGAGGGTCGGGCCCGGGGGGATTGCAGGTGCGCGGAACGTCCGGGTCAGCCGATCTGAATGGTCTCGTCGTGGTGATGGCTGCCATTCTCGTGGGCGAGGCGCTGCGCTCGGGGTGCGCCTCGTGCCGACCGAATTCTGCCGGGCGGGTTCTGTCGGGCGAGACGATGGGCGGCCGACCCGACGACCCGAGGCGGGACGGTGTTCGTGCGTGCCGCGAAGGCCGAGAGGTCGTGGCGGGACAGCGGCGGCGGCCGGNGGGGNCGCGGGNGTGTCGTCGTGAGCGTCGTGAGCGTCGTGGAGGTCAGCGGGCCGGGGGGCTGACCGACGTGGTCCTGAGGGGCGTCTGGGCCGCGGCGCGGCGGCACCATTCGGCTACATCCGTCGTTGCGTAGGCGTGACGAAACGGAACGAAACAATAATACGGCCGACTGTACAACTCCGATACGACATCCAGGTCGTTGGACTCCGGCGTGGGACGCGCCGCATGTGCCGGGAGTGACCGGATCGGCGCGGGGAACAGAACATTTGCGGGAACTACACCGAACGTGCCGCCGATCGCGGGTCCGGGGCGTCGAGCGGATCGTCAGCGCTTCGGGCCGGAGGTAGCGTTGCCCTTTTCGCTCCGCCGACGGCCATCCCCACGCCGGGCCGGCGGATCCGTGTGCCTCGGTGAGCCGGGCCCCGGCTGGGCCGGGGCCGTTGAGACTGTGAGGGAGGGCGTCGATGTGCCACCTGTTCGCGATGAGTAGTGGCCCGAAGCGGATCAAGGCCACGTTCTGGCTGCTGGACGCGCCCGACAGCCCACGCGCGGCCACCCTGCGGACGCCGGACGGCGCCGGCCTCGGCGCCTTCGACGCGGACGGCGTCCCGCAGGTGGTGAGGCAGGCGATCCGCAGCCGCGCGGACACGGCGTTCGCTCGGGAGGCGCAGGACGTCACCTCGTCGACCTTCGTCGCGCACGTGCGGCATGCCTCCACCGGCCGGGCCAGCGACGCCAACACGCACCCGTTCGTCCGCAACGAGCGGATCTTCGCCCACAACGGGGTGATCGAGGGCCTGGGCAAGCTGGACGCGGAGCTCGGCACCGCCGGCCTGCCGGTGCTCGGCGATACCGACTCCGAGCGATTCTTCGCGCTGGTCACCCGGGAGATCGACGCCCACGACGGCGACGTCGGCGAGGGCATCGCCGCGGCGGCGCGCTGGACGGCGCAGAATCTTCCCCTCTACTCGATCAACATGATTCTCATCACCGCTGGGGAGCTGTGGGCGCTGCGCTACCCGGACACCAATGGCCTGTACGTGCTGAAGCGCGGCGCCGGCGGCCGCAACGGCCGCCATCTCGACCACGCCAGCCCCTTCAGTGAGATCCGGGTCCGCTCCCTCGACCTGCTCGACGAGCCGGCGGTGGTGGTCGAGAGCGAGCGGATGGACGAGGATCCGCGCTGGCGGCTGATGGACAGCGGCGAGCTGCTCCATGTTGCGGCCGATCTCACGGTGACCTCACGGATCGTGCTCGACGGCCCGCCCGTCCACCAGCTTTCCCTGGAGGACCTGCGGCCCGAGGCCGCCGTGTCGCAGACCACCTCGGTTCCCGATCTGCCGACGTCCGCCTGACCCGACCGGCGTCCCCGCGAGGTTCGGTGAAACCTGCCGACATAGGGGGCGTGCGCACGGGGTAGCAATGCTGCAGGGGCAATGGTGCGGACAGTCGCAGTTCCCTGCGCGGAAGGGGCTCGTCGTGGTACTTGAAGTCGGCAGGATCGGGCTGTGGGCAGCCCAGCGGCAGTGGCCGACGGACGTCCGGTCGCGGGCGGAGGTCGCCGCCGAGGTGGCGGCGATGGGTATCCCGACGTTGTGGATCGGTGCCGCCAGCGGGGATCTGGAGCTCCCCGCCGCCATCCTGGATGGCACCGAAGGGCTCGTGGTCGGCACGAGCATCCTGAACATCTGGACCGAGAAGGCGGACATCGTCGCCGATCACTACGCGATGCTCGCCAAGGCTCATCCCGACCGGCTGCTGCTCGGATTCGGCGTCGGGCACCGAGGTCCGGTGGAGAAGCTGACCGGCCGCCGTTGGGAGCGGCCGGTCGAGGTCCTTCTCGACTATCTCGACACGCTGGACGAGCTCGGGGTGCCCCGATCCGATCAGGCGCTGGCGGCGCTCGGACCGCGGATGCTGGAGATCGCGGCCCGACGCAGCGCGGGTGCGCTGCCGTACCTCGCCACACCCGAGCACACCCGGCGGGCGCGGGAGATCATGGGGCCGGACGCGCTGCTCGCCCCCGAGCAGAAGGTCGTGCTCGACAGCGACCCCGAGAGCGCCCGCGCGGTGGCCCGCCAGGGCATCGCCTTCTACCTCGGGCTGCCGAACTACGCCAACAACCTGCGCCGGCTCGGCTTCACCGACGCGGACCTGGCCGGATCCGGTTCCGATCGGCTCGTCGACGCCCTGGTCGCCTGGGGTGATCTGGACACCGTCCTCGCCCGGATCGCCGAACACCACCAGGCGGGTGCAGACCACGTCGCCGTGCAGGTCCTGACCCCGACGCCCACCCAGCTTCCGCTCGCCCAGTGGGGTCGGCTCGCCAGCGCGATCAACACCCTCGCGTCACCCTGACCGGGGGAAGCCCATGCGGTAGTCTCTCGACAACCGACCAATTCGCCTGCCCTGTGTCTGCGGCCGAGTCACGGAGAGTGACGCATGCCCGCAGACGCTCCAGGCGCCCCGTCTCCGGACGCTGATCAGCGCGTATCTGAGCACGGCGACGTCGCCGCTGTTCCTGCCGCCCGCGAGGGCGAGCCGGCGTCGTCCGCGGCCGCGGACGACGCCTCGGCGGCGGTCGCGGTGGACACCGGGTCTGAGCTGGTCGCCAGCCTGATGTCCGGGATCCCCACCGATGAGCAGAAGCGCCTGCTCGGGATGATCAACTCGTCGATTGCGGCCGAGCGGTCAGCCGCAATCGACGGGACCGTCCGCCGCCAGGTCGATGTCGGGGTGCGCCGCCGTCGCTCGTCGCACCGCCCGGATCCCGACGCGGCGGACGCGGCGGACGAACGCGGCGGCGCGCCGAGTGCGGCACACCAACGCGCCGGCGAGCCGGGCACGGACGGGTCTCGCGGCGAGGCGGGCGATGGCTGAGCGGCACCGCACCCCGGGGGGTGCGCAGTGAGGTCTCCGGATCCGACTGGCCGCGCCGCCGCCCGGCCCTTGGTGCCCGGGTCCGTCGCGTTCGAAGCCGTGATAGTCGGGGCCGCAGCGGAGCCGGAGCACGGGGCCGAGCCCGCTGTGCGGCCGACCCGCCCGGGGTTGGAAGTTCGGCCGGAGCGCGGGCAGCCCGCTCGCCGGGCCTCGCCGGCCGGCGAGGCCCGGGTGAGCATCGACGGGCCGGGTCGGCTCGTCGCCGCGGTGCGGCACCGTCCGGGCGGTCTCACGGTCGCGTTCCAGGGCGACCTCGACGCCGCCGTCGAGCCGATGGCCCGGGCGCTGCTGTGGTCGTGCCTGGACGAATGCACGAGCGCGCTCGTCGTCGACCTGACGGGTGCGTTCGTCGACGTCCGCGGGTTCACGGTGCTGCATCTGCTCTGGCGGGCGGGCCGGGAGCGGGGGGTGCGGGTCGCGCTCGCCGGATGCTCTCCGATCGTCGACCGGATGGCGACCGTCCTCACGCCCCAGGGCGTGCCACGATTCCGTACGGTAGATGCTGCATGGCAAGCAGTGACCAGCTCCAGGTCGACCACCGCCGCGTCTACGGCAACTGCGGGATAACCCCCAGGATGATCCGGCAGGATGGGGCGGCCCGGTTGCCGCGGTCGGGGTCACGCTGGAGGTACGGGGGAACCACGATGGAGATCGACAAGCTGCTGCTGGACGCCAGTCTGGCCCGGCTGCACCACCTCGCGCCGAGCCAGGTCGAGCTCGGCAGATTGGTCGGCGAGGTCGTGCACGCGGTCACCGAGATCTTCGACCTGACGGGTGCGGGCGTCCTGGTGGTCGACGCGGACCGGGCCCTGCGCAGCATCGCCGCCTCCGACAGCAGCGGGGCGCTGCTCGAACGCGTCCAGGAGGAGTTCGGCGAGGGCCCCTGCGTCGAGTCCTTCATCATCGACGAGATCGTCGCGTCCGAGGATCTGGCCACGGACACCCGGTGGCCGCGGGTCACCCCCGCCCTGCTGGACGGCGGGATCCGCGCGGTCCTCGGCGTCCCGGTGCGCCTCGGCGGCGGCCCGATCGGCACCCTCAACGTCGCCGCCGACTCCCCGCGCGTCTGGACCGACAGCGAACGCGACGCGATGGTTCATTTCGGTGCGGTTCTCGAGAACCTGCTGCTCGCCGGGCTCATCGCCGATCGCAATGACAAACTCGCCCGGCAGCTTCAGTACGCCCTGGAATACCGGGTTCCCATCGAGCGCGCCGTCGGATATCTCATGGCGACGATGAGAACGGATCCGATCTCGGCCTTCGAGACCCTGCGGCGGACCGCACGCAACGAGCGCCGGCGGGTCTCCGAGTTGGCCGGGGAGATCCTCGCCCGGCGACGGGTGCTCTGACAGCCCGACCGGCTCGTCGCCGGACCGGCTCGTCCCCGGACCGGCGCGCCCCCGGTCGGATACGGGTGCTGGCCCGATGGTCGTCGCCCCCGCCGCGCTGTTCACTGTCGGCAGGACGACACGGTTGGCCGGCGGCGACGCCTGGCCTGACCGCGGCGGCTCCACGACGATGATGCCCACCGGGCGTGCCCGGGTTGCCGGCGCGTCGGCGTGGTCGGCGTTTCGCGGGGCCGCCCATCCCCGCACCCGCAACGACCCGCACCCGCAACGACCCGTACCTGGAACGACCCGTACCTGGGACGACCTCCGACGAAAGGGGGCGAATGATCGAGGCACAAGGGCTCACCAAGCGGTATGGACGCACGGTCGCCGTCAACGACCTGTCCTTCACGGTGCAGCCCGGCAAGGTGACCGGATTCCTGGGGCCCAACGGCGCCGGGAAGTCCACCACGATGCGCATGATCCTGGGGCTCGACAACCCGAGCGCGGGCACGGTCCGCATCGACGGCAGGCGGTACAGCGAGCTGAAGCAGCCGCTGCGCCAGGTGGGCGCGCTACTCGAGGCGAAATGGGTGCACCCCAACCGGTCCGCGCGTTCTCACCTGCGATGGATGGCCGCGTCCAACCGGATCCCGGCGAAGCGGGTCGACGAGGTGCTGGAGATCGTCGGGCTGACCGGCGTGGCGGGCAAGCGCGCCGGCGGCTTCTCGCTCGGCATGGCGCAGCGGCTCGGTATCGCGACCGCGCTGCTCGGCGATCCGGGCGTGCTGCTGTTCGACGAGCCCGTCAACGGCCTGGACCCGGAAGGGATCCTCTGGATCCGTCGGTTCATGCATCGGCTCGCAGACGAGGGCCGGACGGTCTTCGTCTCCAGCCACCTGCTCTCCGAGATGGCGCTGACCGCCCAGGAACTTATCGTCATCGGGCGCGGGCGGCTTATCGCGCAGACCAGCACCCGGGCCTTCATCGACATGGCGTCCGAGTCGACGGTCCGGGTCCGCGGCCCCGAGATGGATCGGCTGCACGGGGTGCTCATCGGCCAGGGGCTGGCGGTCCGCGACGTGCCCGCCGGCGATGACGGACCGGCGGCGCTGCTCGTGTCGAACAGCAGCACCGAACAGGTCGGCGAACTGGCCGGGCGGGTCGGCCTGGTGCTGCACGAGCTGGCCGCCCAGCGTGGCTCGCTGGAGCAGGCGTTCATCCAGCTCACCGGGGGCGAGGTCGAGTACCACGCCGGTGCGCTCGCGGGGACCCCGAACGGCTCGCCGGCCGCCGGGACACCCGCCGCCCCGGCACAGCCCACCGGGCCGCTGCCGCGGCGGACCGAGGCCGTGGACGCGACGCGGGGAGGCGACGCGCGATGACTCTGCTCACCGTCGAACGCATCAAGCTGTTCTCCACCCGCTCGCCGTGGTGGTGCATGATCCTGGCGACCGCCCTCACGGTGGGGCTGACCTCCATCTTCGCGGCCACCACCAAGCCCGCCGACCTGCCCACCTTCACTCCGAGCGTCACCCAGTTCGCCTTCAGCTTCGGGCTTGTGGTGATGATGGTGATGGCCACGCTCGCGGTCACCACCGAGTACCGGTTCAGCACGATCCGGTCGACCTTCCTCGCCGTCCCCACCCGCACCCCGGCGCTGGTCGCCAAGGCCGTGGTCGTCGCTCTGCTGGCGGGGATCGTCGGGGAGATCACCGCGGTCGGCTCCTGGGGCATCGCCAAGCTGATCCAGCCGGACGCGCCACTGGGAATCGACACGGCGCAGGAGTACCGCAACGTGTTCGGCGTCGGGCTGATCTATCTGCTGTCCGCCGTGCTGGCCCTCGCCGTCGGCCTGATCGTCCGGCAGTCCGCCGGCGCCGTCGTCATCGAACTCGTCTACCTGCTCCTGCTGGAGAACCTGCTACCGGCGATCCCCCGGATCGGCGACCACATCCAGCACTGGCTGCCGTACACCGTCGGCAACAACTTCATCGTCGCCGGCCAGCCCGAGACCGATGACGGCCCGCCCGCGATCGAGGGGATGCCGTTCGGGCCCTGGGGTTCGCTGGTGTACTACGCCGCGGTGTGCGTGGGCCTGTTCGTGATCGGCCTGGTCCTGGCCAAGCGCCGGGACGCCTGACGCCGAGCGGTTCGACGGGCCGCCGGCCCGTGGAGCCGCCGGCAGAGGAGACACCGGCGCGCGTCGAGCGGTAGCTTCACTACCTCACGTCTGTACTCGCTTGCATTGAGTGACGCTGCTGGCGGGTGCTGTTGCTCACGGGNGGGGGNGGGGGNCGGGATCGCGCCTGCGCCCGGGCGTGTCGGGCCGCCGGGCCGCATCGGACCGGCCGGCGGTCCGATGCTGGCCGGGCCCCGCGCGCGTTTCGGGCGGTTCGGAGGTGTCGGGCCGTCGCGGCTCGGCCGGCGCCGGGTCGTCCTCGCCGGTATCGATCCGTTTCTGCTGCGCAGCGCGCTGCGGGCCGCCGTCGTTGCACCCGCCGTGCTGGCCACCGGCTACTACCTGTTCGACCGGATCCTGCTGAGCCTGTTCGCCTGGTTCGCGGTCTTCGCCCTGCTCGTCTTCGTCGACTTCGGCGGTCCGGCTCGGGTGCGCCTCGCCGCCTACGCCGGGCTGGCCGTGGCCGGGCTGCCATTGATCACCCTGGGCACGCTGTGTTCCCGTTCATCGTGGGCGGCGTGTGGGGGGATGGCGGTGGTGGCCTTCGTTGCCCTGTTCGCCGGGGTGATCAACGTGTACCTGGCGGTCGCGGCGCCGGCCCTGCTGCTGTCCTTCGTGCTGCCGGTGACGAGTCCGGCGGGTCTGTCCGCCGTGCCGGAGCGGCTCGCCGGCTGGGGTCTGGGCGCAGTCGCCGCCCTGCTCTCGCTGGTGGTGCTGTGGCCGGCCCGGCCGCCGGATGAGGTCCGCCGGGCCCTGGCTGCAGCCTGTCGGGCCCTGGCCGACTGCGTCGCCGTCCGCCCTGCCGGCGTCACGGCCGCGGGGTCGGAGACGTCGGAGGCGCCCGCGTCCGGGGCGTCGAAGGCGTCCGGGGGGTCCGAGGCGTCCGGGGCGTCGAAGGCGTCCGGGGGGTCGGAGGCGTCCGGGGGGCCCGAGGTGATGGGCGCCGTGGTGCGCTCTGCGGTGGCGGAGGTCCGCCGGCGCTTCGCCGCAACGTCGTACCGCCCGACCGGGGCGGGCGGCTCCGCGGCCGCTCTCGGCCACGCCATCGCCGATCTGAACTGGGTCGTCCCCTTCGCGCTCGCCGTCCCCGCCGGGGATCGGATGCGCCGGCACTGCTTTCCCGAGCCGGCCGCCGAACTCCTGGCGGCCGCCGTCGACACCCTGCACGGCGTCGCCGACCGGCTCGACCGGTTCGCCCCTCGCGACGGGACGTCCCGCCCGGCGCGGGCGGGCCACGCGGCGCGGGCGGGACGCGCGGCCGGGGACGGGCGCCGCGGCGGCGGGCTTGGGGTGGAGCGACTCGACCGGGCCGCTCGGGGGATCGGACAGGCGCTGCTCGACGCGGTCAGCCGGACCGCCGGGCAGCCCATCGGTCCGACCGACCCGACCGGTCCGACAGACCCGACCGGCCCGACCGGCCCGACCGGACCGGATGCCGCGGCGGCCGAGGCGTTCCGGCTGCGCCAGTTGGCTCTCGGCACCCGGCAGCTCGCGGCGCACACACTGGTGGCGACGGGGGAGCGTCGGCTGTGGCGGCCGATGTCGGGCGCGGGGCGATGGCAGCGGGTCCGGGCCCGCCTGCGCCTGACCCGCGAGCTCGCCGCCGGGTACGCCGACGTCCGGGCGATCTGGTTCCGCAACAGCGTGCGCGGCGCCGCCGGCCTCACGCTCGCCGTGGCGGTGACCCGCACGACGGGGTTGCAGCACGGGTTCTGGGTGGTGCTCGGCACCCTGTCGGTGCTGCGGTCGAACGCGCTGGCGACCGGGATCACCGTCGCGCGCGCGTTGGTCGGCACGGTGGCGGGGATCGCCGTCGGCGGGGTCGCCGTCGTCGCGGCGGGCACGGCGAGGCCGGTCCTGTGGGCGCTGCTGCCGGTCGCGGTCCTGATCGCCGGGTACGCCCGGAAGGCGAACGCGTTTGCCGCCGGCCAGGCCGGGTTCACCGTCGCCGTCGTGCTGCTGTTCAACATCGTCGAGCCGGCCGGCTGGCGGGTCGGTCTCGTTCGCATCGAGGACGTGGTCCTCGGCTTTGCGATCAGCGTCGTCGTCGGTGCGTTGCTGTGGCCGACGGGGGCCGCGGCCCGGCTGGTGCGCGAGCGGGCCGCCACCGCGTACCGGGCCGCCTGCGAGTTCCTCGTCCGGGTCGCGGTGGAGCCGCCCTGTGCCGCGCCGGAGCCGGGCAGCGCGCGGGAGATCGCCCGGATGGCGCGCACGGCCGTCCGCGCCGGCCGGCTGCTGGACGACGCGATCCGCCAATATCTGTCCGAGCGGCCCGCCGGCCCGCTCGACGTCGACGCGCTCATGCTGGTCTCCGCGGGTGCCCTGCGGATCCGGCGCACCGCGCAGGCCCTGCGGCTGACCGGCCCCCACCCGCTGCGGGCCGAGATCGTCGGAGCCGGCTCGCCGGCCGCGGGCCGGGCCGGCGCCTGGGCGGGGCTGCTCCGCTGCCGTCCGCGGCTCCTCGCGAGCGTTGACGAGCTGCGGCGATGGCATCTGCGCCTGGCCGACGCCCTGGCCGATCGGGCCGAGCCGCCGCCACCCGCGCCGGTCTCCTCGACGCCCCCGGTCGACGCGGTGCGGGGCTGTGCTCTCGTCCGGGTCCGGGCGGCGCTCGCCACGGGAGACCGGGCGGGGGTGGTGGCCGCACTCGACATCGTCGAGCGCGCGGAGCATCTCGCCGTGCTTCAGGACCTGCGGGGTCGGCTTGCCGGGGCGGTCCGCATCCTGGCCACCGGCGGGGGTGACGCCGCTCAGGCGCCGGGGCCCCACAGATCGCGGCCGGCCCGGGCGCGCTCCCGCGACTTCATCCGGGCCTCGTGGACGTGGCGCATCCCGTCGGTGAGCCGCCGCCGGACCTCCTCGTCCACGTCGGCGAAGGGGCGGTAGTACAGCTCGTCGTACTCCTCGACGATCTGGAAGGTCCAGCGTCCGTCGAGCACGTTGCGCCCGTACAGCTCGCTGCGCACGAACCCGGCGATCCGGGCGTGTCCGGCGTCCTCCAGCCCGGTGATCGCCTCCGTCAGGGTGCGGTCCGCCCGCCCGGAGAGCTGGTGGAACTCATACAGCGCACCGCGGGCGCGTTCCACCCATTCCAGCGCCTCGCTGAGGCGGCCGACCGCCTCGGCGGTGGCGTCGTCGAGGTCCGGCCGGGTGCGGTCCAACCGCTCGCCGCGCTGTCCATCCAGGTGGCCGCGGTGGCCGTCCGCGGGTCCGGGATCACCGCCCCGGCCCGCGGCACGGCTCGCGCCGCGGGCGCCCGGCTGGCTGTGGGCGCGATCGGCGTCCTGGCGGGGGTGTCTGCTCACCCTGGCGGGATGCCCGGACGCGCGGGCACCCACACCGTGGGCGCCCGCGCGTCCGGCGGATCGGGATGCGGCTCAGGCCTGGACCGCGTCCACCGTCTCCGCGTCGGTGACCGTGGTCTTGATCTCCCGCTGGGCGGGGACGGTGACCGCGGCGCTCGCCCGCCGGCCGGGGATGAAGGTGGCCAGCAGCAGCGCGAGCAGGGCGGACCCCGCGCCGAGGACGAACGCGAGCCGGAAGCCGCCCTCGGACGGCAGCGTGGCGCCGTTGAAGGTCGTGGTCATGTGCGCGAGGACCACGCCGACCACCGCGGCGGAGGACGAGGTGCCGAGCGAGCGCATCAGGGTGTTCAGGCCATTGGCGGCGGCGGTCTCGGTCGGCGGCACCGCGGCCATGATCAGGGCGGGCATCGACGCGTAGGCCAGAGCGACCCCGAGGCCGATGATGCAGGCCAGGAAGATGATCTCCCAGACCTCGTTCATGAGCACCAGGCCCAGCCCGTAGCCGATCGAGATGGTCAGCGCGCCCAGCATCAGGGTGACCTTGGATCCGAAGGCCGCGGACAGCCGGGCGGTGACCGGGGAGGCCAGCATCATCACGAGGCCGAACGGCGCGAAGCACAGTCCCGCGACGATCATCGACTGGCCGAATCCGTAACCCGTGCCCTTGGGGGCCTGCAGGAGCTGCGGGATGATCAGGGACATGCCGTACATCGCGAATCCGATGATGACCGAGGTCAGGTTGGTCATCAGGACCTGACGGCGGGCGCTGATCCGCAGGTCGACCAGCGGGCTCGGGGTGCGCAGCTCCCAGAAGCCCCAGGCGAGCAGGATCACGACGGCGGCGACGCCGAGCCCCAGCGTGGTGCTCTTGGTCCAGCCCCAGTCGCTGCCCTTGGAGATGACGAGCAGCAGGCACAGCACGCCGGCGGACATCCCGAGGGCGCCGACGAAGTCGAAGCGGCCGTGGGTCTTGTCGCCCACCGGCGACTCGGGGATCACCTTCCAGATGACCAGCAGCACCAGCACGGCGAGCCCGGCAGCCCCCCAGAACAGCACGTGCCAGTTCACCTGCTGGGCGATGATCGCCGACAGCGGGACGCCGAGGGCGCCGCCGATGCCCAGCGAGGAGCTCATCAGCCCGAGCGCCGAGCCGAGCTTCTCGGGCGGGAGCTCGTCGCGCATCACGCTGATCCCCAGCGGGATCAGACCCGTGGCCAGACCCTGCAGCGCGCGCCCGGCGACCATCGGTAGCAGAGCGGTGCTCAGCGCGCAGACGACCGAGCCGATGATCAGCACCACGAGGCTGACCATCATCATCCGCTTCTTGCCGTACATGTCGCCGAGGCGGCCCACGATCGGCGTCGAGACCGCGGCGCCGAGCAGGGTCGCGGTCACCACCCAGGCCGTGTTCGAGGCGGAGGAGTGCAGCAGCTCGGGAAGGTCCGAGATGAGCGGCACCACGAGGGTGTGCATGACCGAGACCACGACCCCGGCTGTGGCCAGGGCCCCGATCATCAGCCCGGGCGCGGGCGCGCCCTCCTGCCGACTGGTCGGGTCGGCGGACGCCTGTGCCATGGGAGCCTCCGGGTGGATGACGGCGAGGAACACCGACGGAAGGTGACCGTCTGCGCGCGGACCGCGAGTGACCGCGGGTGCGGCACGACCATGTCGCTTGCAAGGAGAGTTTGCGAGATCGTTTCGGTTGCCACGGACGATCGTTGATGTGCACCGTACATGCTATGTGTGCCGTGCACAGACGCCGGTGCTGCGCATAGTCTGGGATAAAGGTCACGGTCAGACGAGGGCATAGGTGCCCGGATGCGCGGCGGAGGCGAGCGTGCTCGAGGACCTGCAGGAGATCGAGCGAGAGCTGTTGCTGCTCGCCCGCCATCACATCCTGCCCACGTCCAGCCACAAGCAACACGGCCGAACCCTCGACCGCTCGGCGTACTTACTGCTGAGCCGGATCGAGGCGGAGGGGCCGATGACCATCGGGCAGCTCGCCGACGCCTTCGCCCTCGACGTCTCCACCGTCAACCGGCAGGCCGCGGCGATGCTTCACGCCGACCTGGTCGAGCGTATCCCCGATCCCGACGGTGGGATGGCCCGCAAGCTGGCGGTCACGCCGCAGGGGCTGGCGCGCCTGCATGCCGACCGCGACGTGGTCCTGCGAGGGCTGGGCCAGGTCCTCGGAGACTGGTCCGCCGAGGACCGGCGATGCCTTGCCGACCTGCTCGGCCGCTTCAACATCACCTGCGAGCGCGAGAACGGCTATCCCTGGCCCCGTCCCACCCGCGTCTCGGACCGGTAGCCGCCCGCCCGTCGCGTCGCGGCGGCGACCGGGCGATGATCGGATCTTGTAGGATGAACTCGCTTGTCTGGCGTAACGCCAGGTGGGAGGGCTCGCCTAGAGGCCGATGGCGGCGGTCTTGAAAACCGCTATGGGGAGTGATCCTCATCGTGGGTTCGAATCCCACGCCCTCCGCTCACCACGCGAATTCCGTGCTGGATTCCGCAGGCCAGAGCCGGTATCGGCCGTGCCGGCATGATCTACCACCGCTCCAGCTGACTCCGACTGACTCCGACTGACTTCGGCCAAATCCGGCCGGCTGTGCCGCACCTGTGTCTCGAGCATGAAGCGTCGGCGCGGACGGGCCCGGGGACCGAGTGCTCGGCGTGCAGCGGCGCCGGGCGAGCCAACGTCCATGCCCGCAGTCAGCTCCTGACGTCAGCTCCTGGCGTTCCCTCGCTGCATTACCCCGCCGGTAATCGACGGGGCCGCAGCCGGCGGCGACTCTGGTCCGGTCGGAAACGGCCGACGCCGGAGGGCGCGAACCCGCCGGGACGAACGCAGGGAGATGAGTGCTGTGACCGTGCATACCGAGGCCGTCGAACGTTACTTCGCCGCGTGGAACGCGACCGAGCCGGACCGGATCGCGGCGGCGGTCAGCGCGGCGTGGACGCCCGACGGCGGCTACACCGACCCCACGGCCGAGGTCGTCGGCCGCGACCGGATCGCCGAGCTGATCGCCGGGGTGCACCGGCAGTTCCCGGGCTTCACCTTCCGCCCGGTCGGGACGGCCGACGGCCACCACGACGTCGTGCGGTTCGGGTGGGAGCTGGTGTCGCCGGCCGACGGCTCGGCGCCCGTCGCCGGGTTCGACGTGCTCACCCTCGCCGAGGACGGGCGGATCCGCGCCGTCAGCGGCTTCCTGGACCGCGTGCCCGCCGGGGTGGGATAGCCCACGGCCGCGCGGGACAAGCGCAGGCGGGCGGCATAGCGAGCGGGGGAGACGGCCCGTCGGGCGGCCCGGCCGGGTATTCATGCCCGCCGGGTATGCATGCCGGCCGGTTCACCGCCCCTCGGTGAGGGCCACAAGGGCTTTGGCCGTCTCCGGGTCGGCGGGCAGGAACGTCTCGACCGCCAGCTCGGAGACGGTCACGTCCAGCGGGGTGTTGAACGTCGTCATCGTGGAGATGAGCGTGAGCAGATGACCCTCGACGACGATCCGCATCGGTAGCGCGAGCGCCGGAGGCGCCCCGTCGGCCGCCGCGGGATTCGCCGGTCCGGTGCCTGTGTCCGTGCCCGGATCTTCAAAGGCCGGGCGGTCGGGAACGGGATAGGCGGACACCTCGTCGTGGAGCGCGCGCAGTGCCGACGAACCACGCAGAATCATGTTCCGTCGCATTCTCTCCAGCAGGTGTGACCGCCATTCCGCCAGATTCACGATCCGCGGCGCGAGCCCCCGCGGATGCAGGGTGAGGCGCATCGCGTTCAGTGGTGGGCGCAGCAGGTCCGCCGGTACGCCGGCGAGCAGAGCCAGCGCCGCGCGGTTGGTCAGTGCAACGTCATAGTGCCCGTCGAGCACCAGCGTCGGGTTCGGCTCATAGGCGGTGAGCAACTGCTCCAACCCGGCGCGCACGGCCGTCATCGCCGGGTCGTGCAGCGGCGTCTCCGGGTAGGCCGGAGCATAGCCGGCGGCGATCAGCAGCGTGTTGCGGTCCCGCACCGGGACGTCGAGATGTTCGGCGAGTCGCAGGACCATCGCCCGGCTCGGCGTGGCCCGGCCGGTCTCCACGAAACTGATGTGCCGGGTGGAGCTATCCGCCCGAAGTGCTAGTTCGAGTTGACTGACTTGGCGTCGTTCTCGCCACTGCCGCAGCAGCGCGCCCACGCCCATCCGGGCACCCCCGGGCGCCGGGTCGGCCGGGCCAGGTCCCGCCGAGGGGGTCCTCATGCGTGCAACCGTAGCCAGTCTGGCCGGGGCCGGTCGTGCTGTCGTTCGCCACGCCATGACCAAGTGTCTCCGCATTGTGATTTTCGCGTTCGATGATGTCCGCCACGGGCGCCTGCCCTGAGTGGCCCGAAAGGTTGCGCGAGATGCCCGGAGTAGGTGGGATCGCCCCGACCTGACCGTCTCCGGAGCGTTGGCACTGGACAAACACCCTGAAGACTCGACGGCCGGTTGCGTGACGCTTGTGCAGGTCTGCGACAGGATGGCCGGGTGCCTCCCCGTCGGTCGACATCCCCTCGCGCGATCCCGGCCGCCGTCTCCTCGCCCCGGCGTCCCCGCGCGATTTCCGTGACCCTTCACTCCGATCCGGATCAGCCCGGCCGGCAACCGACGCTGCCGATCCAGGTGCCCCGTCGCCGGCAGCCCGAGGCCGGCGCGCATATCGCGGTTACGGCCAGTTGTGCCGGCTGCGACACGCGGTGGACCGATCCGGCCACGACCCATTGCGGTTCATGCCATCAGTCCTGGCCGAGCGTGCAGGGCTTCGACGACCACCTGGTCGAATGCCCGGCCCATCCGGTCATCGCCGCCCGGCGGATGAAGCGGGAACCCGAGCAGTCCGGCGTCGGAGCCGCCTGACCGGCGCCATTGGCCCGGGCGTCGGACGGGTCCGGAGTTTTCCGCCCGTCGGCCGAAACTCCGTCGGCCGCCTGTTTCCCGACTCCGCCTGCGATTGCGGTCAACGGGCCGGTGGCGCGGTCACGAAACTGCTACGTTCCGGCGCGGGAGCACCCGTGGCCGCCTGCGGCGTCGCGTGCGCCCGGTCGTGGCGCGCGAGCCCGCCAGGGCGGCCGGCCGCCGCGGTCGCGTGCGTGCCGTGTGCCCCGAAGGGGGCGGTCCAGGCGGCGCGGTCCAGGCGGCGCGGTCGGGCGGGGCGGTCGGGCGGGGCGGGAGGACGGAGGAGCCGATGACGGTCTGCGGGCTGGTCCGGTTGGACGGGGCCGACGTGCGGCGGGCGGTGCTCACCACGATGCTGGCCTCCTCCGCCGCCGGGCTGCCGGCAGCGCGCGGGGTGCACACCGACGGGGCATTCGGGGCGGTGAGCGCGGCGGATCCGGACGCGGACCAGACTCCGCCGATCGCCGTCGACGACGCCGGGCTCGTGGTGATCGCCGACCCCTCGCCGCGGGCCACGGGCGCCCGCCGCTCGGCGCGGGCGTCGGCCGCCGCCTACCGCAGCGGCGGTCGGTGGGCCCTGCTGAGCTCCGCGGGCACGGTCGCCGTCGTCTGGGAACCGGCGCGGGCCCGCCTGGTCCTCGCCCGGCCGTCGGGCGCCCGTACCGAGCTGGTCACCTGGTCGGACGGACGGTTGTTCGCCTTCGGCACCGAGACCGAACAGGTGCTGTCCGTCGGCGGTGGCGGGCCGTCCCGCCCGGCCCGGCTGCGGCGGCTCGGGTCGGGCGAGGTCGTCACGGTTACCGTGGCCGCCGGGCGACACCGCCCCGCGCTCGCCGCGGTTCGCCAGCGCACCGGTGCGGAGGCTGCGGGGCTGGCCCCGGCCGGCCGCCCGTGACGGTCACCGGCCGGCTGGAACGCCGCAGGCCGCTCCGGCCCGGCCGAGCGGAGGGCGGTCTGGTCAGCGGGCGGGGGCCTCAGCCGTCTCGCCGGCGGCGGGGCGGGCGGGCCTGGTGCCGGCCGGTGCCGCGAGGTGCTTGCGGCGGATCAGGGCGCTGACCCGGCGCTCGGCGACGAACGACAGGAACGGGATCGTGCCCGCGAGCATGACCAGGATCGTCTGCCGCAGCGGCAGCCGGCAACGGCTTGCCAGGTCGTACGCGCAGGCGAGGTACACCATGTACAACACGCCGTGGATCGGGCCGATCGCCGCGACGACGGTGTCGTTGCCGCCGGCGTACTTCAACGGCACGCCGACGCAGACCAGCAGGATCAGGCCGACGCCGACGACGTAGGCGATCACGCGGTACCGCAGCAGGGCGGCTCGGACCGCCGGCGTGGCGGAACGTCCCCCGGCGGTGCGGGAGGGGGCGGGGGTCATCAGCGGGCTCCGTTGATCTGTTTCGCGTTGATCTGCTTCGAGTCGATCTGTTTCGGGTCGATCTGCTTCAGGGCCTCGCGCAGCACGTCGCGCTCGTACAGCGAGGTGAGGTAGCGGTTGTAGGCGTCGACCTCGTCGTCCTCCTCGGGCGAGTCCGACGCGGCGGTCAACATCCGGGGACCGTCCAGCTCCGGCCGCCAGGGCGCCTCGGGTGCGATCCGCCCGCCCGCGCCCCACTGGGGACCGCTCTCGTCCTGGGGCGCCAGCTCTTCCTTGATCATCTTGTACCACCAGTACACGACGAAGGCGGCGAAGATCGGCCACTCGACTCCGTAGAAGAGGTTCTGCAACGAGCCCTGCGCCGACTCGCCCTTGGTGAGCTGCCATATCCCCATGCGGATGAACAGCGCGACCATAGCGAGCGCGAGGAGATGACGCGCGATCCACGAGGGTGCAAACAACAGCCGGCGCACGCTGTCGACGCTACCTCTCCGAGTCCGATCCGCGTAGGTCGCGGGCCAGGTGCCAGCGACCAGGCTCACACCGTCGATGACTCGGTCGGGCGAACGGCGGGGNGACGGGNGCGCTTGCCGGGCCGGGTGTCGGAGCCCGGCCGGGCCCTGGGGCGCGGCGGCCGCGACGGTGGCTGGATGCCCGGAGTGCTGAGTGCCCGGGGCGCTGGATGCCTGGCGTGCTGGATGCCTGGCGTGCTGGATGCCCGGAGCGGGCGAACGTGGCGGTGGTGAGGGGGCTGGCCGGCCTTGGCCTGACCGGCCAGCCCCGGTACCGCTCGACGGCCCGTTCGGTCGGCTGGGGGGGGTTAGCCGGACGAACGGGCCGAAACGCCGACCGGACCTCCTGGCGCGGGGGCCGGTGTGGCGTTCACATGGTCAGTCGTCCGGGAGGTGTCGTTTGGTTGCCGCGGAGGGCAAGATTTTTAAAGTTTTTCGCGATCCCCGCCGGATGACCCGAAAGGGCTAGACACGTTGTTGCGACGGCGTCGCCCCGGATCGCACAGGCACCGCTTCGTCACCGCTTCGTCACCGCAGCACGGCGGCCGCGAGCGTCCAGCCGTCGGAGCTTCCGCTGGAGATCGACACGGTGGCGGCCCCGATGTTCGCCGGCAGCGACACGCTCACCCGGGCGTCCGCCGAACCGTCGGCCAACGTCGACGGCAGCGTGACGGTGAAGGTCCGCCTGTCCCGCAGCGAGGACACGGTGATCTCGACCCGTCCCGACGACGACCCGAGGTAGAGATCCAGGGTGCGGGCCTGCACGACGAAGGTCGACAGCACGGCCGTGCCCTGGACCGCCAGCCGGTCGGTGTCGTCGGTGCCGCTGGCCGTCGGCATCCCGCCGCTCCAGTCGAAGCCCGATGGCGATGTCGTCGGGACGCCCACCACGCTCGCGCTGAGCAGCGGGACCGGCAGCGCCGCCCGGTTCTGCACTCCGCCCCATCCCTCGCCGAACAGTGCCCAGTCCGCGGCCTCGCCGCCGGGGATCTGGACGCGCGATCCGGCCGGGAACGGCGCGACGGAGCTGGTGTAGATGCCGGTGGCGGACGGTGCCAGGCCGGTGGTGGGTGCCTGGCCGGTGCCGGCCGCGCCGGTGCCGGCCTCGGCCGGTGCGGCCGGATCGGGTCTGGTGCCCCTCGTCAACGGCTGCGTGGACGCCCCGCTCGACGGCCTCGCGGCGCCCGCCGGCTCGGCCGCTCCCACGGCCGCCGTGCTGCCCGCCGGACTGGCCTGTCCCTGCGGGACGCCGGCCGAGGGGTCCGGGGGCGAGGGGGAATGCGCGGCGGGCGGGCGGGACGGTGCCCGCGTGGCGCCCGCGGTCGCCCACGGTGTCTCCGTCGGGTGGGGTTGCGCGGTCACAGTGGTGGTCGGGGGGTTGGACGAATCGGAGCCCGGCAGGTCAAGCAGGGCGACCAGCGCGATCAGGGCCAGGCTCAGCACGGTGACGGCCGCGCCGACGAGCGCCTGGGTGCGGCGCCGGGCCGCCCGCCCCGGCGCACCGCTTCCGGGCCGGGTGCGTCGCGGGCGACGGCCCCGCCGCGGCAGCACCGCGGACGGGCGCCTGCGCGGCGTGCCGTGGAGGGCCTCCAGCCGCAGGGGCGACGTCGTGCCGAGGCGGTCCGTCTCCTCGGCGGGCTCGCCGAGGTCGAGCGGACCGGTCAGGTCGATCAGCGTGCCGAGGCCGTCCGGTGCGGCCATCTCGGCGTCCGTGTACGGCTCGGCCTCGGCGTACAGCCCGGATTCCGCGCGGGCTTCACCGGAGGCGGCGGCTTCACCGTAGGCGGCGGCTTCGCCGTAGGGAGCGGCTTCGTCGTAGGTGGGGAAGCCCGTACCGACGACGATCGGCGTGGCGCCCTGCGGGCCTGCGTGGGGATCCGTCGTCGACCCCGCGGCGGCGTCCGGGCGGTCCTGGGCGCTGGCGGCCGCCCGGGCGGTGAAGGGGGAGACGGACCCCGGCTGACGCAGCGGGGGAAGGGACGGCCCGCCCAGCGGCTGCCCGACGGCTGCCGCGAGCCGGCGCCGGATCCGGTCGGAGTCGGGCTGGTGCCGGGCCATCTCGGTGCCCAGCATGCCGCGCAGCTCCTCGTGGAACGGCGTGCCGGCGCCGCTCATCCGGCCCGGCCCGGCTGGTGGTTCATGGTCGGGCTCCTGGAACCCCGACGTGCTCGATGTCATCTACGCCTCGCCGACCCGCCACACCGGCCAGGCCAGTCGTTCCGGCCAGGCCAGTCGCGACCAGGGCAGCGACTCGGGCCAGGTCGGTGAACCCGCCCCGCGAGGTCGCTCGAGCCAGCCCGGTTCGTCGAGTCGGGCCACGTGTTCGGTCGGGGGCATGCGTTCGGCCTGCGGCATGCGTTCGGTCGGGGAAAGGCGTTCGGGACCGGGAACGCGTTCGGGACCGGGAACGCGTTCGGGACCGGGAACGCGTTCGGGACCGGGAACGCGTTCGTGCCGGGACAGTGGTTGGCGCCCGGAGGCGGATCCGCGCCAGGGGACGGGTTCGCGCCGCAGTGGTTCGCGCCGGGCCAGAGGCACCGGACCGGGCAGCCGTCCCGTCTCCGGGAACGGCTCGCCGTGGGGGTGCCGACCGGATCCAGGAGTCGGTCCGGCCCCTGGTGCCAGGTCGGGCGCTGCTGTCAGGCCGGTCCCCCGTGTCAGGCCGGTCCCCGGTGTCGGCTCGGTCCCGCGCGGCGGCGCGAAGGCGGACCGGTCGGGCCCGGCGGGTTCGTCGGACTGGCCGGCGCCGCGCCCCCCGGGGGAGTCGCCCGAGCCGGAGCGCGCACCGTTCATCCGGGACGTGCCCGGCCGGGACGTGCCGCCCTGGGGCGTTTCGGGGTGCTCGGGCGCCATGCGGGGGGTCACCTCCTCCTGGGTCGTCGCGGTCGGCGGCGGTTCGGCTCTCTTAAGGATTCGCTCGAGCTCGGCGACTCCCTTGGCCGTCTGGCTTTTCACCGTCCCGACGGAGATGCCCAGTGTCCGGGCCGTCTCCCCTTCCGACAGGTCGAAGGCGTAGCGGAGCACGACGCAGGCCCGCTTGCCCGATGGCAGGCTCATCAGGGCGGTGCGCAGATCGACCACCGCCGGCACGTCCGGCACCGGGGCGGATCGCTCGGCGCGCTGCCCGAGCACGGCCAGCCCGCGCCGCTCGCGCACGACCTTGCGAACCCGGTCCGCCGCCAGGTTGGCGACGATGCGCCGGACGTAGGCCAGCGGGAGCTCGGCCGAACGGACCCGATCCCAGCTCGACCAGGCTGCGGTGAGCGCTTCCGCGGTGAGGTCGTCGGCCGCGTCATGGTCGCCGGTCAACAGATACGCGAAGCGGCTCAGCGCGCGATGATGGCTCTCGAAGAACGCGTGGAACTCCGCCTGTCTGTGGGGATGTTCGTGCTCGTCGTCGGCCGCGACCGCTTCCACTGGCACGCTCCCCGGGCCCGTCCTGGCCGGCGCGTCCCCGGTGCCGGCCAGACAGTCGATGCTGTGGTCATCTGTGACTGGTTGCAGAGAACCAAGAGTTCAGGGTGATGCGCATATGACGGTAGCGACTGGATCTGCTGTCTGTCGTGGCACTTGAGTGCTGATCAGTTCCTGTACCGTTAATACGGCGATACGGGCGCCGCACCTCGTGTGGACCGCCGTCTCCGCTGTGACCCACGCGCCATCTGGGTTGGGGGTCGGATAGGCCCGTCGGCGAACCTTCTCGGCGCCCACGCGCCACCCGAATGAAGGCCCATTGTGGGTCGGCTGTTTTTGTTGTTTGGTCGGGCGTGTCATGGGATTGCGTCCGTTGTTCATACGATGTTTTTGTTGACCGTGTGGAGATCTGGCGGGGTTGACCTTCCTGTTCGGGACGGGTCGCGAGGCTTCGGATAGGCGGGCCGGTGGCCGTGCGATGCTGGGACGATGTTTCCGCGGCTCCGACCACCGGGTACGGCGGGTCCTATGTCCAGCCAGCTCACCTCGACCATCCCGCCGGGGACCATCCCGCCGTCGACCATCCCGCCGGGGACCGTTCTGACGAGGACCATCCCGACGGGGACCGCCCCGTGGACCAGGGCGATGTGGACCACGCCGGCGTGCCCGAGGGTGGTGTCCGCCGGGGTCCGTCCGCACCGTCCGGACTCGCCCCCGCCGCTCGACCCGGACGCCCCGATTCCGGACGACCCGGGCCCGCTGCTGCCCGATACGCCGGATCTGCCGCCGGCGCCGCACGAACCCTCGCCGTACACCGAGCCGGCGCCGGACTCACCCGAACCCGAGCCCGAACCGGTCTGATCCGGGACCCGCGCGGGATGCGGCCACGAAGGAGCTCATCGTGACCCTGCTCGACCTCACCCCCGACGAGGTGCTGACGACGACCCGCAGCGTGCGCAGGCGGCTCGATCTCGACCGCCCGGTCGAACCGGAGGTCATCGAGGAGTGCCTGCGGATCGCCCTGCAGGCGCCCAGCGGTTCCAACCGGCAGGGCTGGCACTGGATCGTGGTGACCGACCCGGAGCTGCGCGCCGGCATCGCCGAGTACTACCAGCGCGCCGCGATCGCCTATCTCGACGCCGGCGCCGGGCCGGTCCAGGACTCGCTCGAGGGCGAGCGGCTCGCCGTCCAGCAGCGGGTCAGCGACTCCGCCCGGTACCTCGCCGAGAACCTGCACCGGGTTCCCGTGCACGTCATCGGCTGCCTGGAGGGGGACGCGAGGCAGATCCCGGGGGAGCTGCAGGCGGGCTTCTGGGGGTCGCTGCTGCCGGCCGCGTGGAGCTTCATGCTCGCCCTGCGGTCCCGCGGTCTCGGCAGCGCCTGGACGACGCTGCACCTGCGCTACGCCGACGAGGTGGCGAAGCTGCTCGGCATCCCGCCGGACGTGAGCCAGGGCGTGCTGCTGCCCGTCGCCTACACCGTCGGCACGGATTTCCGGCCCGCGGCACGGGAGCCGCTGGCGAGCGTCCTGCACCACGACCGCTGGTAGCCGCCCTCGGCGCCCACGTCGCCGTTGCGGGGTCCGCGGACTCCCGGGTCCGCGAACTCCCGGCCGCCGGCGGCGTCGTAGCGTGTGGGGGGTGCATGCGGTGACGGTGTCGGCCCCTGGCGGGCCCGAAGTCATGTCCTGGTCCAGCGTGGCCGACCCGCCCGACCCCGGGCCGGGCGAGGTGACCCTCGACGTGGTCGCGACCGCCGTCAACCGGGCGGACCTGCTGCAACGGCAGGGTTTCTACCCGCCGCCGCCCGGTGAGTCCGAGATCATCGGGATGGAGTGCTCCGGCCGGGTGGCCGCGGTCGGGCCCGAGGTGTCCGGGTTCGAGATCGGCGCCGAGGTGTGTGCCCTGCTCGGCGGCGGCGGGTACGCGAGCAGGGTGAACGTGCCGGCCGGCCAGCTCCTGCCGATCCCGGCGGGTGTCGACCTCGTCGAGGCCGCCGGCCTGCCCGAGGTCGCGGCCACCGTCTACTCGACCGTGTTCGGCATCGCCGACCTGCGCGACCGTGAGGTCTTCTGCGTGCACGGTGGCGCGTCGGGGATCGGCACGTTTGCGATCCAGGCGGTCCGCGCGCTGCGGCCGGAGGCGGTCATCGCCACCACCGCCGGCTCCGCGGCGAAGCTGGCCCGGGTCCGGGAGCTCGGCGCGGACGTGGCCGTGTCCTACCGGGACTCCGACTTCGTCGAGGTGATCCGCAAGGCCACCGAGGGCCACGGGGCGGATGTCATCCTCGACAACATGGGCGCGGCCTACCTGCCGCGCAACGTGTCGCTGCTCGCCGTCGGCGGGCGGCTGGTCGTCATCGGCCTGCAGGGCGGGGTGAAGGGCGAGCTCAATCTCGGGGCTCTGCTCACCAAGCGGGCGGCGGTGCATGCCGCGTCGCTGCGTGCCCGGCCGGCGGCGGAGAAGGCCGAGATCATCGCCGGGGTCCGCGCCGAGTTCTGGCCGGCGATCGAACGCGGCGCGATCAGACCGGTGATCGACCGGGTGCTCCCGATCACCGAAGTGGTGGCGGCGCATCGGCATGTGGCCGATCTTGGACATGTCGGCAAGGTGATCCTCACCATTCCGCGCTGACGGTGGCGGACCGCGGCCGGTTGTCGCTGCCCGCGGCCGGGTCACGGCCGGGTCACGGCCGGGCGGCCGACGTCGCATCGGCGCCGTGTGGCGCGCCCGAACGGGGCAGGATAGGGGTCATGACGGATCAACCGGAACCCCGCGTCGTGATTGTCGGGCCCGACGGGGCCCTGCACGACGGCCCGCAGACGGTGCTCGGCCGGCCGGCCAGGTCGGTGACCTCGGCCGACGGGCAGGAGGCGGAGCCGGCCGGCGACAACCCCGTGGCCGAGCTGGTCTCCCAGCCCGACAAGGTGATGCGCATCGGCACGATGATCAAACAGTTGTTGGAGGAGGTGCGCGCCGCGCCGCTGGACGACGCCAGTCGCGTCCGGCTGCGGGAGATCCATCGCAGCTCGATCCGCGAGCTCTCCGACGGGCTGGCCCCGGAGTTGCGGGCCGAGCTGGAGCGGCTGTCGCTGCCCTTCGACGAGGGCCACACCCCGTCGGACGGCGAGCTCAGGATCGCTCAGGCGCAGCTCGTCGGCTGGCTGGAGGGCCTGTTCCATGGCCTGCAGACGGCGCTGTTCGCCCAGCAGATGGCGGCCCGGGCTCAGCTCGACGAGATGCGCCGCCGGGCGCTGCCGAGCGGGCAGCAGCAACAGCAGCCCGGCGGTGAGACGTTCGGGCGCGGCGCCTACCTGTGATGGCGCCCGCGCCCGCGGGCGGTCCGGCGGTCAGTTCGCCGGGCTGACCGAGCTCATGTTGAAGTCCGGCACCCGCATCGGTGGCATCCGGGTGAGCGTGAACCAGTCCGCCCACTCGCGGGCCATGGTGCGGGTGGCCGCGCCGATCTGCGCCGTGCGGCCCAGCAGGTCCACGGGCGACTCGTTGAACCGGAAGTTGTTCACCGCCCCGGTGACCTCGCCGTTCTCGACGAGGTAGACGCCGTCACGGGTCAGCCCGGTCAGCAGCAGGACCTCCGGATCGACCTCGCGGATATACCACAGACTGGTCAGCAACAGGCCGCGCCGAGTCGAGGCGATCATCTCCTCGAGCGACGCGGAGCCCCCCGCGTCCAGAACCAGGTTGTCGATGATCGGAGTGACCGGGCTCTGCGTGGCGCGGGCCGAGGCGCGGGTCTGCACGAGCGCGGAGAGCGCGCCGTCGCGGATCCAGTCGGTCGCTCCGAGCGCCAGCCCGTTGTCGAACACGCTCGACATCGATGACGACGACGCGGCGGTGACGAACGGGGTCGTCGCCAGCTCCGGGTCCGCGGGGTCGCTGAACAGCCGCAGCCCCGCTGGCCCGATCGCCTCGCCGATCCGGGTTGCGCCGCCCGGCCGGCTGAACACCGTGCGGCCCTCGGCGGCGTCCCGGCCGGCGGCCGACCAGTACAGGTCGATCATCAGGTCGGCGACCGCGGAGGGGGGCAGCAGCGTCTCGTAGCGACCCGCGGGCAGCTCCACCGACCGCTCGCACCAGGCCAGCCGGGAGCGCAGCGCCGCGTCCGTCGCGGCCACGTCCACGTCGCTGAAGTCGTGGGTGGACTGCCCGTGCCACACCGAGCCGCCTGGCACGCCGCTCTTGGCGTTCCACTCGACGCTGCCTGTCGGTTGGCTGTGGCGCAGCCGCAGGCCGGTGGACGTGCCCAGCCAGGTGGTGGTCACGTCGTGCTGGGCGAAGCCGAACAGCCGCCGGCCCTGCGCCCGCGCGGCTCCGAACGCCTCGGCGAGGTCTCGGGCGAAGGCGGCGAACACCCCCGTGCCGGTGCGGGCCGCCGGGTCGGTGAAGGCGCCGCCGCCCGCGACCGGCCCGGCGCCCCCGGTCAGCCCGGCGGTGGCGGGCCCGAGCAGGTCGGCGTAGTCCTCGGCGTCCGCCGCCTCGCGGGCGGCGTCCTCGGCGGCGCGGACGAGCTCGGCGAGGCCGTCGGCGTCGGTGGGATGCGGCAGGTCCCCAGGCCGTGCGCCCCGCCCGCCGCCGGCCGGGGTGTCGATCGTGGAGGCGGTGCGCACCCCGAACGAGCGGCCGACGACGCTGACGACGGTGATCGACCGGTCTCGGCTCGCCCCGTTCGTGGTCAGGGTGTTGGTGGCCCAGCGCAGGTTCACCGAGCTGGACTCGGTGGCGATCACCACGCAGCCGTCCGCGCGGGACAGCGCGAGGGCGCGTTCGACGATCTCGTGGGCCGCCGCGGGCACCGCGCCCGCCCGGTCGGCCCGTCCGGCCTGTGCGGCCCGGGGGGTGTCCGCTCCGGTCACCTGGCTCATCGGCCGGCCTCCCGCCGCGTGTTGAGGACGTTGACGCCGCGGAACAGTGCGGCCGGGCTGCCGTGGCTGACCGCCGCGACCTGGCCGGGCTGCCCCTTGCCGCAGTTGAACGCGCCGCCGAGCAGGTACGTCTGCGGGCCGCCCACGGCCTCCAGCGAACCCCAGAAGTCCGTCGTCGTCGCCTGGTAGGCGACGTCGCGGAGCTGGCCGACGATGCGCCCGGAACGGATCTCGTAGAACCGCTGCCCGGTGAACTGGAAGTTGTACCGCTGCATGTCGATCGACCAGCTCTTGTCGCCGACGATGTAGATCCCACGGTCGACCCGGCCGATCAGTTCCTCGGTCGAGGGGCCGCCGGGCGCGGGCAGCAGGGACACGTTCGCCATCCGCTGGATCGGCACGTGGCCGGGGGAGTCGGCGAAGGCGCAGCCGTTGGAGCGTTCCACCCCGAGCACGCTCGCGTTGCGGGCCGCCATCGCCCGGTCGAGCTGGTAGCCGACGAGGGTGCCGTCGCGCACGATGTCGAACCGGCGGGTCTGCACGCCCTCGTCGTCGTAGCCGATGGTGGCCAGCCCGTGCAGGGCCGTGCGGTCCCCGGTGATCGTCATCGCCGGTGAGCCGTAGCGCAGGGCGCCGAGCTGGTCCAGGGTGGCGAACGACGTGCCGGCGTAGGCCGCCTCGTAGCCCAGCGCCCGGTCGAGCTCGGTGGCGTGGCCGACGGACTCGTGGATCGTCAGCCACAGGTTCGACGGGTCGATCACCAGGTCGTACGGGCCGGGTTCGACCGAGGACGCCTTGGCCTTCTCCGCCAGCAGCCCGGGGATGAGGGCGATCTCGCCATCCCAGTCCCAGCAGCCCGCCGCGGGTCCCGCCACCATCCACTCCCAGCCCCGGCCGACGGGCGGGGCGATGGTGCGCATGGTCTCGAACCCGCCGCCCGGGTCGACGCGCGTCGCCTCGATCTGGCAGAGCACCCGCACCCGCTGCTGGGTCGTCGATGTGCCGGTCAGATCCGCGTAGTACTTGTTCTCCATCACGGCGCCGAACCGGCCCTCGACGTGGTCGACGTCGTTCGCGGCGAACAGGGTGCGACACAGCCCCCCGACCCGCTCGATCCGCTCCCGCGCGTCGATGGCGAAGGGGTCGGCGGCGTATGCCGACACCCAGACCGCGTCGGAGTGCGCCGGTTCCGGGGCGAGCTCGACGGGCTCGGAGTTCAGCGGGGCCGCCACCCGCGCCATCTCGACGGCCTCGTGGGCCAGCCGGACCGCCTCGTCCGGGGTGAGGTCGACGCCGGCCGCGAAACCCCAGGTTCCGGCGTGCACGACCCGCACCGCGAGGCCCAGGGTGGCGCCCTCGTGCCGGCTTTCCAGAGCGGCGTCGCGGAAGGACAGTGAGGAGTCCCGCAGCCGTTCGATGCGGATGTCGGCATGGGTGGCGCCGAGATCGCGTGCGGTCTGCAGGGCCGCGTCCGCGAGCGTGGAACGCGGCAGCGCGAGGAACTCCGCGTCGATCTCGTGCGCCGGCAGGCCGGATGCGGCCGGGTCCTGATGGACGGGTGTCGCCATGTCCCTATCCTGGCCCGCGCGGGCGACCGATGGGGCGCCGACCCGGGTGGGCGGTGTCGTGGGGGCGCCCACCGTCGACACCGCGTGGCCGAGGGCGGCTCGGTGGCCGCACCTCGGTTACCGCAGGTGATCGGTGGAGTCGGGATCGTCCGGACGGAGGTGGCCGGATCCGGCCGGCCCCGGCGGCGTCGGGGGACCGCCCGTGGACTCGGCCGTCTCGCGGCTCCACGCGTCGATCAGCTCCCACCGCCGTTCGGCCTCCCGAACGGCGGCGGCCAGGGTCTCGGGGTGATCGGCCTGGCTCAGGCCGACGAGCAGGTCCGAGGCGGCGGTGAAGGCGTCGACGAACCAGGTCGTCGCGGGGGCGCGCAGGTCGAGTCGGGCGGGTCGGTCCGGCCTGGGGACGGCGGCGGCGAGGAAGACACGCAGCAGGCAGGACATCCGGTCCGCGAGAGGCTCGAATGCGGCCGGGTCGAAGCGCCGGACGTCAGCAGCGGACCACGCGGGCGGCGCAACCCGCCGGGTGCCCGGCGTTCCGGCCGCCCGCGGGACGCGAGCCCGGCCGCGACGACCGTGCCGGGCGTGCGCGAGGGCCTTGACGACCACCATCAGGATCGTGACCATCGCCCAGCCCAGCAACAGCGGCCAGGTGCGCGGGGCGCCGAGGAGAGCCGCACAGGGCCGGCTGGGGATGCACATGCGGCCTTCCCTCCTGTCGGTCAGGCCCCCGTGTCGGTCAGGCCCCGTGTCGGTCGAACCCCCGTGTCGGTCGAGGCGAAGTGTCGGTCGAGGCGACGAGGGGAGACTGCCGGAGCGGCGGCCGGAGGCCACCGGGGAGGACCCGGGGCCGTGGGACCGTCGGCCGACGGGATGCTCCAGTCCGAATCATCCGGCACGATGATCCGAATCTCAAGGGAATTTCTGAATATTCATGATCGAGCCAGAATCGTTGCGGCTCGCGTGCGTCCGGGCAGGGGACCCGCCTCCGGCTCCGCCGGAGTGCGTCGGGGCGAAGGACGTGGGCCCCTTCCTGCGGTGCTCCGAAGGGGCGTACCCGCGGCCGCCGGACCGTCGGGGGGCAACCCGGGGTCCGGTCTTCATCACCTGGCGTCGGCGGGCGGAACTCGACGCGGTCCGCGTCCGGAGCCGACTTCCCCGACGGAGTCTCAAAATATTCGCAGCACTACTCGGTGTAGTCGACGAGTCGGGGTCGTCGTCGTCATCGCCCTAACGTTCCGTTCCCACTCCCCGTGAACGGGTAGCCCGAAGGAACTGCTAGTTCACGCGTTTCGGTACTATTTGCGGTGGTCCCGCACGGCGTTGTGTCACCGCGTTTCGCCACTCTCTGTAGTGATGGAATTGCTTGAGGTGGCGGCGGCGCCTACTGGAAGATGGGATTCACCGAGCAGCGGTGACGTTCGGTTAGGGCCCCCGGCGTCAGCTCGTCACGCTTGAGTGACGATATGCCGCAAGTGGTCGGAATATTCGTGTCGCCGCCGTAGATCTGATCGTTATTACTGTGCTATGTCCTGACTCGGGGGTGATCCCTAGGATGAAGCGCAGTGGTGCAGAGAGGTAGGAGCGATGCGGCTCGTCCCGGTGGCCAGTGCGTCGTGTGCCAGCGCGAACTGTCCCACGGTGTACGTGAACGATGAGGATGAGGACATCTTCGTCCAGGGATACGCGGTGGTGGACCAGCGGATCCCGACGGGCGAGGTGCCCCCCGGCGAGGCGTTGGTGCGCATCCCCCGCAGCGTGTTCCTGGCGGCCGCGCGCGGGCTGCCGGCGCCGGCGCAGGCGTAGCCGTCGGGGCGCCCGTGGTGGCCGGTGGGGACGGACCTACCTCGGAGGTGATCATGGAGGGCGAGGGTGCGCCCCCGGCGGCGACTGCGTCCGACGACACGCCGCCGGCCCGCCTCGGGGTCGAACTCGCACAGCTACGCCACTCCCGCGCGATGACCGGCCAGGCGCTCGCGTCGTCCGTCGGCATCAGCCAGAGCACGATTTCCAAGATCGAGAACGGTCTGCTCCGGCCCAGCCCCGCCGATGTCGAGCGGATCGCCCGGACCCTGCAGGCCCCACCCGACCTCGTCCGCCATCTCGTGGACCTCGCGGAGCGGCTGCAGTCGACCGCAGCCCGCCGGGCGCCGCGTCGGCGCGCCGCCGCCGGGGTGGAGACCCGGCGGCAGGGCATCAGCCTCGACCAGGAGGAGATCCTCGACGCCGAGCGGGAGGCAACCCTCATCCGTGAGTTCGAGCCGATCCTGCTGCCCGGGCTGATTCAGATCAGCGAATACGCCCGCCGGGTCGTGAACGGTTATCACCGCATCACCATCGGCGGCGACGAGGGTGCGTGGTACCAGCGGACCGCGGAGAAGGTCAGCCTGCGGATCAGGCGGCAGAATCTGCTCTACGACGCGACCCGGCGGTTTGAGTTCATCCTGATGGAGTCGGTCCTCGGTAACCGTTTCGCGCCGCCGGAGTACATGATCGCACAGATCAAGCGGATTGCCGCGGTGGCGGAGCTGGACAACGTCACGGTACGGATCGTGCCGAGCTCGGCCGAGCTGGAGTACCCGCACGTGCAGGGATTCACGATTCTGGATGACAGCCTGGTCGTGGTGGAGACGCTGGAAGCCACGGGATTCAGCCATCCGGACCAGGTCCGGATCTACGCGAAGATCTTCGAGGAGTATGCGGCGCTGACCGCGCCCGATCTCGACGAGATTCTCGCGGGGTACACGCGCAGCTACGCTGAACTCCTCGCGCCCCGCCGCCCCGCCACCGGCACCGGCACCGGCACCGCGATCGACCCCGGCGCCGCGAGCGCCGCCGCCGCCGCGCCGGCCGAACCCGCCCTGGGGGGGGAACTCAACCCACCGCCGGAAACAGCCGCTCCAGGATGATCGCGACCCCGTCCTCGTCGTTCGACGCGGTGACCTCGTCGGCGGCGGCGAGGACGTCCGGATGGGCGTTGGCAACGGCGACCGAGTACCCGGCCCAGGCGAACATCGGCAGGTCGTTCGGCATGTCGCCGAAGGCGATGACGTCGCGGGCGGTCATCCCCCGCTCGGCGGCGAGCTCCGCCAGTGCCACGGCCTTGGACACCCCCGGCCCGGCGATCTCCACCAGGTCCACGCTCGACGTGGTGACGACGGCGTCCGTTCCGGCGAGCTCGACGATCACGTCGTACACCTCGGTGAACGGCTGACCACCCCGCCGAACCAGCAGCTTCGTCGCCGGCAGGGCCAGCAGCAGCTCGGGGAACGCCGCGACCAGTTCCTCGGGATCCGGCCACATCGTCTCGAAGGCCGGTTCCCGGCCGAACCGGACGCCGCTCTCCACGGCGAACACGGCGTCCGGCACCGCGGCGCGGATGGCACGGGCCAACCGCAGCGCCGTGGCCTGCTCGAGAAACCGGTGGCTGACCGGAACGCCTGAATCCAGGTCGAACACGAGCGCCCCGTTCGCGCAGATGGCGAGGCCGGAGGCCGACGTCTGCGCCACGACACCCGCCATCACCCGGCTCGGCCGCCCGGTGACGAACACGACGGTCGCGCCGGACCGCTCCACCCGCCGCAGGGCCGCGCGGGTGCGTGCCGAGACGGTGCCGTCGCTACGGATCAGCGTCCCGTCCAGATCCGTGGCGACGAGGGCAGGCGGGAACACAGTGACCCAGTCAACCAGCAACGCGCCGCACAGTCGGCGCAATCCGCCAGCATCGTGCCTGGCCGGGAGGCGGTGCCGGCGCGCTGCGCCCACCTCCGACAGTGGTCGTCGGTGTCCGCGACCGGTGGCGATGTTCGGTGGGGCGGCCGACGGCGCGGTGACAGGTAGCATGCCGAACATGGTTCCTGCCGATCGGCCCGGGTCGCCGCCGTCCGGGCGTCTCTCCCGACCCGGTGCGGACGGCGATCCGCACCGTCCCGTCGGGGCCGCCGGCGATCCCGACGCGACGATCGGCAGCACGCCCACCGCCGTCGGCGCGAATACAGCCAGCGGAAAGACATTCGACGAACTCTTCGCCGAGGTCGCCGACAAATGGCAGCGCCGGGCGCCCGGCTCCGGTACGGTCGCCGCCCTCGACAAGGGCGTTCATCATCTCGGTAAGAAACTCGTCGAGGAGGCCGCCGAGGCCTGGATGGCGGCCGAGTACGAAGGCCGCGAGAGGGCGGCCGAGGAGATCTCCCAGTTGCTGTACTGGAGTCAGCTCCTCATGATTTCCCTGGGTCTTTCCCTGGACGACGTATACTCCCACCTGTGATCACGCCCCTGTCCTTTCCTGTAGACGCTGAGTAGTGACGATGCTTCGTATTGCGGTTCCTAACAAGGGGTCGCTGTCCGCGGCCTCCAGCCAGTTGCTCGCCGACGCCGGCTACAACGCCCGGCGCGAGTCCGCGGAGCTGGTCATCACCGATGTCGAGAACGACATCGAGTTCTTCTTTCTGCGCCCGCGCGACATCGCCGTGTACGTCGGTTCGGGCCGCCTCGATCTCGGCATCACCGGTCGCGACCTGCTCCTCGACAGCAACGCCGCCGCGGCGGAGCTGCTACCGCTCGGCTACGCGCACGCCACCTTCCGCTACGCCGCCCCGGAGGGCACGCTCGCGGACGTGGCGGAGCTGCAGGGCCGGCGGATCGCCACGTCGTTCCCGGCGTTGGTGCGGGCGGATCTGGCCGGCCGCGGTATCACCCCGGCGAGCATCGTGACCCTCGACGGCGCGGTGGAGACGGCGGTGCGGCTCGGGGTCGCGGACGCGGTGGCCGACGTGGTCGAGACCGGCCGCACGCTGCGGGCCGCCGGGCTGGAGCTGCTCGGCGAGCCGGTCCTGCGGTCCGAAGCGATCATTATCGCCAAGCGGGGGGCGGAGCTGTCCACGGCGCACGAGCGGCTGCTGCGCCGTGTGCAGGGCGTCCTTGTCGCGCGGCGATACGTGATGATGGACTACGACGTGCCGAGCGCGGTGCTGGAGAAGGCGTGTGACATCACGCCCGGCTACGAATCGCCGACGATCTCTCCGCTGCAGCGGGAGGACTGGGTCGCCGTGCGGGCGATGGTGCCCCGCGCGGAGGTCAACCGGACGATGGACGACCTGTGGGATCTGGGCGCCCGCGGGATCCTGGTCTCCGGCATCCAGGCCTGCCGGCTGTAACACCGCCGCCGGGACCGGTCACCCGGTGGCCTGGGGCCTTGAGTCCGGGTGACCGGGTGGGTCAGCGGCGGCTGCCGAGGATCAGCGACATGCCCTCACTGCGCGTCGCCGTGCTGAGGAACTGGCCGCGCACCGCCGAGGTCACCGTCGTGGCCCCCGGCTTGCGCACCCCTCGCATCGACATGCACAGGTGCTCTGCCTCGACGACGACCATCACGCCCCGCGGTTCCAGGACGTCGACGAGGGCGTCGGCGACCTGGGAGGTCAGCCGCTCCTGGACCTGCGGCCGGCGAGCGTAGAGATCGACCAGCCGCGCCAGCTTGGACAGGCCGGTGATCTGGCCCCGGTCGTTCGGGATGTACGCGACGTGCGCCCGGCCGGAGAACACCACCAGGTGGTGCTCGCACAGCGACGAGAAATCGATGTCGCGGACCAGCACCATCTCGTCGTGACCCTCGTCGAAGACGGTGGTCAGCACCTCGGACGGTTCCCGCCCCAGACCCTCCACCGCCTCCCGGTAGGCCCGGGCGACCCGGTCCGGCGTCTTGCGCAGGCCCTCCCGGTCCGGGTCCTCACCGATCCCGATGAGCAGCTCGCGCACGGCACGCGCCACCCGATCGTGATCGAAGGGGCGCACCTGCTGCGGTCTGCGCCGATCCCGGATCGGCGAGGCCGGGGGAGCCGCCGTGGCGGTGGTCGTGCTGATGCCGAGGGCGCTGGGGTCGGGAACGCCGAAGCCATCCGATGCGGTGCCGTTCACCTCTGGCGACGCGCCGGAGCCCACCCGCTCATCCGTGAACACCTCGGGGGAATCGGACGTCAACGGCGTCTCCTGTCGTCGTCGTTCGGCCAGCTCGGCGGGGCCCACGGGTTGGCGATGCGCGGCCCCTCGGGCGGGCCCTCGCCACCGGTCGGAGCCGGTGAACCCGGCCCCTGCGGATAGCCTGGCCCCTGCGGATAACCCTGACCCTGGGGGTAACCGTGCCCACCCGGGCCGCCATTCCCGTTTCCGCCGGGACCGACCGGGTTACCGTGTCCGGCCGGATCCGCCCCGGGTGCACTCGGCGCACCGTTGCCCGGGCGACCGGTTGCCCCGTTGCCGTGACCGGGGTCCTTCACCAGGTCGGCGACGCCGGTGGGGACCAGCCCCAGCTCGGCCGGGGTCTGTACCGGCGGGCGATCCGAGGGGATGCGCCGACCGACGCCGGTGTAGATGCCGCGCACCGGTCGCTTCTGCACGGTCGCGAAGACCTCGGCGACGTCGTCCTTGCTCAGCGTCTCGGTGTCCATCAGCCGCAGCACGAGGTTGTCGAGGACGTCGCGGTAGGTGACCAGGATCTCCCACGCCTCGTCGTGCGCCGCCTCGATGAGCCGGCGGACCTCGACGTCGATCTCGCTGGCGACCTCCTCGGAGTAGTCGCGCTGGTGCCCGACCTCCTTGCCGAGGAAGACCTCGCTGTTCTCGGTGCCGAACTTGATCGCGCCGAGCTTGTCGCTCATCCCGTACTGGGTGATCATCGCCCGGGAGATCTGCGTCGCCTTCTCGATGTCGTCGCTGGCGCCCGTGGTGGGGTCGTGGAACACCAGTTCCTCGGCGGTGCGGCCGCCGAGGAGCACGGCGAGCCGGTCCAGCATCTCCGAACGGGTCGACAGGTACTTGTCCTCCAGCGGGAGCTGCATCGTGTAGCCGAGTGCGCGGCCCCGGGGCAGGATCGTGACCTTGTGCACCGGGTCGGAGTTCGGCAATGCGTGCGCGACGAGGGCATGGCCGCCCTCGTGGTAGGCGATGCGCTTCTTCTCCTTGTCGCTCATCGCCCGGGTCTTGCGCTCCGGCCCGGCCATCACCCGGTCGATCGACTCCTCCAGCAGCGCCGAGGAGATGAACTTGAGGTTGGACCGGGCGGCCAGCAGGGCGGCCTCGTTGAGCACGTTCGCCAGGTCCGCGCCGGTGAAGCCCGGGGTGCGCCGGGCGATAACCATCAGGTCGGCGTCCGGACCGATCGGCTTGCCCTTGGCGTGCACCCGCAGGATGGCCTCGCGGCCGAGCAGGTCCGGCCGGTCGACGACGATCTGGCGGTCGAAGCGGCCGGGCCGCAGCAGGGCCGGGTCGAGGATGTCGGGCCGGTTCGTCGCCGCGATGAGGATGACGCCGCCCTTGACGTCGAACCCGTCCATCTCGACGAGAAGCTGGTTGAGGGTCTGCTCGCGCTCGTCGTGGCCACCGCCGAGCCCGGCCCCGCGGTGGCGGCCGACGGCGTCGATCTCGTCGACGAAGATGATCGCCGGCGCGTTCGCTTTGGCCTGCTCGAACAGGTCCCGGACCCGGCTGGCGCCGACACCGACGAACATCTCGACGAAGTCGGAACCCGAGATCGAGTAGAACGGCACGCCCGCCTCGCCGGCGACGGCCCGGGCCAGCAGGGTCTTGCCGGTGCCCGGCGGCCCGTAGAGCAGGACGCCCTTGGGGATCTTCGCGCCGATCGCCTGGAACTTGCTCGGGTTCTCCAGGAACTCCTTGATCTCCTGGAGCTCCTCGATCGCCTCGTCCGCGCCGGCCACGTCGGAGAACGTCGTCTTCGGCGTGTCCTTGCTCACCAGCTTGGCCTTGGACTTACCGAAGTTCATGACCCGGTTGCCGCCGCCCTGCATCTGGTTCATGAAGAAGAACAGCAGCAGGACCACGAGCAGCACGGGCAGCAGGTTGAGCAGGAGGGAGACCAGGATGTTTCCGCGATCGACGGAGACGTCGTAGGCGACGCGCTTGTTCCGCAGCTCGTTGGCCAGAACGACACCCTGTTCGGTGACATAGGACGACTCGAACTTCCGGCCGTCCTTCGTCTGGATCTGGATGAGCTGCTTGGAGTCCTCGATCTTGGCTTTCGTCACCTGGCCTTCGTCGATCTGCTGCTGGACGAAGTTCAGGTCTCGCTTGCCGTACTCACTGGGACCCGAGAGGACACCCGTCGTGAGAATGATCACGAACAGGACCAGGAGCAGCAGTGGCACCCAGCCGCGGAAGATTCTTCTTGGAGTCATCTGTCTGGAGCGCCGGACACGAGCGCTCCACCCTCCTGACGTGTGTGCTGCCCTCGATCGGGATTCCCTTGTGCCGAGGGTACCGCCGGTGCGCGCATCTCACCGCGCGTACATCCGACCAACGGACCGGCGGGCCGCACTGTTCCGGGCCGGACGATCCGGTGCCGCACGGGGGTGCGCCCCGCGGCGCCGGGGCCGTGCGGCCGCGTCGGCTGGCTCAGGCCGGGGCCCCGCGCTCGATCGCCGCGGGCGTCAGGGTGCCGACAAAGGGGAGCGTGCGGTAGTACTCGGAGTAATCAAGGCCGTACCCGACGACGAAGGCGCTGGGAATGTCAAACCCGACGTACCGGACGTCGACGTCGACCGTGATCGCTTCCGGTTTACGGAACAGGGCCAGCACCTCCAGCGAGGCGGGCCCGCGCGAGCGCAGGTTCTTCAGCAGCCACGACAGGGTCAACCCGGAGTCGATGATGTCCTCGACGACGAGCACGTCGCGGCCCTCGATCGAGCGGTCCAGGTCCTTGAGGATGCGCACCACCCCGGAGGAGGAGGTCGACGAGCCGTACGACGACACCGCCATGAACTCCATGGTCAGCGGCACGGCGAGGGCCCGGGAGAGATCCGCCATCACCATCACGGCGCCCTTGAGCACGCCGACCAGGAGGATCTCCCGGCCGGCGTAGTCGGCATCGACACGGGCCGCAAGCTCCGCGATCTTCGCGGCGATCTCGTCGGCGGTGACGAGAACCTCGTCGATGTCGGGATGCGTGGCGGCCGCCGGCGGGCCCTCGTGGGGGCTGCCGGCATCGGGCGTCGTCGTCGCGGCCTGGCTCACCTGATCGTCCTCCTCGAAATACGCCGCTGCGGCGAGATCCGGCCCGCGGCCGGCGGGTCCGGCGGGTGGCCACGGCGGAGCCACCGGTCCGGAGAGNGTGATCCGGTCCGCCCAGCGCCGGGCGAGGACACCGCCCGGCAGTGGCACGGGCTTCTGGCCGCGCCACCGCGTCACCAGNTCCTCCACCGCCCAGACATGCTCGGCGCGCAACGCCGACGCCGAGGCGCCGACGTCGAGGGCGGCCCGGCGCAGCACCCGCCCGCGGATCGCGGCGGGAAGGGCGGCGAGGGTCGCCACCGCGAAGCCGACCTCGCCGCCGGCCGGACCCGGGCCCGCAGCGGGGATCGGACCGGTCCTCGGGCCCGCGGGCGGGCCGCCGGGGGCGGTGACGGCCGTGGCGTAGGCGTCGGCGGCGGTCGCGTCCAGCGCGTCCGCGTCGGCCCGCAGCAACTCGGCCCCGCGGGCCAGCGACTCCGCGATGCCCGGCCCGAGCTCGGCCTCCAGCAGCGGCAGAACCCGGTGGCGCACCCGCGCCCGGGCGAACGCCGGGTCCTGGTTGGTCGGATCGTCCCAGACCGACAGCCGCTCGGCGAGGCAGGCGGCCCGGGTCTGCGCGCGGCGCAGGCCCAACAGGGGGCGGCGCAGCAGGCCGTCGCGCGGGCGCATTCCGCCGAGCGAGCGGGCCCCCGAGCCCCGCGCGAGCCGTAGCAGCACCGTCTCGGCCTGGTCGTCCAGGGTGTGACCGATCAGTACGGCCCGGGCGCCCAACCGGGCCGCCGCAGCCAGCAGCGCGCCGCGGCGGGCATCGCGCGCGGCGCCCTCCGAGCGCGGTGCGTGCGCAGTGAGCACCTCCACGGGGCGCAGCCCGAGGGCCTCCCCAAGCTCGGCGACGCCGTGCGCGCGCTCGGTCGAGGTGGGATCCCAGCCGTGATCAACCACCAGCAGACCGGCCCGCAGGGCCCGGCGGGGGGCAACGAAAGCGAGCGCCGCGGCGAGCGACATCGAGTCCGGCCCGCCGGAGCAGGCAACCAGCACCAGCTCGCCCGGGTCGAGATCGGCGACCGCGTTGCGGACCGCGAACCGGACCGCGGCCACCGCGGGATCCGGCGCCCGACCGGGCCGCGTCGTCCGCGCCGTCGGGTCGAGTGGGCCGCCTGCCGCCCCGTCCACCGGCCCGGCCGCCTCACCGTAGTGATCACCGCCGGTGGCGGATCGGGTCACCGCGTGGGCCGGTGGCCGGCCGCGCCGGTGAGCGCCCCGCGGACCACGGCCGTCACGCCGAGATCGACGGGCGACTGCCCAGGACGCGCTGCATCCATGCGGTGGGATCGGCCAGCTCTGCGCGGGTCGGCAGCGTCGTCGGCGACTCCCAGACGGTGTTGAAGCCCCGCACCCCGGCCTCGGCGACGACGGCCCGCACGAAGGCGCCGCCCTGGCGGTACTGCTGGAGCTTGAGATCCAGCCCGAGCAGGCGGCGGATGAACCGGTCGAGCGGCGACCCGCCGTCGCGGCGGCCCTCGAACTTCGACCGGATGTCGGCGACGGTGGGAACCACCCTGGGCCCCACGGCATCCATCACCTGGTCCGCGTGGCCCTCCAGCAACGTCATGATCGCCTGCAGCCGGTCGAGCACCGCCCGCTGGGCCGGGGTCTGGAGCGCCTCCACCACGCTCGGACTGTCGGCGCCGCGGTCGAACACGGCCCCGCGCACCGCGGCCACCGCCGAGCGGACCCGGTCCGCGAGGACGTCCGGATCGAGATCGGTGGCCTCGATGAACGCGGTGATCTCGGACTCGAGGTGGGACCGCAGCCACGGCACGGCGGTGAACTGGGTCCGATGGGTCTGCTCGTGCAGGCAGACCCACATCCGGAAGTCACGCGGCACGACGCCCATCGTGGCCTCGGCGTGGGCGATGTTCGGGGCGACCAGGCTCAGCCGGCCGACCGCGTCCGGCGTGGCCGGCCCATCGGGGCCGGCGAGGTACTCCTCGGGTGGCAGGAACACCTCGTACTGGCCCAGCACCTTGCCGGCGAGGTAGGCCAGCGCCGTGCCGAGCTGGATACCGGTGACCCGCCGGCCGACGGCCGTGGAGAAGGTGCCGCGCTGCTGGTCGGACAGCTTGCCGAGCAGCGGGGTGGTGAGCACTCGCAGGCCGGCGACGTTGGAACGAACCCATTCGGGCCGGTCGACCACGTTGATGGGGGTGATGGCACCGGCAGGGGCGAGGTGGGTGTAGTCCTCCACGTGCCGCTCGGCCTCCACCGCGAGGCGGCGGAGCTCGGCGACGACCTCGCCGGCCTGCTCCCGGGTGATCTGTGGGCCGGGGCGGACCAGCCTCCTCGCCGTCGTCACGGCGAGTTCCCAGTCGACCAGCTCGGCGTCCACGAATCCGAGCGTACCGGGCCGGCCCGCGCTCTGCTCCCGCGTCGCCCTCACCCTCGCCCTCGCCCACGCCCTCACCGACGCCCTCACCGCGGCGTGGCGCGGCGCCGGCCGGGCCGTGACGGGTCGTTTCCGGGATCGCCGCAGGCTCAGCGGGCCGGGCCGGTCGGCGCGGCGCGTGCGACCGGTACCAGCGCGGGGCAGCCGCAGCCGGCGAGCGCCGCCGCGACCCGGTCGAGCGCGGCCTTGGTGCCGCCCCCCTCCTCCGCCGGGGACAGGAAGGCGAACAGCAACAGCCGCCCATCGGCGTCGACGAGCTGGCCGGCGAGGCTGCTGACGTTGCGCAGTGTGCCGGTCTTGGCCCGGACGTCACCCGCGCCCGGCGCCGTGTCCGTGGTGGCGTATCGGTCGTTCAGGGTGCCGGAGAAACCGGCCACCGGTAGCCCGGTCAGCACGGTGCGCAGGGCGGGTCGGGTGGGCAGGACCGCCGCTCTCAGCAGCGCCACCAGGGTGGCGGGCGCGATCAGATCGGTGGTGGACAGGCCGCTGACATCGTTGAGGGCCATCCCCGCGGTGGGGATGCCGAGTTCGGTGACCGTGTCGGTCACGGCCCTCGCGGCCCCGGCGAACGAGGCCGGCAGGCCGCGCCGCCGGGCGACCAGCCGGCCCAGGCTCTCCGCCAGGTCGTTGTCCGACTCGGTGAGCATGCGTTCGACGAGTACCCGCACCGGCGGGCTGTCCACCGCGGCGACGCGGGTCGCCCCCGCCTCGGCGCTCCCGGTGCCGACCGCGCCGACCGGGATCCCGGCGGCCACCAGCGCCCCGGCGAACGCCGCCGTCGCCGCCACCGCGGGGGCGGGATTGCGCGGGCCCTTGGCGCCGGGGGCGGAGCGACCCGCGTCGAGTTCCAGCGCGGAGACCGGCGTGACGTCGCCGTCGGTCACGTAGTTGTCACGCCATCCCGGCGCCCGGTCGGGGCCGACGAACAACGACCCGTCGCCGACCACCCGGGACACCGAGGTAATGCCGGCCGCCCGGACCTGGGCGACGAGATCGGAGAGCCGGGCGAAGGCCGGGTAGCCGCCGGTCTCGGACGACGCGGTCAGCGTCGGGTCGCCGCCCCCCACGAGCCACAGCGTGCCGCCGGGCGCTTGGCCGGCGGCCCCCGACGGTCGGCCGTCCGGCGGTTTGTAGAGCACCGACGTGCGCAACCGGGTATCCGGGAACGTGACGAGCGCCGCCGTGGCGACCGCGGTCTTGAGCGTCGACGCCGGCACGGCCGGTGTGCGGGCGCGGTTGTCCAGCAGCACGCGACCGGTCAACCCGTCGACGACCAAGGCGGCGGGCCCGGCGAGGACGGGGTCGCCGAGCGGCCCGGCAAGGCGGGCGCCGACCGACGCGGGCTGGGGCGTGGGCGCGGCCGGGTCCAGACCCGCGAGGACCGCGGCCCCCGCCCGGGCCGACCCGGCGACCGGCGGTACGGGGCGATCGGCGGCGGGACTGGCGGACAGGGAGCCGGCGAGAAGGGCGCCGACGAGGGCGGTGAGCGCCCCTGTCCGAGCGACCGGCGCGGCTGACGTCACCCCCGGACACTACGCAAGACGGGTGGGCCACGCCGACGGCGCCGCAGCCCCGGCAGGTGAGGGCCCCGGCAGGTGAGGGTCCCCGGCAGGTGAGGGTCCCCGGCAGGTGTCGGCCCGCGGCGGTGTGGGCCGCCGCCGAGGGGCGGATGCGCGGCGGTCCGGGCGCTGGCGCCCTCGGTGGCACGTCGCGTTCCGCTGTGTCACCGTATGCCACGAGCCGTGAGCCGGCCCGTGCCGGTCCGGATGACCAGCGGGTGGGCCTGGCCGTCCGCCCGCCGTCCAGCGAGCTTTCCGCTCGCCCGGCGGGTCGCGCTGGCCGGTGGGGGGAACATCTGCCTGCGAGGCGGGCTCCGTTCGCCGGTCGCGTCCCGTGATGGTCCGCGTCGCGGCGCCGTCCGCGGGGCCGCGGCGGTGGCGGCGGCGCCTGGGTAGTGGCGTTGCCGACCGGGTGGCTCGGGCAGGAGGTGGCTTCCGGGACACTGGGAGGGCGGCGGTCGTCGTCCGCGACACTTCGCCGCGTCCGTCGGGTGTCCGGCGCGTGGCCGCGGCGCGCGGCACCCGGCCGCGGTGCCCCGGCAGTCGCCGGAGCATGCGAGCCCCGGCATCCGCCGGAGACCGACGAGCAGTTCACACGTGGTGGCCGACCGGCGCAGACCGGGCCGGCCTGAGCATGAAGGAGACAGGGAGCGGAGTGGACCTTGAGTTCGATGTGACCATCGAGATCCCCAAGGGTCAGCGCAACAAGTACGAGATGGATCACCACACCGGGCGCATCCGGTTGGACCGGATGCTGTTCACCTCCACCCACTACCCGTCGGACTACGGGTTCATCGAGGGCACCCTCGGGCGGGACGGGGATCCGCTGGACGCGCTGGTCCTGCTGGAGGAGCCGACCTTCCCGGGCTGCCTGGTGCGGTGCCGGACGATCGGCATGTTCGAGATGACCGACGAGAAGGGCCCGGACGACAAGGTCCTGTGCGTCCCGGTCGCCGATGTCCGCCAGGAGCACCTGCGGGATCTGCGGCACCTGCCGGAGTTCGACCGGCTGGAGATCCAGCACTTCTTCGAGGTCTACAAGGACCTGGAGCCCGGCAAGTCGGTCGAGGGCGCCTCCTGGGTGGACCGCAAGGAGGCCGAGCGGGAGATTCTCGCCTCCATCAAGCGGCTGCGCGAGGCGGAGGGCGCCGGAGTGGACGGGCACGACCAGGAGGTCGAGCCCAGGTCTGCGTGATCGCCGACCGGCGCGACGGCGACGCCCCTTCATGCGCGGGCCCGCGGGCCTCGCGGATGAGGGGGCGCCCCTCGCGCCGGCCCTCCGGCGGAGCTGGCCAGCGGCGGTGGATCAGCCGTCCAGCCACGTCACGCGGAGCACCGTGATCGTGATCCAGCGATCTTCGATGGTATAGACGATGAGCCCCCAGCCATCACTGAATGTAGCTGTCCACTGGTTGTCTCGTTTGCGGTACGTGCTGTGGCCGCGCGGATCCTCTACAAGGCGCCGCAGTGCGATGTCGAGCGCCGTGCGCGCTTCGGCGGGCAGACTGTCCCGCTGATCGCGGGCGTAGTCGACCCAGCGGACCCCGTGGACGGTCATCAGGCCACATGTGGCGCTTGGGGATGGCCGGGCGGATACCAGACCTCGCCAATCACGGTCGGGTCACCGGCAGCGATGCGGCGACGGTCGGCGTCGATGCCGGCCTGGATCTCCGGGTTGGCGCAGAGCACGGCCTGGGGCCACCAGCGGTCGATGACGCGGTGCAGCGGGGCCAGGTCGAGAGTGTCGTCGGTTTCGACGGCGGCTGCGTGGAAGTCGGCTTCGAACTCGGCGCGCTGCTCGGGGTCGAGCGCCGCCCGGATCGCCGGCCCGGTGCGCTCCACCCGGTTGCGCACGCCGTACGAGGGGATCGTGACGTCCGCTGTCATGAGGCCGATTGTCGCACCCGTCGATGCCGCCCACGCCGCCTCGAGCGTGCCCGGCTGTCGCACCGCGCGGCACCGCACCGCGCCGGTCAGGGCCCGTTCGGAGGGGAGTGAGCCGGAGGCGGGGATTGAACCCGCGACCTATCGCTTACGAGGCGATTGCTCTGCCACTGAGCTACTCCGGCGATCGGCCAGGATCGCACTGGCCCGGGTCGAGTATGCCAGATGCCCGCGCGGTGCCGACCGGTGGTACTCGGCCGGCTGCGCGCCGCGCGGTGGCGCGGGCGCCGGCAGCCCGGCTCGGACTCCCGCCCGGGGCGGGCCCCCGGCCCGGAGCCGAGCCGATCTGGCGAGGTCGGGGCGCCCGAAATCGGAACGATCCGGCGATCCCACCCCACCAGGCTGTCATGGGCGCCCAAGAAGGAAGACACTGACGTGACAATCGGTTTGCGCCTAATCCAGATTTTGTCATAATTTTCGGCTCCCGGCCCGTCGAACGACGCAAACCGCTACCCCGGTTGCAGTTGTTCCGATGAGGATGCGTAGGGTTTCGCTCCATGACCGGGGCCGGGGACGCTGCACCTGCAGCGGCGACACGAGGAGCCTCGCTCCTCGTCGCTGAGGACGATGAGGCATCTCGCGTGGCACTTGCGCGCAGCCTCGAACGATTCGGCTATCGCGTGCTGGAGGCGGCGGACGGCGAAGCTGCCCTCCGGCTGTTCCAGACGACTGAGATCGATCTGGTCGTTCTGGACGTCGCGATGCCGCGAATGGACGGCTTCGCTGTGCTGAGCCGCCTGCGCCAGACGAGCGAGGTGCCGGTGATCATGCTCACCGGGCGGGCCGAGGAGGTCGACCGGGTGGTCGGCCTGGAGCTGGGCGCCGACGACTACGTCGTGAAGCCCTACTCGCTGCGGGAGCTGGTCGCGCGGGTGCGGGCCCGGCTACGCCGCCGGCCCGCCGAGCCGCCGCCCCAGCGCAGCGGGGACGGCAACGATCCGCTCGTGTACGGCGACGTGTCCATCGACCTGCGTGCCCGCGAGGTCGCCGTGGCCGGCGAGCGGATCGACCTGACCGCGCGCGAGTACGAGCTGCTGGCCTTCCTCGCGCGCCACCCTCGACGGGTGTTCAGCCGCGAGGAGCTGCTCGAGCAGGTCTGGGGCACCCGCTTCCAGGACCCTGCCACGGTCACCGAGCACGTCCGGCGGGTGCGTACCAAGGTGGAGGGTCGGCCGCCGCAGCGGCGGCTGGTGACCACCCTGCGCGGGATGGGCTACCGCTTCGACCCGTGAGCCGCGGGGAACACCGGGGCGGCGCCGGGCGGCCCGATCGAGCCACGGAAGACCGTGCCAGAGAAGATCGCTCAGGGTCGGTGGCGGTGCCGGGAGCGCCGGCGGGCATGTCCCGATTCGCCGCCTGTCTCGCTGTCGTGCTCCGACCCCTCGTGCTCTGGCCCCTCGTGCTCCGACCCCCCTTGGTCGGTGCCTCGGCGTGCTCCGCTCTCGCGGTCGGTGCCGGCCTGGTCGGTGCCGGAGGGCGTGGGGTCGGGATCCGGGTGGGGCTCGGCCCTGGGCGGGGCGTAGGCAGCCTCGTGCGCCTGCCGGGACGGGCATACGTCGGCTCGTTCGCAGGAGGTCCGCCCGCCGCCGTCGAGCACCACCACAGCCTGCTGGCGGGGCACGTCGTGCCGCACGACCCGGCCCTCTCCCTGGGGAGTGCAGGCCCGTTCTCCGACGGCGGGCACGGCCCCGGCGAACTCCTCGTACAGCGGGTGCTCGTAGCGTAGGCAGCACATCAGCCGGCCGCAGGCGCCGCTGATCCGCATCGGGTTGAGGGCCAGGTTCTGGTCGCGGGCCATGCGCAGGCTCACCGGCTCGAAATCGGTGAGGAACGTCGCGCAGCACAGGTCACGCCCACACGAGCCGATCCCGCCCTGCACCCGGGCGCTGTCCCGGGCGGACAGCTGCCGCAGCCGCACCCGCGCGGCCAGCGTCCGGTTCAGGTCGCGGACCAGCTCCCGGAAGTCGATCCGGCCCTCCGCGCTGAAGTAGATCGTGTATCCGCCGGTGTCCAGCACGTGGTCGACACCGACGATCTTCATCGGCAGGTTGTGCTCCCGCGCCAGCCGCCGCGCGGCGACCCGCGCCCGGGCGCGCCGGCGCCGGGACAGCTCCGCCCGCTGCACGTCCGCCGCCTGCGCCAGCCCCGCCAGCACGGGCAGGCCGCCGATGTCGTCGGAGATCCACTGCGGTGCCCACATGCAGGTGGCGACCTCGGGACCATCGTCGGTGGGCACGAGGACCTGATCGCCTACCCGGGGTGTGTGGACGCCCGGATCGGCGTAGTAGAGCTTGCCGCGAGGGGAAAACGCCACCGCGCACATCATCGGCATCCGGCCCGTCACCTTCCTTGGCCCGCAGGCCGGCTGGCCGGCCGTGATGATGGCCCGCGCGGGAGGCGGGCCCGGTGCGCGGCAGCGCCGGGTCGGGCGGGGCGTGCCGGAGCCGCCCGTCGGCGTGATCTGCGTCGCAGGTCACAGTATGCCGCCAGGTGCGACTTGGCTGCCCGTTTCTGCCATACCGACCCCATCGCCATCGCCATCGCCATCGCCGGCGCCGGCGCCGGCGGCAGTGCGCCGAGCGGGCGCGGGCGGCGTCAGCCGTCGCGCAGGGCGAGGGTCAGGGACTCCACTGCGAGCAGCGGGACGAGGCCCGGGTTGTCGGCGAGGGCCGCCCGGGTCGCGAGCACGGCCTCCAGCCGCCGCAGCGTCTGCTCCGGGGTCGAGGCCGCCGCGAGGCCCGCAGCCTCGGCCGCATGGTCGGCATGGATCGGGTCGACCGGCGCGCCGAGCTGCTCCGCGAGCACGTCGCGATACAGGCCGGCGAGATCGACCAGGGCCCGGTCGAGGGAGTCGAGGATGGTGCGCCGCCCGCGGCTCTTCTGAGTCCGCTCCAGCTCCTTGAGCGCCCCGGCCGCGCCCCGCACGACCATCGACCGTGCCTTTGCGCCCGCCTTCGGCGCCCGAGCGGATCTCGACTTCCCGCCGGTGGCGGTCGCACCGACGCCGAGTGCTGTCTTCAGCGCCTCCGTCTCGACCTCGTCCCGCTCGGCGTTCGCGGCCTCGGCATCGGCGTTCGCGGCGCCCACGAGGTCCGCGGCGGCGGCCAGGCAGTCCCCGACGCGCCCCAGACGGCCCGGGATGCGCAGCACCGCCGCCCGGTGCTCCCTGGCGGCCTCGTCGGTGGCGAGGCGGCGGGCCAGCGCGAGGTGCCCCTGGGAGGCCCGGGCGGCCGTCTGCGCCACCTGCTCGTCGATCCCCTCCCGCAGCAGCATGTCGCGCACGTCCGCGGCGGAGGGCAGGCGCAGCGCGACCGTCCGGCAGCGGGAACGGATGGTGGGAAGCACGTCCTCGATCGACGGCGCGCACAGGAGGAACACGGCGCGTTCCGCCGGCTCCTCCAACGCCTTGAGCAGCGCGTTCGCCGCGGCCTCGGTGAGCCGGTCGGCGTCGGTGAGCAGCAGGATCCGCCAGCGGCCGGCGGTGGGGGCGCTGGCGGCGTCCCGAACCAGGGCGCGAACGTCCTTCACTCCGAGCGAGAGCCCCTCCGGCGTGACGGTGCGCAGGTCGGTGGCGGTGTCGGTGAGCACCGTGTGGCAGCCGGCGCACTCCCCGCAGCCGGGCGGCTCCCGCTCGCAGTTCAGACCGGCGGCGAACGCGCGCGCCGCCTCCTGCCGCCCCGCGCCGGACGGGCCGGTGAACAACCACGAATGGGTCATCCCCGAGCGCGCCCCGGCCGGGCCGCCACCGCTGCCCGCGGCCGCGAGGATGCCGGGGGAGGCCGCCACCGCAGCCGCGCGCAGCGTCGCGACGACCGCCTCCTGGCCGACCAGCGTCTCCCATACCGTCACGGGGCTCATCATCCCCCGCCCGCCGCCCGGCTCAGACCCCCAGGGGCATGGCCCGGCGCTCCACCCGGCTGGCGACGACCGCGCGGATCTCGGCGTGAATCTCCTCCCGGGGGCGGTTCGCGTCGACGGTGAGGTAGCGCGTGGGCTCCTCCTGGGCCAGCCGGAGGAACCCGTCGCGCACCCGTCCGCGGTAGGCGAGCAGCTCGACTCCGGCCTCCTCGGCCGGTCCGTCGGCCGGTTCGCGCTGCGGCCCGAGCTCGGCAGGCAGGTCCAGCAGCACGGTCAGGTCGGGAACGAGGGCGTGGGTGGCCCACTGGGCCAGCACGGCCAGTTCCGCGGTATCGACCGACCGGCTCGCGCACTGGAAGGCGATCCACGAGTCGACGTAGCGGTCCGTGATGACGATGGCGCCCCGGGCGAGCGCCGGCTCGATCACCCGGCTCACGTGCTCGGCGCGGTCGGCGGCGGCGAGCAGCGCTTCGGTACGGGCGTGCAGGCGCGTCGAGGGGTCGAATAGCAGCTCCCGCAGCCTCGCGCCGATTGTCGTGCCGCCGGAACCGGAGGTCACGACGACCTCACGCCCGCTGGCGGCCAGCCAGGACCGCAGCAGCTCGACCTGGGTGGATCGCCCGGCCCCCTCGGCTCCCTCGACCGCGACGAACAGGCCGGCGTGACGCGGTCGCGTCGGCGTCGGCTTCCGGCCGCGCATCGCGTTCCACAGCTCCGGCCAGACCGCGACCCCGACCCGCTCGTCCATCTGGCGGTAGGCGAACAGCCCCACCGCCACCGCGAGCAGGCCCCCGCCGAGCAGGACGACGGTCACGCCGTCCGCCCGCACGGTGATGTCGCCCCACAGGTGGATGCCGTGCGTGCCGATCAGGCCGACGAGGGCGGGTGCCGCCGCCAGCACCACCAGCAGGTCGATGCGCACCAGCGACTGCACCAGGGCGAAGGTCCGTCCCCGCAGCTCGTCGGAGACCTCGGCCTGCAGCAGCGTGTACCCGGTCACCCAGGCGACCCCGGCGAACGCCCCCACCGCCATCACCAGGATGCAGGCGATGACCAGGTTCGGGATGATCGCGACGACCACCAGGGTGATGCCTGCGCCGGTGACGCAGACGCCGAACAGGCGGGTCCGGCTGTAGTCCCCGAGCAGCTTCGGCCCGGCCGCCATCCCACCGGCCAGCCCGATGAACACCGCTCCGAACAGAACTCCGTATGCGGAGTCACCGCCACCGAGGATCCCGACGTAGAGCCGGCCCAGGGCGATCACGCACCCGGCCCCCGCGAATCCGCCGAGGATGCCCACGACCAGCCCGCGGACCAACCGGTCTTGCCCGACGTAGCGCCAACCCTCGGTGATCGAGGCCAGAAAACCGGGCTCGGGACCGGTCTCCGGGCGGGCGGCCCGGCCGATGTCCTTGAGTCCCCAGATCACGATGGCCGAGCCGAGGAAGGTCGCCGCGTTGAAGTACAGCGCGAGATCGACGGAGGAGTCCCGGAAGAACGAGACGCTGGAGCCCAGCGTCCGCGAGATCGTCGCCAGCATGGTGAAGATGGCGGCGGCGAGTGGGGCCGTACCGTAGGTCATGATCAGGCTCAGCGTGTTCGCCGCGGCGAGCCGCTCCCGCGGGACCAGGTGCGGGACGCTGGCGTCCTTCGCCGGAGCCCAGACCAGGGTGACCGCCTCGACCAGGAACGACGCGATGAGCAGCCATTCGAGCGTGCCGATGATCGGGATCGAGACGAACAGCCCGAAGCGGATCACATCCGTGACGACCATCGTCAGCCGGCGATCCAGCCGGTCGGCGAGCGCACCGGCGAGTGGTCCGAGGATCAGGGCCGGCATCAGCCGGACGATCAGCAGCGAGCCGATCGCGTACGCCTGCCCCGAGAAGCTGTTCTGCAGCTGGGTGACCAGCGCGGTCGTGGCGAGCAGGCCCATCCAGTCGCCCAGGCTGGACAGGCTGAGCTGGATCCACATCCGGCGGAACTCGGGGATCCGCAGCACGGCGCGGATGTCGCTGTCGTCGCCGGCCGCGCTGCTTGCTCTGGGCGGCGGGGAGGGGACCGTCGTGACCGGATGCCGGCCTGGCATGCGCCCCAGCCGCAGCCGTCGGCCGCTGCCACGGCGGCGACCCGCGCCGCCGTCGCCGGCCTGCCCCTCGACGCCGCGGTCTGCGATCCCCGGCCGGTCGGCGCTCTGCTCGTCGGCCGGCCGGTCGGCGCCAGATGGGCCGCCATCACCGGGTGGGCCGCCGTCACCGGGTGGGCCGCCATCGTCGGGTGGGCCGCCGTCGTCACCGGGTGGGCCGCCGTCGTCGGGGCTGGCGCCGTCCCCCGACGCCGCTGTCGAGCCGCTCCCGTCCGAGCCCCGGTCCGCCGTCGGCCGGGCATCCGCACTCGGGAGAGCCGGGCTCGTCGGGGCCGGGCTCGTCGGGGCCGGGCTCGTCGGGGCCGGGCTCGTCGGGGAAGGGGCCGTCGGGGAAGGGGCCGAGGGGGCAGGAGGCGGGGTCGTGGGGGATGCGGAGATGGTCGTGGTGGAGCCGACCGTGGCGGATCCGACGGTCGTCGCCGCCGAGCCGTCCCCCGCCGCGTCGACCGGCCCGTGAGCCGGACGGATCGGCGAGGCCATCAGCCCGTCCGACGGGTGCCACCGGACGTCGCTCCCGCGGCGCCACCGCCGTCGTCAGGAGCGGATGACCCGGTGGCTGCAGGCTCCTCGCCGGCCTTCTGCGTCGCGCTGCCCTTCGCCCCGACCCTGCTCGTGGCCGTCTTCGCCGCCGAGTCCCTGGCGGTGGTGCCGGACTTGGCGGCCGTCTTCGCCGTCGTGGACTTCGCCGCGGTCGACTTTGCGGTCGTCGACTTTGCGGTCGTGGACTTTGCGGTCGTGGACTTTGCGGTCGTCGACTTTGCCGTCGTGGACTTTGCGGTCGTGGACTTCGCCGTCGTGGACTTCGCGGCGCCGCTCTTCGTAGCCGTCGTCTTCGCGGTGCCTCGGGCGGCTCGCTTCGCGGGAGCCGGACCGCGGGCCCGGCGGTCGGCGAGCAGCTCCGCGGCGCGCGCGTCCGTGATCGACTCGACGGCGTCGCCCTTGCGCAGACTCGCGTTGGTCTCGCCGTCGGTCACGTAGGGCCCGAACCGGCCCTCCCGGACGACCATCGGCTTGCCGCTGGCCGGATCGTTGCCGAGCTCGCGCAGCGGGGGGGTCTGGGCGGCCTGGCGGCGTCCGCGCGCCTTGGGCTGCGCGAGCAGCGCCAGTGCATCCTCGAGCGTCACCGTGAACAACTGATCCTCGGACTCCAGCGACCGGCTTTCGGTGCCCTTCTTCACGTAGGGGCCGTACCGCCCGTTCTGCGCGGTCACCTCCTCGCCGTCCGCACCGGCGCCCAGCGTCCGGGGCAGCGTCAGCAGCTTCACGGCGTCGTCGAGGGTCAGCGTCTCCAGCGACATCGTGCGCAGCAGGCTGGAGGTGCGCGGCGGGTCGGTGTCCGTGGTGACGTACGGGCCGAACCGGCCGGCCTTGGCCGTGATCGTCGCGCCGGTGGCGGTGTCCACCCCCAGCACCCGGTCGCCGCTCGGGGCGGCCAGCAGCTCCAGGGCGCGGGCCACGGTGAGCTCGTCCGGGGCCAGGTCGTCGGGCACGCTGGCCCGGCCCTCCCCGAGCTGGACGTAGGGGCCGTACCGCCCGACGCGCACCACGACCGTCGTGCCGTCGTCGGCCTCGCCGAGCGGGATCGAGTTCACCTCGCGGGCGTCGATCTCCCCGAGCCGCTCGCTGACGAGGTGCTTGAGCCCGGCCGCGGTGGCCGGATCGGTGCCGTCGCCGGTGCCGAAGTAGAAGCGGGTCAGCCAGTCGGTGGACGCTGAGGTTCCGGCCGCGATGTCGTCGAGGTCGTCCTCCATCGTCGCGGTGAACCGGTAGTCCACCAGCCGGCCGAAGTGGTCCTCCAGCAGGCCGACGACGGCGAAGGCGACGAAGCTCGGCACGAGCGCCGAGCCCTTCTTCCACACGTAGCCGCGGTCCTGGATCGTGCCGATGATCGAGGCGTACGTGGACGGCCGGCCGATCCCGAGCTCCTCGAGCGTCTTGACCAGGCTGGCCTCGGTGAAGCGGGCCGGCGGGCTGGTGGTGTGTCCGCGGGGAGTCAGCGAGCGGACCGCCAGCGGGTCGCCCTGCCGCACGTCGGGCAGGCGCCGCTCCCGGTCCTCCAGCTCCGCGTCGGGGTCGTCGGCGCCCTCGACGTAGGCGCGCAGGAAGCCGGGGAAGGTGATGACCTTGCCGGACGCCGAGAACTCCGCGTTCTCCCCGGCCGACGACGTGGCGCCGAGCCGGATCGTGGCGCTCGTGCCCCGGGCGTCGGCCATCTGGCTGGCGACGGTGCGCTGCCAGATCAGCTCGTAGAGCCGGTAGGAGTCGACGTCGAGCTCGCCGCGAACCTCGCCGGGGGTGCGGAAGTGGTCGCCGGCGGGCCGGATCGCCTCGTGTGCCTCCTGGGCGTTCTTGACCTTCTTGGTGTAGGTACGCGGGCTGGCCGGGACGTACTCCGGTCCGTAGAGACTCTCCGCCTGGCTGCGGGCGGCGGTGAGCGCCGTCTCGGACAGGTTCGTCGAGTCGGTGCGCATGTAGGTGATGTAGCCGTTCTCGTACAACCGCTGCGCGATCTGCATGGTGCGCTGGCTGGAGAACCGCAGCTTGCGGCCCGCCTCCTGCTGCAGCGTCGAGGTCATGAACGGCGGGTACGGCGAGCGGCGGTACGGCTTGGTCTCCACCGAGCGCACCGCGAACGCGGCCTGCGCCAACCGGTCGGTGAGGGCCTGCGCGCCCGCCTCGTCCAGCCGGGTCACGCCGGACGTGGTCAGCTCGCCGGTCGGGGCGAAGTCCCGGCCGGTGGCGATCCGGTTGCCGTCGAGAGCGACCAGCGTCGCCGGCAGCGGCGTGCGCTCCACGCCCGCGTCGGCCGCGGCCGCGTCGGCCCCGTCGCTTCCGGCCGGCCAGCCCTGGCGCGCGACCGTCGCGCCGAACAGGCCCTCGATGTTCCAGTACTCCGCGGCGCGGAACCGCATCCTGGCCCGCTCCCGCTCGACCAGGACCCGGGTCGCCACGCTCTGGACGCGGCCCGCCGACAGCCTCGGCATGACCTTCTTCCACAGCACGGGGGAGACCTCGTAGCCGTAGAGGCGATCCAGGATGCGCCGGGTCTCCTGCGCGTTGACCAGGTTCTCGTCGATCTCGCGGGGGTTGTCGACGGCGCGGCGGATCGCCTGCGGAGTGATCTCGTGGAACACCATCCGCTTCACCGGCACCGTCGGCTTGAGCGTCTGGAGCAGGTGCCAGGCGATCGCCTCGCCCTCCCGGTCCTCGTCCGTCGCGAGGTAGAGCTCGCTGGCTTCCTTCACCAACGCCTTGAGCTTGCTGACCTGCAGCTTCTTGTCCGGCGTCACCACGTAGAGCGGCTCGAAGTCGTTGTCGACGTCCACGCCGAGCCGGGCCCAGGGCTTGCCCTTGTGCGCGGCCGGGACATCGGCGGCGCTGCGCGGCAGATCGCGGATGTGGCCGATGCTCGACTCGACCTGCCAGCCCGGCCCGAGGTAGCCGGCGATGGTCTTCGCCTTGGCCGGGGACTCCACGATCACCAGGCGGGTGCCCGAGCCGGGGGTCGGTTCGGGCGCGGCACCGGTGGCGCCGCTCGAACCGGTCGTCGACCGGCCGGCCGCCCGGCGTCCCGGGGCGGCTCGGCCTGCGGCCGCCCGGCCGTTCGGACGCGTGGCGGGCACCTCGGTCGGGGCCGCGCTCGCGCTCGGGCTCGGCGTGGAGCCGGTCCCGGAGGGCTCGCCGGGCTCGGCGACCGGTGCGGCTGACCGCGCGGTCGTCCGTGTCGTCGTCTTCGTGCGCGGTGGCACTTCTCTCCTCGGTGCGGCGTGCTCGGTGCGATGACCGGTGGGCGAAGCGTAGGTCGACTCTCCGGAGCGTAGATCCCGGATATGGCGGATGTTGCTCGGGCGGAGCTCGGTGCTGGACCTGGCGTGGCCCGGCGAACGGTCGTCCGGCGGGCGCTGATCGGGCGAGCGGCGGCCGCCGGTGTGCAAGCGGTGCCTCGCAGCACCGTACGCCGCTGTCGGATTCCGCGGAGCTTCCCGTCCGGGTATGACCCCGGTAGCCCGACGCTTACCCATGGCTCACCCGATGACGCCTGAACGGCCCGACCGGGCCCGCACGAGGGTGCGCCATGGTGGTATGAAGCCGCGATCTCAGGCGCGTCGATGCTACGCCCGGTGACCGAGTCCGGATGCTCGTCTCGGCGCCCCGGCCGGGCCGGTGACCGGTCGCACGGCCGGGCCGGGATCACGATGTTCCGGGGCGGCCGGCGGGCACGGAGCGGATCTCGTGCCGGCCGGCCGGCGGGACCGGACTGCCGTCAGACGTTGATCTCCTGCGGGCTCGGGGTCGTCGGCTGCGCGACCGGCGGACTGCCGGAGATCATCGAGTTGCGCCGCTTGGACACGACGATCACCGCCACGATGACGGCGACCGCGGCGATGGCGATGCCGATGCGCAGCGGCGTGTTGCGGTCGGTGCCGACCGAGTACTTCACCACCGTCGGCGCGATCAGCAGGCTGACCAGGTTCATCACCTTGAGCAGCGGGTTGATGGACGGCCCGGCGGTGTCCTTGAACGGGTCGCCCACCGTGTCGCCGATCACCGTCGCGGCGTGGACCTCCGAGCCCTTCCCGCCGTAGTTTCCGTCCTCGACGAGCTTCTTCGCATTGTCCCACGCGCCGCCGGAGTTCGCCAGGAACACGGCCATCAGGACGCCGCCGGCGATGGCCCCACCGAGGAACGCCCCCAGGGGCGGGTAACCGAGGCCGAAGCCGACCGCGATCGGCGCGAGGACCGCCAGCGTCCCCGGGGTAATCAGTTCACGGAGCGAATCTCGGGTGCAGATGTCGACAACCGCGCCGTAGTCCGGCTTCTCGCTGCCAGTCATGATTCCGGGCCTGGTGCGGAACTGGTTGCGCACCTCCATCACGACTCGCCCGGCCGCCCGGCCCACCGCGTTGATGGCGAGCCCGGAGAACAGGAAGACGACGGCCGCGCCGATGACGAGCCCGACCAGCGCGTCGGGATACGCGATGTTCAGTCCGCCGACCGTCCCTCGGCCGGTCTCCGGGCGGGCACCGGCGTCCCCGAGAGCATTGGTGACCGTGTCGGTGAACGACCCGAACAGCGCGGTCGCGGCCAGGACGGCGGTGGCGATCGCGATGCCCTTCGTGATGGCCTTTGTGGTGTTGCCCACGGCGTCGAGCGAGGTCAGGATGGCGCCGCCCGCCTCGTCCATCTCCCCGGACATCTCGGCGATGCCTTGGGCGTTGTCGCTCACCGGACCGAAGGTGTCCATCGAGACGATGACGCCGACGGTGGTCAGCAGTCCGGTGCCTGCCAGCGCGACCGCGAACAGCGCGATCGTGACGCTGCCCGAACCGAGCAGGTAGGCCCCGAAGACCGCGGCCCCGATGAGCAGGGCGGAATAGACGGCGGATTCCAGGCCGACGCCGATGCCGGCGAGAATGTTCGTGGCCGGACCGGTGAGCGACGCCTGGGCCACGTCACGCACCGGCCGGCGGGTCGTCTCGGTGAAGTATCCCGTGAGCAACTGGATGGCCGCGGCGAGCGCGATGCCGATGAGAACGGCACTGATCGCGATGACCCGCGGATTGCCCGACTGGGTGCTGGCCTCGAGCCCCGGGAACCCGGCGAAGTCCGTCGGCAGATAGAGCACCGAAACGATCACCACGCCGATCGCCGACACCACCGCGGAGAGGAAGAAGCCGCGATTGATCGCGGCCATCCCGCTCCGATCGCCGGCCCGCGGCGATACCGCGAAGATGCCGATGACCGCCGTGACGACCCCGACGGCCGGGATCAGCAACGGGAACACCAGCCCCCGCTCGCCGAAGGCGCTCACCCCGAGGATCAGCGCGGCGACCAGGGTCACCGCGTAGGACTCGAACAGGTCCGCGGCCATCCCGGCGCAGTCGCCCACATTGTCGCCGACGTTGTCGGCGATCGTCGCCGCGTTACGCGGATCGTCCTCCGGAATTCCCTGCTCGACCTTTCCGACCAGGTCGGCTCCGACGTCCGCGGCCTTGGTGAAGATGCCACCGCCGACCCGCATGAACATCGCGAGCAGGGCGGCCCCGAAGCCGAATCCCTCCAGCACCTGCGGCGCGGTGTCCCGGAAGACGAGCACGACGACGGCGGCGCCGAGCAGGCCGAGACCGACCGTGAACATGCCCACGACGCCGCCCGTCCGGAAGGCGATGCGGACCGCGGCCTTCTCACCACGGCTCATCGCCGCGGCCGCCGTGCGGGTGTTGGCCCTGGTCGCCAGCGACATCCCGACAAAGCCGACGAGCGCCGAGAACAGGGCGCCGACGACGAAGAAGACCGACCGGCCGATCTTGGCGCCGGTATCGTCGGCCGGAAGGAGTAGGAGGACAAAGGGAATGACGACGACAAAGCCGGCCAACGTCTTGAACTGCCGTCTGAGGTAGGCGGCCGCGCCTTCCTGGACCGCCTGTCCGACCTCCACCATCCGCGCGGTTCCGGGGCTGGCGGCCAACACCTCCCGTACCAGGTAGCCGGCAACGAGCAGCGCGAGGGCTGCGATTATCGCCACACCGGCGACCAGGCCGAGGGCGTTGCCGCTAAGGTCGATTCCAGTGCCCTGGGACTGCAGGGCGCGGGTCGGGGACATGGCTCCTCCCGGTCTACTCCGTGCACCCTCCGCGCGTGTCGATGGCTCATCGGTGCCGGTTCCGGCGGCACCTGGGCATGGAGACGGTGGCGGTCGGGCGCCGCATCTGGCGACGCCCGGAGTGAGATCGGCCGGATTCGTCCCGAATTCGACGCTTTCCGGCAGGCCTCACGGGGAGCACAAGGGGATCTCCGACGGATGAATCAACCGTCCGCGAGATGCGGCGGAGTCTATCCACACGACTGTGACGTGCGCTGCTTTTTCTGCGGCCACCTGCCGAGTCGGCTGCGTTCGAATATTCGGTGCCAGGTTGCGCGTTTGTTCCTATTCATCCCGGTAAAGGGTGAAACATGCCCGCGAGAACCGGGCGGTGGGAACATCCAGACCGAAGAACACACGGTCGCCGCCGGACAGGCGGAGACCCGAACGCCCGTGGCGCGGGGGGAGGAGCGGCACCCGTCCCCACGCCGCACCACGGAGCGGGAGCCCGCCCGAAGCCCACGCCGACCACGGCGTGGCAGACGGGAAACTCCACCCATCAGCTTCCGGGTGGAGAGGAGGTCAACGGGCCGTCTTGTAGGGCGCGGCCTCGACGTCGACGCCCGTGTGCCAGGTCATCGCCACGACGGTACCCACCCCGTCGGGTCCGCGGCTGATCTCGACCTCGTCGACCAGTCCCTCGATGAGGGCGAGCCCGAGGCCCGGCGGGAACCCCGCGCTGTCCTCGGCCGAGTCGTCGTCGGACGGCTCGGACCACCAGGGCGGGTCGGCGGCCTCGGGTTCGAGGTCCAGCAGCGTGGAGGCGGTGACGAGGCCGCCGTCGGGACCCGGCGCGACCTCGTCACCGGTGCGCCCACAGTCCGCGACAGTGATGGTGAAGGTGTCGGGCGTGTCGATGAGCGCGACATGCACCGGCGCCTGCGGCGCATGCCGGCGGTTCACCCGCACCGCGCGGGCGCATGCCTCCGTGACCGCAAGTTTGATCTCGTCGGCGGCTCCGGCGGGAACCCCGGCCCGGCGGCTGACCGCTGTGGCGATCATCCGCGCCGTGCGGACATGTCCGTTCAGGGCGGCGAACCGCAGCTCAACGGTGGGCATACGGCGGTGCCTGCCTTTCCGAAGGCGTGATGTCCGGCTCACTCACTCGCTGGCGGCGAGCGCTTCCTCAATGGAGGAATGGATCGGGAAGACCTTGGTGAGACCCGTGATCCGGAAGATCTTGAGGATGCGTTCCTGGGTGCAGACCAGCCGCAGGGAACCCTCGTGCGCGCGCACCCGCTTGAGGCCGCCGACCAGGACTCCGAGGCCGGTCGAGTCGAGGAACTCGACGCCCTCCATGTCGACGACCAGGTGGTAAGAGCCCCCGGAAACAAGATCAATGAGCTGCTCGCGCAGCTTCGGTGCGGTGTACACGTCGATCTCGCCGCCCACCACGACGACCGTGTGGTTGCCTTCCTGGCGAGTCGTGAGGGACAGGTCCACGGATCCTCCTTGGGTGCCTCCGGCCGTCCCGCGCTTCGGGCGACCGACATCACGGCGCCATTACCCTCCCACGAGGAGGATCAATCCGGTGGGCCGCGACACAGATCGCGGTGCCCCGGTATTTCGGCGGCGTGGTCGATGACGTCTGCTGGAATCTATCCCTGATCTTGTCCAGGCGGGGCTGGTCGGCCGCGTCGAGTCGCGGTTGCGGGACGGGNGGTCCGTCGGGTGGTGGCCCGTGGATCGCCCATCGTCCTGTCGTCGGCGGTACCGCGGCGCATATCCTCGTCGGTCGTGGGTTCGCCGGCGGACAGCGGCGGCGCGGACACGGTCCTCGCCGGGCTTCGCCGCGACGCGCGGCGGGCGCAGTGCATGACGCACGTCGAGCCGGTTGCCGCCCGGCCGGGGCGGCGGGCGTCCTGGCCGGAGTGGGTCGACCCGGTGCTGCGCGGGCGGTGGGTCGCCGCCGGGATCGACGAACCGTGGACGCACCAGGCGGCCGCGGCCGAAGCCGCCCATGCCGGCCGCAGCGTCGTGCTGGCCACCGGCACGGCCTCCGGGAAGTCGCTGGGATACCTGATGCCGGTCCTGTCGCGGCTGCTCACGCAGCCTGGCGCCCGCGCGCTCTACCTGTCGCCGACGAAGGCGCTCGCCCATGATCAGCTTCGGGCGGTGCGGGCGCTGCGGCTCACCGGGGTCCGGGCCGCCACCTACGACGGTGACACGCCGGCGGCCGAGCGGGACTGGGTCCGGGCCCACGCCGGCCTCGTCCTGACCAATCCCGACATGCTCCATCGCGGGATCCTGCCCCAACACCGGCGGTGGGCGCGGTTCCTTCGGGGCCTGCGGTTCGTCGTGATCGACGAATGCCATGGCTACCGCGGCGTGTTCGGCGCGCACGTCGCCGCGGTGATCCGGCGGCTGCGGCGGGTCTGCGCGCGTTACGGGTCGCAGCCGGTGTTCCTGCTGGCGTCCGCCACCACCGCCGACCCGGGGCTGTCGGCCGGGCGGCTCACCGGCGTCGACGTCGAGGTGATCGACGACGACGGCGCACCCCGAGGCCCGATGGACTTCGTGCTCTACGAGCCCCCGCTGCTGTGGCGACGGCAGGCCGAGCGCGAGGGGGGCGGTGCCCCTGGCGAGCCGCGCGGTGCCGGTGAGAACGGCGCGCCGGTCCGGCGGTCGGTCACCGCGGAGTCGGCTGACCTGCTCGCCGATCTCGTCGCCGACGGCGTGCGCACCCTGGTGTTCGTCCGGTCCCGGCGGTCGGCGGAGGTCGTGGCGGTCACCGCCCGTCGCGAGCTGGGTCAGATCGGTTCGGACCTGGCGGACCGGGTGGCGGCCTACCGGGCCGGCTACCTGCCGGAAGAGCGCCGCGAGCTGGAACGGCGGCTGCGCGCGGGGGACCTGCTCGGAGTCGCGACGACGTCGGCGCTGGAGCTCGGGGTGGACATCAGCGGCCTGGACGCCACCGTCACCGCCGGCTTTCCGGGCACCCTCGCCTCGCTGTGGCAGCAGGCCGGCCGGGCCGGCCGGGACGGGCAGCGGTCGCTGGCGGTGCTGGTCGCGCGGGACGATCCGCTCGACACGTACCTTGTCCACCATCCGGAGGCGGTGTTCGGCCGGTCGGTGGAGGCCTGTGTCTTCGACCCGGACAACCCCTACGTGCTCGCCCCGCAGCTGGAGTGCGCCGCTGCCGAGCTGCCGCTCACCGAAGCGGACCTGGGCCTGTTCGGCCCGGCGGCGGCGCGCGTCGTCGACGACCTGGTCCGCCGCGGGCGGCTGCGCCGCCGGCCCACCGGCTGGTTCTGGACCCAGCGGGGCCGCCCGGAGGTGGACATCCGGGGGGCCGGGGGCCCTCCGGTCCGCATCGTCGAGACGTCCACCGGGCGCCTGCTGGGCACGGTCGACGCGGCCGCCGCGCACTCCGCGGTGCACCCCGGTGCGGTCTACCTCCATCAGGGCTCGAGCTTCGTCGTGGACGACCTGGACCTGCCCGAATCCGTGGCGTTCGTCCACGAGGAGTCCCCGGAGTGGACGACGGTCGCGCGCGAGCATACCGACATCCGGATCGTCGAGTCGTCGCGATCGCGCGTCCTGCCCGACGTGGAGGTGCACCTCGGGGTGGTCGAGGTCACCAGTCAGGTCGTCGGCTACCAGCGACGGCTCGTCGCGACCGGCGAGGTGCTCGGCCAGGAGCCGCTGGACCTGCCGCCGAGGCAGTTGCGAACCCGCGCCGTCTGGTACGTCGTCACCGACGGCCTGCTCGCGGGCGCCGCCATCGAGTCCGCGGATGTGCCCGGCGCGGTGCACGCCGCCGAGCATGCGGCCATCGGCCTGCTTCCGCTGTTTGCCACCTGCGATCGCTGGGACATCGGTGGGGTGTCGACCGCCCTGCATCCGGACACGGGCCGGACAAGCGTGTTCGTCTACGACGGCCACGCCGGCGGCGCGGGATTCGCCGAACGGGGATTCCTGCGCATCGGGGACTGGCTGGCCGCCACCCGGGACGCCATCGGCGCGTGCGAATGCCCGGCCGGCTGCCCGTCCTGCGTGCAGTCGCCGAAATGCGGCAACGGCAACGAGCCGCTCGACAAGGCCGCCGCCTGGCGCCTTCTCACCGCGGTGACCGGTGCGGTCGGCTGAACCGCGGATCACACTGCGCCCGTGCGGTTCCGCCATGACCAAAGACGGGTAGGCCGAGCCCATCGGCTCTTCGCGGCCAGTTTCGCCCACGTCCATGGTTCTGGAGGTACCGGTGGTAACCGTCGGTGTCGTGTTGTTGCTGGTAGCGGGGGTCTTCACCGCCGATCTGGTGCTGGAGAACGACGGCCACACAGATGTGATGATCATGGGGCAGTCCCTCTCCTTCGATATCTGGGGCCTGTTCGTGCTAGGTCTCGCCGCCGGGGTGCTGGTCGTCGCGGGGGTGCAGTTGACCCTGCAGGGCCTGGCACGGGACCGGCACCGCCGGCGGGTCGAGCGGCAGCGGGCGCGCGAGCTGGCGGCGATCCGCACGGCTCCGGCGCCTTCCGCACCGGTGCCGGCCGGCGCTGCACCGTCCGCGCCCGCGGCGACGCGCCCGGCCGCCGGGCGCCCCGACGAGCGGACCCCCGACGGACCCCGGCGGACTCGCCCCACCCTCGCCAAGCGCCCCACCCTCGCCAAGCGCCCCACCCTCGCCAAGAGCCCCACTCCGGCGAAGCAGCCCGCCGCCGAGGCTCGCCCGGCTTCCGAGGCTCGCCCGGCTTCCGAGGCTCGCCCGGTCTTCGAGCCCCGGCCGGCCGCGGAGACTGTCCCTGCGCATGGCGCAGACACCTCGCCCACCTGGTCCGGCGACGTCCGGCAGACCGCGCCGGTGCGGTCCGCCGTGCGCGTCCCCACCCCGCCGACGCCGCCGGCCTCGGACAACCCGGCGACCGATCCGCCGTCCGCCGGGTCCAGCGCGCCGCTGCGGACGAACACCCATCCGCGACGCGGCGACCGGATCGTGGCCCGCGTCGCGGACCTGGGCCGACGGGAGACCCGCGACCAGGACTCGGCCGACCAGACCGTTGAGGACGGAGCGGGGGCCCGCTCCTGACCAATCGCTTTCTGGGACGTCGACAGGCAGGTGCCCGCCGTGCCGACCCGGGGGGCGGCCCGGCCGTGGACGTGCTGCTGCACTCGGAGACAGTGGTCAGGAGGGGGAAGCCGGCGGGGTGGATGCCGGGGTGTGGTCGGGCGCTTGCGCCTGCGCGACAATGATCGTGATTGCCGTGCCGCGGGCGACGACGCCCCCCCGGGGCTGCTGGGAGACGACCGTCCCCGGTGCCTCGCTTCCCGGCCGGGGCTCCTCGACGACGTCGAGACCGAGGCCGCGCAGCGTCTCCGTGGCCGTGGCGCGATCCTGACCGACGACGTCGGGCACCGTGACCTGGCGGCTCACCACGGTGATCGTGACCGTCGTTCCGTAGGCGACCTGAGTGTTGCCCGGCGGTTGCACCTTCGCGACCAGACCCGGCCCCACGCCCGAGGGACCGGAGTCCGTCCGGGTCACCACGGTCAGCCCGGCGGTCTCCAGGCTGGACCGTGCGTCTACCTCTGACCAGCCGACGACGTTGGTGATCGTGGTGTGCCCCGGGCCGGTCGACACATCGATCCGTAGGGCCGCGTTCCGGCTCGCCCGGGTGCCGCTGGTCGGGTCGACCGCGAGGACGATGTCCGCAGGCTGGTCAGCGGACCGGTAACTTCTGGTGATGTTCGTGAACCCGGCGGTGCGCAGTTCCTGCTCCGCCGCGTCGGCACCGCGTCCCACGATGTCGGGGATGGTGGTCGGGTCGTCCTGATCGTCCGGCCCGGCGCCCGGCGTGACGACCTGGGGGATCGTGACCTGCGCGTTCGTCGGCCCGGTCGAGACGACCAACGTCACCGTGGTGGATGCGTCGGCCCGCGACCCGCTCACCGGATTCACGGAGAGGACGCTGTCGCGCGGGTGGGCGTCGGCGCGCGTCTCCTCCCGGATGGCACGGAACCCGGCCGCGCGCAGTCGGGTCGCCGCCTCGTGGAACGGGAGCCCGATCAGATCGTCCGGAACAGTGGTGTCCGTCTGCCTGGATGTCCCGGCGGCGGTCCGGTCATGCCCGTCCGCCTGGACGACGAGCCAGGCACCGAGCAGGGTGACCAGTACGCCGAGCGCCACGGCGACAAGCACCCGCGTGGACGCGAAGGCCCTACGGACGGGCGGTGTGGCCTCGGCGGGTGCCGAGCGCTCAGGTCGCGGCGCGGCGGACTCCGGATGCGGTGGGACGGCCCGCGGGTCGGGTACCTGCGAGGGCTCCAGGAGCTCCTGAAGGCCCGGGAGCGCCGCGTCCGTGACGAGGCGCTCCAGCGCGGTCAGGTCCGGGCCCACCGTGGCGGGGCTGCCGGCCTGTGCCGCGCTGTCCTGTGCGGCGCTGTCCTGTGCGGCGCTGTCCTGTGCGGCGCTGTCCTGTGCGGCGCTGTCCTGTGCGGCGCTGTCCTGTGCGGCGCTGTCCTGTGCGGCGCTGTCCTGTGCGGCGCTGTCCTGTGCCGCGCCGGCAGGCGGAGGTACCGCGGCGCCGAGGGTGACCAGGCGTCGCAGGAGCTCGTCGGCGGTGGGCCGGGCTCGGGGATCGCGGTTCATGGCCTGCCGTACGACGGCGCCCAGAGCCGGACCGAGGCCTTCCAGATCGGGATCCGTCTGCATGATCCGGAACAGTTGACTGGCGGCCGGGCCTGCCCCGAACGGGGGATGCCCGGTGCCCGCGAAGACCACCAGACCGCCCCAGGCCCAGATGTCCGCGGCGCTGGTGATGCCGTCCGCGCGGATCTGCTCGGGCGCGATGAAGGCCGGTGTGCCGACGATCGAATCCTGAGTGACGCGGGTGGAGTCGGCCGCGTAGGCGATGCCGAAGTCGATCACGCGTGGCCCGAACGACGAGAGCAGAACGTTCGACGGCTTGAGATCGCGGTGGACGAGACCGGCCCCGTGGATCGCGGTCAGCGCCGCGGCGACGCTTACCGCGACCCGTTCGAGGTCCGCGGCGCCCAGCGGTCCGCCGGTGCTCACCGCCTCTGCCAGGGTGGGGCCGTCGATGAACTCCGTGACGATGAAGGGCTGCCCGTCCGGCGGGTCGACGGCGTCGAGAAGTTCCGCCGTGCAGAACCGGGCGACGCGGCGGCCCACCTCGGCCTCGCGGCGGAACCGCGCGCGGAACGCGGGAACGGCGGCGATGTCGGCCCGGATCACCTTGATCGCGACGAGCCGTCCTTCGGGCGTGCGGCCCAGGTAGACGGTGCCCATCCCGCCCTCGCCGAGCCGGCCGACAACGCGGTAACCGGCCAGCTCGGACGGATCCCCAGGCCGCAACGCAGCCACCTCCGACCGGCCGGCGAGCTCGGGAGGGGGAGCGGTCAGCGGTGGCCCGTCCGCCGGCGGACCATCGCCGCTGCGCGGGCTGGTCGGCGGCGCGGCGCGGCCGCCCAGAGAACCCGGGGCTGCGGACGATGGTTTCTCGGCGCTCCGGCATCCGTCCATGCGACCTCCGGTCTCCGGTCGGCGCGTCGGGCGGCACGCCATTGCGGAGTCATCGACGCGGGGCGATCCCCATCGGTTGCGGAAACGGGGCAGGGCTGTCGTGAACGTGACACACGCCAGCTCGGACGCCCGGACCGGTCAGGACGGAGCGGTCAGGACGGAGCGGTCAGGACGGAGCGGGGGCCCGCTCCTGACCATTCGCTTCCTGGGACGTCGGCAGGTAGGCGCCGGCCGCGCCGCCCCATGGGCCGGCCCGGGCGTGGACGCTGAGATCGCCCAGCCTGCCGATCACCGCCGGCAGGTGCACGCCGACGGCGATCTCCACCGCGTCGGCGACGATGCGGCAGTCCACCAGGCGGGCCCCGTTGGCGGCGCTGATCTCCCGGGCCCGCGCGCACACGGCCTGCTCGTCGACCGGGGGCAGGGCGGCCGCGGCGAGCGCCGCGAGATCGGCGGCTGTCGCGGCCCGTTGTCGCGACGCGCCGATCACCGTCACGGTGAAGGCGAGTCCGGCCAGCGACAGCAGCGCGAACAGGACGGCGAGCAGCCACACCGTCGCCGATCCGTCGTCCCGCGGCTCCCCGGTCGCCGCGGGGGCGGCGAGGCCCTCCGGCCGGGGATGGCGGCCATCCGTGGTCACGGTGGCCCCGGCGGCGCGCAGTCCGGCGCCGTGCAGGCGACCGGTTCGACGGGAGTGACGGCGTGCGCCGTCACGACGAGTGCCGGCACCAGCCGCCCGAGGCCGGCGGCACCGACCGGCGCCGAGACCTCGACGTCCAGCAGGTCAGCATCGCGGTGCAGCCGGAGGGTCGCGCCGCGAGGCGCCGCCCGGGTCACCGCGGCGGAGACCGTCGCCTGCGCCTCGCCCCTGGCCGCGAGCCGGGCGCCGACCCGCGCCGCGTCGGCGCACCGGGCCTGCGCGCCGACCGTCGCGAGCATCCAGGCCGCGAGGAAGAAGGCGACGAACACCGAGGGCAGGCCCACAGCGAGTTCGGCGGTCGCCTGACCGCTGTCCGCCCCGCGGGTGATGTCCCGCCGGTGCCGGGCGACGGTCGGCGGATGGGGGAGGGGATGTGCGCGGCGCCCGCACGGCACCGCCCCGGACCATCGCACTGGAGCCGCTCAGAACGAGACGGTCAGCGCGCGCTGCACGACCGACGAGACCAGCGAGCGGGTCGCGGAACTCGACACGACCGCGTAGAGGACACCGGCGAACGCGACTGCGGCGAGCGTGCCGACCGCATACTCGGCAGTGGACATCCCCAGGTCGCGGCCGCCCGCGCCGCCGCGGCGACCGGCGAGGATCCGGTGGCAGGCGGCCCGGACGAACAGACCGCGAGGCAGGCGGGGCAGGCGGGGCGGGGACGGGAACATCCTCGACGGGAACATCAGGGACACCTCCGGAACAACGGGGCAGGGTTGGATCGGGTGGTGCCTGCGCGGCTACGCCGGCAGCAGATTCGGTAGGGACCCGAGCACGACGGGGACGACGCCGAGCAGCAGGAAGGCCGGCAGGAAGCAGAGTCCGAGGGGCGCGACGGCCAGCACGCCGGCCCGGCGGGCGGCGGCGATGCTCTCCGCGTGGGCCTCGTCGCGGGCCCGCTGGGCGAGCCGGACGAGGGCGGCGGCCGGTTTCGCCCCGGACGTCTGAGCCCGGTCGAAGGCGGCGACGGCTGCTCGCATCATCGCGGTCCAGCGTGATCCCGGCGACGCGCGCGGATCGCGCCGCACCAGCCGCGCCAGCCGCGCGGCGCGGCCGCTCGCGACGGTGGCAGCGACCAGCCGGTCGCAGGCGGCGAGCGCGTCGGCCCCCGCCGCCAGTTCCTCGGCGGCGCGGCGCAGCTCCCGGCCCAGCACGCCGCCGTTGGCGGCGCCAACGGCCACCATGGCGGAGACGACCGTCCCGCCACCCCGCAGACAGGCCGCGATCAGGTCGAGGGCCAGCGGCAGGTCGGCGAGCAGCCGCTCGCGCCCGGAGGCGATGCTGGTCGGGCCACCGGTCGGGCCACCGGTCCGGGCGGCGTCCATCGCCACCGGGGCCACCCGCCGTTCGACGCGGTCCGCGAAGGACCGCAGCCAGCGCAGGCCCGCCAGATCCGCCAGGCCCCCCGCGAGCAGGCAGGCGTTGCCGGCGGGGGNGGCGAGCAGCGTGTGCAGCGGCTGGGCACCGGCCAGCGAGCCCAGTGCGATCCCAGCCAGCGGGAGGGCGGCCACCAGCCGCCCGGAGGACCTCGGGCCGGCCAGCGCCGCGGCCAGTTCCCCCGCCCGCACGGCGTCGGCCCTGGCGAGCGTGGCCAGCATCGTCGTGACGGGGGCGAGCCGGGCACCGACCATCGTGCAGACCTGGTAGGCGATGCCGAGCTGGCGGACGGCGCCGGCCTCGTTGCGGCACAGCGTGACCCCGGGGTCGTCCGGTCCCGCGAGTGTGTCGGCCAGCCGGTCCAGCGGGATCCAGCCGGGATGGTGGTCGGGGGCGATACCGAGCTCGTCGATGCCGCGCGCGGCCGCGCGCAGGGCGTTCCCGTGCGGACCGCCGGCGTCGAGTTCCGCCGCGAAGGCCGCGAGGAAGTCCTCCGCGCAGGCCCGCACCCTTGCCTGCCGTCGCCGCGCCCGCTCCCGCCGGACGGCCCGTGCCAGGCAGCCGAGCGCCACGCAGACGGTCGCCGCGGCGACGGGTCCGACGGTCACCGCGACCACAGAGACCAGCGCGACCACCGCGACGATGCCCAGCACGGCGCTGCCCGGCATGGCGATGGGTGCTGCGGCGACCGCCGCAGCCCGCCGGGTCCTCCCGGTCCCGCCCGGGCCGCGGCGGCGGGCGTGGGCAACCGGGCCCACGACGCCCGCCGGGGCGATCAAGGCAGGCTCCCCGCGGGTGCGGCAGCGTCGAGGAACCCCGGCAGGCTCACCCCGCGGGCGTCCAACAGGCTTCTCAGCAGCGGCAGCCCCTCCGCGGCCACGGGCCCCTCGCCGCGCCGCGGCGCTCCCCGCCGGCCGGTGGGCGGGGGCGCCACCAACGCGGGTACGACCTGCACCAGACCGTCGGGTGCCCGGCGGAACACGCCGACCGCCCGGACCCGCCGGTGGCCGTCCACATCCCGATGCAGGTGGACGGCCGCGTGCAGGGCTGCGGCGACATGACTGTGTACCGCCGCCCGGGAGAGCCCCGCGAGGGCGGCCAACGCCTCCAGCCGGGTGGGCAGCGCGGCGGTGTCGTTGGCGTGCACGGTGCTCAGGCCTCCCTCATGCCCGGTGTTGAGGGCGACGAGGAGGTCGAGCACCTCCGGGCCGCGGACCTCGCCGACGACGAGGCGGTCCGGCCGCATCCGCAGCGCCTGCCGGACCAGCTCGCGCTGGGTCACCTCGCCGGCGCCCTCGATGTTGGGCGGTCGGGCCTCCAGCCGGACCAGGCCGGGGCGGCTCACCGCGAGCTCGGCGGTGTCCTCGACGAGGACGATGCGTTCGCCCGGGCGCACCGCGCCCAGCAGGGCAGCGAGCAGCGTGCTCTTGCCCGTGCCGGTGCCGCCCGTCACGACGACCGCGAGCCGCGCGTGCAGCACGGCGTGGAGCACCGCGGCCACCGTGGGACTCAGCGTGCCGGCGAGCACGAGCTCGTCAAAGGTGAACGGCCGGCGCCGGGGGCGCCGCAGGGACAGGCAGGTGCCGCGCACGGCGGTGGGCGCGAGGACGGCGTGCATCCTGGTGCCGTCGTCCAGCAGGACGTCGGCGAAGGGCATGGCGGAGTCCAACCGCCGGCCGCTGGCCGCCGCGAGCCGGACGGCGAGGCGGCGTACCGCATCCTCATCGGCGAAGGTGACCGGCGTCCTCGCCAGCCGGCCCCGCCGCTCCACCCAGACCTCGTCGGGGGCGTTCACCAGCACGTCGGTGACGTCCGGATCGGCGAGGAAAGGATCAAGCGGACCGGCGCCGAGCGGACCGGCGCCGAGCGGGCCGGCGCCGCGGGGCTCCGTGGTCGCCGACTCCGGCTCGTGCGGGCCCGCTGCCTCCCGACGCCCCGTACCCGCCGCCCGCTCCCCGGCCACCGGCTGCGCCGCCGCCACCCGGCGTTGCCCGGCCCGGGCTGACGGCCCGCCACCCCGCCGGGCCGTCACGCCCATGTCTGAGGCTCCGTGCTCGGGCCTTCCGGCGCCTGCGGGGTGGTCGGCCACCGGAGGAGCCCCAGCCGGGCCAGCAGCCGGTCGCCGAGCGGTCCCGGGGCGTCGGCGTTCCGCGGGGCGTCGGCGCCGGCCGAAGTCGCGGCCGGTGGCCGGCGGGCATCGGCGATCACCCCGGCCAGCGGCACTCCGAGCATCTCGCTGACCGCCGTGGGGGCGAGCCCGGCCGACTGGCGTTGCCGTACGACCGCTCGCACGTCCGAGCACCGCCGCCCGACCGTCGCGCAGACCCGCTCGGCAGCCATGACGGACGCCAGATCCGCCCGCAGCACCACCAGCGCCGTCCGGCAGGAGCCGAGCGCGAGGGCGGCGGCCGGGTCCTGCTGCCAGGGCAGGTCGACGACCACCAGATCCGAGGTGGACCGGGCCGTCGAGAGCAGCGTGACCATCGGTCCCACCGGTACGTCGGGCCCGACACCGAGATCCCAGGAGACCACCGCCAGGTCACCGTGCCCCGCCGGCGGACCCGACCAGGAGGGGGGCGCTTTCCCGCCGAGCTTGCCCGGGGGCACCGTGTCCGGCGGGGGGAGGGGATCCGTCGGCCGCCGGTCGGCGGCCCCCGGCGGGGGATCAGCCGCGGACGGCAGGAGCCGGGCGAAGCCGGGTGCCACCCCGCTGCCCCGCGGGTCGGCGTCGATCAGCATTGTGCGCAGGCCGTGGCGCAGGCCCGACAGCGCCAGCGAGACTGCGAGCGTCGACGCGCCGCTGCCGCGCCGGCCGGCGACCACCCCGATCGTCACCGATTCGCGTGGGCCGAATCCGTCGAGATCACCGAAGGCGTCGATCAGCCAGAGCTCGGCTTCCGGCAGGAAGATCACGTGATCGGCGCCGATGCGGGTACCAGCGGACCAGACTCGGCCGTCCTCGACGTGGCCGCCGACCAGGACCACGTGCGGGCGCAGCGGCAGGCCGGCGGCGATGCACGCCTCGGCGCGGTCCATGCCGACGACGACCAGCGGCGCCGCCGCCCAGGCGCGGCGCAGCGCGCCCGGCTCGGTGGCGACCGTCGTCGTGACGCCGGCGGCCGCGGCCAGGCGCAGGAGGTCGTCGAGCAGGTCCGGGACGCCGGTCACGATCAGCGGTCGCGCGTCGCGGCCGTCAGCGGGGGTGAGCAGGGGCATGGCGGGGGGCATGGCGGGCTCGATTCCCGGTCGGAGGGGGAGGACGTGGCCCACCATGCGCCGAAGCGGGCCCTGTGGATGAACGCTCTCCACAGGGCTTCGCCGTGGTGTCATGGAGGATTTGGCCTGATGCCGGGAACTCGCCGCTGCCCGGGGCCGCGTCGGTCGGTGGCCGCGAGGAAGCGGCGGAGCCGACGACAGAACAGGGGAAGGACGGAATGGGCGAGGCGACCCCCGCAGGGGGGAGTGCGGGGGTCGCCTCGGGACATGGCCCAGGTGGAGGCTGCCCGTCTTGGGCCGGGTCCCGCGGCTCTCCGGCCGCCAGGTCCGACATGCCAGGAGATACCCGAGGGCGCCCACGTGAAACCGCACCTTGTGCGAATTCGGGGCGTGCCCGCCGATCGCGGGACGCATCCCCCAAGCGGGGGGCCCGGTGAAGGGCCGCGGGAGTGATCAGGTGTCGCGAGCGAGCGCCTCGCAGACAGCCAGGGACTCCCGGGCAGCCAGTTCGAGGGCCTTCGCGCAGTGCAGAACCCAGGTCGCGACCCCCTGCGCCCCGCCGCCGACGTAGGCGGCGGCGGCGTCGCGGTAGCCGAGGACCGGCGCCCCCGGATCGTCGATGTGGTCGACTTCCAGATGCCCGACGTCGGTGGCGGTCAGGGCCTTGGGGTCCAGCCCGCGGCTGATGAGGACCAGCCGGCTGGCGGCCCGGGCGATGACACCGTCCAGCGCGCCGAACGGCCGCAGCGCCAACAGCTCCCCGTGCACCACGGCGGCCACCACGACGGCCGGCGCCGTGGTCGGCGTGACGAGCAGCCCGGTCAGGCCATCCAGCCGCACGGAGGTCTCGACCGAGTGCGGGGGCGGACCGAGCCGAAGCGGGTCGAGCAGCTCACGGGTGCCCGCGTCGGCCCGCGGCCGACCGAGCAGGTCGTCGGGCAGGTAGCCGCGCCCCACCAGGACGTGCATCCGCGCGAGTGCCTGCCGGGGTGCCCGTTCCCAGGCCGGCCCGAGCACCCCGAGCTCGGCGTAGAGGCGGACCGTCCCCAACACGACGGGGGAGGGCAGATCGGTGGAGGAGAGGTCCAGGGAGTCGGTGGAGCGAAGGTCGGCCGGAACACCGACGGCCGGCGGGAACGTCCGCGCCGCCGCGTCCGGTGCCGCCGCGTCCGGTGCCGCCGGGTTGGGTGCCGCTGGGTCCGGAGCCAACAGGCCCTCGCTCGCCGGGGTGGGCCGCGCGTCGGTGCCAGCGCCCGAGAGGTAGCCGCGTAGCCCTTCCAGGCTGATCTCGTGCCCCTCCAGGGCGGCCGAGGCGCGGGCCGCCCGCAGGGATGCCTCTGTGGTCACGGCGGCGCTCTGCCGGCGCAGGATGCGGTGCCGCAGCAGCGCGTCGACGGCCGCGCGGGCGCTGTCCGCCGCCTCGCGCACCCCGGGCAGGGCGGCGACTCGGGCGAGCGGGTCGGCGGCGAGGACTGATCCGGACGGGCGGGGGTTCACGGTTGGCACGGTACCCGTCCGCGCCATCCGGAGTCGGTGCCCAGCCGGCCGTCGGAGGCGTCACACGAGCACAACCGCGTCGTTCTCCCCCTGGGAGCGTCCGCCCGGGGGACACTGCGCAGCAGGAAAGGGAACGGCGGACTGTGCGCCGGTCCGCCGGGAGGTATGTCGGCGGTGCGACTGGCGAGAGGTTCGGGCCGGGTGTCTCCGGTCGGGTCTCCCGGTCCGCCGCCGGCGCGGACCACCCTGGGCGGGGCGATGGGCCTCGCGACCCGACCACACCGGTCCGGTCGCGGGCCAGAGGGAGGACGAAGGGTGTCGACTACTGCCGGAAAGGCCCGCAACGGCCGGGAGCCCTCGTTGGGCGAGCTGGTGGCGCTGGCCACCCGCGATGTCTCGCTGCTCGTCCGTCAGGAGATCGACCTCGCCAAGGCCGAGCTGACCCGGCAGGCCGTCTCGGCCGCGCTCGGGGTGGCCTGCCTTGCGGTGGCGGCGGGGCTCGGGCTGTGTGCCCTGATCGCCGTCACGATCTTCCTGGGAGAGCTGATCACCTGGGCCGGCGTCGAGCGGTACTGGTCGTACCTGCTCACCGCGGCGGGGTACCTGGTGGTCGCCGGTCTGCTGGCGTTGTTCGCGATCCGCAGGTTCCGCCGGCTCTCCCCGCCCGAACGGACCATCCAGACCGTCCGGGACGACATCTCCTGGCTGCGCAATCCGACTGCCACACCGGCATCGGCATCGGCCGCCCCGACGAACCCGGCATCCGGGGTGGCCTCCGCGGGGCCGGCGGTCTCAGGCGACGCGCAGGGCCCCACTCCGGCGGGGCCTGGCGGGGCGGTGCTGGCCCCGCACCGCCTCCCCTCCTGATCGCCGGGTCGGCCGGGTCGGCCAGGTTGCCGGGGGCGCCGGGGTCGCCGGGGTCGGCCAGGTCGCCGGGGTCGCTGGGGCGCGGAGAGGAGTCTCCGGAGCGGTCCGCCGCAGCAGCCGCCAGCCCGGTCACGCCCCGTCCTGACCGGACCACCGCCGGCCCACAGTGGGGAGTGGTCTGCCATCCTGGCAGGCGATGGAGGACACCGTTCCCGAGCCCGCCAGCGTCCTGATCGACGGGCCGTGGCGGCATCGGGACGTGTCCGCCAACGGCACCCGGCTGCACGTCGCCGAGCTCGGCCGCGGTCCCCTGGTCCTGTTGCTGCACGGCTTTCCGCAGTTCTGGTGGGCCTGGCGCCACCAGCTCACCGCGCTGTCCGCGGCGGGCTACCGCGTCGTGGCCCCGGACCTGCGCGGATACGGGGCGAGCGACAAACCGCCGCGAGGCTATGACGCGTTCACCCTGTCCGACGACGTGGCCGGCCTCATCCGGGCGCTCGGCGAGCAGGACGCCGTCGTCGTCGGCCACGACTGGGGCGGACTGCTCGGCTGGACGACGGCGACCCGCCATCCGATGGTCGTCCGCCGCCTCGCCGTTCTGGCGATGCCCCACCCGCTGCGGCTGCGTCACCAGATCGCGGCGGACCCGCGGGGCCAGGGCGCCGCGAGCCGCTACATGGCGGGCTTCCAACTGCCCTGGCGTCCCGAACGTGCCCTGGTCGCCAGGGATGCCGTCCGGGTCGCGGCCCTCCTGCGCGCGTGGGGGGGTCCCGGCTATCCCGACGCCGAGGCGGAGCGGCGCTACCGCTCAGCGATGCGTATCCCCGGTGTGGCGCACAGTGCCCTGGAGTACCACCGATGGGTGTTCCGCTCGTTGTTCCGGCCGGACGGGGCGCAGTTCGCCGGCGTGCTGCGGCGCTCCCTGCACGTCGACACGCTGCAGATCCACGGTGCGGCCGATCGCTGCTTCCTGCCGTCCACCGCCCAGGGATCCGGGCGCTACGTCAGCGGTCCCTACACCTGGAAACTGCACGGCGAGGTCGGCCACTTCCCGCACGAGGAGGTCCCGGACCTCGTCAACGCCGAGCTGCTCACCTGGCTCGACTCCTGAGGACCGTCAGTCGCAGCCCTGCGTGCTGACCGGCGTCACCGCGACGCTGCCGACCGTGGCGGGCTGCGCGACCTCGGCGGCGCTGAGCACGTACCCGGTGTCATCGTCGCCGATGGCCGCGGCGAACACCACGCCGAGCACGGTCCCGTCCGGGGCAAGCAGCGGGCCGCCCGAGTTCCCCGGTAGCACCCGGCCGCGAACGGCGTAGATGTCGCGCACGACGGTGCCGTGCTCGTAGATGTTCGCCGCCCGGGCCCGCTGGTGGTTGCGGACGCGGGCGGCCACGGTGGTGTAGGGCCCGTCCTGGGGATACCCGGCGATGACCGCCGGCTCCTCGGCCGCGGCCGGCGGGCTGGCCCGCATCCGCAGCGGGGGGCGCTGCAGGTCCGGCACCCGCAGCACGGCGACGTCCCGGTCCGGGTCGAACACCACGACCTCGGCCGGCAGGGTGCCGGTGGACAGCACGACCGTCGGGTGGCGGACGCCGGCCACCACGTGGGCGTTGGTCATGACCCGCTGGGGGGCGATCACGAAGCCGGATCCCTCGACCCGCTGGTCGCAGGACCGGGCGACGCCGCGGATCTTCACGATGCTCGCCGCCGCGGACTGCACCCCGGCGGCCTGGGTGGTGGTCGGGTCCGGCGGGCCGGCCGCGATGATCCGCTCGCCCCCGAGGCCGGCGAAGACCTCCGGGAAGGCCTTGTCGTCGGCGATCTGGCGCAGGTCGGCAAAGGTCTCGCGGACCCCGTCCGGCATGCCGGCGTCCACCGCCGCGAGCACGTGGGAGTCGTGGACCGACCGGGCGAGGGACTCGAAGGGCGAGCGTTCGACGGCGTTCGCCAGCAGCCAGGCGACGAGCAGCACCGAGACGCCGGAGAGCACCGCCCCGGCGGCGGCGTCGACGGCCCGACCGGGCCGCCAGGTCAACCGATCGCGCAGCGCGACCGCGATCGCCGTGCCGGCGACCTGGCCGGCCAGGGCGAGCCCGAGCACGACGAGCAGGCCGACCAGCGCGCCGTGGCCCTGCTGACCGATCAGCTCGGTGAACGGTTTCGCGATCTTCGCGCCGAGCACTCCGCCGCCCAGGAAGCCGACGAACGACAGGGCGCCCACCAGGAAGCCCTGTCGATAGCCGGAGACCGCGAACAGGACGACGAGCACCAGCAGGACGACGTCGAGCACATTGGGCACGGCGGGGNCGGCCCGGACTCAGGCGATCTTCAGCGTGGCCGTCATGTTGGGATGCAGGGTACAGACCACCGGATAGTCACCCGGCTCCGTCACGGTGAAGGTGACGCTCTGCGACTCACCGGCGGAGACGATGCTGGTGTGCGCGGCGGGGATGCGCGGGACGACGAAGTTGTGTGGCGCCGAGCCCTGCGCCACGGAGAAGTCGACGCGGATCTTCCCGGGCTTCGCCAGCAGCTCCGTGGCGGAGAACTTCATGCTCGGCAGGCCGGTGACCGCGAACACCTGGACGCCGTCCGCCCCCCGGGTGGCGCTGAGCGTGGGGCCGGCGGACGGACTGCCGCCGCCGTCGCCGCCGCAGCCCGCCACGCCCAGCAGCACGGCAAGGACCAGCCCGAGCAGCGCGGCCGCGCGGGACGCTCGCTGGTGGGGCGAGCCCAGGTCCGACGGGCGGGCCGCCTGGTCGCGGTCCGCGGTGCAGGTCATCGGTGGTGCCTTTCGTGTCGGGGCGCGGTCGGCCGGCTCAGGGCGTACTCGACGAGCGTTGCCGCGGAGCCGGTGGGGACGGTGTGGCCGGTGTGGCCGGCTTGGCCGGTGGGGAAGCCGCGGGAACCTCACGCGGGAGCGGGTAGTCCACCACCGCCGAACGGTTCCACGGGCGCTCCCATCCTCCCAGCCGCAGCAGGATGTCGAGGATGCCGGCGGTGAAGCCCCAGACCAGCATGCCGTGGACCCGGAACGCCGGACTGAGCAGGCCGCCCTGGGCGTAGCGCAGCATCACCCGGTTGGCCGGGTCGGCGAGTTCGGCCAGCGGCACCCGGGAGACGAACGACGTCTCGGCGAGGTCGACGGGCGCGACCGCGCACGGGGTGTGCCACCAGGCGAGCACCGGGGTGACGAGGTAGTGGCTGGCCTGCAGGTAGAGCGGCGAGGCGACGGCGAGCACCTCGACTCCCGCCGCGTCGAGGCCGACCTCCTCCGCGGCCTCCCGCAGCGCGGTGGCGACCCGGTCGGCGTCGGTGGCGTCGGCAGCCCCCCCGGGGAACGCGGGCTGGCTCGCGTGGCTGCGCAGCTCGGCCGCCCGTTCGAGCAGCAGGACGTCCGGTCCGTCCGGGCCGTCGCCGAACAGGATCAGTACGGCCGCCGGCCGGGCGTCGACGGCGCGCGCGCCCGGGCGGGTCCGGCCGGTCATCAACGCGTCCCCAAGCCGGTCGGCGAGCGTGCGCAGCCACGCCGGCGGTGTGGACGTGCCAGCGGGGGCGGTTCCGGCGGGGGCGACGTCGGCGGGGGCGACGTCGGCGGGACCCGGCGGACGTGGCACCGCGGGTGGGGGCGCGATCTCTCCGGGGTGGGCGATCTCTCCGGGGTGGGCGATCTCTCCGGGGCGGGCGACCTCGACGGGACTGGCGACCTCGGCCGGGGTGGCGATCCTGGGGGGCGGGGCGGCACCCGGCGGCGCCGTCGCGTCGGGGGGAACGGGGCAGGGCGCGTCGGGGGAAGCAGGCGAAGGTGTGGACATCTCCTTCACCGCAAGGCTTCGATGTCGCCGCGTGTTCCCCGCACGAGCTTGGCGGCCTCGTCCGGCTCCGTGGGACCGAGCCCGAACGAGGGGCACAGTCGGGCCAGGGCGCAGGCGCCGCACGCTGGTCGGCGGGAGTGGCAGAAACGCCGGCCGTGGAAGATCATCCGATCGGAGGCGATCGTCCATTCCCGGCGCTCGATGAGCGCGGCGAGGTCGGCCTCGACCCGGACCGGATCGGTCTCGGCGGTCAGCCCGAAGCGGCGCGACAGGCGCCCGACGTGGGTGTCCACGGTGATGCCCGGGGTGTCGAACGCGTGGCCGAGGACGACGTTGGCGGTCTTGCGGCCCACGCCGGGCAGGGTGGTCAGCTCGTCGAGCCGGCGGGGGACCTCGCCGCCGAAGCGCTCGGTGAGCGCCGCGCCGATGCCGATCAGCGAGTTCGCCTTCGCGCGGAAGAACCCGGTCGGCCGCAGCAGCGTCTCGAGTGCGGCCCGGTCGGCAGCCGCGTAGTCCGCAGCCGACCGATACCTGGCGAACACCGCCGGCGTGACCTCGTTGACTTTCTTGTCGGTGCACTGGGCGGACAGCACCGTGGCGACCAGCAGCTCGAGAGCGTTGTCGAAGTGCAACGCGATGCGGGCATCAGGGTGGACTTCGCCCAGCAGACGCACGATCCGCCGGGCCCGCCGGGTCTTCGCGAGCGGCGTCTCGGTCGCGGTGTCGACGGCGGCGGGCATGTCTCGCAGCGTATCCGCCGGCCGATCCGGCCTGGTTGGCACCGGTGGGCGTGCCGTGTGGTCATGACGGGCCTCGGCAACCCGATCCGCGACACACCCACCCCCGGTGCGTCTGCCGATCGCCCGTCGGCCACCATGGGGGAGTCATGTTTGTCATTGCCGCGATCTTCTTTCCTCTGGTGCTTCTCGGACTTCTGCTGGCGATGGAACGGGTGGAACGCCCGTTGAACGCCGCCGACACGGGCAAGGGACTGGAGGGCTTCCTCGACAACGCCCAACCGGACGAGGTCGACACCTTCGTCCAACAGGGCCTGCCCGCCGCGCTCGAGCGGTACCGGCGCCGGCTGCGCCGCCCGTCGCCCGGCAAGCATCGGGCGGCCTGATGCCCCGGCGCGCCTTCGGCCGTTCTTCCGGTGCCGGGTGGATGGCCGGTGCTGGCGTATACCACATGTCGCCCGCCGCGCGCCATCAACGGTCCGGGTATGGGTGCGCGGCGGGCGGCGCATCCGACGGCTTTTCCGCCCAGTCCGCCGCCTGCGGGCGTTGCCGCAGGTGGGGGGCTCGGGCGGCGGGCATTGTGGGGAAGCGACGCCGGGCGGGGAGTCCCGCGGGACCCGGGCCGAAGGCCCCGGCGGCCCCCGGCCGTCCCCTCGGACACCGAGGGCGGGTCCATCGGCCCGCCGGCGGCTGGGCCGATGGACCCGGTGCCCACCTGGCCCGTCCGGGCGAGACGGCTCCCGCGGCCCGTGGCGAGGCGCGGTGGTGGGGATTAAAACACCCGGACGTGGCATCCGGAAGTGCCTGATCAAGGGCGGATTCTCGCGAACGGCGCACGGTCGGTCGCTCCACGTTCACCTGCATGGAGCAATTTCATTGCAGGGGGTCCCTGCTCGTGCCCTCCATCGCTAGTCCTGGCATGCTCAGGACCGTGGAGGATCTGCTTGCCCGCGTACCGCTGTTCGTCGGGCTCTCCGAACAGGACCGGCTGGCCCTCTCCGACCATCTTGATCGGCAGGACGTCACCCGCGGGGACGTGCTGTTCCGAGAAGGAGATGTCGGTGATCGGGTCTTCGTGGTCCTGTCCGGAAAGGTGAAGATAGGGCGTCAGTCGGCTGACGGCCGGGAGAACCTGCTGTCCGTAATGGGTCCTGGTGACCTCTTCGGAGAGCTTTCGTTGTTCGACCCCGGTCCACGCACGGCTACCGCGACCGCGGTCACGGATGCGTCGTTGCTGTCGCTGGAGCACACCGCGCTGCGGCCCTGGCTGCGTTCCCGCCCCGAGGCGGGCGCAATGCTGCTGCGCGTGCTCGCCCGTCGGCTCCGTCGTACCAACGACAACGTCGCGGACATGGTGTTCACGGACGTTCCGGGTCGGGTGGCGAAAGCCCTGCTCGACCTGGCGGAGCGGTTCGGTGAGCCGGCGCAGCCCGGCAACGAGGCGGCCGGTGTCCGGGTCGAGCACGGGCTCACCCAGGAGGAGCTGGCCCAGTTGGTCGGCGCCTCCCGGGAGACGGTGAACAAGGCGCTTGCCGACTTCGCCACCCGTGGTTGGCTTCGCCTGGACTCCCGTGCCGTCGTGCTGCTGGACCGCGAACGGCTGTCCCGCCGAGCCCGCTAGTCCCGGCGCTCGTCACGCGCCGTCCCGGGTCCGCCCGGACGGCCCGCAGGTGCATGCGCCCAGCCGCCCGCCCGTCCGCGCAGCCAGACGCCCGTCCCATCGCCCGCGCCCAGCCCGACAGCCCTACATCCGCGCCCCGCGATACATCCGCGCCCCGCGATACGCCCGCACACCGTGCCGGCGGGCGGGTCGCCCCCGATGGACGACCCGCCCGCCGGCCCCTGACGTCACCTCACGGCGCCCCCGCAGGTCAGCCGGCGCTGCCCGCGACCGCGGCCGGTGGGGACGCGGCCCGCGCGTGGTCGGCGTCCGCGGCCGTCCCCGGCAGGGGGCGTTCCTGCGCCTGTGCCGCGGCCGGTTGCGCGCGCCGCGACCGAGCGTCCGCCGCGGCGGGGACGCCCGTGTCCGGGCCGCCGGTGGGCCCTGCGTCGCCGGCCGGCCCGTCACCGCTGCCCGCGGGGCCGCCGGCCCCGGCGGGGCCCCCGCTGGGCGGCAGGCTGGCCAGCAGCCGCCGGGTCTGCGGCGCCTCGCTGACGGCGCCGGTCGCGGTCGCCGCCGCGAGCGCCCGCAGGTAGGCGCCGCGGCCGCCCTCAAGATCGCCGTTGGCCACGAGCGCCGTGCCCAGCGCCCGGTAGCCCAGCACCTGGGCGCGCACGTCCTCGGCGTCCACGGCGACCGCCCGCCGGGCGACCTCGAGCGCCTCGGCCGGCTGGCCCGCGTCCAGCAGGATGCCGGCGAGGTGCGCGTACGCCTGGCGGCGGGGGAACATCAGCGTCGCCGGCTCGCTCGCCGACAGCGCCTCCCGAAGCAGGTCCAGTGCGGCCCTGGTCCGGCCGCGGGCGCGGGCGATCTGGGCGACGAGCACCTTCGCCCCGAGCTGGGCGTGCGGGTGGAGCTCCAGGTGCTCGAGGTCGGTGAGGGCGATCTCAGCGGCCTGCGCGGCCTTGTCGACCTCGCCGGCGTCGAGCAGGGTCAGCCCGAGCAGCACCCGCGCCAGGGCGCCGACGACCACGTGGCCGCGCTCGGCGGCCTGGTCGCAGGCCTGCTCCAGGTACCGCGCCCCGCGGGCCGGCTCGCCCGCGCCGCGGGCGGCGAGCCCCCGGGCGACCAGTACCAGCATCGATCCCCACGTGTACTCGGAGTTCTCGAACAGCTCCGTGGCCCGCTGCGCGTGGGACTCGGCGGCGGCGATGTCCCCCAGCTCCGCGGCGGCGATCGCGTCCACGGTCAGGCAGACACCCATGCCCCACTGCTCGCCGACGGAACCCGCGATCTCGATCAGTTCGCGGGTGAGCTTGCGGGCGCGGGTGAGCTGGCCGGACAGCAGGAGCACCAGTGCCTCGGTGCCCCGGCACCAGCCGAGCCCGCCGGTGTCCTCCAGCCGTTCGAACACCGCCGACGCCTCACGCAGCGTCCGTTCGGCCCGGGGGTAGTCCCCGCGGGTGGTGGCGCTCCAGGCCAGGTGCTGCAACGCCCAGCCGACGCCGCGCGGGTCGTCGACCTGGCGGGCGATCGTGAGGGCCTCGCGGTACCGGTCCTCGGCCGCGCCGATCCGGCCGGCGTTGTACTCCAGCATGCCGAGCCGGCGCAGCGCCGCGGCCGTAGCCCGCTCGTCCCCGGCCTGGCGGGCCGATTTCAGCGCGGTGAGCAGGCACTGGGCCGCCTCCTCGGTCCGGCCCTGCTTCTGGCGCAGCTCCCCGAGCACGGAGAAGGCGGCGGCGCGCCGGGCGGGGGCGCCGGCCCGCAGCGCCGGTCGCAGGGTGCGCTCGGCCTCGTCGAGGTGACGCAGCCCCACCAGGGCCTCGGCGTGCAGCACCCGGACGACGTTGTCCTCCTGCGTGTCGATCATGCCCCGGCCGAGCCGGCGGGCATGGGCGAGCAGGTCGGCCGCGGTCCGGTGGTCGTCGCGGGCGAGCGCCGCCCGGGCCAGCCGGACATGCGCGTGGAACCCGGACATCCGGGACGACCAGGCCGGGTCGCCCGGCGGCAGGCCCATCGAGGCGGCCAGGTCGTAGGCACGCAGGGCGTGGCCGGCGACGAAGGTCGACACGGAGCGGGAGCTGCCGATCATCGCCGTGACGCCCCAGCGGGCAGCCGTGGCGTGCCGGCGGGCCCGCTCGACCTTCGGCAGGCCGGCGTACGCGACGTCCCGGGCCATCGGGTGGACGAAGCGCCAGCGGGTCTCGGCGGCCCGCGGCGGGCGGACGAGCTGGCGCTCGGTCAGGACCTCCAGCGCCCGGGTGACCTCCTCGGCCGGCCGCTCGTCGACCATCGGCAGCGCCTCCGCGGGGAAGCGCCGGCCGAGCACCGCCGCGGCCCGCAGCACCGCCTTGGCGACCGGGTCCAGATCGTCGATGCGGGCGGCGAGCACGGACTGCACGCCGGCGGGCAACGGGGTCTCGGCCAACGAGCCGTCGAGCACCAGCTCGGCCTGCTCGCCGTCGCCGGTGCCGTCGCCGGGGTGCAGCAGCCGCCGGTCGATGAGGAGGTTGAGCAGCTCGACGAGGAAGAACGGGTTGCCGTGCACCCGGGCGAGCAGGTCGTCGCGGGTGTGCGGCTCCAGCGTCTTGCCCCGCAGGTGGCTCTGCAACAGCAGGCTGGACGCCTCCGTGCTCAGCGACTGCAGGTCGATGCGCCGGATCCGGGGGAGGGTGGCCAGGCGCGGTCCGGCCCGGTCGAGCAGGACGAGCAGGACCGGCCCGGACAGGCGCGAGGCGAGCCGGCCGATCGCGTCACTGAGCTGGCTCGTCGCCCACTCCAGATCGTCGATCAGCACCAGGATGGGCCCGGACCGCGCCAGCGCGCTGAGCAGCAGCGCGACGGCCTCCACCGTCGCCTCCACGGCGCGCTGCTCGGCCTCCTCGATGTGGGAGGCGCGGGCCGCCGGATCACCCGGGGTAGTGGCCGGGATGGTGGACCGCCGGTCCAGGGGCACGCCGAGCAACAGGAGTAAGCGGTCGGCGATGCCGGCGGGCAGCCGCGCCCCGGTGAGGGGATGGGACAGCCCCGCCACGGTGCGCCGGACCCGGTCGGCCACCCGGTCGAGCGAGTCGCCGTCCGTGACACCGCAGGCGTTGCGCACGACGTCGACGAGGGGCGCGAGGCCGCGGCCGTCGCCGTGACGGACCGTGCGTCCCCACAGCGCCACCGTGCCGGGTGTCCGCTCAGCCCGGTTGGCCAGCTCGCTGGCCAGCCGGGTCTTGCCGATCCCGGCCTCGCCGACGATCAGCGCGACCTCCGGCGAGCGCCGCGTGACGACCTCGGCGAAGAGCGTCTCCAGGGCGGCCAGCTCCGCGTCGCGGCCGAGGAACGGCGCGTCGTCGGCGAGACCCGGCCGGGCGACGTTGGAGGGGCGCAGGCTGATCAGCTCGTACGCCGGCACCGGTTCCCGCTTGCCCTTGAGGACGAGGTCGGGCAGCTCACGCCAGCTCGCCACCGACCGGGTCGCCAGCACCGTCTCGCGGCCCGCGTAGACGGTGCCGATCGTGGCCGCGGCCGACAGCCGGGCCGCGGTGTTCACCGTGTCGCCGATCACCGTGTACGAGATGGCCGCCTGCACCCCGGCGAGGACCTCGCCGGTGTTGATCCCGACGCGCAGGCCGAGGCGGCCCTCCGCGCTGTCACCGGCGGTGTCCTGCACCAGCCGGCGGACGGTCTCCTGCATCGCGGCGGCGGCCCGCACCGCGCGCTCCGGGTCGTCCTCGTGGGCGGTGGGCGCGCCGAAGACGGCCATGATGCCGTCGCCGGTGAGGTTGTCGACGCGCCCGCCGACCTCGTCGATCTCGTGGGCGAGCGCGGCGAGCACCCGGTCGGTCATCTCGCCGACGCGCTCCGGGTCGCGGTTGTCGGCCCAGCCGGTGAAGTCGGACAGGTCGCCGAACAGTACGGTGACGACGCGCCGTTCCGGGACCTCGGACGCCGGGGCTTCGGCCTGGGTGAACTCCAGGCCGCAGTGATAACAGAACCGTCCGCCGGGGACGGCCGCCGAGCCGCACCGGGGGCAGCGCAGCGGCCCCGTGTGCGGTGCGGAGATCACCATGGTCGCCGCCGCCCGGGGCGTGGGGATCGCGCGGGCACCCTCATCTGCGGGCCTCCCGGGGTAGGGGCAGCACCGGCGCCGCGTCTCGCCCGACCGGGTGGCCGTAGGCCGCCCCGGACCGGCCGCTCGGCCTCCGGCTGGTCGAAGTCGTCATCCTGCGCACGATCGGTTCCCTCCGTGCCAAAGTTTAGTGGTCTGGGTCTCCTTCCCGGCATCCCCTCCGGTCGGGTGACCGATCGCGGCCGCGTTGGTGCCTCCCGGTGGTACCGGGGTCGTCCAGCCCCGCGTCGCCGGGCGCGGCGAGGCTCGATCGGGTGCCGTCCCGCCGCAGCCGGACTCCCTGATCTGCCTGGTCAGCGGCCCGCGGTGGGGCTGGGAGGGCCCGGGCCGGGGCCGCTGGCCCGCGAGTGCCGAACGGGTGGCCCCGCTCACGGCCGCCGTGAGGATATGTCACGGGTCGCGAGCACGGGGACCAACCCGAAGTGCCTGGCTCGTTCAGGGGATGTCGGGATGCTGCCGCAAGTAGTCCAGTTGGGCCCTGACGGAAAGTTCGGCCGCGAACCACAGCGCCCGGTCGGTGTCCGCGTACACCCGGCGGACCACGTCGGCGGGGTCGGCCTCGGCGGCGTCGACCCCGGCGTCGGCCAGCGCGCGGCGGACCTGGTCCAGGCGGCCCCGGCGGTGGGCCAGGTACTGCTCCGCGGCGCGGCCGGCGGCGGGCAGCTCGGGGCCGTGCCCCGGCAGCACCGTGGTCTCCCCCAGCTCCCGCAGCAGCCGCAGGCTGTCGAGGTAGTCGCCGAGCCGCCCATCGGGGTGGGCCACGACGGTGGTGCCGCGACCGAGGATCGTGTCCCCGGTCAGCACCCCCGGCCCGGACGGCAGGCCGGCGCTGCCGGCGGCGTCCGCGGGCGGGCCCGACGCCGGCCGCTCGTCGCCGCTGAGCAGGAACGACAGCGAGTCCGAGGTGTGGCCCGGGGTGGGCAGCACGCGCAGCTCGATCCCCGCGGTCGCGATCACGTCGCCGGCGGTGAGCCCCTCCGAGCCGAGGCGGTGCGCCGGGTCCAGCGCGCGGACCGGGGCGCCGGTCAGCCGGTGCAGCGCGGCGGCGCCGGCGCTGTGGTCGGCGTGCCCGTGGGTGAGCAGGATCAGCTCGACACGGCCGGCGGTCGCCACCGCGGCCAGGTGCCCCGCGTCGTCGGGCCCGGGATCCACCACCACGCACCCCTGCTCGCCGGCGGCGCGCAGCAGCCAGGTGTTGGTGCCGTCCAGCGTCATCGGACCCGGGTTCGGGGCGAGCAGCACCGCGGCCAGCGGGGTGACCTGTCGAGGAGTCGTCATGACTGAAGCCTTATCGCTGGTCCGGTCCGCTGTCGCCCGGTCCGCTGTCGCCCGGTCCGCCGCCGCCCGGCGGGTCGTACGCCTCGTCGTGCGGCAACAGCAGGTGTGCCTCCCCGCCGCTGACGAGGATCTTCGGCATGATCGGCGACAGGTCGCGGGCGTGGGCGGCGGCAAGGACCGACGCGACGTCGTCGTGCTCGGACAGCTCGGCCAGCGTGAACGCGGTGGGCGGCAGCATGCCCAGCGCGCCGGCGGCGTGCCGCTCGAGCGCGTCGACGGGCCGCATCCACTCCATCCGGTCGGCCTCCCGGGAGGGCTGCTCGGGGGACTGTCCGCCGGGCAGGGCCGCGACGAAGAACCGGGTGTCGTAGCGCCGAGGCTCGATCTCCGGGGTGACCCACCGGGCCCAGGGCGCGAGCAGGTCGGCCCGCAGCGCCAGGTCGTGGCGGCGCAGCAGCTCGCTCAGCCCGAGCTCGTGGTGCTCCAGGGCCCGGCGGGCCTCGGCACGGGCCGTCTCGTCGAGGCTCGGCGCAGCGGCCGTCCCGTCGGCTGGATCCCGGGGAACGGCACCGGCCAGCAGCACGCCGCACTCCTCGAAGGTCTCGCGCACCGCGGCGCAGACCAGCGCCCGGGCGAGCGCGGGGTCCGCGTCGAGTGCGTGCATCACCTCGGTGACCGGCGGCCCGGCCCAGGGCACATCCGGCCCCATGTCGGTCGGGTCCACCCGGCCGCCGGGAAAGGCGTACATCCCGCCGGCGAACGCCATCCCTGTCACCCGCCGCAGCAAGTACGCCTCGATGCCTCGACCGCCCGGAGCGTCGCGCAGCAGGACGACCGTGGCGGCATCGCGCACGGGCGCCGACGAGCCCACCGGCGGCCGCGGTGCCCCCGCCGCGGCGCCGGGACCGGCGGGATCGCGGACGACGACCAGCGACCGTTGCAGCCGGGCGAGCAGGGCAGCCTTGTGATCGACCATGAGGCCGATGCTAGTGAGGACCACCGGTGGCCGCCGCCGATCGAGGTCGGACCTCGCCGCCTGGCCCCGGCGGGTCCGCTCAGTCCCGGGCGAGGGCCGCCACCCGGGCCACCACCTCGACCTCCACCGGCGCGCCCAGCGGCAACGCGGCGACCCCGACCGCCGAACGAGCGTGCCGGCCGGCGTCGCCGAAGACGTCGACGAACAGTTCGCTCGCCCCGTTGAGGACCACCGGCTGGGCGGTGAACCCGGCGGCGCTCGCGACGAACCCGACCAGCTTCACGATCCGGACGATCCCGTCCAGGCCGCCGGCCTGCGCGGCGACGGCCGCCAGCGCGTTGAGCGCCGCGATCCGCGCCAGCTCCGCCGCCCGCTCGGCGTCGACGGCCTCCCCGACCAGGCCGGTGGCGACCAGCCGCCCGTCGACCAGCGGCAACTGCCCGGCTGTCCAGACCAGATCGCCGTCGCGGATCGAGGGAAGGTAGGCGCCCGCCGGGCTGGCCACCGGCGGCAGCGTCAGTCCCAGCTCGGCCAGGCGGGCGCTCGGGCTGGTCAAGTCAGGCCTGGCCCTTGGGCCGCTTGAAGTAGGCGACGAGGCCCTCGGGGTTCGTGGGAGCGGGGATGACCTGGACCAGCTCCCACCCGTCCTCGCCGAAGGTGTCGAGGATCTGCTTGGTGTTGTGGATCAGCAACGGGGCCGTGAAGTACTCCCACTTCGTCTGCATGACACCGGACCTTAGAGCATCCGGTCTCCCCGCCCCGGACACCGCGGGGGACGACGGCCTCGTTCGGTCCGCGGGCGCCCGCCGCGGGGGAGCTCACGGCTTCCGACATGGCGGGGGCCGGGCGCGCGGGNACGGTCGAGCGTGTGAGTGGCAAGCGCACGGTGACCGAGGACTCCGACGACGAGGCGAGCGGTCCGTGGGATCGCCGGCTGCACATCGTCACCGGCAAGGGCGGAACCGGCAAGACGACGATGGCCGGCGCACTGGCGGTGGCGCTGGCGACCGGCGGCCGGCGGATCCTGCTCACCGAGGTCGAGGGGCGCCAGCAGATCGCACAGTTGTTCGATACCCCGCCGCTGCCCTACCAGGAGCGCAAGGTGGCCAGCGCGCCCGGCGGCGGCGAGGTGTTCGCGCTCGCGATCGACGCCGACGAGGCCCTGCTGGAATACCTGGAGATGTTCTACAACCTGCGTCGGGCCGGAAAGGCGCTGAGCAAGATCGGCGCGGTGGACTTCGCGACGACGGTCGCGCCCGGGGTGCGCGACGTGCTGCTGACCGGCAAGGTCAAGGAGGCCGTCAACCGCCCCGACGCCACCCGTCCGGGGGGGCTCGCCTATGACGCGGTCGTGCTGGACGCGCCGCCCACCGGGCGGATCTCCCGCTTTCTCAACGTGACCGCCGAGGTGGCGGGGCTGGCCAAGATGGGTCCGATCCGCGCCCAGGCCGACAGCGTGATGGCGGTGCTGCGGCCCGAACGTGCCGCCGTGCACCTGGTGACGCTGCTGGAGGAGATGCCCGTCCAGGAGACCGTGGACGGCGTCGCCGAGCTCACCCGGGTCGGGCTGCCGCTGGGCGGGGTGATCGTCAACATGGCCCGCTCGCCCCTGTTGAAGGTCGGCCAGTCGCGGCTGGCCCGCCGCGGCGAGCTCGACCGGGAGGAGCTCGCCGCCGGGATCAAGGAGGCGGGTCTGGAACCGACCCGCGATCTGGTGGACGCGCTGGCCTGGGAGGCGGCCCAGCACGCCGACCGGGTGGCGCTGGAGACGGCCGAACGGGCCGAGATCGCCGCGCTCGGCCGCCCGGTGTACGAGGTACCGCTGGTCGCGGACGGGGTCGACGTCGGCACGATCTACCGGTTTGCGGAGATGCTGCGCGCGCAGCAGATGGTGGGGTGAGCGCCGTGGGTTCGACGTCCGGCGACGACCGGCCGCAGGTGGCGAAGAGTTCCCGATCGGCCAAGGCCACGGCGGGACCGGCGAAGGCGGCCGGCGCTGCGAGGACGGCCGGCGCTGCGAAGGCGGCCGGCGCCGCGAAGGCGGGCACCGGAGCGAACGAGACCAGGAGCGAGGGCCCGCGTCGCCGCTCCGGCGGGTCGACGGGGCGGGCGGCGGGCCGGTCCGCCGGGACCGCGACCCGCCGGGTCCGGCCGCACCCGGCGGGGGCGCCGCTGCTCGACGTCGACGCGATGCTCGACACCGAGCGCATCATCGTCTGCTGCGGCTCGGGCGGTGTCGGCAAGACCACCACGGCCGCGGCGCTGGCGCTGCGCGCCGCCGAGCGTGGGCGCGACGTGGTGGTCCTGACCATCGACCCGGCCCGCCGGCTCGCCCAGTCGCTGGGCCTGACCGCGCTCGACAACACCCCGCGGGAGGTGGCCGGGGTCGACGGCGCCGCCGGCGGTCGCCTCGACGCGATGATGCTCGACATGAAGCGGACGTTCGACGAGATCGTCCTGGCGCACAGTACGCCCGAGCGCGCCGAGGCGCTGCTGGCGAACCCGTTCTACCAGTCGCTGTCGTCCTCCTTCTCCGGGACGCAGGAGTACATGGCGATGGAGAAGCTCGGCCAGCTCGACGCGAGCGGCGAGTGGGATCTCATCGTCGTCGACACGCCGCCCACCCGGTCGGCCCTGGACTTCCTCGACGCGCCGACGCGGCTGGGCACCTTCCTCGACGGGCGGCTGCTGCGGCTGCTGCTCGCGCCGGCCAAGGCCGGCGGGCGGGCCTACGCGAAGGTGCTCGGCGCCGGTCTCGGCATGTTCACCAAGGTGATCACCAAGGTGCTCGGCGCCCAGCTCCTCATGGACGTCAGCCAGTTCGTCGCCGCGCTGGAGACGATGTTCGGGGGCTTCCGGGCCCGGGCGGAGGAGACCTACCGCCTGCTCGGCGATCCTGGCACCTCGTTCGTCGTCGTCGCCGCGCCCGAGGCGGCGGCGCTGCGCGAGGCGTCGTACTTCGTCGATCGGCTCGACGCGGAGGGGATGCCGCTGGCCGGGCTGGTGGTCAACCGGATGCACCACAGCGACGCGACGGCGCTCACCGTCGAGCGCAGCCTGGCGGCCGCCGAGAACCTCGATGAGCACGGGGAGCATCCACTCGCGGCGGCGGTGCTGCGCATCCACGCCGAGCGGGCGCGGCTGGCCAGCCGGGAGGCGCGGCTACGGGAGCGGTTCACCAGCGCCCATCCCGACACCCCGCTGGTGGAGGTGGAGGCGCTGTCCGAGGATGTGCACGACCTGGCGGGTCTGCGTGAGATCGGCGACGCGCTGGCTCGGGTCGAGCGGCTGGAACGGGCCGGCTGATACCGCGTCGGCTGATACCGCGTCGGCTGACGCAGGGCCGGCGGAAAGGACTGCGTTCCGAACCGGGACGACGCTGTCCTCGGGCGGAATCGGGTGCGGGTCACGGGTTGGTGGGCCCGTGCCGGTCATGCGGTGGTCGGGCGGGTGTGCTGCCGCGCGGTGTCGGGCCGGACGGTGGACCGGGCCGGCTCGGTGGGCGCAGCGTCCCCGTCCGGGCTATCCGGCGGACGCTGATCGATGATCAGCCTGGGCGTCGGCGAGCAGCTTGCGCCAGGACGTGACGTCCGGGCGGCGTCGCAGCAGCGCGCGGCGCTCCCGCTCGGTCATGCCGCCCCAGACGCCGAACTCGACGTGGTTGTCGAGGGCGTCGGCGAGGCACTCGGTGCGGACGGCGCAGCCGAAGCACCGGGTCTTCACCCGGTTCTGGGCGGCGCCCTGGACGAACAGCTCATCCGGGTCGAGGTCGCGACAGGCGGCGTGTGCCGTCCAGTCGCCGTCGACGGTGGAACCCACGAGGTGGGTCGGGTTGGCGCGCAGGGTCGTGCTGACGGCGGGGGCCAGGCTTCTGGTCATGCCACCTGCCTTTCTTCTCGAGTCCGGGTCAGGGGGCCCGTGCGGGTGGTGACGTGGCGTTGACCCGAAACCGTACGGAGTGGCGTGGCCACGGCACAGACCCCACACGGGTGGTTGTCCAAATGACTAGTCCGGGCCATTGATCCGGATCGCCTCAGTAGTGCGGTCTGTGACAACCGTATGTCGGATGGGTGACATTCCAGTATCGCTGCGGGAGTCGAGTAGTTCTTCCATGGTCCCGTTGTCCGGCTGACATGGGAACCGACCTCCAGGGCCCCCTCCGATCCGGTAGCCCGTTGGTGGGCATGGCGGGACCGCCTCGGGCGTGGTGATGTGGAGGTCGTCACGCTCGTCCAGGGCTCGCCGTCGGCGGCCGGCCACGCCACCCGCCGTCGGAATTGCGGTGTCCCAGGTCACGGCGTTTTCGACTCGCTTGGGTGGCCCCTCGAGCGTCGTTGTACCGGCCTGCCCCGTCAGGGCGGAGAGGGTTGATCAGATGTTGGCCCGTATGCTCCGACTGGTGTCCCAGCCTGGCTGGACGGAGGTCCGCCGATGACCACGCCCCCTGGGTACCCGGTGCCCTCTGGGCAGCCACCCCCCGGGCGCCGGCCGACGCAGGCCGGCCCGGTATCCACCGCTGCTGTGCGGGACCGCGAGGTCGGCGACCTCTACCGGCCGGGCTTCGCCACGGGCGGCCAGAGCGGTTCCGGTGGGCGGGGCGGTTTCGGCGGCCAGAGCGGATCCGGTGGGCCGGGCGGCACCGGAGGCCGCCGGGCGGGGCGTACGGTGCGCCGGCTGGCCGTCGCGGGCGTGCTCAGCGTGGTGGCCGGAGTGCTGGTCGGCATGCTCGCGCTGCCGGTGGTCGGCGCGGTGGGGTTGACCGTCAAGAACAGCGCCGACGACTTCATGAACCTGCCGGCGAACCTCACGGTTCCCCCGCTGGCGCAGGCGTCGCGGATCCTCGACGCGCGCGGCAACCAGATCGCCGTCCTGTCCGGCGAGCAGAACCGTGAGGTCGTGCCGCTGAGCCGGGTTCCCCAGGTGATGCGCCAGGCCGTCGTCGACATCGAGGACTCGCGTTTCTACGAACACGACGGGCTGGACTACAAGGGTCTCGCCCGCGCCTATCTGACCAACCGGGAGAACGGCGAGGTGACTCAGGGCGGGTCCACGCTGACCCAGCAGTACGTCAAGAACGTTCTGCTGATGTCGGCCACCACGCCGGAGGAAAAGAAGGCCGCCACCGAGCAGACGGTGCGGCGAAAGCTGCGGGAGGCGCGGTACGCGCTCTACCTCGAGGCGCACCTGAGTAAGGACGAGATCCTCGAGCGCTACCTGAACATCGCCTACTTCGGCGACGGCGCCTACGGCATCGAGGTCGCGGCGAAGCACTACTTCAACGTCGACGTGGACCGACTCACTCTGCCGCAGGCGGCGACCCTCGCCGGCCTGGTGAAGAACCCGACCTCCTTCAATCCGGTGCTGCATCCCCAGGCGGCCCGGGAACGGCGCAACGTGGTGCTCGACCGGATGCTGGAGCTGCATCACCTCAGCCAGGCCGACTTCCGTCAGGCGCACGACAGCAAGCTGGTGCTCGACCGTCCCGCGCGGTCGGCCGACCCGTGTGCCGACTCGGGCGCGCCGTTCTTCTGCGCCCTGGTCCGCCAGCAGCTCCTCAACGACAGAACCTTCGCCCCCACCGAGGAGGACGCCCGCAGGTTGCTGTTCGAGGGCGGCCTGACCATCAGAACGACGCTGGACCCGGTCGCGCAGCAGTCCGCGCAGTCGGCCGCGGCGGAGGTCATCCCGATCGGCAACCGGGTGGCGGCGAGCGTCGCGATGATGCAGCCGGGCACGGGCCAGGTGCTCGCTGTCGCGATCAACCGGGAGTACGGGGCGACGGACGACGGCAAGCCGGCGAGCCTGTCGACGGATTTCGTGCACACAAAGGAGGTCTATCCGGTCGACGAGGACTCCTTCTCGCCGGGATCGACCTTCAAGGTGTTCACCCTGATCTCCGCCCTGGAGTCCGGCCTGCCGCTGTCCACGACGCTGCACGCCCCCGTCTGCTATCACTCCGACGTCTTCCCGAACCCGGATCCGCAGGGTAAGAACTGCTACGGCAACGCCGATCCGAGCGAGGACGGTTTCTATTCCCTGACGACCGCGACCTGGGGGTCGGTCAACACCTACTACATCCAGCTCGCCGAGAAGCTGGGCGTGTTGAAGACGGCCGAGGTCGCCCGCCGGATGGGCGTCTCCTCGTGCCGGATCCGCCCGGCCAAGAACGACGATCCGGAATGCAAGGGGATCGACGGGATCAGCCGCGTCGACGGCTCGTCGATCCTCGGCTCCAACGAAATCAGCACGATGGACCTGGCCACCGCCTATTCGACGCTGGCGGCGCGGGGGCGTCGATGCGACCCGCGCACCGTCCTCGCGATCACGCAGCGGGTCGGCGGCGCCGACCGGCCGCTGCCGTTCAACGCGGGCGCGCCCTGCCAGCAGGTGCTCGACCCGAAGATCGCGGACACGGTCAGTGCCGTGCTGCAGGGCGTCATCAACCACGGGACGGCCAGCGGCAACGGGCAGATCGGCCGGCCGGCCGCGGGCAAGACGGGTACCGCCGAGGGCTTCAGCACCGCCTCGTTCGCGGGGTACATCCCGCAGCTCGCCGCGGCGGTCACCCTCGCCGACCCGCGCGGGCCGACCTCGCATCCGCTGACCAACGTGCTCGGCCGCAACGTCTTCGGCGGCGGATACCCGGCGCAGGTGTGGTCCCGGACCATGATCCGTACGATCAACGGCCTGAGCCTGCCGGTCGAGCCGCTGCCGGCGCCGGACGACACCCAGCCGCAGGTGCCGGCGAAGGTTCTACCCAACGTGGTCGGCCAGCCGCAGCAGGTGGCCGAGCAGATGCTCGTCCAGCTCGGGTTCCACGTCACGTCGCAGCCGGTCCCCGCGCCGGTCGCCCCCGGGATCGTGGTGTACATGTCGCCGTCGCCCGGCGGCCCGGTCTCCATCAACACGGAGATCAAGCTGTCGATCTCCGGCGGGTTGACCGGTACGCCGGTGCTGCCAGGAGGCTCGCCGCCGGCGGGGCTGGGGCAGCCCGTCCCACCGGGCGGGGGGCCCGGCCTGCCCGGCGTCTTCGGGGCGAATCCGCGCGAGCAACTGAGCTCACCGGCCAGCCCCGGGACCAACCCGGCGGACTGGGCCCGCCGGCCGCGCCGCAACCGCAGGTAGCGCCGACGGTCAGCCGCCGGTGAGCCTCGCCTTCACCAGGGCAGCCACCCGGCCGCCCTCGGCCCGGCCGGCCACGGCGGCCTGCACGGCCTTCATCGCCGGGCCGATCGCCTTCGGCCCGGAGAGGTCCAGCTCGGCGAGCACGCGGTCGATGATGGCGGCCAGCTCGTCGTCGCCGAGCTGGCTAGGCAGGTACTCGCCCAGCACCTCGCCCTCGGCGCGTTCCCGGTCGGCCTGTTCGGCGCGACCGGCCGCGGCGTAGGCGTCGGCCGCCTCCCGTCGCTTCTTCACCTCGCGGGTCAGGACCTGCGAGACCTCCGCGTCGTCGAGGACGCGGGCGGTGGCGCCGGCGACCTCCGCGTCCTTCACGGCGGCCAGCGCCAGCCGGAGAGTGGACGTCCGCAGCTCGTCGCGGGACTTCATCGCGGTGGTCAGGTCGGCGCGGAGCCGCTGGTGCAGCGTGCTCCGTTCCGTGGGGGTGCTCATAGTCAACGAAGCCTATGGTCCGCGGGGGACCTGGTCACGCCTGGCCACGGCGGTGCGACGGCCGGGGTGGCGCCCGGCCACGGCGGACCGGGGGTGAGACTGTGTTGTACGGCCCGAGGCACGCCGCCGCCACGGGAGTGGTCCCTCTGGCGCGGTGGGTCCGCCGGGTCGAATGCGCGGCACGGGGGATGGCGCCGGGGCGCGAGAGGTCGGGGCACGAGAGGCCTGGGCGCGAGAGGTCTGGGCGCGAGGAGGTCGTGGTGGCGGGTGTGGGGGCGGGTGTGGGGGCGCCGAGGCGCCGGGTGGCGCGCGGGGCCGCGGGGCTCGCGGCATCGGTCGCGGTGGTCGGGGCGGGCGCGCTCGCCTACGGCTCGCTGTACGAGCGCAACGCCTACACGCTGCGTCGGCTGTCGATCCCCGCGCTTGCCGCCGGCTCGCGACCGCTGCGCGTGCTGCACCTGTCCGACCTGCACGTCACGGCGCGCCAGCGGGACAAGCTCGCGTGGTTGGCCGAGCTGGCCCGGCTGCTGCCGGACCTGGTCGCCCTCACCGGTGACGTGCTCTGCGCCGAGGACGCCCGCGAGCCGCTGCTCACCGCGCTGGCGCCGCTGTACTCGTTCCCGGGTGTGTTCGTCCCGGGGAACAACGACTACTTCGTCCCCACGCTGCGCAGTCCGCACCGGTACCTGCGCGGCGATGCGCCGGCCGAGCCGTCCGGCGTCCCGCTGGACTGGGCGGGCCTCGCCAAGGACCTGACCGCGGCGAGCGGCTGGACGGAGCTCACCAACACCCGGGCCGTACTCGCGGCCGGCGGCCGCCGGATCGACGTGCGCGGGGTCGACGACGCCCGGCTGCGCCGCGACCGGCCCGACCTCGTGGCCGGGCCCGCGGAGCCCGGCACGCAGCTCGCGCTCGGCCTGTCGCACACGCCGGAGCCGCGGGTGCTCGACGCCTTCACCGCCGACGGCGTCGGCCTCATCCTGTCGGGTCACACCCACGGCGGCCAGATCCGGCTGCCGGGAATCGGGGCACTGGTGAGCAACTGCGGGCTCGACCGATCCCGGGTCCGCGGGCTGTCCCGCCACGCGACCGCCGCGGGAGCGTCCTGGCTGCACGTGTCCCCGGGCCTGGGGACCTCGCCCTTCGCCCCGGTGCGCCTCGGCTGCCGCCCCGAGGCGACCCTGCTCTGCCTGACCGCGGTCCCGTCTGCCTGACCGCGGTCCCGTCTGCGTGACCGCCGGCCGAACCCGTGACCACCCCCTGCCCTGAACCACCGCTCCGTCGGGTATGCTTCATCTCGGTCGCGGGGTGTGGCGCAGCTTGGTAGCGCGCTTCGTTCGGGACGAAGAGGTCGTGGGTTCGAATCCCGCCACCCCGACCACGCAAAGCCCTGGTCTCAGGCTCCTACGGGAGGGCCGGACCAGGGCTTTCGTCGTCTCTGGGCTCGCCACTGAAGCGATCACCCCTGGCCTGCTCCACCGATGGCCCGTGGGCAGGGCGAGGTAGCGTCGCGCTGTGAGTCCGATTCGTGAGGTGCTCGCCCGGGTCTACGTCGAATCGCTGGACGACGTGCTGCCCCTCTACCAGCGACTGGCTTCGGACGCGCCCACGCGCCGCTTCCGCTTTCGCGACGTCGAGCTGGCGTGGGTCGGGCCTTTCCTCCTGGTGGCGGGGACGCCCGCCGCGCTGGCGCCGTTGCGCAACCGGGCCGCGACCGTGCTGGTCGATGACCTCGACGCTGTCGCCGCGACGATCGTCTCGGCAGGCGGCGCGCTGCTTGAAGGGCCCGGCGAGTCACCCAACGGATCCCGACTGATCGCCGAGCATCCCGACGGGACGGTGTTCGAGTACCTGCACATCGTGACCTAGCCGCGGTGTCGGACGGGTACCGGCGCCGTGGTCGGCGACCGCGCCACTCCGCGGCGACCGCGCCGCTGGGAGGCGGGCGGCACGAGGTTCGCGTGGCGCGGCTCGGCGGAACACCAAGATCGTCGAACTGGCCCGCGCGGGCGTCGGTCGGGACGCACCCTCGTCGGCACCTGACGCGTTGCGGCCGGTGCGGGTTGTTTTCGTGGCCGGCCGGTCATGGCGCGGTCCCGGGAGCCGGGTGCTCTACCGTGTACCCAAGTACTTCCCGGGCTCATGATCGATCATTGACCCGGCTACGTTAAGATCGCACGATGGAAAAGGGGAAGCGGGAGACTGTGGCCAAATACCGTCGAGTGGTCGTAAAACTAAGCGGCCGGGCGATCGCCGGTTCCGCCGAATTCGGCTTTGATTCGAATGCGCTGGAACATCTCGCCCGGGAAATCATCGCGGTGCGTCAGTCCGGGGTCGAGGTGGCGATCGTCGTCGGCGGTGGAAATCTCTTCCGCGGCAACCAGTCGGACCGGTGGGGGATCGATCGGGTCGAGGCCGACAACATCGGGATGCTCGGCACGGTCATCAACAGCCTGCTGCTGCGGGGCAAGCTGACCGCCCTCGGGGAGGACAACCTGCGGGTGATGACGGCGGTCCCGGTCCCGGCGGTGGCCGAGCCCTATATCCGGCTGCGGGCCGTGCACCTGCTGGAGAAGGGGGCGACGGTCATTCTCGCCTGCGGGAACGGTCAGCCCTTCCTCACCACCGACTACCCGGCGGTGCAGCGCGCGCTGGAGCTGGGCGCGGACGCGGTGCTCGCCGCCAAGGACGGCGTCGACGGCGTCTACGACAGCGACCCGAAGATCAACCCGGACGCTCAGCGCTTCTCCCACCTCAGCTACGACGAGGTGATCAGCAGGGGGCTGCGGGTCATGGATCAGTCGGCATTCATTCTTGCCCGCGACTTCGGTATCCCGCTGCACATCTTCGACATCGAGCAGCAGGGTGCGATGACGGCGATCTGTCGCGGCGAACACCGGGGGACCGTCATCGACACCACGGGTGGGAAGTCGGGTTCCGCGGCGCTGGCGAGTTCCGCCGAAACGGTGGTGTGAGCCGCGCCGCGCCACCGGTCGGTGAAGTTCTCGGCACTCGCCGCCCGCCGACGCCGGGGGTTGTACTCCCGCCGCGGTGGGTTGACGGTACGCCGCGCAGTTGTTGTCTTTTCGGTAAAGACGAGGCCCGATTTGGTGCTATGACGCGTCTTTTGTCGGGATCTGACCGGCTAGCCAGGCCGGGCCGGTACCGACACGTGGCCGGTACCGGCGCCGGGCTCAGCGGCGGTGGATCGCCAGGGGTGGATCAGAAGCAGGAGTAGGTGGTGCTCGGGGAGGTGTCCGTGGTCGACATGCCGTCCGCGGTGCCGGTGGTCACGGTCTTGAACTGCGCCTGACCGTTGAAGCTGCAGGGCACCGAGGTGCCCTCGCCGATGCCGCTGCCGCCCCAGTACGACTTCTTGACCGGGTCCCCGACGGACATCCACTGCCCGTTCGCGTACTTCCGCAACTGGTTGCTGATCTGCATGTTGCCCGAGTACCGGGGGTCGCAGGTGATCCCACCGTTCGCGAAGATCGTCGAGCCGCCGGTGGGCGGCCAGGCGGTGACGGTGCAGCCGGTGGACTGAATCGGGGTGGATGCGTCGGCGGGGATGGCGCCGAACAGGCCGGCCGCCACGGCGCCGGTCGCGCCGACGGCTGCGGTCCGCAGTGCTGCGCGGGTGCTGGGCACGATTTCCTCCAGGTGGGGGATGGGCGGTGGGGGATCGGGATGGGCGGTGCGGGTTCAGGCTGGTGCCGCGCCGAAGGAGTAGACCGGCCGCGGCGGAGGCCCGAAGAAGGTGCTGATGGTCTCCAGGCGCGGCCGCTCGGTGAAGGTGACGACGTCGAGGCCCGCCAGCACGATCTGTCCGATGCTGTTGCGCAGTCCCCACTCCCAGCGGGCGCGACGGTGGTGCACGTCGACCCCGCTGGTGCGCACCGGCCGATGCCCCGGGTAGGGCGCGAGGAACTCGCCGATGAGATCGGCGAACTCGATGATGCCGGCGGCCTCGCCCAGCGGGTTGGCGTAGGTCACCGCGGGGACGCAGCAGTCGGCGAGCAGTTCGTCGCGCCGGGACACCGCGGGTTCCGCCCAGGCGGCGTAGAGGCCGTCGGCCAGGGCCGCGAGCCGTTCGGCCGTGGCGGCGTCGCTGCCCGCGCCGACGCTGTGTGCGTCGTGTCGCGCGGCGGGCTGGGTGCTCATGGGGTGAACCTCCGCCGGGCCTCGGCTCGTTGCAGCTTTCCGGAGGGGGTCTTCGGCACCGAGCCCGGCTCGAGCACCAGCACCGCGTGCGGGGTCACCCCGAGCGCGGCGCGGACCTTCTCGGCGACGGCGCTCCTCAGCGCGGCGGGATCGGCCCCACGGGTCTCGACGGCCACGGCGAGCCCCTCCCCGCCGAGATGGCCGGGACGCGGGTAGGGGAAGGCGACGATGTTGCCCGCGCGGGCACCCTCGGCGCGGGCCGCAGCCCGCTCCACCTCCTCGGGGTAGATGTTGCGGCCGCCGAGGATGATGACGTCCTTGCGGCGACCGCAGACGACCAGTTCGCCGCCGGTGAGGTAGCCGAGGTCGCCGGTGGCCAGCCACCCGTCGCGGGCGCGCAGGGCCGCCGCCGACTCGGGATCGTCATGGTAGGAGGCGGTCACCGAGGTGCCGCGGACCTGGACCTCGCCGACCTTCCGCTCGGGCCGGATCCCGCCCGAGTCCGGATCGACCACGCGGACCGACAGGCCGGGGATCGGCTCCCCGAGCAGCGCCAGCCGTCTCGTGCGCATCGCGGGCACCGCCGGCTCGGCGGGCTCAGCGGGCTCGGGGGACTCGGCGGGCCCGGCGGGCTCGGGGGACACCAGGCGCGCGGCCGGCTCGGGGGGCACGAACCGGGCCGTGCCCGCGGCCAGGGCGTCCGCGTCCACCGTGTCGTAGCGCGGCCCACGCCCCACGGCGGAGAACGTGACCGCGACCGTGGCCTCCGCGAGCCCGTAGGCGGGTGTGAAGGAGGCCGGATGGAAGCCGTGACCGCCGGCGGCGTCGAGGAAGTCGTCGACGACCGCGGGATCGATCGGCTCCCCGCCGCACAGCGCGTAGGCCAGGCAGGAGAGGTCCAGCCGGGGGCCGGTGCGCAGCAGCCGGGCCGCGACGGCGTAGGCGGAGCCGGGTCCGACCGTGTTGGTGGCGCGATGGTGGGAGACGAGCTGCATCCAGCTCGCCGGCCTCGCCAGGTAGTCGGCGGGTGAGGACAGCAGCGTGTCGCAGCGGCCGCACGCCATCGGCAGGATGAACCCGCCGATGAGCCCCATGTCGTGGGACAGCGGCAGCCAGGACAGCATCCGGCCGTGCACGGCCTCGTGGCTGGTCGCCACCCGGATGCCCTCGATGTTCGCCGCCAGGTTGCCGTGGCTGATCCGGGCGATCTTCGGTGCGCCGGTGGTGCCGCTGGTCAGCTGCAGGATCGCGGGGGCGTCGGCGGTCAGCAGGGGCGGGCGCCACGCCGCCGCAGGCGGGTCGCCGACCGCCTCGGCCAGCGGGATCACCCGCCCGGCCCCGCCGGACAGCGCCGGCACCGCGTCCCCCCACGGCGCGCCGACCAGCACGAGCGGCTCACCGAGCGAGTCGAACCGGTCGCGGGTGTCGGCGAGGTAGCGGGCCAGGTCGACGGTGCGGGCGGGGGTGGGGGCCATGGTGAGGCTACCGCCGGCGAGCCAGGTCGCCATCGCGGCGGTGATCGTCTCCCGCGACGTGTCGGCAAGGATGACCACCGGCCGGCCCGGCCCGACCCCGTGCGACTGCAGGCCCGCGGCGACGCGTCGGGCGTCCCCGTAGAGCTCGGCCCAGCCGACCCGCCGTCCGCCGTCCGGCGCGAGGAAGGTCACCGTGTTCGGACCGGTGCTGGCACGCCTCATGCGATCCAGCAGATAAACCATTGTCGACGCCCTCTCCGGCGGACGATCCCGTTATCGGGCGTCGCCGTCCGTGCTGTCCCGGTAGACGGCGAGAATGAGACGGTCCCAGTAGCGACCGCGATAGAAGTCGTGCCGGCGCAGCCGCCCCTCGAGTTCGAGTGCGCCGCCGGCCGATTTTTCCCGATCGGCCCCCGCGAACTGCGGGTAGTTGAACTCGGGCACCTCGAAATACAGCTTTCGGAACGGCCAGATGTCGAAGACGTAACGCACGAACAGGTCCAGTGCCTCGACGGCCAGACCCGACCCGGTGTAGTCGGCCGAGATCGCCGCGCCGACGTAGGCGTACCCCAGGGTGAACTCCGGGTTGTAGCAGATCGCGTGGCCGACCGGCCGGGCCGTCTCGATCGACTCGATCACGAACTGGGTCAGGACGCCCTGCCACAGCTCCTGCTCGAACTGCGGATACGACGGCACCGAGCCCCGGTAGCGCCAGCGAAAGCCGATCTCCGGGGTGACCGCGAGCTCGTACAGGAACGGCGTCGACGCCGGCAGCACCGGCATCAGCCGCAGAAACCGCCCGGCGAACCGCGGCGGTGGCAGCGCGAGCGAGCCGGCGGCCGCGGACGCTGCTGCCGCGGCGGCACCGGTCGTCCCCGGCCCGGCGAGGCCCGGCCCGGCGAGGCCCGCGGGCCCGTCGAGCGACGCTGCGCCGACGCCGATCCCGGCCGGTACGGCGCTCACTGCCGATGCGGCGGGGAGCGGCTGGGAGTCCGCGGCGGGCGGGCCGGCCCGATAACGGTGGTAGAGCTCGCCGACGGTCTCGATTTCCAGCCAGTTCGCCTCGGAGAGGTCGACTCCGAGCTCGATCACGTACAGGCAGAGTTCCAGAAGCCGGAAGGAATCCAGCCCGAGGTCTTCATGGAGCCGGCTGCCGCCGGCGATCGCCGAATCAGCGAGACCCATTTTCCGGGCAATAAGCTGCTCGAATTCGTCTTGTCGGAGCATGCTACCTGTTCTGCGTGCGCGAAAGACGGAATCAAGGATGGACTATTTCGGGCAGTTCGGACATTGGTGACGTTAGCAAACGAGCCGAAGGGCCGCAAAGCCGGATAACCCGTTTCGGCTAGCGCGCCTGCGTCACGCGGCGGTCAGTAGGAGCGGGCGATCAGGCAGACCAGGTCGTCGGGGTCGCCGCCGGCGGGCGGGATCTCGCCGTCGGGCGTCTGCAGGCAGCGGACGGTCAGGGCGTCCTCGGCGAGGCGTGCCTCGCCCTCCTCGCCCACGAGGCGCCACGGGATCCGGGCGAAGCCGGTCTGCGCCGCCTGCGCGGCGTCGGCGACCGTGGTGACGTCCGCCGTTCGGCTCTCGCGCAATGCCAGGGCCTCGGCGTGCAGGCCGGCCTGCACCTCGTCGAGCAGCGCCGGAACCCGGGCGGCCGCCTCCGCCAGCGGCACCGGCGCCTTCGCCGAGGTGTCCCGGCGGACCAGGGTCACGTTCCCGGCGGCCAGGTCGCGCGGGCCGACCTCGACCCGCACCGGGATGCCCTTGATCTCGGCGTCGGTGACCCGGCGGCCAAAGGACAGCCCCGGGCGGGCGTCGACCTGCACCCGCAGTCCGGCGTCGGTGAGCGCCGCGCCGATCTCGCGGGCCTTCGCGACGACGGTCTCGTCGTCGCGCACCGGGAGCACCACGACCTGGGTCGGGGCGAGCCGGGGCGGGATGCGCAGGCCGTTGTCGTCGCCGTGCGCCATGATCAGGCCGCCGACCATCCGGGTCGAGCTACCCCAGGACGTCGTCCAGGCCAGGTGCTTCGCGCCGTCCGCGCCGAGGAAGTCGATGTCGAAGGCCCGGGCGAAGTTCTGCCCCAACTCATGGCTGGTCGCCATCTGCAGGGCCTTGCCGTCGCCCATCATGCCCTCGCAGGTCATGGTGTTCGTGGCGCCGGCGAAGCGCTCCTTGCGGGTCTTCGTGCCGATGAACACCGGGATGGCGAGCACATCGGTGAGGAAGTCGCGGTAGACCTCCAGGGCGATCCGGCGGGCGTAGGCGGCGGCCTCGGCCTCGTCGACGTGCGCGGTGTGCCCCTCCTGCCAGAGGAACTCGCTGCTGCGCAGGAACAGTCGGGGGCGTAGCTCCCAGCGGACCACGTTGGCCCACTGGTTGAGCAGCAGCGGCAGGTCGCGGTAGCTCTGGGTCCACTTGGCCAGGTACTCGCCGATGATGGTCTCGCTGGTCGGCCGCACGACGACCGGCTCCTCGAGCTCCTTACCGCCGCCGATGGTGACCACGGCGAGCTCGGGACTGAAGCCCTCGACGTGCTCGGCCTCCCGGCGCAGGTAGCTCTCCGGGATGAACAGCGGGAAGTAGGCGTTGACGGCGCCCGCGGCCTTGATCCGGGCGTCCACGTCGGCCTGCATACGTTCCCAGATCGCGTAGCCGTACGGTCGGATGACCATGGTTCCGCGGACGGGGCCGTTGTCGGCCAGCTCGGCCTTCGCGAGCACGTCCTGGTACCAGCGCGGGAAGTCGGTCGCACGGGAGGTGAGTACAGCCACCTCGCCACGATATTGCCTGTGCCGGGCGGCGGGGCCATCGGGACGGGGGGCTGGGCGCGGCGTGGCACCGCAGAGGTGCCGCTCGGGGTGCCCGCGCCGGCGCTCGGGCGGGCGGCCCCGATCGGGCCGGGTCAGCGGTGACGCAGGCCTCGGCTGTGCTCCAGTGGGTCGGCGCCCGGCTCCGGCCGCCCGTCGCGGCTGACCTCCTGGAACACCAGGGAGACGTCGACGTCCCCGTGGTGGCTGACCAGACAGGCCGTGGGCGGGACGAGGATCATGGCCGTGGTCAGGTCGGCCGCGGTGGCTCCCGGCGCCAGGACCAGCTCGTGCCGGATCGCCAGGCCGTCGTGGACGGTGACCACCTCGGCGAGGGAGCCGGGCCGGCCGCCGGTGATCGGCCGGGGCTCCGGTAGGAGATCGTCGTTGTCGACGGTGTTCATCTTCTGGCCGTCCTCCTGTATGCGTGTCGGTTCCGAGGCGCGTCACGTGCGGCCGGCGGGCCTGGCGGGCGTCGGGCTCTTCTCTGGACCGGGACAACTTCGCTACGTCGCCTCGATGTTTCTCATTGCTACCATCGTGCGGAATCGTCCTCCGCGATCGAACTTTCAGGTTTCGACTGGATGCTGTCAGCTACGTCGATGTTGCTTACAAGCAAAGCACGGGAACGGGTGGAACGCCACCGGCGATCTCCGGGCAGAACGGACGTCCGGTGACTGTGGGCGCAAGTCCTGATCATCTGCGTAGCGCTGCGTGCGGGTTGGCCGCTTCGCCGGCTCCGTCCCACTGCGTCGCCGGGCGCAGTGGGCCGGGTCGGGCATGACGCGCGCGGATGAACATTCGGTATCAGCGGCGCAAGATTCCCGAGCGGCTCGATGTCGTTCGATGACGTCGAAAAGCCGGCATCCGGGCTTCGGGCCGGCCGGCGCGGCGACGCATGGGCGGCCGGGCCATCCTCCAGCTCGGGCCGCCGACCGTCCCGGCGCCCACGCCTTCTTGTCGTCGACTTGTCCGACGGTTGTCCCGGAGTTCGCAGGCGTAGAGGTGGTGGACGGTGGCCGGCGATGGCGTCGGTCCGACATGATCGGCCGCCGGAGGCGCCGGCCGTTGGTGACAGTGCGCTTAGAGTTCAGTACGCGGTGTTCTGGAGTGGTGGCAACCGGTCCGGTCAACAGGCCATAAATCGTCCGACATAGATGTGTTCCGGTTGGTGACGGGTTGGCGTATGCGCTTGTTCATCTTTCGTTCACTCCGGATCGCTTCGATTCTCGCCGGCACCCCAGTCCGGGGGGCGGACGACAGTGCGCGCCATGAACGGCGCGGGGACGAAGGGTTGCTTGTGATCCGAGGCAAGCGTCAGGCCGCCGTCGGGGCCGCGATGGTGGCACTGCTCACCGTGGCGGCGTGCGGAACTGACGACAACAACGACTCCGGCGGCGCGGGCGCGGCGCCGTCGAGTAAGGCGAGCACGATCTCGTGTGCGAAGGGGTCCATCACGGGCTCCGGCTCGTCCGCGCAGAAGAACGCGATCGACGAGTGGGTCAAGGCCTACCAGAACGCGTGCTCCGGCGCGACGATCAACTACCAGTCGACGGGTTCCTCGACCGGTCGGCAGCAGTTCATCAGCAAGCAGGTCGCCTTCGCCGGTTCGGACTCCGCGCTGAAGGACCAGCAGAAGACCGACGCGGACGCGCGCTGCACCGGCGGTGCCGCGGTCGACCTGCCGATGGCCGTCGGCCCGGTGGCGCTGATGTACCACGTGTCCGGCGTCAACGGCCTGCAGCTGTCTGCCCAGACCCTGGCGAAGATCTTCGCTGGCAAGATCACCAAGTGGAACGACCCGGCCATCAAGGCCGAGAACAGCGCCGCCTCGCTGCCGGACGCCACGATCGCCTCGGTGCACCGCTCCGACGGCTCCGGCACGACGGACAACTTCACCAAGTTCCTCAAGGGCGCGGGCGGCGCCGACTGGACCTTCGACTCCGGCTCGGACTGGAAGGCTCCCGGCGGCCAGGGCGCCAAGGGCAGTGACGGCGTCACCTCGACCGTGAAGTCCACGGAGAACTCCATCGGCTACGCCGAGCTGTCCTACGCGGAGAACGCCGGGCTGTCGACCGTCAAGGTCAAGAACGCCGCCGGCGAGTACATCGAGCCGAGCACGGACGGTGCCTCCCTGGGCCTGAGCACCGCCAAGGTCGCCGATGGCGACGACCTGAAGCTGACCTTCGACTACGCCACCGCGACGAAGGGCGCCTACCCGGTCTACCTGGTCACCTACGAGATCGCCTGCACCAAGGGTCTCTCGGCCGACCAGGCCGCGCTGGTCAAGTCCTTCCTGACCTACACCGCCTCGGACGCCGCTCAGTCCTCGATCGGCGACCTCGGCTACGCGCCGCTGCCGGACGCGGTCGCGACGAAGGTCCGCGCGGTCATCGGCAAGCTGGCCTGACCCGCAGCCTGTCCGATCGCACAGCTCACGCAGCACGGCCGCCCCGAGCCGCCCGGACCATGACGGTCCGGGGCCGGCCGGGGCGGCCCGCACGACCCGACCGGCCCGGCCGGTGCCCGCGGTGGGGTGAACAACCCACCGCGGCTTCGTCGATGTACGGCGGCCGCGGCACCCACGTCCCGCCGCGCGTGCCGCGTCCGGGACCTTGATCGCCAAGCCCCGCTCGGGCACCAAGGAGAGGACCATGACGACGGAGCCGGACAGCTCGGCGGACGCCGCCGAGCCGCGGGGGGCCGCCACGGCGACGGCCCCGCCGGAAGACCCACCGCCGGCCGGCGGGCCCGCGGTCGCGGCCGCGGGCAAGGCGCGGGTCGGGGCGGCCGACCTGATCTTCAAGAACCTCACCCGCACGGCCGGCCTCGGCCTGCTGGCGCTGATCGCCGTGATCGCGATCTTCCTGGTGCTGCGCGCCACCCACGCCCTCAACGCCAACACCGGGAACTTCCTCACCACCGAGGAGTGGTTCCCCAACGCCACCCCGCCGAAGTTCGGGGTGGCCGCGACCCTGTACGGCACGGTCGTCTCGGCGGCGGTCGCGATGATCATCGCGGTGCCGGTGGCAGTCGGGATCGCGCTGTTCATCACCGTGTACGCGCCCCGGCAGCTCTCGTCCGTCCTCGGCTACATCGTCGACCTGCTCGCCGCCGTGCCGAGCGTCGTCTACGGACTGTGGGGCCTGATCGTCCTCGCGCCGCACATGAAGGGCATCCAGCTCTGGCTGAACGACTACTTCGGCTGGATCCCGCTGTTCAGCGGCGACTCGGTGGGGCGTTCGCTCTTCGTCGCCTCCGTGGTTCTGGCAATCATGATCCTGCCGATCGTGGCCGCCCTGTCCCGTGAGGTCTTCCTCCAGGTGCCGATCGCGCACCGCGAGGCGGCCCTGGCCCTCGGCGCGACCCGGTGGGAGATGATCAGGGTCGCGGTGCTGCCCTACGGCAAGCCCGGGGTGATCAGCGCGTCGATGCTGGGTCTCGGCCGGGCGATGGGCGAGACGATCGCGGTCGCGCTGGTCCTGCCCGCCTCGTTCAACATCTCCGCGCACCTCCTCTCGCCCGCCGGCAACACGATCGCCGCGAACGTGGCGAACGGCTGGGGCGAGGCCAACGACATCGGCCGCGGCGCGCTCATCGCCTCCGGCCTGGTGCTGTTCATCGTCACGATGATCGTGAACATCATCGCGCGGGCCATCGTCGCGCGCCGCCGCGAGTTCTCCGGGAGCTCCGCATGAGCACCGCGACCGTGTCCGGACCGGACATCGACAGTGACCCAGACCGCCTACGCCTGCGCGGGCAGACCCTGCCGCGCTGGGCGCCGCTCGCCGTCGCCGCCGGCGCGGTGGTCGTGTCCCTGCTGATCTACCTGCTCACGCCGGTCGACAGCGAGATCCAGATCGTGCTGATGGCCGCGCTCCTCTTCGTGATCGCGACGACCGTTGTCTCGACGGTCGTCGAGGGCGGGCGCCGGGCGCGGGACCGGTTCGCGACGACACTCGTCTACACCGCGTTCCTGCTCGCCGTGATCCCGCTGGTCGCGGTGCTGGTCAGCGTGATCAGCAAGGGGGCCGGTCGGCTCGACGCCGGCTTCTTCACCCACTCGATGAACGGCATCGGCGCCCGGGACGTGGGCGGCGGCATCTACCACGCCATCATCGGCACGGTGGAGCAGGTGCTGCTCGCCAGCGTGCTGGCGGTGCCGTTCGGCCTGCTCGTGGCGATCTACCTGGTGGAGTACGGCCGCGGCCGGATCAGCCGGGTGATCAGCTTCTTCGTCGACGTGCTCACCGGCCTGCCGTCGATCATCGCGGGTCTGTTCATCCTGGCGTTCTGGGTGCTCGCTCTCGACCAGGGCTTCTCCGGGTTCGCGGGCGCGCTCGCGCTGGCCGTGCTGATGATCCCGACGGTCGTGCGCTCCGCCGAGGAGATGCTCAAGCTGGTTCCCAACGAGCTGCGCGAGGCCGGGTACGCGCTCGGCGTGCCGCAGTGGCGGACCATCCTGCGGGTGGTCGTGCCCACCGCGCTGCCCGGGATCGTGACCGGCGTCATGCTCGCGGTGGCCCGGGTGGCAGGCGAGACCGCCCCGGTGCTGCTTACCGTCTTCGGCACGAACCTCATCAACTCGAACCCGTTCTCGGGCGAGCAGTCGTCCCTGCCGCTGTACATCTACTCCCAGGCCGGCCAGCCGCAGCAGTTCGCGGTCGACCGGGCGTGGGCGGCCGCCCTGGTGCTGATCATCATCATCATGGTGCTGAACCTCGTCGCCCGGCTGTTCGCCGGACGCAACCGGTTGAAATGACCCGGACCCGGGCCGGTGGCGCCGCCACCGACGTCGCCGCCGCCGGCCCGTACCGCCCCGCGTTCCCGTACCGTCCCGCGTTCCCGTACCGTCCCGCGTTCCCGTACCGTCCCGCGTTCCCGTACCGTCCCGCGTTCCCGTCCGACATCGAACAGCGTCCAGACAGATCGTGAGTCGAGGTTGCCATGGCCACCCGCATCGACGTAACCGGGCTGACGGCGTACTACGGCAAGTTCAAGGCCGTAGCCGACGTGAACCTGACCATCGAACCGAAGAACGTCACCGCATTCATCGGGCCGTCCGGGTGCGGAAAGTCGACGGTGCTGCGCACCCTCAACCGGATGCACGAGGTGCTTCCCGGCGCCCGCGTCGAGGGGAAGGTGCTGCTCGACGGCGAGGACCTCTACGGGGCCGGCACGGACCCGGTGAACGTCCGCCGCACCGTGGGGATGGTCTTCCAGCGGCCGAACCCGTTCCCCACCATGTCCATCTACGAGAACGTGATCGCCGGCCTGAAGCTCAACGGCGTGCGCAAGAAGGCGCTGCTCGACGAGCGGGTCGAGGAGTCGCTGCGCGGCGCGAACCTCTGGGAGGAGGTCAAGGACCGGCTCGGCCGGCCCGGCGCCGGCCTGTCCGGCGGCCAGCAGCAGCGGCTGTGCATCGCGCGGGCGATCGCCGTCGAGCCCCAGGTGCTGCTCATGGACGAGCCCTGCTCGGCACTCGACCCGATCTCCACGCTGGCCATCGAGGACCTGATCACGAAGCTGAAGTCGAGCTTCACGATCGTCATCGTCACCCACAACATGCAGCAGGCGTCGCGGGTCAGTGACGCCACCGCGTTCTTCTCTCTGGAGAAGACCGGAGACCCCGGCCGCCTCGTCGAGTTCGACAAGACCTCGAAGATCTTCAGCAACCCGACGGAGAAGCGGACCGAGGACTACGTCTCCGGGCGGTTCGGCTGACGCCGGCGGAAGTTCACGGTCAGGACAGGCGGATGCTCCCGGTACGGCGTGAGTCCGCTCAACCGGGGGGTGCCGACCGTGGTCCGGTGGCCGGACGGAACGGGGCTGCGGCACAGGTCAGGTCGGCTGGTCGGCCCTCGCTGCTGATCGCGGACTCCGAGGTCGACGACGGCATGCTGGACGCCATCGCCGGTGGTGGGGTCGAGGTGAGCGTGGTGGCCGACGGCGCGCAGGCCCTGCTGGAAATCGGTCTCCAGCAGCCCGCCGCCCTGCTGATCAGCGCTCGGTTGCCGGTCGTCGACGGGGTCACCGTCGTGCGGACGGTCCGCAGCGTGCCCGGGCACGACGACGTGCCGATCCTGCTCGCGGTCGGTCCCGACGACCGGCCGGCCGCCGCGGCCGGCCTGGACGCGGGCGCGAGCGCCTGCGTGGGCAAGCCGTACCGCGTGCCCGAGGTGCTGGCGATGGTCGGCGTGATCGGGACGGGGCGCCCTGGCCCGCAGTCGCCCCGGCCGGCGGAGGATGACGTCCTGCGCGGCGGCCCGGTGCTGCTGGACCGGGCGGCCCACGAGGTCCGCCTCGACGGCGCGGTCGTGTCGGTCCCGCCTCGGGAGTTCCGGCTGCTCGCGCTGCTGCTGGAGCAGGCCGGACGGGTCGTTCCGCGGGAGACCCTGCTGCGGGAGGTCTGGGGCTCGGCGCACACCGAGACCAACACGCTCGCCGTGCACGTGCGCCGGCTGCGCCGCCGCCTCGGCGAGGCCGCCGGCGAGCCGACGATCATCGAGAGCATCCGCGGGGTCGGCTACCGGTTCCGTGCCGCGCCCGACCCCACCGCCTGACCGAACCTCACATGCTGGACCCTGCGCCTGCCTGACCCTGCGTCTGCCTGACTCCGCGTCTGCTCGACCTCGCGCCTGCTCGACCTCGCGCCGCCGGGTCAGCTCGGCAGGGCGTAGACGCCGGGGGCGACGCGGACGACCAGGCCGTCGTCGATCAGCCCGGCCAGCGCCCGGTCCCGCTGGACCGGGTCGTCCCAGACCTGATCGAGGAGGTCCTGGCCGACCGCCTGCTCGGCGTCGCGCAGGACGGCCAGCAGCCGCCCGCGGACCTGGCGGTCCGTGCCGGCGTAGCCCTGCGGCCGGCGCGTGGGGCCGGTCCCGGCCGGACTGCCCGCCCTCACCCAGGCGCAGCGGTGCAGCAGCGGGCAGGCGGCGCAGCGGGGGGTACGGGCCACGCAGACCAGCGCCCCGAGCTCCATCAGCGCGGCGCTGGTCATGGCGGCGGTCTCGGGGTCGGTCGGCAGCAGCTCGGCGACGGCGGCCAGATCGCGGCGGCTGACGGTGGCCGGATGGTCCGCCCGGCCCTCCACGGCGCGGGCGAACAGGCGGCGCACGTTCACGTCGACGACCGGGTGGCGCTGACGGAAGGCGAACGCGGCGACCGCCCGGGCCGTGTAGGTCCCGATCCCGGGCAGGGCCAGCAGCGCGTCGAGGTCCGCCGGGATCTCGCCGCCGTGCCGCTCGACGACGGCCGCCGCGGCCTGGTGCAGCCGCAGCGCCCGGCGTGGGTAGCCCAGCCGGCCCCAGGCCCGCACGGCCTCGCCGGCGGGCTGCGCGGCAAGCGCGGCCGGGGTCGGCCACCGGTCCAGCCAGGCCTGCCAGACCGGCAGCACGCGGGTGACCGGGGTCTGCTGCAGCATGACCTCGCTGACCAGGACCGCCCACGGCGTCGTCCCGGGACGCCGCCAGGGCAGATCCCGGGCGGCGGCGGCGAACCAGTCGAGCACCAGCCCGGCGAGCGTCTCAGGCCCGGCCGATGCCGTGGCCGTGGCTGGGGTCGATGCCGTGGCCAGGGCCGATGCCGTGGCCACGGGCGGGAAAGCGGGCGCGGTCCGCGGTGCGCTGGTCATCCCCGCCATCGTGCCAGGCCGGCGGGGGGCGGCCGCGGGACGGGTGGTCAGACGTAGCGTTCGAGGATGCTCGACTCGGCCAGCCGTGACAGGCCCTCGCGCACGGCGCGGGCCCTGGTCTCGCCGACACCGTCGACCGCCTGCAGGTCGTCGACCCCGGCGGCGAGCAGCTTCTGCAGCGTGCCGAAGTGGTCGACGAGCCGGTCGACCACCATCCGCGGCAGCCTGGGGACCTTCGCCAGCATGCGGTAGCCCCGTGGGCTGATCTGCCGATCCAGGATGTCCGCCCCGCCGGAGAAGCCGATCACCCGGGCGAGCACGGTGAGGTCGAGCAGGTCGGTCGGCGACATCGCGGACAGCTCGCTGAGGACCTGCGCGGCCGACCCGGCCTTCGACCCGGCGGGCAGATAGTCGCGCACGGTGAGTTCGCGCTCCGTCTCGACGCCGGCCATCAGCTCCTCGAGCTGCAGCGACAGCAGCCGCCCATCGGTGCCGAGCTCGACGACGTAGCCCTCGATCTCGTCCGCGATGCGGCGCACCATCTCCAGCCGCTGGCTGACCGAGATCGCGTCCCGGACCGTGACGAGATCCTCGATCTCCAGCGCGGACAGTGTGCCCGCGACCTCGTCGAGGCGGAGCTTGTAGCGCTCCAGGGTGGCCAGCGCCTGGTTCGCCCGGGACAGGATCGCGGCCGAGCCGTCGAGCACGTAGCGCCGCCCGGCGACGTAGAGCGCGATGATGTGCATCGACTGGCTGACCGAGATGACGGGGTACTCGGTCTGCTTGGCGACCCGCTCGGCGGTGCGGTGGCGGGTACCGGACTCCTCGGTGGGCACCGTCGGGTCCGGCACGAGATGCACTGCGGCGCGCACGATCCGCTGCAGGTCCGAGGACAGCACGATCGCGCCGTCCATCTTGGCCAGCTCCCGCAGCCGGGTGGCCGAGAACTCGACGTCGAGCTCGAAGCCGCCGGTGCACAAACCCTCGACGACCTTGTCGTGGCCGAGCACAATCAGCGCCCCGGTATGCCCGCGAAGGATGCGCTCCAAGCCGTCGCGGAATGGAGTTCCGGGGGCGACCGCGGCCAGTGTCGCCCGGAAGATGTCGTCTCCGGGTGGTCCCGCCATCAGGCTCCCTCAGCTCCTCGGCTCCCCGCTGTCTGCCACCTCTGCCACTTCTGCCGCGATGCTATCGGGGCGACCGGAGTCGGTGCGGTCCAGCTCTTCATGGGGTAACGAAATTACTCAAAACAGACATATTTCTTGTTACGCTTCATGCATTCGGGTTATGGCGCCGATCAGATCGGGCACCTCGGTGACTTTCATGCCCTCGGGCCCGGGCCCGGCACCCGTGGGCACGAGCGCCCGGCGAAATCCCAGCCGGGCCGCCGCGGCGAGCCGCTGGCGGACGGCACCCACGGCCCGCACCTCCCCGGCCAGCCCCACCTCCCCGACTGCGACGAGATCGGCTGGCAGCGGCCGGTCCCGCGCCGCGCTCACGACCGCGAGCGCCGTCGCCAGATCCGCCGCGGGTTCGGCGAGGCGCACCCCGCCGACGGTCGCGGCGTAGACGTCGGCCTTACCGAACCGGACCTTCGCCCGGCGCTCGACCACGGCGAGGATCATCGCCACCCGGGCCGGGTCCAGCCCGGACACCGCCCGTCGTGGCACCTGGGCGGACGTCTCGGCGACGAGGGCCTGCACCTCCGCGACGAGCGGCCGGCGGCCCTCCACCGTCACGGTGACGCACGTCCCCGGCACCGCCTCCAGGCCGCCCGCCCCCGAACGGGACAGAAACAGCCCGCTGGGATCGGCGATCCCGTGGATGCCGGAGTCGCTCATCTCGAAACAGCCGACCTCGTCGGCGGGGCCGTACCGGTTCTTGCCCGCCCGCACGAGGCGAAGCGCGGAGTGCCGCTCACCCTCGAAATGCAGGACCACGTCCACCAGATGTTCCAACAGGCGGGGCCCGGCCACCAGGCCATCCTTTGTCACATGGCCGACAAGCACCGTCGCGAGGCCGAGTGCCTTCGCCGTGCGGATCAGCGCGGCGGTGACCTCGCGCACCTGGGTGACGCCGCCGGCCGCCCCCTCCACCCCGGCAGCGGAGATCGTCTGCACCGAGTCGACCACCAGCAGAGCCGGCGAGACCTCCTCGACGTGGCGCAGCACGGCGCCGAGATCCGTCTCGGCGGCGATCCACAGATCCTCGTGGAGCGCGCCCGTCCGCCCCGCGCGCAGCCGCACCTGCGCGGCCGACTCCTCGCCGGTGACGACGAGGGCCCGGGCCCCGCCGGCCGCGCTGCGGGCGGCCACCTCCAGCAGCAGCGTGGACTTGCCGACGCCCGGCTCACCGGCGAGCAGGATCACCGCGCCGGGGACGAGACCACCGCCGAGCACCCGGTCCAGTTCGTCGATGCCCGTGGGCCGGCGGCGAGCCGCCGTGACGTCGACGGACACCACCGGCTGCGCCGGCGCCGTGACCTCCGTGGCCGTGATCGCCCGCCCGGCACCGCCGAGACCCGAGGTCCGGCGCGGCGCAGGCGCCTGGGCCTCCAGCGTCCCCCACTCCTGGCAGCGCGGGCAGCGCCCGGCCCAGCGGACGGACTCCGCCCCGCAGCCGCTGCACCGGAACCCGCCCGACGCCGTTCGACCGGACGCGCGACCGCCGGCCGCCGGCCGAGTGGATGTCATGGGCGCCACGTTAACCGGCCGGTCCGACATGTCGGAGCCAGCCGCGCGTGGGGGCGCCCACAGGTGTCGTGTGACCAGGACCGGAGCCGACGACGCCGTACCAGCCGCAATCGGCGCCCAGAGCCCCTGCCGGGCTGGCGCCGCCGGTGCCCTGGACCGGTGCCCTGGACCGGTGCCCTGGTGCGCCGGCCCTGGTCCGCCGGCGCCCAGGTCGGTGTTCATCCCGGCCACCGGACGGTCAGCAGTTACAGGAGGTTGTTGGCGTTCCGCCGGCCCACGACCGTCGTCAAGCTCCTGCAGTTCCCGGCGCAACTAAGTGGGGCCGACGGGCTGATGGCCCACGAGGGAGCACGGCCGGGAGTTGCGGCATGGTCCCGCGGAACCTCGGGAGCGCCCATCCGGGTCCAGAGCGCCACGGTCCCGCGGAACCTCGGAATCGCCGATCCGGGTCCAGGGCGGCACGGCTGCGCGCTCGCCACGCTGATGCCCGGCCGTCGGCTGCCACGAGCACTGCCCGCGGTGCGGCAGCCGGGCCGGGCCCGGCCTCGGCGGGCTCAGCCCGCGGTCGCGGTGGCGGTGGCCGTCGGGGTGGGGGTGCCGGCGGCCGGGGTGGCGGTGCCGGCGGCCGGAGTGGCGGTATGGGCGGAGAGAGAGGCGCCGGCGCTCGGCGAGGCCGAGCCGGTGGCGGGCGTCTGCGTGCTCGTGGTGGCCTCGGTCGGGGCACCGGAGGCACCGGGAGCGGCCGGCTCCACCGGCACGTCCAGAGTCACGCTGCCGGCCTTCGCGAAGGTGAAGGTGATCGGGAGCTGGGAGCCGATCAGCAGGTTGCGCTGCACGCCCCGCAGGGTGGGTGCGTCGGCGTCCGCGATGAAGATCTGGCCGCCGCCGGGGGCGAGCTGCGCCGACTTCGGCGGCTGGCCGCCGCCGGCCTCCGGCGAGGACACCGAGACGAGGGTGTCCGGCTCGCCGCCCCCGTTGAAGAACGCCGACACGATCGGCGCGGAATCACCCTGGGACACGGGCCCGGCGACATAGACGTTACGCAAAGTGATGGAACCTACGGACCCCGCGACGCTGTTGGTCGTGGTCCGCGCGAGGTTCGTCAACGCGTCGTTGCCGGAGGCGCAGCTCGCCAGGCCGGCCGAACCGATCACCGAGGCCAGCAGGGCGACGCCCACCCGGCGGGAGGTCATCCGCCGCCGCAATGCTGAGCGCGGCGCGGCGTCGTCGCGGGGTGCGGCGGCGGGCGTCGCCTCGGCGACGGCGGTGACTGACGGGAAACGGGCACCCGGACGGCGGCTCACAGCTCGGTGGCTCCTCCTGCACAAGACCGGCGCGTTGGGCGGCGCCGGTGCTGGTCGACGGCCGTCGCGTGGACGGCCACCCGGCGGCGCGCCCCGGCGCCGGTAGTCGGACCCGGCGTGCAGGGGTCACCCCCGGTGCCCGGAGGACCTGCCGCCGACGGCCGGTGTCGAGTGGCCATCCACGGAGGTCTCCGTGCGGGGCTAACACTAGCCACCCGGCGGCGCCACGTGCCCAGGCCGCCGGCCCCGGCCAGCCCGCGTGGGCCGGTGGGCGGCGCGTGCCGGGACGGTGCCCGGGCGCCGGCAGCCGGGCTGACCGGCCCGACAGGCCACGAAGGGCCGGTCGGGGACGTGGGCAGTGTCACGCCGCGCACCCGGCCGGCCCGCGGGCGAGCCGGCCGCGGCCGGTGCCGGGGCCGGGCCGGCGGACCGCGCCGCCGCCCGGCCGGTCGCCACCGTGTCGGCGCGCGAGCGGGGTCTGTCCGCGCTACGTTCGCCTGGCGGTTGACGCTCGGGCGCGCAGCCAACGTCCGTCGACCTGTCGCCTGTTTTACCTGGTAGGGCTGTTCGTGTCGGTGCGCGGCGAAGTGCGATCGGCGCGTGGATCCGGGTCGGGCGGTGTCCGCCGTCGCGAACGGTGGCCGGAAGGCTCCGCCGGGCCCCTCGGCTTGGCGTTGCGGCCCTTGCGCTTGCAGCGCGCGTCTGACCTGCGGCGATGCGTGCGTGTTACGCTGGTAGAGGCGGAAGGGGCACGTGACACATGGCGTTCCAAGTCGGCGAGACCGTTGTTTACCCGCATCATGGTGCTGCTCTGATTGACGCGATAGAAACCCGCGTCATCAAGGGCGAGGAAAGACTCTATCTCGTGCTGAAGGTCGCTCAGGGCGATCTGACTGTCCGGGTGCCGGCCGACAACGTCGGCATGGTCGGGGTGCGCGACGTCGTCGGGCAGGATGGGCTGGAACGGGTGTTCGAGGTGCTCCGGGCACCCCACACCGAGGAGCCCACCAACTGGTCCCGGCGGTACAAGGCAAATCTCGAAAAGCTCGCCTCCGGCGACGTGAACAAGGTTGCCGAGGTCGTCCGCGATCTCTGGCGCCGTGATCGCGAGCGCGGTCTTTCTGCGGGTGAGAAGCGGATGTTGAGCAAGGCGCGACAAATCCTCGTCAGTGAGCTCGCGCTCGCGGAGGGCACCAACGAGGACAAGGCCGAGGCGATGCTCGACGAGGTTCTCGCCGGCTGATCCAGGCCTTGTCGGCCCGGTCGTAATAGATCGGGTGTCGGCCGGTTCATTCGGTCGGCGTGAAACTACCGGAATATGATTTCCGGCCGGGAGGTCGGCCCCTCCGGACGCCCTGTCGTCCGGCGGGCCGGGTTCGCTGGCCGGCGTGGTCCGATGGCGGCGCTCGCACCCATCCGGCTGCGCACGCCCGATCGGCGTACCGGTCGGCCGGCTCGCATCCGGTCGGCCGGATAGGCCATGCTCTCGTGGTGGATGGCACACGGGAGGTCTGGTGATGGGCGAAGGTCTCCAGTCGCGGGCGAGCGGCCCGCGGGTCGCGGCGATCGTGCCGGCTGCCGGCCGCGGCGAGCGGCTGGGCGGGGGTACCCCGAAGGCTCTGCGAGCCCTGGGCGGTAGGCCCATGCTGGTGCGTTCGATCGAGGCGCTGCGGCGTTCGGAGTCGGTGACGCAGATCGTCGTGGCGGCACCGCCGACTCTGGTCGAGGTCGTGGCTCAACTGCTCGGGCGGGACGTGCGCGTGATCGCGGGCGGCGCGGAGCGGGTGGATTCGGTCCGCCGGGCCCTGCGCGCGATCGACGAGGACGTCTCCGTCGTCCTCGTCCACGACGCGGCCAGGCCGTTGACTCCGCCTGCGCTCGTTGACGCGGTCGCCGCGGCAGTGCTGGCCGGTCATCCGGCGGTGATCCCCGTGCTCGGCCTGACGGACACCGTCAAGGAGGTCGGCCCGGACGGCCGGGTGATCCGCACCCCGCCCCGCGACCGGCTGCGGGCGGTGCAGACCCCGCAGGGATTCCGGCGTGACGTGCTCACCGCCGCGTATGCCCTGCAGGACATTCCGGCGACGGACGACGCCGGCCTGGTGGAGGCTCTCGGGGTGCCGGTGACGACCATCCCCGGCGCTCAGGAGGCGTTCAAGGTGACCCAACCGCCCGATCTCGTACTCGCCGAGGCGTTGCTTGCCCGCTGCGCCCCGGGCGACCCCCGCGCGGCTGCGGACCCCCGCGGTGGGACCGACCCCCGCGGTGGGACCGACCCGCGCGGTGGCGCGGACGTGCGCGCTGGCTCGGATGTCCGGAGCCTCGGGTGAGCCCGGACACGCCCCAGCCGGCGGATGGCGGCGTGGCGCCCACCGACCGCCCGGCGCCGGCCTCGAGCGCGGTGACGACCGCGGTGCTGCCGCGCGTGGGCATCGGCGTCGACGTGCACCCGTTCGCGGCCGGTCGGCCGTGCTGGGTTGCCTGCCTGGAGTGGCCGGGAGAGACGGGCCTCGCCGGGCACTCGGACGGGGACGTCGCCGCGCACGCGACCTGTGACGCATTGCTCACCGCGTCGTGTCTCGGCGATCTGGGGAAGGTGTTCGGCACCGACCGGCCGGAGTACGCGGGGGCGTCCGGTGCGGTCCTGCTGGCCGAGACGGCCCGGTTGCTCGCCGTCGGTGGCTGGGTGATCGGGAACGTGTCGGTGCAGGTCATCGGCAACCGCCCGCGGATGGCGGCGCGCCGTGAGCAGGCCCAGGCGGCGATGTCCGCGGCCCTGGGCGCCTCGGTGAGCCTGTCGGCGACGACCACCGACGGGCTCGGCCTGACCGGCCGGGGTGAGGGGCTCGCGGCGATCGCCACGGCCCTGGTCGTGCGCGCCTGAGCTCCGGCCGCGTCCGAGCGGGTATGCCGATCCGTCATCGCTCGGTAGTGTGCCGGCGGTGAATGAAAGGCTGAGCCGTCGTTGGCCGCTCCCCGAGGAGCCCGAGGAGTGTGATGGCTGGTCGCCTTCCCGAGCCGGTGCGGGCCCTCGCGGACGCGCGGACCTACGTCGTCCTGGCCACGGTCCAGGCCGACGGCTCGCCGCGGATGACCGTGCTCTGGGTGGATCGTGACGAGGACGAGCTGCTGCTGTCCACGGCGCGCGGACGTGCGAAGGAACGGGACATCGCCCGTGATCCGCGGGTCGGGCTGATGTTCCTCGACCAGGACGACCCCTACTCGTACGTCGAGGTGCGCGGCACGGCCACGCTCACCGAGCAGGGGGGCCGGGAGCTGATCGACCGGCTGTCGCTGAAGTACACCGGTGACATCTACCGGTGGGACGATCCGGGCGAGGTCCGGCTCGTCATCCGGGTCGTGGCCGACCGGGTGCTGACGGTCGGCTGACACGGGCTGCGTACCCGCCGCCGGGGCCGGAGCCGTACCCTTGACAGATGGGTCTCCACCTCTACGACACGCGCAGGCGGCGCGTGCGGCCATTTGAGCCGCTGCGCCCCGGTCACGTGGGCGTCTACGTGTGTGGACCCACCGTGCAGTCGCCGCCGCACGTGGGCCACGTCCGCACGGCCCTGCCGTTCGACCTTCTGCGCCGGTGGCTGGTGCAGTCCGGGCACGAGGTGACGCTCGTCCAGAACGTGACCGACATCGACGACAAGATCATCATCAATGCGGACCGGGACGGCACCTCGGTCTGGGAGCTCGCCACCCGTCAGACCCGTGCCTTCGACGACGCCTATCGCACGATCGGCATCCTGCCGCCGACGATCCAGCCGCGCGCGACGGGACACATCCCGGAGATGATCGCGCTGATCTCCGCGCTGATCGCCGGCGGCCACGCCTACGCCGGCGCGGGCTCGGTCTGGTTTCGGGTCGGTTCCTTCGCCGAGTACGGGGTCCTGTCCCACCAGCGGCCGGACGCCATGCTGCCCTCGGCGGAGTCGGAGCCCGGCAAGGCCGATCCGCGGGACTTCGCGCTGTGGAAGGCCGCCCGGCCCGGCGAGCCGTTCTGGTCCTCGCCCTGGGGCGACGGTCGTCCCGGCTGGCACCTGGAGTGCTCGGCGATGGCCGGCAAGTACCTCGGCCCGGCCTTCGACATCCATGGCGGCGGGCTCGACCTGGTCTTCCCGCACCACGAGAACGAGCGGGCGCAGACGGTCTGCGCGGCGGGCGGCGCCGGCGGTGGCGCGGCCGGCGAGATGGCCCGGTACTGGATGCACGTCGGGCTGCTGACCACCGGCGGCACGAAGATGTCGAAGTCGCTCGGGAACTCGGTGCTCGTCGCCGACGCCCTCGATGTCGTCCGCCCCCAGGTACTGCGCTATCACCTGTTGTCGGCGCACTACCGCTCGACGCTTGAGTACACCCCGGAGGCGCTGGGCGAGTCGGCCGCCGCGCACGACCGGGTGGAGACCTTCGTCCGCAACGCGCTGGACATCCTCGGCGGCCCGGGTGAGGCGGCGGCCCTGGCGGCCGACGACGGCCCGGCTGCGGCGGGGGCTGGGCGAAGGGGACGGACCGCCCGGGGCGGGCCCGGTAGCGAGGCCGTGGGCGGCACGGCGGGGGACGCCGAGGCGGGGCTGACCCCGCAGCGGGTGTGGGCGGACTTCGCGGCGGCCATGGACGACGATCTCGCGGTCGGCCGCGCGCTCGCGGCCGTCTTCGGCGCGGTCGGCCAGGGCAACCAGGTGCTGTCGAAGGCGCACAGCCGCAAGCTGGCGGGCTGGGTCGACGTCACCCGCCGGATGCTCGGCGTTCTCGGGCTCGACCCGCACGAGCAGTGGCCCTCCGCCGGCGCCGAGCTGCGGCCCGCGCTCGACGGGGTCATGCAGATCGCGCTGGATCTGCGCTCGGCGGCGCGGGCACGGAAGGACTACGCGGAGGCCGACTCGATCCGCTCGCGGCTCGCGGCCGCCGGTCTCATCGTCGAGGACACCCCCGAAGGGCAGCGCTGGTACCTGGCCTGAGTCCGCCCGGCGGCGGCCCCGCAGTCGTGGGGCTGCCGCCCGGCCAGGCCCCCGGCCACGACGGCGCGCTGGTTGTCGGCCGGTCGCACCACCCGGGCAGACGACGACTCCGCGCGACGCTCGGCGCCGGCCCGACTTCCGGGCCGGCGCCGGTCGATCAGCGGGCGCGCAGCGTGATGCGTGTCCAGGCACCCAGGTAGACGCGGTCGCCGTCCCGGAGCGGGACGGGCTGCCCGGGTTCGATCGGGTCCGGCTCGTCGTTGAGTCGGGTGCCGTTGGTCGAGCCGGGGTCGCGCACGGCGTAGCCGCCGTCGGGGAGCTGCTCGAACAACGCGTGGCTGCGCGAGATGCCCGGATCCTCCGGCGCGCCGGACAGGTCGATGTCCGGGTGGATGCCACGCGACTCGCTGCGCCGGCCGACGAGCATCTGCGCGCCGGCGAGCGCGAAGACGCGGCGCGGGTAGAAGGTCGGGAACGGCACCCGGTGGTCGTCGCCGCTGTCGTAGTACTCGCGCTCCGCCTCGACGATGGCCTCCCAGACGGTGGCCCCCGTCGGGGGACGGTCGCGGTCCCACCCGCCGGCGCCGCGCGGGTCGTCGGCGATCGGATCGCGCCGGCCGCCCCGTCCGGCGTCGTGGCGCGGGTCGCCGAGGTCGGGGTCGCTCAGCCGCGGGTCGTCGAGCCGCGGATCGCCTCCGGGTCGGGCGTAGCGGGGATCGGTGGTGTGCCGCGGATCCCCGCTGCGGCCAGGCAGGCTCCGCTCGGGCGCCCCCGCGGGCGCCGCGCCCGGGTCGAGGCCCAGCGGATCGGCCTCATAGCCGTACCCGTCGTCACGCCGGCTGCGGCGGTGGGTGTCGGACTCGCGGTCCAGGTCCTCGCCGTAGCCACCCGCCCCGCGGCCCTCCCGGGCCGGCGGGTACCCGCCGCGGTCGGCGTCGGGGTAGCCGGCGGGGGCGCGGTCGTCGCGTCCGTAGGGGTCGCGTCCGCGGTCGGCCCGGTCGGCCCGGTCGTCGGGGGCGCGGCCGTAGGGGTCGCGGTCGGCGTCGGGGTAGCCGGCGGGGGCGCGGTCGTCGCGTCCGTAGGGGTCGCGTCCGCGGTCGGCCCGGTCGTCGGCACCCGGCCGGTCGTCGCGCCGTCGGGCGTAGGGATCACGGTCGTACCCGCCCGGCTCGTCGTACGGGTCCGCCTGGTAGCCGCGACCGCCGCGTGGCTGGTCGGCGTAGCCGTCGCGGCCGTACCCGCCGTACGGGTCGCCGCCGCGCGGCGGATCCGCCACGCTGGACTGGTCGGCCGGCGAGCGCCGGATGCCCAGCGGGTCGTAACCCCCCGCCGCGTCCGGGCCGTCCGCCTGTGACGGGCCACGCCGACGCTGGCCGCCGGGCTCGTCCGTCCCATAGGGAGACCGACCGCCGTCGTCCGGACGGTATTCGTACCTCTCCTGACCACTCATGATCCCAATTCCGCACCGATCGCAGTAGTCGGGTCGTGAGACAGGTGCCCCGCAGGGCAACGTGCCCTCACCTGATCACCGGTTCACCCGGAGGGTCCTCGTCGACCGTGTGTCAAGGACCATCTCATCGATCTTCTTGACGTTCTTCTTCAACCGAACCGTACCTGTTGTGGCATTGTCGATGTGAACCACCTTCTGTAGGAGGCGGTAGGTGTCTTCGTTGCCGGAGGCGAGCGCCAACTGGGCCCCGCGTCCGAGCAACAGTGTTGCAGTGGCCTCGTCGCCGGACTGACGCGCCTCCAGGCCACGCACCACCGAGGCCGTCAGCTCGGCCTGCCCGGTGTAGTGGGCGACGGCCGCGCTGACCCGGGTGGAGCGCGTCTCGTCGTCCGTCCATATCGCTCTCACCAGCGCCTGCGACGTCTCCCGGCCGTCGATGACGAGGCTGACCCGCGCGGCCAGCGCCTCGGTTCCGACCGGCCGGGCCGGCACCCGGATGTTCAGGTGGTAGTCGCGCGACTCCGTTCCCCACGCGCCGGTAGGGTAGTCGACGCTGTGATCGTCGGATGTGGTCGCCTCGGCCCGCAGATCGCGCAGCATGGGGGAGACCTCCCGCAGAAACCCCACCTCGGCGCCGCGCGGGGTCCACACCCGCAGCGCCACCCGGTCGGTGGCTCGGCTGGTGGCGGTCGCGACCACGCTGGTGAAGTCCGCGACGAGCTCGTTCGGGCTGCCGATCGCGTCGACGGTGCCCAGCAGGTTCGTCGCGATCAGTCGCAGCTCGGCGACGCGCCAGTCGGTGCCGATGCCCCGGCAGTCGCACTGGAACCGCCCACGGGCCGCGGCGACGGCCGCTGCCAGGTCCGTCGCCAGCTCGCCGTTCTGGCCGTCGGTGAGCAGCAGCGCGTGCGCGATGGCCTGCGGCCGGGTTCCCGTCAGCGCCCGCGCCAGGTCCAGCCAGCGGCCGATGGCGGTGCCGCCGTGCGGCTCCATCCGGCTCACCGCGAGGCGGGCCTGCTCGCGGGTGACGGCCGAGGCGGCCACCAGGTGCGGGCTGTCCGGGTAGATCATGCCGGCGGCGCCGGTGCCGCGGACGATCGCGAACCACACGCCGTCGGGCAGACAGTCGACGGCAGCGCACGCCGCGTGGCGCGCCTGGGCGATCTTCTCCGGCGGGTTCGCCATCGAGCCCGAGCAGTCGAGCAGGAGGACCTCGGCGAGTTCCGGGCGCCGCGATCCGGCCGGCGGCGGGGACCCGTGGGCTGACGGGGACCCAGGGGCCGGCGGGGAGTCGTGGGTCGGCGGGGAGTCGTGGGTCGGCGGGGAGTCGGGCGGGCGGGAGCCGTGCGGGGAGACCTCGCCGGCGAGGCCGTCCGGGCCGTCGGGCCGGCCGGTCGACGTCACGGTGACGACGGCGTGCACGTCCGTCCCGCCGGCCGGAAGGTACTCGTTCTGGTAGACCTCCGCGGTGAACGCGCCCATCAGTGATCCACCCGGGCGGCGACCACGGTGATGTTGTCGTGGCCACCGGCGTCGATGGCGAAGTCGACGAGGTGGCGGGCGACGTCGATCGCCGTGCAGCGCGGCGGGAGCTGGTTGACCAGCGAGGCCATGACATCCGGCCGGGAGGCGTAGTTCCACAGCCCGTCGGAGCACACGAGCACCGTGGCCGGCGCCTCGATCGGGAAGATCTCCGTGTGCGGGGCCACGTCCTCGACGTCGCCACCGAGCCAGCGGGTCAGCGTGTGCGCGCGCCGATGCGTCTCGGCCTCGTTGGCGGGGATGAGACCCGCCCGGGCGGCCTCGGCGGCCCAGGTGTCGTCCGAGGTCAGCCGCTCGCACCAGCGCGGTCCGAGCAGGTAGACGCGGCTGTCGCCGACCCAGCCGACGGTGACCATGCCGGGACCGTCGGGGGTCGGCGGGGTGACGATGGCGGCGGCGAAGGTGCACGACGGGGCCATCCGCCCCTCGGCCGCGCTGAGCTGGGCGATCGTGGCCTGTGCGGCGTCGACGGCGGCGTGCAGCGCGGCCTCGGCGTCCTCCGGGGAGAAGCCCCCGACGATCGCCCGCGGCGCGGTGCGCGGCTCGTCGTACTCCGGGTACGCCGGCTCCAGGATGTCCAGCATGGCGTCGGCCGCGCTGCCGCCGCGGGGCGGGCGGGTGTCGTGGTGGACCGGATGACCGGGCCCGTGGGCCCGCACCGCGTCCGCGAGCACCGCCATCGCGGTGGCCGCGGCGGCGGCCGAGGCCTGACCGGAACCGGGCGTGGTCGAGACCCCGTCGCACACCACCGCGATGAGCGTGCCGTAGACGACGGCGAGCCCCATCGCGTCCTCGTTGGTCGTGTGGCGCACGCCCCGGTCGCACACCCCGGCCAGCTCGCCGAGGTCGACCTCGCTGTGGTCGGCGTCACCGTGCGCCGGGTCCGGGCCTTCCAGCGGATGCCCGCAGACCTCGCAGTAGTGGTCGTCCGAGTACACCGGCGCCGCGCACACGGGGCAGCGGCCCAGGTCGTCGTCGGGGTCGAAGGCCCCGCTGCCGGTGAGCTGGTAAGCCACCGTGGGGGCGTCGTCGTGCGGGTTGAGGTCCACCGTCATGCCACCGGAAGGGAACGTTCGCGTGCGGGCGGTGTGCGCAGAGCCATGTGCTGGGTGCCTCCTGCCCCTGCTGGTCCGGTCATCGGAGCTCGTCGCCGTCGCTCCGCGACGCCGGAGGCGCACGGCCGGCGACAGGACGAACTGGTCACACGCGTCGAGCTGGTCATTGTGGAGCCATGGGGACGTATTCTCCCAGGTTCCCCCGGGGCCCGTCGATGACGTAGATCGCCGTGGGCGGGCCAGGTCCCGGTGCATCCCCCTCCGTCGGCGCGCAACCTTAAGAGAGCGTAAGGGGCGAGGGCCGACGATGGTGGCGGCCATGCCGGTGCCGGGGCATCGGCATGGCCGGCCGGTCCCGGCCCGTCCTCGGCCCGCACCTCGCCGGAGCTCAGCACGGCACGCGCCCGAGCCGCGGTCCGCGACCGCGTGATGACGCGTGGCGAGCGACGCACACCGAACCCTCCTGACCTGGCCGAGGGCGGCCGGGACCACCCAGGTCACCGGCGTGGGACTGCCGCCTCAGGATAGGGCGCCGGACAGTCCCGAACGACCATGTCGCGGCAGGTGGCCGGGTTCGGGCCCGCCGGACCCCCGACCGGGGGCCCCTGCCTGGTCGGCGGGCGGGCCGAAACCGGCCGGTCCCGGCCGGGGTCGAGGCCGGCCGCGTCCCCGGCGCCGGCCGTATACCGTGGTCACATGGTCATTTCCGCGGCGCACGCCGGTCGGTGGCACTGATGGCCGGCGCCGCGCGCCGGGGCGGCGGCGGGATCGCCCGGGGCGGGCAGGGCGGCCGGGCCGGCAAGGCGGGTTCGCATCGCAAGGGAGCCGGTGCCGGCAGCGGCGGCCAGGGCCGCAAGGCCCTGGAGGGCCGGGGCGCGACCCCGCCCGCCCATCTGCGTCCCGGCCATCCCGCTCAGCGCCGCGCGGCCGCCGCGACCAGGGCCGCGCAGGGCGGGGAGCGGGGGCGGGCCACCGCTGGCCGCCCCGGCGCCGCCGACGCCGCCCAGACGGGTCAGGCCGGGCAGGGGGGTCCGCGCGCGCGGCGTGCCGAAGCCGACGAGCTGGTCGTCGGCCGCAACGCGGTGGTCGAGGCGCTGCGGGCCGGGGTGCCGGCGTCGAGCCTCTACGTCGCCGGCGGGCTCGACTTCGACGAGCGGCTCGCCGACGCCCGCCGCCTTGCCGCTCGGGCGGGGATCGCGGTGGTCGACGTCGCCCGCCCGGACCTCGACCGCATGTGCGGCACGGCGCCGCATCAGGGGCTCGCCCTGGCGGTCCCGCCGTTCCGCTACACCCATCCCGACGACCTGCTGGCCCGGGCGCGCGCCGCGGCTCCCGGTCTGGTGGTCGCGCTCGACGGCGTCACCGATCCCCGCAATCTCGGTGCCGTGGTGCGCTCCGCGGCGGCCTTCGGCGCCCACGGCGTCCTGGTACCCGAGCGCCGCGCCGCCGGGATGACCGCCGCCGCCTGGAAGACGTCGGCGGGTGCCGCCGCCCGGCTGCCGGTCGCCCGGGCCACCAACCTCGCCAGGACCCTCGTGTCCTACGCCGAGGCCGGCCTGTTCGTCGTCGGGCTCGCCGCGGACGCCGACACGACGATCGACGAGCTCGAGATGGCCACCGATCCGATCGTCCTGGTCATCGGGTCCGAGGGGCGCGGGCTGTCCCGGCTGGTCGAGCAGCGCTGCGACGTGACGATCCGCATCCCGATGGCCGGGGCGGTCGAGTCCCTCAACGCCGGGGTCGCCGCCGGCATCGCGCTGGCCGAGATCGCCCGCCGCCGCCGCGGCGCCTGAGTACTCGGGTGCTCCCCGGCCGGTGGCGGCCGAAAGGTGACGCAACCGAGTCCTGCGCGGCGGAACGCTGAGCCCGTCGCGGCGCCCTTGTAGCCTCATGCCCTACTTGGGCGTCGGGCCATCTCGGGGGAACGGACGACGGTGCGGGGCAGGCGGGAATCGTCGGCGCGGCTGTTCGCGCTGCCGCGTTTCCTCCTGCCCGAACCGCAGCCGCGGCTGACCCTGCTGCCCACCGTCGCGCTGCGGCTGGTGCTGGCGGCGGTCTTCGCGGCGTTGCGGCTGTACGCGGCGCTCTTCGGCGTGGGGTTCGTGCTGCTGTGGCACGACTGGTACGTGAGCCATCCGCTCGGCCTGGTGGTCGCGGCGCTGGCCGCCGCCTGGTCGCTGACGTTCGCCCTGATCGCGCTGCATCGCGGCATCGGGTGGGTGCTGGCGGCCGGCAATGTGGTCGTCGCGCTCGTCCTGGCCTCGGGGGCGCGCCTGTGGCTGCCGCCGGAATCGGTCGGAGACTCTGCCTCGTTCGTGCTGCTCGCGGCGACGCACGCGACGGCGGTGGCCGCCTGGGCCTTCCCCGCCGGCCCCTTCCTGGCCGTGACGGCGCTGACGGTCGGCGCCTTCGTGGCCGGGGCGTCCGGCGCCGGGCCGCCGGCTCCGATGCCGCTGGCCGCGATCATCTGCACGGCCCTGCTCGTCCGGTACGTCCGGCCGCAGGTACACGCGCTCGCGGGCGGGGCGCAGGCGCGGCTGGCCGAGGTGGCCGAGCGGCGCGCAGGCGAGGACGACGTGCTCACCCTGCTGCGCGAGCAGCGGGAACATGAGCTGACGATCCACAACGCGGTGCTCAACACCCTCACCGGCATCGCCTGGGGCGGCGGCGGCGACGGACAGCTCACCCGCCGCCGCTGCGCCGACGGCGCGACGGCCCTGGACGAGCTGATCGGTGGGCGCGAGCCACCGCCCCGGGCCGGCCCGGGGCGGTGGCCGGCGGCCAGCGAGATCCCGGCGGTGGAGCGCGGACCGACGCTCGACGAGGGCGCGGCCGGCGACCTGTTGGTCGGATCCGGGCCGGCCGGCGACCTGCTGGTCGGATCCGAGCCGCCTGGCAACGTGCTGATCGGGTCCGGGCCGGCCGGCGCGGCGCCCGGCGCGGCCGGCCGTCCGGACCCCTGGGTGACGGTGGCGCCCGCGGCCGGCTCGCTGCGCGCCCTCTACACCGCGCAGCTACGCCACCTGACCAGTCGATTCGCCGCAGTCTGGCTGATCCTGCTGGTTCTGCCCGCCGGCCGCGCCCTGCCCCATGTCCGTTCGGTCCCGCTGGCGCTCGCGTTGCTGTTCGCCCCACTCGCCGCGCTCGCCGTGGCCCGGCGACGCTTCCGGTCCGGGCCGTTGACGCAGGTGGAGGCGGCCGCCGTGGTGCTGCTCTGCCTGGGGATCGCGGTGGGGGGCGGGTGGAACGCCGGCGACGTCGGCGAGGTGCGGATGATGGCGTGGCCGATGGTCAGCCTGCCGCCGTTGTTGATGCTGGTGACGGTGTCCCGCCCGGTGTGGCGATGGGTGCTCGCGTCGGTCACCGTCGGCGCCGCCGTGATCGCGGTGAGCCTACTGACCAACCCGCGGGACCCGTTCGCGCTGTCCCACCTTCTCCTGTTGCTCTACTACTTGTGGATCATGCAGATCTGCCTGGTCATGATCGGTCCGTTGCTGTGGAGCACGGCAGATGTCCGGGCCTGGGCCAGTCACTGCGAGCGGGAGCTGGGTCGGCGAGCCGAGAAGCGGGACCGGGCGCGCGAGCGTCGCAGAGTGCTGCTGCGGGCCGTCGAACGGGACGTGGCGCCGCTGCTGGCCGGCGTCGCCGCGGGCCGGCTCGACCCGCAGGCCGACGTCGTGCGCTCGGAATGTGCCCGGCGCGCGGTCGCCGTGCGGCGGCTGCTGTTCGACGACGACGCCGTGCACAGCGCGATCGGGGAGGCCATCGACGCCGCCGAACGGCATGGCACGGTCGTGTCCAGCCAGATCTCCGGTGGCCTCGACCAGTTGCCCGCCTCGGTGCGCGGCGAGTTCGTCGAGCAGTTGCACCACGCGCTGCGGGTGATGCCGAGCCGCCGGGTCCTGCTCACCGTCACCGCGCAGGCGCGTACGGCCAGCCTGTTCCTGTCGTGTTCCTGGCCGGCGGGCCAGTTGCCGCCGGCACCGTCGGGTCGGGCCATCGACATGATCGTCGACGTCGACGACGGGCAGCTCTGCGTGGAGCTGCGCTGGCCACCCGCGGGGGTGCGGCCCGGGCCGCGACCGCAGGCGGGGATGCTGACCGGCGGCCGGTCCGGGGACGTGACGGAGCCCCGCCCCCCGCACGGGGGACGGGGCTCCTGACCCGCGCTGGGTCGCGTCGCCTCGCGCCGGCTACGGCTCACGATCTGTCGAGCACGATCCGATCGATCATGTGCGGATCAGAGTCGGCCGAGTGCGGATGTCGGCGCGGTGTATCGGGGCCTCAGATCCGGTGACCCCAGCAGGGCTTCGACGCGTACCAGGGGCTGGTGCCGGCCTGCGCGTAGAGCTGCCGCGCGCGCTGCCACTGCTCCGCGACGCTGGCGTGCTGCGGCAGACCCCTGCCGCCCAGACCATGCCAGGTGCTGGGCAGGAACTGGAACAGGCCGCCGGCTCCGATGGAGTTGACCGCGTGCGGGTTCCCGCCGGATTCGCAGGGAATCACGGCGCTCAGGAAGTGGTCGGCGTTGGTCCCCGCGCTGGCCGGCTGGGACAGCGCGAGACCGCCGCCGACGGAGGCGGCGAGAGTGGTGGCGATGACTGCGGCCCGGGTGCCGAGCTTGATCCGGTTGAGGCCCCGACCGAGCGAACGAGCGTTGGACATTAAGTTGCCCTTCCCCACGCCTGCGAGGTGAGCTGTCGGGTTCGGGCTGGGAATGCCCGGCCGTGGTTCGCGGCTTCACCCCTAGGACGCCTGACCTCGGCGCCCGGAATTGGTTCCCCCGTCCCTGCCGCAGGTTTGATTCTCATCGGGTGGGGGCAGGGTTCGGCGTGCCACCCGACGTCTGCCATCAGTTGACGGCATGGCGACGAACATAGCTGAGCGTGACCCCGGGAAATCAAGGGTACGTGAGGATGGGCACAGTACGTTCTAACGTCTTTAATTGATCTTTTTTTTGCGGTTTCGCGCCCGCGTGCGCGCCCGATTCTAACGGCCTTCGGAGCTCCAGGGAACGCCTGTTTTGCGGTTGGTCGGCCACGCTGACCATAAGCCCTTCGCGGTCCGTGGCCGGTTCTCTCCCGGGCGTGGCGGGGGGCGCTTTCTACCCGCGTCGACGGTGCCGCTAACGGAGTCGAGAAAAAATTTCGCCGCTGCGCCGCGAACAACGGCTCTTCCGCGCTTTTCCGAACTATACGGCACTCCACGAGTCGTCCCACATAAAGGGGATGTGTCCGGCAGGGCGACCGGGCGGTGTCGGTGACCGGCTCTCGGAGGGTTGCTGCGGGGCTCCGGGGTTGCTGCGGGGCTCCGGGGGTTGCTGCGGGGCTCCGGGGGTTGCTGCGGGGCTCCGGGGGTTGCTGTGGGGCTCAGGGGGTGTAGGTCCAGGCCGAACCGGTGCCGCGGTACTGCTCGACGGGGATGGGCGTGACCCCGGGGCGCATCCGGTCGGTGTAGAGGTGCCCGTGCAGGTGGTCGATCTCGTGGGCGACCAGGCGGGCCAGGCCCTGCCGGTACACCGTGATGTGCCGGCGGCCCGAGATGTCGGTGTGCTCCACGTGCAGCTCCAGGGACCGCGGGACGATCCCGCGGATGTCGAAGAAGCTCAGGCACCCCTCGTACTGCTCGTCGCTCTCGGGGACGGACTCGATGACGCGTGGGTTGAGCAGGGTGAGGATGTCGCCGTCCGCGGACCGCACGATGGCCGCCGCCCGGTTGATCCCGATCTGGGGCGCGGCGATGCCCATCCCCTTCCCGAACGTGTGCAGCGCGGACACTCGCTCCATGGCCGAGGACAGCTCGGCGACGACGCGGCGGGCGTCCTCGGCCTCGACGGGCAGCTCGAACGACCGGGCTGGCTGGTGGAGTGCGGGATCGCCTACCTGGACGATGCCCGCCGCGGCCATCTGCGCGCTGGGCCGGGCAACGGCTCGGTCGGCGGGATCCCGGTTCGGCGCCCCCGCCCGAAAGTTCCATTCCAGACGATATCGGGCGTGCAGTGGGGGATTATTGGTGGACCAGGTGAAAACACGCCTTTTGGCATCATCCGAGCGGGCAATCGCCGTGCGGAACGGGAAGGCGTCCGCGGTCATCGACGTCTCCATGCCCCAGACCACGGGATCGACCTCGGCGGGGAAGTCCAGCACGACCGACAGGAAGCTGGTCGGTACCCGGACGGCCCGCTGGAACCACGGGCCCCACTTCTCCTCGCCGACCCGGTAGCTGTACTCGATCCATGCTGATTCGCCCGGGTAGAGGGGGAATCGGCCGCGATTGTTCTCGAACAGCAGCCAGACCTCCTTCAGCGCATCCCAGTCGGTCTTGACCTGCCAGGACATCTGCTCGTCGCCGCAGTGCGCGCTGAGCTGCAGTTCCTCCCAGCGCAGCGGATTGCTGCGGTAGAGCCGGGCGGCGCGTTCCTGGTCCCCGGGAAATCGGTCGACGGAGATCCGCATCAGGTAGCGGGTCACCGGTTCGACGCCGGTGTTGAGCACGAGCCGGCGCTGATGGGCGACGTACATGCCGTCCTCGTAGCGCAGCTCGGCGCGATCCTCCTCGACGACAAGCCCACCCGGGTCGGGGCCGGCCCGGGTGGCCCGGGCGGCCCCGACCGGCTCGGCCGCCGTGATCGCCGCCGACGAGCCCGGTGGCGGCGGGGCCATGCGACCACCGGGCTCCGTCGCCCGGGCGCCCGGCGAACGGGGCGCGTCACCCGCCTCGTCCGTCGCTTCCCATGGGCGCGCGGCGAGCTGGAAATAGGCGCCCGGGATGCGCAGCGCGTCGGCGATGCGCTCGATCAGGGAGAGCCGGGCGATATGATCCTCACCCTGCATGATCCGGCTGACTCGGCTCTGGCTGAGGCCCTCGACCGGGGACGCGATGCGGTTCTGGCTCGCGCCGTCATACTTCTTCATCAGCCGGAAGGCCGTCCGGAAGTCCCGGGTCTCGCACGCGGTCCGGAAGTCGGACCGGGCGAGCAGGATGCGGGAGACCCGGTAGGGACCGGATTCGTAGGACATCGACCGGCCTTCCGTCGGGCTCCGACCTGCGTCGATCGCCCTGCCGGGACGGCGGAAAGTCCGCTGCGTCAGGCTGCGGCTAAGACGTCAGGATGACGACGCTATGCCAAACCGGCATAGTTTGCCGGCGCTTGTCGCGACCGCGAGGTTGTCGCGGATCCGACATCCGGCCGGGTCGGATGGGCAGGCGGCACCGAGGCAGATCTGGTAATCGACCGGCCGGCAGCTCCCGCTCCCGCCCGGCCGGATCATCCGCTCCCGCCCCGGCTGGAGCTGGAGGCGAGGTTGTCTCCGCACCGCCGGTGCGGGGGCGCGCAGCGGCGCGGATCCGGCTGTGGTCCGGTCCAGCCGGGCCCATACGAGAAGAGCATGCCTGACTGACGTTTCCCGGCCACGCCGGCTCGGGCCACCCTGGACGCAGGCCGGCCCCGCCCCGCGTCGAGCCGCGACCTCCGCCGGGCGGGGCCGGCGCACCCGGCGGGCCGGTTGGTCACCGCCGGCCCGGATGGGAGGGGCGGACCGACGGCCACCGACCCTGGTGGCCGCCACCAGCGTCGGTGGCGGCCACCGGCCCGGCCGATCGGGCGTCGGCGCAGGGAGTGTCGGCGCAGGGAGTGTGGGCGCAGGGGGTGCGGGTCCGGAAGGGCGGTGCCGATCGTGACGGAGCCGAGGAGAGATCATGATCGACCTGCGGTCGTCTACGGCGTCGTCCGGTTCGCGCCCGGCGGCAACCGGCAGGTCACCGATGTGGTGATCACCTTCGTCTCCGCGTCGGCGGCGGACGACTTCGCGGCTGAGCAGGGCTGGCCGGAGTACGAGGTGGCGCCGGTGCGCTTCTTCGTTCACGAGCGGCAGTCCGCCGTCGCCGAGGTGCCCCCGCCGACCCGGTGGACAGGTGACTCTGCCCTGCCCAAGCAGGGTCACCGATCCGCCGCCGATCCGGCCGGACCCCCCGGATCGGCGGCGCCATCCCCCGCCGGCCAGGCGGAGACGGCGGTGGCCGGAGCCCAGGAGTCGAGCGCTGCCCAGCCGGCCGCGGACCGACAGGAGGCCCGCCGGGTCTCCGTCACGTCCTGGGGGCTGGACCGTTGGGCGGTCGCGCTGCGCGTGGGTTCCGATCCGGTGGAGGCGTTCCGTGCCGTCGGCCGGCTGCCGGCCGGTCTGGTCTTCACCGCTGCCTACGGCGACGTCGACGTGGTGCTGGTGTACGGCCCGGGGGCCGGCGGCGATGCGCCGCCGGCCCGGGCGCCTACGGTTCTGGAGACCGCGCTCGGCGCCGAGCCGGCGGGACTGGTGGCGGCGCGTTGGATGACGGCGGGCGAGCGGGAGGCGTTTCGGGCGGGGTACGCGGCCGCCGTGGACGGCATTCGGCGCGCCCTGGCGTAAGAGAGTGTTGGGTATCCGAGTGGCTACTCGTTGGTGAGGTCTTCGGTGAGGCGTCGAGCGGCTTCGGTCTCGATGGGACCGTGGGGCTCGACGTCCTCACCGGCGAGCCGGGCCGCCATGAGCCGGATCATCGCAACCTGGATCATGGCTTCGGCGTGCGCGGTCTTGCGTTCGTAGTCGCGTGCCAAGCGTCTGCACCTGCCTAACCAGCCGAACGTGCGTTCCACCACCCAGCGGCGGGGCAGCACCTGAAACCCTCGCACGTCGGCGTTACGCGGAACAGCGACGATCTCGATGTTCTCCTGCTCGGCGGCCCAGGCCACCAGGGAGGCATCGACGACGTTCACATAGCCGCCGTCCACCCACACCAGCCCGACCTGCGGGAACAGCCGGTGCAGACCGGTCAGTACCCGGCGGGCACCGGCCCGGTCCTGCACCGACGCGGAGTGCACGACCACCGTCAGCAGCAGCCCGCAGGTGTCGACCAGCAGGTGCCGTTTACGGCCGCGTACCCGCTTGCCCGCGTCGTAGCCGATCGCCTCACCGCCCTCGGCGGACTTCACCGACTGCGAGTCCAGCACCGCGGCCGACGGCTGCGGATCCCGCCCGTCGGCCTGGCGGACCCGGTCGCGCAGGGTGTCGTGGACCCGCGCCCACGTCCCGTCCGCGGTCCAGTCCCGAAACCACCGGTAGGCCACGTCCCACGGCGCCAGGTCATGCGGCATCCGCCGCCACGAACACCCCGCTCCCAGCACGTACAGAATCGAGTCGATCACCAGGCGTCGGTCGTACTTCAACGGGGCACCACCGCGGCACGGGTCCCGCACGGGCAACAGCGGTCCGATCACCGCCCACTGCCCGTCCGTCAACGACGTGTCGTAGGCGGCCTTACACGAACAGACACACACCGGTCCGATCGTG